>JADBEO010000100.1 GCA_031316315.1 Chelatococcus sambhunathii
CTAGGTCGTGGACTCATAAGCTCTGAGCCACAGTCTTGCTGAAGCGAGCAGGACGGCTGCGAGGAAGTTTCTCGCGAGCTTGTCGAAGCGGGTGGCGACGCGTCGGAAGTGTTTGAGCTTGCAGAAGAAGCGTTCGACGAGATTGCGTCGGCGGTAGAGCGCCGGCTCGACCGTGCGCTGGACGATGCGGTCCCGCTGGGTCGGGATGTGAGCGCGGCCGCCGTGAGCGGCCACCAGGTCGATCACCGCGCGGGCGTCGTAGCCGCGGTCGGCGACCAGCGCGTCGGCGGGCGGCAGGCCGTGGAGCAGGTCGGGAACGGCCGCCTTGTCGGAGGCCTGGCCCGGCGTGATCAGCAGCCGGACCGGAAGGCCGTCTTGGTCGACGACGGCGTGGATCTTGGTGCTTAGTCCTCCACGAGAACGGCCGATGGCGTGATCCGCGCCCCCTTTTTTCCGCCCGCCGCATGCTGATGGGCGCGCACGATCGACGAGTCGATCAGGTGGAGCGACTGCGGCGACCGCGCCGCCAAGACCTCAAACACCTTCAGCCAGACGCCCGCCTTCGCCCATCTGTTGAAGCGATTGTAGACGGTCGTGCTCGGACCGTAGCGGGTCGGCAGGTCGCGCCACGGCGAGCCCGTCCGCAGCACGTAGAAGATGCCGTTGATCACCCGCCGGTCGTCGACTCGGGCGACGCCCCGCGGCTTGTTCGGAAGCAGCGGCTCGATCAGCCGCCACTCCGCTTCGCTGAGATCGTAGCGCGCCATCCAAGATCCTCCCCAGACCTTGAATCAGCCACCAGCGCGCCACGCAAACTTTATGAGTTCAGAACCTAG
>JADBEO010000010.1 GCA_031316315.1 Chelatococcus sambhunathii
CCCCCACCCCTCACCCCTCCCCGCGAGGGCGAGGGGAACTGGAGGCCTTTGCGTTTGACCTCCTCCGACATATCCCAGGCCGGCTCCGCGGTCTCGAAGCACGCAGGACGTTTCTCCAAACTACCCGTCACCCTGCGCCTCGCGGGCCGGGAGCTGCGCGGCGGCGTGCAGGGTTTCGTGGTGTTCCTGCTGTGCCTCGCGCTCGGCGTCGCGGCGATCGCCGGCGTCGGGTCGCTGGCGCGCGGACTGACGGAAGGGCTGGCGCGCGAAGGACGCTCGATCCTCGACGGCGACGCCTCCTTCTCGGTCCATCATCAGGAAGCGACGGCCGAGCAACGCGCGGTTCTCGAACGCAAGGGCCGCGTCTCGGAGGTCGCGACGCTGCGCGCGATGGCCCGCGTCGCCTCGGGCGACGCCACGCTCGTCGAGCTCAAGGCCGTGGACGGCGCGTGGCCGATGGTCGGCAAGGCCGATCTGGAGCCGCCGCTTCCCATCCCGGACATCCTCGCGCGGAAGGACGGGCGCTTCGGCGCGGCGGTCGACCCGGCGGTGCTGGCGCGCTTCGGCCTCAAGGTCGGCGACCGGCTGGCGGTCGGCAATCTCGAGCTCGACGTCCGCGCGGCGCTGACGCGCGAGCCGGACCGGCTCTCCGAGGGCGTCGGCTTCGGCCCGCGCATGCTGGTCTCGCTCGACGCGCTCAGGGCTTCCGGCCTGCTGCAGCCCGGCAGCCTCGTACGCTACTCCTACCGCGTCGCCCTGCCCGACGGCGCGCGCGACGACGAGGCGGTGAAGCGCCTTCTCGTCGACGTCGAGAAACAGGCGCTGGAAGCCGGCTTCAACGCCCGCTCGCGCTTCAACGCCGCCCCGCAGCTCGAACGCAATGTCGGCCGCTTCACCCAGTTCCTGACGATCGTCGGCCTCGCCGCGCTGATCGTCGGCGGCGTCGGCGTCGCGAACGCGGTCGCGGCATTCGTCGAGCGCAAGCGCGAGACCATCGCGACGCTGAAGGGCATCGGCGCCTCCGGGCGCACCGTCTTCCTGATCCACCTCGTCGAGGTCGCGGCGCTCGGCGCGCTCGGCGTCGGGCTCGGCCTGATCGTCGGCGCGGTGCTCCCCTTCGCGGCGGTCGCGGCGCTGAAGAACGTGCTGCCGATCCCGATCGAGCCGTCGATCTATCCGCGCGAGCTGCTGCTGGCGCTGGCCTATGGCGCGCTGACGACGCTCGCCTTCGCGGTCTGGCCGCTCGGCAGGGCGCATGACGTGCCGGTCGCGGCGCTGTTCCGCGAGCAGGTCGCGCCCGAGGCGCGCCGTCCGCGCCTTGTCTACATCGCTGCGACCTTCACGCTCGCCGCTTCGCTCTGCGGGCTCGCGGTCTACGCCGCCTACGACACGCGGATCGCGGGCATCTTCGTCGTCGCGACCGTCGCGACCTTCCTCGCGCTGCGCCTCGTCGCGTCCGCCATCATGTGGCTCGCCGCGCGCGCGCCGCGCCCGCGCTCGGTCGAGCTCAAGCTCGCCCTCGCCAACATGCACCGGCCCGGCGCGCTCACCCCCTCGGTCGTGCTGTCGCTGGGCCTTGGCCTCGCGCTGCTGGTGACGCTGACGCTGATCGACGCCTCGATCCGCAAGCAGCTTTCCAACGAGCTGCCGGCCAAGGCGCCGTCCTTCTTCTTCCTCGACCTCACCGCGGCCGACCGCGACGCCTTCACGAGCCTCATCAAGGACAAGGCTCCGGACGCGACGCTCGAAAGCGTGCCGATGCTGCGCGGCTCCTTTGCGACGCTGAAGGGCAAGCCGCTCGACGAGAACTCGGTCGATCCGGAGTATCGCGGGCTGCTGAAGGGCGACCGCGGCGTCACCTTCGCGGCGGAGCCTCCGAAGGGCTCGACCGTCGTCGAGGGCGAATGGTGGGCGCCGGACTATGCCGGGCCGCCGCTGATCTCCTTCGACCAGCGTCTCGCCAAGGCGCTTGGCCTGTCCGTCGGCGACGAGGTCGGCATCAACGTGCTCGGCCGCGTCATCACGGCGAAAGTCGCGAACCTGCGCGAGATCCACTGGGAGACGCTCGGCATCAACTTCTTCATGGTGTTCTCGCCGAACGCCTTCAAAGGCGCGCCCTACATGAACCTCGCCACGGTGACCTTTCCGAACGGCGGGTCCGACGCGCAGGAGTTCGCGCTGATGCGCGACGTCACCCGCGCCTTCCCGGCGGTGACCGCGATCCGCGTGAAGGACGCGCTGACCTCGGTGTCCAAGGTCGTCGAGAATCTTGCGGTGGCGATCCGCGTCGCGAGCGGCGTGACGCTGGTCTCCAGCATGCTGGTGCTCGCCGGCGCGCTCGCGGCGGGACATCGCCGGCGCGTCTACGAGGCGGTGGTGCTGAAGACGCTCGGCGCGACGCGCGGCCGCCTGATCGCGGCCTTCGCGGCGGAATACGCTTTGCTCGGGCTGGTCACTGCGGTCTTCGGCCTGATCGTCGGCTCGCTCGGAGCATGGGGCGTCACGACCGACATCATGAAGATCGACTTCGCCTTCGACTGGCCGGGAGCCGGTCTCGCCGCGCTTGGCGCGCTCGCGGTCACCATCCTGCTCGGCCTCGCCGGCAGCTGGCGCGCGCTCGGGGAGAAGCCGGCGCGGCACCTCAGGAGCCTGTAGCCAGGCGGCGCGGCCAAGCCCTGCGTCGCAGCGCCCGTTGCGGCGCGACCCGAACGGTTGTTTGCTCCGCTCGTGCTATGCCGCATCGGCGACGCCGTGATGTCGCCGCGATTATGAGGCGCCTGTCCAGCGCTCTCTAGCAACGGGGTTCGCATGAACCTGGCCGGATCCGCCGCGCTGCAAGCGCGCTCAATCTATGCGTTGATCCTGCGGCGCATCCGCACGCAGTACGCAGGATCGCGCGCGGGCTACGCATGGGCGATCGTTGAGCCGGTGGTCTGGGTCTTCGTCCTCAAGATGGCGATCAAGGGCGGCGGCTCGGGCGTGCCGCCGATCGGTACGAGCTATGAGGTGTTCTTCGCCACCGGCATCGTCATCGCGCGGACCTGGCGAACCGCGGCAGGGCAGATGGCGGCCGTGCTCACGCGGAACAAGCGCGAGCGCCTGCCGACCCTCTACCGGATGGATACGCTGTATTCGATCTGGATTCTCGAGATGCTGACGGGCGGCGTCGCGCTGGCCTGTATCCTCTCGATACTAGGCGCCTTTGGCTACGACGCGATGCCTTACGATCTCATGTTCTGCGTCGTGGCGTTCTTCGTCTGCGGCATCTACACGCTCGCCTTCGCCCTCGTTTTCTCGCTAATCTTGGTCATCGCGCCCGGCTTGGGGCACTTCAAGGGGATTGTCCTGCTCGTCGGCTTCGTGACGTCGGGCTTCTCCTTCGTCGTGGACCGGATGCCGGCGAGCATCCGCGCCGTGGTCACGTGGAACCCCCTCCTGCACGTCATCGAGCTGTTCCGCGAGGGATTTTACCGCGGCTACGAATGCCGGTCGCTCGACCTCGTCTACCTGTTCGTGGTGACGGTTCTGTTCATGATCGTCGGCCTCGCTGGCGAGCGCGCGCTGAGGCGTCACAATACTAAGGAGACGGTCGTCGGCTCTGAAGAAGACGCCTTCATCTGAGGCGTCTCCCGGTCACCCGGCCCGCGCGTGCGCAAGCCAGCCGAGTCCGTCCTCGGTCCGGCCGCGCGGCAGGTATTCCGCCCCCACCCACCCCGCATAGCCGACGGCGTCGAGATGGGCGAACAGGAACGGGTAGTTGATCTCGCCCGTTCCCGGCTCACCGCGGCCCGGATTGTCCGCGATCTGGATATGACCGATGCGGTCGAGGGCCGCCTCGATCGTTCGCGCCAGATCCCCCTCCATCACCTGCATGTGGTAGGCGTCGTACTGCAGGAAGAGATTGTCGGCGCCGATCTCCGCGATCAGTTCGAGCGCCTGCGCGGATCGGTTGAGGTAGAAGCCTGGCGCATCACGAAGGTTGAGGGGCTCGATCAGCAGGCGCATGTCCGCGCGTCGCAGCTCTGCGGCTGCGTAGGTCAGGTTCTCGACGACGAGCGCGCGCAGCCTGGCCGGGTCGACGCCCTCTGGAGCGATCCCCGTCAGGCAGTTCAGCTGTCGGCAGCCGAGCGCGCGCGCATAGTCGATCGCGCGCCTGACCCCGTCCTGGAACTCGGCTTCGCGGTCGGCCAGGACGGCGATGCCGCGCTCGCCCGCCGGCCAGTCGCCGGGCGGCAGATTGTGCAGCACAAGCTCAAGCCCGTTGTCTGCGAGCCGCGCGGCGATCTCGCAGGCCTCAAATGTGTAAGGAAACTGCAGCTCGACGGCCTCGAACCCCGCTTTTCGCGCAGCCGCGAAACGGTCGAGGAACGGCAGCTCCGTGAAGAGCATAGTGACGTTGGCGGCAAACTTCGGCATCGGCTCCGTGAGGGGATCTGGTCCAGTTTGGAGAAATGAGGCGTATGGCGTCGCAAGAACGTGACGCGAGCCGACCAAAAGCCCGACGGCGCGCTAAAACGTCAACCACGAGACGAGGTCGACCGCATGACGTTTCCCGCCCTCACCGCCTTCTATGGAGCGCTGCTCGCGCTCATTTACCTCGCCTTGTCCGGCTGGGTCGTGGCGGGACGCCTGACAACCGACATCCTCCACGGCGACAGCGGCGACCGGCGTCTGCTGAAGCGCATCCGCATCCACGGCAACTTCGCCGAATACGTGCCCTTCGCGTTGCTCCTTGTCGGTCTCTACGAGGCCGGAGGAGGCGGCCCGGCGACCGTGCGCGCGCTGCTGATCGTGCTGATCGTCGCACGCATCCTCCATCCGATCGGCATGCTCGCGCCGAAGAACTCGCCGCAGCAGTTCGCCTGCCGTGGCGGCGGCATCATCGCAACCTTCGGGGTTCTCGGTCTCGCCGCGATCCTGCTGCTCCTGCGCTGAGGGACCATCGCCCTTGGCCCGAAGCGCCCTGCTGATCGTCAACGCGAAGAGCCGCAGCGGCGCCGACGCCGCTGAACGGATCGAGGCAAGCCTCAGATCGCATGGCGTGGAGCCCGAAAGGGCGTCCAGCGACAGCCGCGAAGCCGTCGCGGAGGCGATCGTGGAACGCGCCGCGGCGCACGACCTGGTGGTCGTCGCAGGCGGCGACGGCACCATGAACGCCGCCGCCCCCGGGCTGCTGACGGTCAGGAAGCCTCTCGGACTGATCCCCGTCGGCACCGCGAACGACCTTGCGCGCACGCTCGGCGTGCCGCCGGACGTCGAGAAGTCGGCCCGGATCGTGGCGGAGGGCCGGCCGCGGCCGATCGATGTCGGCCTCGTCAACGACGTGCCGTTCTTCAACGTGGCGAGCCTGGGTCTCAGCGTCGAGCTCGCGCATGAGCTGACGAGCGAGCTGAAGAGCCGGTTCGGCCGGTTCGGCTACGCCGTAGCCGCGATGCGCGCGCTGTCGCGGATGAAGCCGTTCCGAGCCCATGTCCGGACGGAGGGGCGCACGGTCAGGCTGCTGACGCTGCAGATCGCCGTCGGCAACGGCGTGTTCTATGGCGGCGGCAACATGATCGAGGAGAACGCCGCGATCGACGACGGCCGGCTCGATCTGTACAGCCTCGGATTCGTGCGCGCCTGGCGGCTCGCCTTGATGCTCAAGGCGCTGCGATTCGGCCAGCACGGCTCCTGGAAGGAAATCCGATCGATGCGCGGGGAGGCTTTCGAGGTCCGGACCCGCCGCCCGCGACGGATCAACGCGGACGGCGAAATCCTCACGCAGACGCCCGCGACCTTCAGAATTCTTCCGAGAGCGATCGAAGTGATCGCTCCGAATACCGATCATTAGACGTCAGTCTAACGCGCTGGTGTTCACGCCCCTGTGAAGCCCCGCCGTCGAGGAAATAAGAAGTTCCTCAACGGCGAGACGGTATTGAACGAACGTCAATCGGCGAATCACGTTTTGGTGGGCGTCGCAACTGTTTAACCGGCTCACGATATTCCAACCATCTCCTGATCTCTTCATGGAGATTTCATCTACTTCACACCTGGAAAGGACTGTGTCGTAAACGCATCATAGCCGTATCTGCATGTGATTTCGGGTCGCCGCAAAGTTTTCATGCCTCGCCCGTGTGTCATTCTCGGATCCTGCCATCGGGGTAGATTGGGCAGCAGGGGACGAAGACATGAACAGGTGCGCAATTGCGGCAGTCGCGCTAGCCGCAGGGTTCGGGTGCGCGACGACGGGCGTCGCGCAGGCCGCCGATCTGGCAGAGCCGGCGCCGGCGGTCGAGGCCGCGGTTCCGTCGCTGTTCGACGTCGCCTTCGGCGTCGCCGGCGTAACAGACTACCGCTTCCGCGGCGTGACGAACTCCAAGAAAGACCCGGCGATCCAGGGCTATGTCGAGCTGCAGACCGACTGGCTGTACGCCGGCGTCTGGTCCTCCAGCGTCAACTTCCCGCGGCCGCTCAGCGACCCGTCGGCTGAGATCGACCTCTACGGCGGCCTCCGCCACACCTGGGGTGCGTTCACCCTCGACGTCGGCTACCTGTACTACTGGTATCCGGGCGAGGCGAAGGCCTTCAACGGCGTCAAGATCCGCGAGACCGACTACTGGGAGATCAAGGCCCTTCCAAGCATCGCCATCGGCGACCTGGGCTCGATCACCGCCAACATCTGGTGGAGCAGCGATTACGCAAATACTGGCGCGAACGAGCTCTACCTCTCGATCGTCCCGAAGGTGAACATCCCGGTGGCCGCCTTCCCGAACCTCGGCTTCTACGTGTCGGGCGAGTTCGGCAAGCAGTGGATCAAGCGCACCACCGACCTGAACGCCAACTACAATCCGCACGACTTCCTGACCTGGAACGTCGGCGGCGGCGTGACCTACAAGGCGATGACGCTCGACGTCCGCTACGTCGACACCGACCTGAACAAGAAGGAATGCGCGCTCAACACCGGCGTCCGTGGCTGGTGCGGCTCGACGGTGGTCGGCAAGATCGCCTTCGACACCTCGCTCAACAAGCTGAAGTGAGCGGGCGGGCCTGACTCTCGATTAATCTCCGGGCGGGTCCCGAGCCCGCCCGGACATTTTTCATGCCCCTCGGATCGGCCTATCTGCTGCTCGGCCTTGTGACCGTAGCGGAAGTCGTCGCCACCTCCGCGCTCAAGACGTCCGAGGGTTTTGCGCGCCTCGGACCGGGTCTCGTCACCACGGCCAGCTGAGGCGTCGGCCTCTATCGGCTGTCCCGCGCTGGACCTGCCGGACGATCGATCGTCGGGATCGTGCTGATCGTCGCCGGCGTGGCCGTCGTTTCGCTGCTGTCCGGATCGGTGGCGCACCGACTGCGGCGCTCAGGCCTCCGAAACGATCGCTCGTCGGACCGTTTCGAAACCGTCCACGTCCCGCGCCCCCCAGTCCGTGTGGGCGGCTCCGCCGTTGATCCAGCTGACGGACGCGCCGGCGTCCGCAGCGAAGCGGAGCGCGCGGCCGGCCTCCATCGCGAACACGCCGAGCGAAAGCTTCGGCCCGAAGGCGCGCAGCCGCGCCGCCGCCTGCGTCTCGTCGGCGACCTCGCAGACGCTTACGATCGGCGCGAACAGCGGCGCTTGCGCGACCGCCATCGTCTCGTCCACGGCGTCGAGCAGCGTCGGCCTGAGGTGGCAGGCGCGACCGCGCCCGAACTCGTGGGTCCGCCCTCCGGCTTTCAGGGCGGCGCCCACCCTGCCCGCTTCCGCGATCGCCGACAGCGCCCGATCGAGAGCCTCCCTGTCGGGCAGCGGGCCAACGTCGCAGGCGGGATCGGTGGGGTCGCCGAGCTCCAGCGAGCGGATCTCGATCCGGAGCCTCTCGACCAGCGCGCGGCGCGCCGGCGAGGCTACGAAGACGATGGTCTCGCTGAGCGCGCGCCCGCGCGCCCAGGCCCGCGGCCCGCGCAGGAGCGCGACGGCGGCGGCGGGGACATCCGCGTCCTCGGCGACGAAGACCGCCGATTTCGGCGGTGGGCGCTCCCAGCCGGCGAGTTCCGGCGCGTGGATGCGCATGGCGCGCTCCGCGTCCTCGCCGGCGGCCGCCGCGAAGGCGTCGGCCGCGACGCCCGCCTCGACGAGAATCTCGCCGAGCCGATCGATCGCGCGGGCCTTGCGCGCCGCTGAGCAGATCAGGATCGAGCTCCCGGCGGCCAGCGCCGGGGCTGCGACGCGGCTCGCGGACAGCAGCGCCGCGCTCCAGTGGACGCCGGCGGCGACGGCGACGGCCGTGTCACGCAGTTCGACGCCATAGCAGCGCGAACCAAGGCGGACGCGTTCAGGCTGCGGCTCGCCGGCGCGTTCCGCCGCCCGCTCCAGGGCCCGGACGACCAGCGGGAGGTCGTGAGCCTCGATATCCGCGAGGGGGCGCAGCGTGTCGCGCGCCTCGAACCTCGCGAGCGCGCGGCGCTCTCGGCGCACCAGTTCCGCTGCGCGGCGCAGCGCCTCGGCGCGCTCGAGCCGCTCGGCCGCGCGCCAGATCGGCGACCCGCGCCCGTTCGTGGCCGCCCATGCGCGCCGCGCCGTCGGCGCCGAAGGGGACGCTTGAGCGCCGCCGCCCGGCCCGATCAGCCACATGACGAGTTCGCGCACCGCTGCGCGCGCCTCGGCGCCGTCGCCGCGCGTCTCCAGACTGGCGTGGGACTGAAGCCAAAGGCCGTCGATGGTCGCGGCGATCGTCGACACGGTGAGCTCGAGCCGATGCGGAGGAACCAGCTCGCGAAGCGCATGACGGAGATTCGAGCGCATCCTGCGCAAGTAGATCGCCTGCACGCGCCGGTACGGTTCGGAGTGCATGATCTGGCCCCAGAAGGCGAGCCAGACCGCGCTGGTGCGACGATCGAACTCCTCCGGGGCGAGCGTCGACTCCGGGACCGCAAGCACCCGCTCGATCGGCGATCTCGCCGCCCGCATCCGTGTCGCGGTAGCGCGGGCGAGGCGGGTCGCCATGAAGCGCAGCGTCGCCTCCAGCAAGCCGTCCTTGTCGCCGAAGTAATGCGCGAACAGTCCGGGCGACACGCCGGCCCGCCGCGCGATCTCGCCGAGCGAGGCGGCTTTGAAGCCGACGTCCCCGACCGTCTCGATCGTCGCCTCTATCAGATGCCGACGGCGCTCCGCCTCGAAGCTCCGCATCGGATCGATATCGGGGAACGCAGGGTCGCTCGCGGCCATAGCGCAGGATAGGCATGCATTGAATGACCGTTCAATATCTATCGCTGTCCGGCGGCTAGCAACGTCGGAAAAAGGCCGACAGCCATACCGGTTTGCACAAAAAAACGGCCGATTGACGCGAATGAAATCAACAAGATGACAGATTTTGCGCTGCATCATTTGCATTTTGCTATTGAACGATCATTCAATGCGATCTACGACTCGCGCAGCGCCAGTTGAGGCCCCGGCTTTTGGAGGTTTCCCCGTGAAGCGTCGTACCCTCGGATTTTCGGTTCTGTTCGCCGCGCTGCTCGGCGGCGGCGCGGTCCAGGCGGCCGACCCCGCCTCGTGCAAGGCTGTGCGGTTCGCCGACGTCGGCTGGACCGACATCACCTCGACCACTGCGATCGCCTCCCGCCTCCTGAAGCCCCTCGGCTACGAGCCGAAGACCCAGGTGCTCTCGGTCCCGGTCACCTACGCCTCGCTGAAGTCGAAGGACATCGACGTCTTCCTCGGCAACTGGATGCCGACCATGGAGGCGGATCGGAAGCCCTATGTCGACGCCGGCCAGATCGATGTGATCGGCCCGAACCTCAAGGGCGCGAAGTACACGCTGGCGGTGCCGGCCTATCTCTACGACGCGGGTCTGAAGAGCTTCGCGGACATCGCCAAGTTCAGGGACAAGCTGAAAGACAAAATCTACGGCATCGAGCCGGGCAACGACGGCAACCGCCTGATCCTCGGCATGATCAAGGACGGCAAGTTCGACCTCAAGGGCTTTGATCTGGTCGAGTCGAGCGAGCAGGGCATGCTCGCCCAGGTCGACCGCGCCCAGCGCCGCAAGGAGCCGATCGTGTTCCTCGGTTGGGAGCCGCATCCAATGAACACCAAGTTCGCCATGAAGTATCTCGAGGGCGGCGACGAGGTGTTCGGCCCGAACTACGGCGGGGCGGAGATCTTCACCAACCTGCGCGCCGGCTACGCCAAGGAATGCCCGAACCTCGGCGCCTTCTTCAACAAGCTGACCTTCACGCTCGACACCGAGAACAAGGTGATGGGCTCGATCCTCGACGACGGGATGGAGGGCGAGAAGGCCGCCGAGAAGTGGCTGAAGTCCGAGCCCGAGACGTGGAAACCCTGGCTCGATGGCGTGACCACGCTCGACGGCCAGCCCGCCCTGCCCGTCGTGCAGAAGAGCCTCGGCCTGAACTGAGCGTTCAGGCCTCGCCCGGGCCGGATCACGGGCGCCAGGATCGCTACGGACGGCGGACAGACCGCCCGTCGCGTCCGCATTCGGATCGCCCTGCCGCCTCGCCGGCCGCCGGTCCTCCGCCGCCCGTTTGCGACCCATCCGCCAGACCCCGGGGCCCGCGCGCATGTATGAATGGTTGACGTCCCACAAGATCCCGGTCGGCTCTGTGCTGACCACGGCGATCAACTTCCTGACCGATCACGGGCAAGCCTTCTTCGACTTCGTCTCGATCGCGCTGTCGTCGATGGTCGACGGCCTCACCGCGGTGCTGCTGGCTGCGCCCGCGCTGCTGCTGATCGGGCTGTTCGCGGCCGGCGCCTGGTTCCTGCACCGCTCGTTCGGGCTCGTCGCCTTCATCGTCCTGTCGCTGCTGCTGGTGATCAACCTCGGCTACTGGGAAGCGACGATGCAGACGCTGTCGCTGGTCATCTGGTCGACGCTCACCTGCATCGTGATCGGCGTGCCGGTCGGCATCATGGCGGCGCACCGGCCGTGGCTCTACGCGGCGATCCGGCCGGTGCTCGACCTGATGCAGACGATTCCGACCTTCGTGTACCTGATCCCCACGCTGGTGCTGTTCGGGCTCGGCACGGTGCCGGGCGTGATCTCGACCGTGATCTTCGCCCTGCCGGCGCCGATCCGCCTTACGCAGCTCGGCATCTCCTCGGTGCCTGAGTCGCTGCGCGAAGCCGCGCTCGCCTATGGCGCCACCAAGCGCCAGCTTCTCTTCAAGGTGGAACTGCCCGCCGCCATGCCGACGATCCTCGCCGGCGTCACCCAGTGCATCATGCTGAGCCTGTCCATGGTGGTCATCGCCGCGCTGGTCGGCGCCGACGGCCTCGGCAAGCCGGTCGTGCGGGCGCTGAACTCGGTCAACATCTCCATGGGCTTCGAGGCCGGCATCGCGATCGTCGTGCTCGCGATCATCCTCGACCGCGTCTGCAAGCGGCCTGAGCGGCAGGCCCGCAGGAGGCCGGCATGAGCGCCGGCGCGAAGGGGGACGCGACGATGAACGCCCAGACGAACGCGGTCGAGCTCGAAGACCTCGCCATCATCTTCGGTAACGCCAAGCGCGCGCTGGCGCTCGCCGACGCCGGCGCCGACCGCGACAAGATCCGCGACGACAGCGGCGCGACGCTCGGCGCCTACAAGGTCAATCTCGACATCCGCGAGGGCGAGATCTGCGTGCTGATGGGCCTGTCGGGCTCGGGCAAGTCGACCGTGCTGCGCGCCATCAACGGGCTCAACAAGACGGCCCGTGGCAAGGTGCTGGTCCGCCACGAAGGCAAGCAGGTCGATGTGGCGACCTGCAACGCCGCGACGCTGCGCGAGATCCGGCTGAAGACGGTCTCGATGGTGTTCCAGCAGTTCGGCCTGCTGCCCTGGCGCTCGGTGCGCGACAATGTCGGCTTCGGCCTCGAGATCCGCGGCATGCCCGCCGCCGAGCGCAAGGCGATCGTCGACGAGAAGCTCGAGATGGTCGGCCTCGGGCGCTGGGCCGACAAGATGGTGCAGGAGCTGTCCGGCGGCATGCAGCAGCGCGTCGGCCTCGCCCGCGCCTTCGCCACCGACGCCGACATCCTGCTGATGGACGAGCCGTTCTCGGCGCTCGACCCGCTTATCCGCGACAAGCTTCAGGACGACTTGCTCAGCCTGCAGGAGCGGCTGAAGAAGACCATCGTCTTCGTCAGCCACGACCTCTCCGAGGCGCTCAAGATCGGCAACCGCATCGCCATCATGGAGGGCGGGCGCGTCGTCCAGTTCGGCGCCGCCGCCGACATCATGCTGCGGCCGGCCGACGATTATGTCGCCGAGTTCGTGAAGCGCATGAACCCGCTGGAGGTGCTGTGCGCGGACGCGGTGATGACGCCGGCGGACAAGCTCAAGCGCGAGGCGGGCGGCTGCGTGCTGCTGAACGGCGACGGCTCCGCCAAACTTACCCTCGACGGCGCCGGCAAGCCGGTGTCGCTCAGCGTCGACGGCAGGTCGTGCAGGATCGGCGAGATCGGCCTCGACGGCGCCCGCAAGTCGGAGGGCGAGATCCTAGTCGCGCCGGCGGAACTGCCGCTCAAGACCGCGATCGAGATCCGCCGCAACACCGACTACCCGATCGCACTGGTCGACCAGCTCGGCCGGCTCGCCGGGCTTTGCGACCATCAGGAAATCTACAAGGGGCTGTTGCAGAAGCCATGAGCGCCGCCGCATCCGCCATGCCGCTTCCGGCCGCGTCGCAGCCGGAGTTCGGCCTCCTCAAGCTTCACATCGGCGGCGACTATGTCGACGCGGCCGGGCCGGAAACCTTCGAGACCGTTAATCCGGCGACGGGCGAGGTCCTCGCGGTCGTCCAGCAGGCGAGCGCGGCGGACGTCGACCGCGCGGTCGCCGCGGCGGCGGCCGGTCAGAAGATCTGGGGCGCGACGAGCGCGGTGGAGCGCTCCCGCGTCCTGCGCCGCGCCGTCGAGATCCTGCGCGCGCGGAACGACGAGTTGGCGCGGATCGAGACGCTCGACACCGGCAAGCCATACTCCGAGACGAAGGCGGTCGACGTCGTCACCGGCGCCGACGTGCTCGAATATTATGCCGGCCTCGCCCCCTCGCTCGAAGGCCGCCAGATCCCGCTGCGGGAGACCTCCTTCGTCTATACGCGGCGCGAGCCGCTCGGGGTCGTCGCCGGCATCGGCGCATGGAACTACCCGATCCAGATCGCGCTCTGGAAGTCGGCGCCTGCGCTCGCGGCCGGCAACGCCATGATCTTCAAGCCGAGCGAGGTGACGCCGATCACCGCGCTCAAGCTCGCTGAAATCTACGCCGAGGCCGGGCTGCCGGCCGGCGTCTTCAACGTGCTGAACGGCGTCGGCGCCGCGGTCGGCGCGGCCATCACCGAACATCCCGGCATCGCCAAGGTGTCGTTCACCGGCGGTACGGTGACCGGCAAGAAGGTGATGGCCAGCGCCTCCGCCTCGACGCTGAAGGAGGTGACGATGGAGCTCGGCGGCAAGTCGCCGCTGATCGTCTTCGAGGACGCTGACCTCGACCGCGCCGCCGACATCGCCGTCATGGCGAACTACTTCTCCTGCGGCCAAGTCTGCACCAACGGAACGCGCGTGTTCGTGCCGGCGTCGCTGAAGTCCGACTTCGAGGACAAGGTGCTGTCGCGCGTCCGCCGCATCCGCGTTGGCGATCCGCTCGACGAGAGCGTCAATTTCGGCCCGCTCTCCAGCTTAGCGCATATGCAGAAGGTGCTCTCCTACATCGAGCGCGGGAAGGCGGCGGGCGCGAAACTGCTGATCGGCGGCGAGCGCCTCGCGGACGGCGCGTTCGGCGCCGGCGCTTTCGTCGCGCCGACGGTCTTCACCGACTGCACGGACGAGATGGACATCGTCCGCGACGAGATTTTCGGACCGGTCATGAGCATCCTCTCCTATGACAGCGAGGACGAGGCCGTGACCCGCGCCAACGCGACGGCTTACGGCCTCGCTGCGGGTCTCGTCACCCGCGACGTCGCGCGCGCCCACCGCGTCATCCACCGGCTCCAGGCGGGCATCTGCTGGATCAACACCTGGGGCGAGTCCCCGGCCGAGATGCCGGTCGGCGGCTACAAGCAGTCGGGCGTCGGGCGAGAGAACGGCGTCGAGACGCTGGAGCGCTACACGCAGACGAAGTCGATCCAGGTCGAGCTCGGCGAGTTCGCCTCGGTGTTCTGAGCGCCAATCCGCATACGGGACCGGCATCCATGGCCCTGAAGGAATATGACTACATCGTCATCGGTGCCGGCTCGGCGGGCAACGTGCTCGCCGCGCGGCTGACCGAGGACGCGGACGTGACCGTCCTGCTGCTGGAGGCGGGCGGGCCGGACTACCGGCTCGACTTCCGCACGCAGATGCCGGCCGCGCTCGCTTATCCCTTGCAGGGCCGCCGCTACAACTGGGCCTATCTCACCGATCCCGAGCCGCACATGAACGGCCGCCGCATGGAGTGCGGACGCGGAAAAGGGCTCGGCGGCTCCTCGCTGATCAACGGCATGTGCTACATCCGCGGAAACGCGATGGACTTCGACGGCTGGGCGCAGGCGCCGGGGCTCGGCGACTGGACCTACGCCGACTGCCTGCCCTATTTCCGCAAGGCGGAAACCCGCGACGTCGGCCCGAACGACTATCATGGCGGCGACGGCCCGGTCAGCGTCACGACCTCCAAGCCGGGCGTCAACGAGCTGTTCGAGGCGATGATCGAGGCCGGGGTCCAGGCTGGATATCCGCGCACCGAGGACCTCAACGGCTACCAGCAGGAAGGCTTCGGTCCGATGGACCGGACGGTGACGAAGAAGGGCCGGCGGTCGAGCACCGCGCGCGGCTATCTCGACGTCGCGAAGGAGCGGGCGAACCTCACCATCGCGACCCACGCCACGACCGACCGCATCATCTTCTCCGGCAAGCGCGCCATCGGCGTGTCCTATCTCGAGGGATCGGGCGACGAGACGGTGATCGCGCATGCGCGGCGCGAGGTGCTGTTGTCGGCCGGCGCGATCGCCTCGCCGCAGATCCTGCAACGCTCCGGCGTCGGCCCGGGCGCCCTGCTGCGCGAGGTCGGCGCGCCGATCGTGCTGGACCTGCCGGGCGTCGGCCAGAACCTGCAGGACCATCTCGAGATGTACCTGCAGTACGAGTGCAGGAAGCCCGTCTCGCTTGCGCCCGCGCTCAAGTGGTGGAACCAGCCGAGGATCGGCGCGGAATGGCTGTTCCTCGGCACCGGCGTCGGGGCAAGCAACCAGTTCGAGGCCGGCGGCTTCATCCGGTCGAGCTCGGAGTTCGCCTGGCCGAACCTGCAGTACCACTTCCTGCCGGTCGCGATCAGCTACAACGGAACCAACGCCTTCGAGGGCCACGGTTTTCAGGCCCATGTCGGCTCGATGCGCTCGCCGAGCCGGGGCCGGATCGCGCTGACGTCGATGGACCCGCGCGAGCATCCGAGCATCCTGTTCAACTACATGAGCCATGAGCAGGACTGGCGCGAGTTCCGCGACGGCATCCGCCTCACCCGCGAGATCATGAGCCAGCCGGCGCTCGACCCCTATCGCGGGCGAGAGATCAGCCCGGGCGACCAGCGCCAGTCCGACGCAGATCTCGACGCCTTCGTGCGCGAGCACGCCGAGACCGCCTATCACCCCTCCTGCTCCTGCAAGATGGGCGAGGACGACATGGCGGTGGTCGACGGTCAGGGCCGCGTGCACGGGATCGAGGGCCTGCGGGTGATCGACGCCTCGATCATGCCCCTGATCATCACCGGCAACCTCAATGCGACGACGATCATGATGGCGGAGAAGATCGCCGACCGGATCCGCGGCCGCGCCCCGCTGCCGCGCAGCGACGCGCCCTATTTCGTCGCGGGCGAACGTCCCGTCCGGCAGGCGCCGCTGCGCGCGGCGTGAGCCGATGAGCTCACCCTGCGCTTACGTCGCGGGACGGCCGAACTTCTGCACGAGGGCCCGCTCAGAGCTGACCTCGGCCTTGCGATAGATCCGCAGTCGGACGTTCTTCACCGCGCCCTTGCTGATCCCGAGAGCCTGCGCGATCGCGCCGGTGGTCTTGCCGGCCATCACGAGGTCGAACACGTCGCGCTCGCGCGCGGTGAGGCCGCTCTCGATCGCGGAGGACGGGCGCTCCGCCGCGCCTTCCGCGCCGGCCTCGGGCTTCGGCGCCAGCACAAACATCGTTCCGGAGGGCGCCAGCGGAAAATAGCGGTCGAACCGCTCGATCTTCAGCAGGAAGTCCGGGAGCGTGATCTGCCGCTCCTCCCCCGCGGAAGCGACGGCGTCGAGGATCGCAGGATCGTGCGCGGCCGCCTCGCGCCAGCCAGCGTTCGCGAAGATCTCGAGGCCGTGGCGATCGAGCACAAGCGTCGGCCGCCCGGCGAGCTGGGTCTCGTTGACCTCGCCGGCGAAGCGCAGGCGGTCGAATATGCGGCCGATATGGGTCTTGTGGAAGCCGTCCAGCACTGGGAAGACCAGCTTGGTGCGCTCGATCTCGGCCGCGGTGAACCGGCCCTTCTCGCGCTCGAGGAACAGGCCGAGCGATGAGTTGCCGACGGTCGAGAAGAACACGCCGAGCTCGTCGGAAATCTTTGCTGCCGCCTTGAACAGCCGGTTGTAAGGCTTCGGGTCGACCGCCGCGCCGTCGCCGCGATCGAAGCCCGCGAGGGTGCGCACGCCCGGCTCCTCGAACCGCTTCCAGTGCGCCGAGAACGGATCGAGCGGGGCGCAGCGGGCCGAGTAGAACTCGACGACGTCCTGCGGGACGTTCCACGTGTAGATCACGTCCGGCGGCGCGACGCGCGAGTAGCGGATGATCCAGCTCGCGCTGTGCGGGATCGTCGATCCGAACAGCTCCACGAGCTGCTGATGGAAACGGTCCGTCCCCACCGAAGAGGCGACCTCGCCGACCCGCCGGAACCAATCGGCCTGCGCAAGCCTGATCGGCGCGGCTTCCGCGCTCATCTGCCGGCCGATTCCGGAGCGAGATCGACGGGCACGATTTGCGCGACTGCCCAATTTTTCGGCACGGCGCTTCCCCGGCCTGGGGCTTGGGGCTCGTACAACGGCATGAACTTGGCGACGAGCGCGCGCTCCGTCTCGACCTCCGCCTTTCGGTAGATGCGCATCTTGCAGTTTTTGACGGTGCCGACGCCGATGCCGAGACGATCGGAGATCTCAGCGCTGTTTCGTCCCTGCATGACGAGGTCGAGAATGTCGCGCTCGCGCGGCGTGAAGATGCGGAAGACGTGGGAGAGGCTCTCGAACCGTTCTTCGCCGTAGGCCGAAGCGTGGCGCTCGATAACGTACATCCGCCCGCCTGGCGCCAGCGGGAAATCGGCGCCGAGAAGTTCCGCCTTCAGCACGAAATCCTCGTAATCGGCTTGCCCCGCGGCGCCGGACGAAAGCGCTTCGACATCCGCGGCGATCTCGGGATGACGCGCGATCACCTCGTTCCAGCCGTCGTTGGCGTAGACCTGCTGACGCGTGCGATCGCGGATCAGGGTCGGACGGTTGATGAGTCCGGTGACCTCCGGCGTGTTGGTGTGGCGCAGTTCGTTGAACAGCCAGCCGAGGTGGGCCCGATGGAAGCTCTCCAGCGCCGGGAACATCAGCCGTGCGCGCTCGACTTCGGCCTTCGTGAAGTGGCCCTTTTCGCGCTCCAGGAAAAACGCGAAACAGTTGTGCGCCGTGACGGGGAAAAAGACGCCGAGTTCGTCCTCCATGCCGGCGGCCTGAAGGAATATCTTTTTGTAGACGAGGTACTCGACGCTGTCGTCAGGCAGGGTCTGGAGCGTGAAGACGCCCGAATCCCTTGTCCTGCGCCATCGCATCGAAAACGGATCGACGCCGGCGCACTGCTCAACATAGACTTTCTCGGCCTCGGCCGGCACATTGTAGGTGTAGACGACGTCCGGCAGCGCCTCGCCGGAATAGCGGATGATCCAGACGGCGTCGCTGCGAATGCTCGCCTCGAGCAGCTTGATGAGTTCGCGGTGGAAGAACTGCGTCCCGATCGACTGAATGACTTCGCCGGCGCGCTCGAACCAGTCGGGCGTGTCAATGCGGGGCAGGCCTGAACGCAGGCTCGTCGAACTCATGCCCGGATCGTAGGGATATTCCAGGCCGGACAAAAGCGCGGAGCCTCAATTGCGCGCCCTCCAATGGTGCCACTCGTCACCATTGCGCCTCGCCCACGGCGCGCGGATGATATCCTCAAAAGAATAAGACTGAGGAAACGCGCAGACTTGCGCAGGAAGCTTTCGATCCGGGCGAGACCGCGCGGATTCCGGGGCTATTGCGCCCAAGTCGAACGCATCGCGCTACCACTGGAATTGCACGTCACGCGGCGTCTTCTCCGCGAGATTGACTGCGCGTGTGCGCTGTTAACGGGATCGTATCTTTTGCCGCAATCGTTGGCGTTGACGCCTACTTTTTATTCAGAAGAAAAAATTTTGACAGACACGATCTTTTCTGCATCATCCGATCCTAGGTCGCCGATCGAAAGATAGACTGGGGCGGCAAGTGAGCGATTGTTCGATGCTGGAAAAATCGAAAGCCGTCACAACGCCTTCAATCATCCGGTCGGTCCGCCGCGGCGTCGGCGCGACCGGCGCTGATGCTTCGAGGCGTCGCGCGAATGCTCGGCCGACAGCCGTCGCCATGCTTCCGGAACGGGCCTCACAGCGTCAAGCGCGCGAATACTGTAACGGGGATCGGTAATGACTATGGCAGCCACGGACGTCAGCGCAGCGGGACATGAGTCCCGCACGCTTCAGCGAAATATCTCCTGGACGGGCGCCTTCTGGGTGGCGAGCGGCGTGCCGCCGCTGGTCCTGTTCTCGATCGGCGGCATCGCCGGCACGACGGGCACGGTGGCCTTCGCCATCTGGGCCGCTTCGATGTTCATGGGCTTCCTGCAGTCCTTCGTTTACGCCGAGATCGCGGGACTGTTCCCGAACAAGTCGGGCGGCGCCTCGATCTACGGCGCGGCCGCGTGGGTGCGCTACGCAAAACCGGTCGCGCCGCTCTCCGTGTGGTGCAACTGGTTCGCTTGGTCGCCGGTGCTCTCGCTCGGCTCGTCGATCGCGGCCGGCTACATCCTGACCGCCGTCGCGCCCGACACGGATTCGGCGCTGAGGACCTGGACGCTCTTCACCGGTACGCTCGGGCCGGTGTCGTTCTCGTTCAACGCGGCGTTCTTCATCGGCGCCGCGCTGATGCTGATGACCTTCTTCATCCAGCATCGCGGCATTCTCGACACCGCCAACGTGCAGAAGTACGTCGGCCTGCTCGTCATCATCCCGCTCGCCATCGTCGGCATCGCGCCGCTGCTTCAGAACGGAATCAACTGGGCAAACTTCTCGCCCTTCGTGCCGCTCGCCGAGGCCTACAAGCCCGAGCCCGGCGCCTGGAACATCGCCGGCTGGACGCTCGTGCTCGGCGGCATGTTCATCGCGGCGTGGTCGACCTACGGCTTCGAGACCGCGGTCTGCTACACCAGCGAGTTCAAGAACCCGCGGACCGACACCTTCAAGGCGATCTTCTTCTCGGGCCTACTCTGCATCGCCTTCTTCGTCATCGTGCCCTTCACCTTCCAGAGCCAGCTCGGCCTCACCGGCATGCTGGAGACGCCGATCGTCGACGGCTCCGGCGTCGCAGCCGCGCTCGCCCACATGGTCGGCGGCGGCCCGATCATCGAGAACGCGCTGGTCATGCTGATGATCCTCGCGCTGATCCTCTGCATCATGACGGCGATGGCCGGCTCCTCGCGCACGCTCTATCAGGGCTCGGTCGACGGTTGGCTGCCGCGCTACCTCTCCTTCGTGAACCACCATGGCGCGCCGACCAACGCCATGTGGACGGATCTTGTCTTCAACATGATCCTGCTCGCGATCGCCTGCGCCGACGCCACCTCGTTCTTCTTCATCCTGGCGGTGTCGAACTGCGGCTACATCATCTTCAACTTCCTGAACCTGAACTCGGGCTGGATCCACCGCATCGACAACGGCCACGTCGACCGGCCCTACAGGGCGCCGACGATCATCATCGCGCTCGGCGCCGTCTTCGCCTTCGTCAACGCGGTCTTCATGGGCGCCGGCGCGAAGGTCTGGAACCCGATGGCGCTGTGGGCGGGGCTGATCACCGCCGCGCTGATCGTGCCGGTGTTCTTCTTCCGCCATTACATCCAGGACAAGGGCAAGTTCCCGCCGCAGATGCTCGAGGACCTCGGCGTCGGTGAGGATCACGTGATCTCCACGCGCAAGGCCGGCGTGCTGCCCTATCTGACCCTGGCCGGCGGCGTCGCCACCGTCCTGATCGCGAACTGGATCTTCCAGCTCTGACCTCCTGAACAGGCTCGGCGCGCTTCTTGAATGGCGCGCCGGGCCTTCTTTTTCGATCCCGGTGAGCCGAGAATGCTTGTTTCCGACATCAAGAGCCGCCCGGTCTACAAGGGCCTGACCGTCGACGACGCGGCCCGCCGCCATCTCGTCGCGGCCGAAGGGGAAGGCGCGCTGGCCGTGCTCGAAGCCTTCGGCGACGCGCCCGAGGCCTGGTCGCGCATGACGCTGCTCTACACCCCCGGAGGCTCCGCGCCGGCGAACCACGCCGAGGCGCTGCAGGCGCGCGCCCCGGACGCTTTCCATCTTCACCCGACCCGCCAGACGCTGATGACGCGGCTCCGTGCGCTGCTCGACACGGCGACGATGGGGACGCGGCTTTACGCAACCGGCGTCGAGGGCTTCATCGGACAGGTCGTCGCGGCCGGGATCGAGCACGGCGTCGACCATTTCTCCATCCGCACCGAGCACCGCGGCTCGCTCGCGCGTCGCGTCCAGTGCGTCCACTGCAAGGGTTTCATGGACGACGTGACTGTCTCTCCCGTCACCTGCGCGCATTGCGGCGTGCCGCTGCTCGTGCGCGACCACTATTCCCGCCGGCTCGCCGCGTTCCAGGGCGTCTCAATCGACGCCGAATGCCCCGGCGACGTGCCTGCCGCCGAGGAGATTTTCAAATGAGCGGCGGCGTCGAGATTCCCGTGCGCGTCGTCGACGTCGAGCAGGCGACCGAGACCGTGAAGCGCTTCCGCCTGGCGCCGCTGTCTGGCGAGGCTCTGCCGCCCTTTTCCGCCGGCGCGCATGTCGTCGTCACAATGGACGACCACGGCCGCCGCATCCGCAACCCGTACTCTCTGATCGACCGCGCCGAGGACGGCTCGAGCTACCGCATCGGCGTGCTGCGCGTCCCGAACTCCCGCGGCGGCTCGAAGTTCATGCATGAGAACGTGAAGGCGGGGGACCGGCTCGTCATCACCATGCCGGTGAACCTGTTCCCGATCGTCCGTACGGGCCGCAAGCATCTGCTGGTCGCGGGCGGCATCGGCGTCACGCCGATCTACGCCATGGCGAACGAGCTGAAGCGCCGGAGCGCCCCATACGAGATCCACTACGCCATGCGGAACGAGGCCAGCGGCGCCTTCATCGACGAGCTCCGCGCCGCCCATGGCGACAAGCTCAAGCTCTACCGCGACGACATGCAGGAGTTCGTCTCCGTCTCGGAGATCCTGCCCAACCAGCCGCTCGGCACGCATCTCTATGTCTGCGGGCCGGAGGGCATGATCGAGGCGATCCTGAAGGGCGGCCGCGAGGCCGGGTGGCCGGAGGAGAACCTGCACTGCGAGCGCTTCCTCGCGCCGACCGGCGGCGAGCCGTTCTCGGTCGTGCTCCAGCGCGCGGGGATCACGGCCGAGGTGCGGAGCGACCAGAGCCTGCTTGAGGCCATCGAGGAGGCCGGCGTCGACGCTCCCTTCCTGTGCCGAGGCGGCGCCTGCGGTCAGTGCGAGACGACGGTTGTCTCCTGCGACGGCGAGCTCGACCACAAGGACCACTACCTGACCGAGGAGGAACACGCCTCGGGCAAGAAGATCATGATCTGCGTCTCGCGGCTCAAGGGCCGCGAACTGGTGCTGGACCTGTAAGGAGCCGCCTGACCATGACCATCCAGTTCAAGTCCGAGACGTTCCGCGACGACTTCACCTTCTCGAACTCGCCGGAAGCGATCCGCCGCTTTCCGTTCCCGTTCGACAAGGACGAGTACATGTATGCGGTCAACATCGAGCAGCACATGCCGGGGCCGATCAAGAGCCCTTACGAGTTCCCGATCGACATCGACGAGCACTACGTCGCCGAGATGCGCGACCGGGCGCTGGTTCTGAAAGAGGACCCGCTGCGCTGCCAATCGCTGCCGCACATGCTCACGGCCGAATGGGACCTCGTCGAGCTCCTGATGGAGTCGATGGCGAAGAACTATCCCGAGCATTTTGAGCTAACGCGGGAGGGCGACGCCTGGCATTGGATCAACAGGCCGCTCGGCATCGACCAGAAGTTCACCTTCGGCGACACGTCCACGCTGCCCTATCCGCCGATGGAGTACATCACCCGGCAGTGCCAGGGCGACTTCTGCCTGTGCGACCAGCGCAACGACGACCTCTGGATGGACGCCGGCATCGTCACGACGCAGGCGGACTGGTCGCTCGATTTTGACGTCGGCATGAGCTTCAAGGAGTGGCACGGCCCGGTGCCGCTCGCCCATGACATCGGCGTCTTCGACCGCGCGCTGAAGTTCCTGCTGAACCTGCAGCAGGGTCGCCCCGTCCGCCGGTTGAACTGGACGATGACCATCAATCCGCGGCTCGATACGAGCCCGGAGAACTATCACAAGTGGGGCATCGACCGGACGACGGTCACGCCGGAGAACGTCGGGAACAAGGTGCATCTGCGCGTCGAGCTGCAGGCGCTGTGGCGGCTGCCGCGCTCCAACGCCATCGTGTTCTCGATCCGGGCCTATCTCATCAAGATGGAGGAGCTGGTGACGATCCCGAAATGGGGCCGTCGCTTCCACCGTGTGCTGCGCGACTTGAGGCCCGAACTCGCCGACTACAAGGGTCTTACTCGGTTCCGCCAGATGACGGTGGACTACCTCGCCAAGCACGACGACGGCGCGCCGACCTCGCCCGGCTTCTTCCCGGACTGAGGCGCGCCAGACGCTCCGCTCAACAAACCAGATCGACAACAGGGGACGTCCATGGGACCCGAAGATTTTCCGCGCAAGAATGCGCTGCAGTCCATCCACCAGGCGCTCGGCTCCAAGCTCGACAGCGACTGGAACGGCATGCCGATCCCGCAGCACTACTCGACCGACCCGTACGAGGAGGTCGCGACGGTCCGCTCGAAGGCCGGGCTGTTCGACGTGTCCGGCCTCAGGATGATCAACGTCTCGGGCGCCGACGTCGTCGCCGTGCTCAACAGGATGCTGACCTCGGACGTCGACAAGCTGAAGCCGGGCCAGTCCGCGATCTCCAACATTGTCGACGAGAACGGCTCGCTGATCGACGACGTGCTGGTCTATCGCGACGGGCCGACCGAGTACCGGCTCAGCCACGGCGGCGGCGGGCTTGAGGATGTGATCGACGGCTTCTTCGCCGGCTCGCAATCCACCTGGGCGAAGGACGACGACGTCCACATCCTGTCGCTGCAGGGCCCGCTCGCGCTCGACATTCTGAAGCCGCACGCCGAGAAGGACATCTCGACGCTGAAGTATTTCGAGCACGCGCCGAACGTACTGTTCGGCAAGTCCGTCTCGATCGCCCGCGGCGGCTACTCCGCCGAGCGTGGTTACGAGGTGTTCTGCTCGGCCGCCGATGCTCCCTTCCTCTGGGAAAAGATCATGGAGGCCGGAAAGCCGTTCGGGATCTGCGCGGCGTCCTGGGACTGCCTCGACATCGTCCGCGTCGAGGGCGCGCTGCTGTTCTTCCCCTTCGACATGCCGAAGGGCGACGAGACCCCGTGGGAGGTCGGCGCCGACTGGACGGTCGATCTGTCGAAGCCCGACTTCAACGGCAAGGCGGCGCTCGAGAAGCGCAAGTCCGAGATACGCTCCGCCAATGTCGGACTGGAGATCGACGCCCATGAGGCGATCGAGCCGGGCGCCAAGCTCGTCAAGGATGGCAAGGAGGTCGGAACCGTGAACTCGACCACCTATTCCAAGCATCTGATGAAGTCTCTGGCGCTCGGAAGCGTGCCGCCGGAGCTCAAGGCGATCGGCACGACCTTCGAAGTGAAGTCTTCGGCCGGCGATTTCACTGCGCATATCGTGCGGACGCCGTTTTACGATCCGCACCGGCTGCGCACCCATCCGCTCGAAGAGCGCGCCTGACGCGTCCGCAAAAACTGGGAAGGGGAACATCATGACACGCATCGCCGTCATCGGCGCCGGCCCAAGCGGGCTCGCCGTCCTGCGCGCCTTCGAATCCGCCAAGGCTAAGGGCGCTGAGGTTCCCGAGGTCGTCTGCTACGAGAAGCAGTCGAACTGGGGCGGGTTGTGGAACTACACCTGGCGCACCGGCCTCGACGAGTTCGGCGAGCCGGTCCACGGCTCGATGTACCGCTACCTCTGGTCGAACGGCCCGAAGGAGTGCCTCGAATTCGCGGACTACGGCTTCGAGGAGCACTTCGGCCGGCCGATCCCGTCCTATCCTCCGCGCGCCGTGCTGCATGACTACATCGCCGGCCGCGTTGAGAAGTCGGGCGTGCGCAAATACTGCAAGTTCAACCACGCCGTGCGCGACGTGGAATGGGCCGAAGCGGCCCAGAAATTCACCGTCACGGTCAAGGACCTTGTCGGCAAGAAGCGCATCTCGGAAGAGTTCGACTACGTGTTCGTGGCCAACGGCCACTTCTCGACGCCGAACGTGCCGAGCTTCGAGGGCGTCGAGAAGTTCCTCGGCCGCGTTCTGCACGCCCATGACTTCCGCTGCGCCGACGAGTTCGCCGGCAAGCACGTGCTGCTGATCGGCTCGAGCTATTCGGCCGAAGACATCGCGACCCAGTGCCATAAGTACGGCGCCCGGCAGATTACCTTCAGCTACCGTACGAGGCCGATGGGCTTCGAGTGGCCGGAAAGCTTCTCCGAGCGGCCGCTGCTGACCAAGGTCGTCGGCAAGACCTGCCACTTCAAGGACGGCTCGACCGCCGAAGACGTCGACGCGATCATCTTTTGCACAGGCTATCTCAACCACTACCCGTTCCTGCCGGACGACCTGCGTCTCGAAACGCGCAACCGGCTTTTCCCGCCGAACCTCTACAAGGGGATCTTCTGGGAGAAGAACCCGAAGCTGATGTATATCGGCGCCCAGGACCAGTTCTACACCTTCAACATGTTCGACGCGCAGGCCTGGTACGCCCGCGACGTCATCCTCGGCCGCATCGCGCTGCCGGACTACGACGCGATGCACGCCGACAGCGAAAGCTGGGTCGCGAAGGAAGAAGCGCTCGAGAACGCCGAGCAGATGATCGACTTCCAGACGGACTATGTCCGGGAACTGATCGAGGCGACCGACTATCCGCGGCTCGACGTCGACATGTGCGCGCGGCTGTTCAAGGAGTGGGAGCACCACAAGGCCGAGGGCATCCTCACCTATCGCAACCGCTCCTACCCCTCGACGCTCACCGGCACGATGGCGCCCGTCCACCACACGCCGTGGATGGAGGCGCTCGACGATTCGCTCGAGGCCTTCCTCAACCAGCCGGCGCAGCAGGCGGCGGAGTAATCTGACCTTTTCCCGCTTGCGGGAGAAGGTGGCCGAGCGAAGCGAGGTCGGATGAGGGAGCGCGGCGCCGCCCTCTCCGACGGGCCCTCACCCTTACCCTCTCCCGCACGCGGGAGAGGGGATCAGCCGGCGCCGCGCATGAACAAGAAGCGGAGACCCCCGATGGACGCCCGCAATCCCCAGACCGAACCGCTCCGCGTCACGCGCCTCGTCGCCCGCGGCGGCGAGCCGCTCGTCTTCGACCTCGCGGCCGGCGACCGGTGCCGCATCGTCGACCCGGAAGGCCGGCAGGCGGGCCTGCTGCTCGTATCAAGCCAAGACGCCCTAGGCGCCGCCCTCCCCGCTCTGGCGGAGGACGCCGACGGCCGCGCCGCAGCGAGCGCCGCGCTCGCTGCGCGAGGCGCCGACCCGTCGCTTTTCCGGGGCTTCCGCGTGCTGTCCGAAGACGGCGCGCCGGGCGCGGCCGTCGATTTCGAGGTTGCGGGCGACGTCGCCTGCGCGTTGCTGCCCGACGGCTCCGACATGGCGCCGGACGAGCAGACGCCGCCGACCGAGCTCACCGTCGAGATCGAGAGCTCCGGACCCGCGCGCGGCGTTGCCCCGGCGCCGCTCGCCGCGCCCAAGCTCGACCTCAGGGTCAAGGCCGCAACGGCGGAGGCGTACCGGGTCAAGGCCGGCGACTACATACAGATCATCGACGTCGACGGCCGCCAGTGCTCCGACTTCCTGGCCTTCGACGCTGCGGCGCTCGAAAAGGGCGAGGAGTTCGGGCTGGACCCGACGGTCACCCGCACGCTGATGGCGACCGCGAACCCCGGCCCAGGCCTGCATTCGAAGTATTTCGACGCACGGCTGAAGCCGCTGGTCGAGATCGTCCGCGACACCGTTGGCCGGCACGACGCCTTCCTGCTCGCCTGCAACTCGAAGTATTACGAGGACCTCGGCTATCCCGGCCACGACAACTGCACGGACAACTTCAACCGCACGCTCGCGCCCTACGGGGTGAAGCCGAAGGCGGGCTGGCCGGCGATCAATTTCTTCTACAACACCACTGTCGGAGCGGACGACAGCATCACCATGGACGAGCCGTGGTCGCGGCCGGGGGACTACGTGCTGCTGCGTGCGCTCACCGACCTCGTCTGCGCCTCCTCCTCCTGCGCCGACGACGTCGACCCGGCGAACGGCTGGTCGCCGACCGACATCCATGTCCGCGTCTATGACGCCTCGGAAAGCTTCTCGCGTGGGATCGCGCACCGCATGACGCCCGACTCTGAGCCTCGCCTGACCCGCGAGAGCGGCTTCCATCCGCGCACCTCCGCGCTCACCCGCAAGTTCGTCGAGTATCGCGGCTTCTGGCTCGCCGACTGCTACTCGGACGAGGGCCCGATCGCCGAATACTGGGCCTGCCGCGAGAAGGCGGCGATCATGGACCTGTCAGCGCTGCGCAAGTTCGAGGTGATCGGCCCCGACGCGGAGGCGCTGATGCAGCTCGCGACGACGCGCGACATGAAGAAGCTCGCCGTCGGCCAGGTGGTCTACACCGCAATGTGCTACCCGCATGGCGGCATGATCGACGACGGCACGGTGTTCCGGCTCGCGCCGCAGAACTTCCGCTGGGTCTGCGGCGAGGACTATTGCGGCGTCCACCTGCGCGACCTCGCCGCCGAGCACGGTCTCAAGGCCTGGGTGAAGACCTCCACCGACCAGCTCCACAACGTCGCTGTCCAGGGGCCGAAGTCGCGCGAGATCCTGGCCTCGATCGTTGAGACGCCGCCGCACCAACCGGCAATGAACGAGCTGAAGTGGTTCCGCTTCACGGTCGGCAAGATTTCCGGCGTCCCCGTCGTGATCTCCCGCACCGGCTACACCGGCGAGCTCGGCTTTGAGGTCTGGTGCCATCCATCGAAAGCGACCGAGGTGTGGGACGCGATCTGGCAGGCCGGTAAGCCGCATGGCCTCAAGCCGCTCGGCCTCAAGGCGCTCGACATGGTGCGCATCGAGGCGGGCCTTGCGTTCGCCGGCTACGAGTTCTGCGACCAGACCGACCCGTTCGAGGCCGGCATTGGCTTCGCCGTCCCGAAGGCGAAGACCGATCCCTACATCGGGGCAGAGGCGCTGGCGCGCCGGCGCGAACACCCTTCGAAGAAGCTGGTCGGGCTCGACGTCTCCGGCGCCGAGGACATCGGCCATAGCGACTGCGTCCATGTCGGCCGCGCGCAGATCGGCGTAGTGACGAGCGCGACGCGGTCGCCGATCCTCGGCAAGACCATCGCGCTCGCCCGGCTCGACGTCGCCTACGGGGAACTCGGAACGCGGGTAGAGATCGGCAAGCTGGACGGCCAGCAGAAGCGCATTTCCGCGACAGTCGTCGCCTTCCCGCATTACGATCCGACCAAGTCGCGCGTGCGGACGGAGGTCGAGCCGGCGCCGGCCGGCTGATCGGGCTCTGGTTCCGAGGCGCCGATTCCATTCGCGCCGTTTGGCCTGCGTCTTCCGACGAACGATGCCGCAGGAAGAGAGCCGGCCATGAGGACTGCGGGCGTCTGTCTCGTATGCCTGCTCTTCCGGCGAGCGCCGCTTCCGCCCTCGCCGCGGGCGCGCGCGAGGTCGTCCCTCTGCACGAGGGATGGCGCTTCCAGTTTGGAGCGGCGGACGATCGTCCGGCCCGGCCGGAATTCGACGACGCATTGGGAGACGCGAGGGCGGTCGTTTCGCCCATGCGACCCTCGTCCCGAACGGCTGCCGGATCCTGACGGCGCACCTCTTTGCCATCGACGTCCGAGACGTTCTGATGACCGTCAAGGCCGACCGCGTCGCGTCGTCGCTCTGCCGCTTCTCGACGTCGCGCCTTGCGGGGCTGCTCAAGGGCCTCGAAAGATGTTTGGCGGACCCTCGAGCCGATACCAGGCGTACAGAAGGCAAGAAAAGAGGACTGCCTATCGCAGCGGTCCAACGGATCGGCGCGCCGGCCTGGACGGTCGGTCGTCAGCCGCATGCGCAGATGCTCGGGCGGAACGCCGGGGCCTCGCGCCAAGGCAGGACGCCGCGGGGCGAGACCCTCGCAGAAAAACTCTATGATTTCAAAGGGTTTGATGGTGCTGCGAGAGAGGATTGAACTCTCGACCTCTCCCTTACCAAGGGAGTGCTCTACCACTGAGCTACCGCAGCAGGCGCAGGAAATGGCCGCGGCGGGCGCGGGTCCTGAAAGCGCGCGGAACCTGCCATAGCGCCTCCCGCCGCGCAAGCCGCGCTCAGAAGGAATTTGTCAGGCTTTCCACGACGGACCAACGCCGGGAGACCGCGAACGGACGTCGCCCTCGAACCCATTGAAGCGCTGAGCTTTAGCTCTGCCCGCGGGGGCGTCATCGCAAGGCAGCCGTGCGGTTCAAGCCGTCGGGGGCACCGCGCGCAGAGGTCGAAAAGGTCGCCGGCCCGAATCTCCTTGCGCCGATCACGGCGTTCGCGCACAATAACGCGAACGAACGTTCGCTCTCACTATTGTCGAGTTCCTTCATGGACGCCCTGCCCGACGACCGCGGCCCGCGAGAGAAGCGTCAGGAGGATCAGCGCCGGCGCATCCTCGACGCCGCGATCCGCGCCTTCGCGCACGGCGGCTTCCACGCCACCGGGATGCAGGCGGTCTGCGCCGAGGCAGGCATGAGCCCCGGCGCGCTCTATCGCTACTTCCCGTCCAAGGAAGCGATCATCGAGGCGATCGTCGAGCGCGACCGCGCCGACATCCCGGCTCAGCTCGCGCCGCTGCTCGAGGCGGAGAACGTGGTCGACGCGCTGATCGAGAGCGCGCACCAGTTCCTCGTGGGCAACCTGAAGCCGGAGAGCCTTCCGCTGTTTCCGGAGCTGTTCGCCGAGGCGATCCGCAATCCGGCCGTGCGCAGGATCATGACGGGCTGCGACGAGGAGGTGGGCGAGATCATCGTGCGCGTCGTCGAGCGCGGCATGGCGAAGGGGCAGATCGATCCCTCGCTGGACGCTCGCGAGGCGGTGCGTTTTCTGATGGCCGCGACCGACGGGGTGCTGATGCGCCTTCTGATGGAGCCCGGCGCCGAACTCGAGGGTCTGATGCCGATGTATGAGCGCTCGGTGCGCCGCTTCCTTGCGCCCGTCGCCGCGGAGGCCGGCCGATGAGCCCGCGCGGCCAGACGCCGGCGGCGGTGGCCAAGTCGATGAAGAAGCGGCGGCGCTGGCCCTATGTCGCCGTCGTGCTGCTCGCGCTCGGCGTCGCGGCCTATGCGTTCCGCGCTGAGATCGGGCTGAAGCTCGCCGCCCTGCAGGCCGGCCACGCCGAAGCCGCCGCGCCCGCCGCCTCCATGGCCGCGGCGGAGCCCAGGCTACCGACGATCACCGTGGCGCAGGCGATCCGCCGCGAGATCGCCGAGACGCTCGTCACCACCGGCACGCTCGTCGCGCGCGACGAGATCCTGGTCGGCGCGCAGATCGACGGCCTGAGGCTCGAGGGCTACCTCGTCGAGGTCGGCGACCATGTCGAGAAGGGCCAGACGCTGGCGCGCCTCGACCGCGACATGCTGGAGACCCAGGCGCTTCAGAACGCCTCCCAGATCGCCCGCGCCGACGCCGCTGTCGCGCAGGTGAAGGCCGCGATCGCCGAGGCCGAGGCGAACGTCGTCGAGGCGGACGCGGCGCTCGCGCGCGCGGTCGCGCTCAAGAAGACCGGCAACGCGACCGAGGAGACGCTAATCTCCCGCCAGTCGGCCTCGCGCATCGCCGCGGCGCGGGTCGAGGCCCAGAAGCAGAACCTGAAGGTCGCGGAGTCCGAGCAGCGCCTCGCCGAGGCGCAGCGCCGCGAGATCGAGCTTCGTCTGGCGCGCACCGAGGTGAAGGCGCCGGCGGCGGGCGTCGTCGCCCGGCGCACCGCGCAGGTCGGCCAGATCGTCGGCATGGCCGGCGAGCCGCTGTTCAAGATCGTGCGCGACGGCGCGATCGAGCTCGAGGCGGAAGCGACCGAGACGCGGCTGCACGCCGTCTCGATCGGCCAGAAGGCGCAGGTGGAGGTAGCCGGTTTCGAGGAGCCCGTAGAAGGCGTGGTGCGGCTTGTCGAACCGACTGTCGACCGCGACAGCCGGCTCGGCCGGGTGAAGATCGCGCTGCCGGCCGGCAAGGGCCTGAGGCCGGGCCTGTTCGCGCGCGGACGTATCGAGACCGCGCGCCGCGACGGTGTCGTCGTCCCGCAATCGGCGCTGCTCTATGGCGCCGCCGGCACGCGCGTGCAGGTCGTCGAGGACGGTCGCGTGATCGACCGGCCAGTGAAGACCGGCCTCGCCGACGATGTCGGCGTCGAGATCCTCGACGGGCTGAACGGCGGTGAGGAGGTGGTGGCGCGCGCCGGCGGCTTCCTGCGCGACGGCGACCGCATCAGCGCTGTCAAGATCCCGACGGCGCAGGCGGAGGCCGAGAGCGCCCGGGCCGTCTCGGGCGGAGCGGGAGCGAACTGATGGCGCTCAACGTCTCCGCCTGGGCGATCCGAAAGCCGATCCCCTCGCTCGTCCTGTTCGTGGTGCTGACCGCGATCGGCCTCGCGTCCTTCATGACGCTGCCGGTGACGCGCATGCCGAACATCGACCTGCCGCTGGTCTCGGTCACGATCAAGCAGGCGGGCGCCGCCCCGTCCGAACTCGAAATGCAGGTGACGAAGCGGATCGAGACGTCGGTGGCCGGCCTCTCCGGGGTCAAGCACATCACATCGAACGTCGGCGACGGGGTCTCGGTGACGACGATCGAATTCCAGCTCGAGACCTCGGTCGACCGCGCCGTCAACGACGTACGCGACGCGGTGACCAAGATCCGCAGCCAGCTGCCCCAGTCGATCGAGGAGCCGCTGATCCAGCGCATCGACATCGAGGGCATGGCGATCTCGACATACGCCGCTTCGGCGCCCTCGATGACGCCGGAGGAGCTGTCCTGGTTCATCGACGACCGCGTCATCCGGCAGCTGCAGGCGGTGCGCGGCGTCGCGCAGGTGAAACGCGAAGGCGGCGTCGATCGGGAGATCCGCGTGTCGCTCGATCCAGCGCGCCTGCAGGCGCTTGGGATCACTGCGGCGGAAGTGAATCGCCAGCTGCGGGCGACCAATGTCGATCTCGCGGGCGGCCGCGGCGAGGTCGGGACGCAGGAGCAGTCGATCCGCACCCTCGCCGGCGCGCTCAGCGTGGAGAAGCTCGCGCAATCGCGCATCGTGCTGCCGGGCGGCCGACAGGCGCCGCTCTCCGAGCTGGGCTCGGTGCGCGACGGCTCGGCCGAACCGCGCATCGCCGCCAAGCTCGACGGCAAGCCGATCGTCGCCTTCGGCGTCTATCGCGCCAAGGGATATTCGGACGTCGTCGTCTCCAAGGCGGTCGACGAGAAGCTGAAGGAGCTCGAGGCGGCGCGGCCGGACGTCGCGATCACCAAGATCGACACCACGGTGAAGTTCACCGAGGGCGACTACAAGTCGGCGATGCACACGCTGCTCGAGGGCGCGGCCCTCGCCGTCCTCGTCGTGTTCCTGTTCCTGCGCGACTTTCGCGCGACGCTGATCACCGCTCTCGCGATCCCGCTGTCCATCCTGCCGACCTTCTGGGCGATGAGCGCGCTCGGCTTCTCGCTGAACGCGGTCAGCCTGCTCGCGATCACGCTGGTGACCGGCATCCTGGTCGACGACGCGATCGTCGAGATCGAGAACATCGTCCGGCACATGCGGATGGGGAAGTCGCCCTACCGCGCCGCGATCGAGGCGGCGGACGAGATCGGGCTCGCGGTAGTCGCGACTACCGCGACGATCATCGCCGTCTTCATGCCGGTCTCCTTCATGGGCGGCATCGCGGGCCAGTACTTCAAGCAGTTCGGCATCACGGTCGCGATCGCCGTCGCCTTCTCGTTGCTGGTGGCGCGGCTGATCACGCCGCTCTTCGCCGCCTACTTCCTGCGCGACCACGGCGAGCACGAGGAACGCGACGGGTTCGTCATGCGAACCTACACGCGCGCGCTGGCCTGGTGCGTGAGATGGCGCTTCGTCACCGTGTTCGCGGGCTTCGCGCTGTTCGCCGGGTCGATCGTGCTGTCAGGCTACCTGCCCTCGGGCTTCCTGCCCGAGAGCGACACCTCGCGCTCGATCCTCAAGATCGAGCTGCCGCCGGGCTCCCGCCTCGAGCAGGGCGACGCGGTCGCGCAGCGCATCACGCGCATCCTGAAGGACCGCCCGGAGGTCCAGTCGGTCTACGCCACCATCGGCTCGGACATGCAGGGCGGCTTTCAGGTCGCGGCGTCGGAGGTGCGCAAGGGCGTGCTCATCATCAACCTGAAGCCGAAGAGCGAGCGCAGCCTCAGCCAGAAGCAGTTCGAGGCGGCGATGCGCCAAGAACTGGCGAAGATCCCGGACCTGCGCACCAATTTCGGCAACGAGGGCGGTCAGCGCGAATTCGCGATGATCGTCTCCGGGGCGGACGGCGCGGCGGTCGAGCAGACGGCGGTGAAGCTCGAGAAGGCGGTGCGCGAGAAGATCCCCGGCCTGCTCAACGTCATCTCGACGGCCGCAATCGACCGCCCGGAGATCAGGATCGTCCCGAAGCTCGACGAGTCGGCGGAGCTCGGCGTCTCGGTCGCCGACATCGCCGAGACTGTCCGCATCGCGACCATCGGCGACGTCGCCCAGAACCTCGCCAAGTTCTCCGCGGGCGATCGGCAGGTCGACATCCGCGTCCAGCTCGATCTCGCGGCCCGCGCGGACATGTCGACCTTCGAGAACCTGCGCGTGCGCCGGGCTGCCGGCGGCAGCGTGCCGCTGACGGCGGTCGCGAACGTCGATCTCGGACAAGGCCCGACCGCGCTCGAACGCTACGACCGCGACCGGCGCGTCGCGATCGAGGGCGATCTTGCGCCCGGCTACCCGCTCGGCTCGGCGCTCGAGGCGGTCAAGTCGCTGCCCGAAGCCAAGAACCTTCCCTCGGGCGTCACTCTGAAGGAGTTCGGCGACGTCGAGATCATGAACGAGGTGTTCCAGGGCTTCGCGATGGCGATGGCGGCCGGCGTGCTGCTGGTCTTCGCGGTTCTGGTGCTGCTGTTCGCCGACGTCGCCCAGCCGGTCACCATCCTGCTGTCGCTGCCGCTGTCCATCGGCGGCGCGCTTGTTGCGCTGCTGCTCACGAACGAATCCATCTCGATGCCGGTGGTCATCGGGTTCCTGATGCTGATGGGCATCGTCACCAAGAACGCCATCCTGCTGGTCGATTTCGCGATCGAGGAGATTGCGCGCGGCGTCGACCGGACGACGGCGCTGATCGAGGCGGGCCGCAAACGCGCCCAGCCGATCGTCATGACGACCGTCGCCATGACCGCCGGCATGGTGCCGTCCGCCATGGCGTTCGGCGAGGGCGGATCGTTCCGTGCGCCGATGGCGATCGCGGTGATCGGCGGGCTGATCGCCTCGACCGTGCTCAGCCTCGTCTTCGTGCCGGCCGCCTTCACCATCCTCGACGACCTGCGCCGCCTGTTCGTCTGGCTGTTCGGGCGGTTCGTGGGCGAGCGGGACGAGCCGGAGGACGAGCAAGAAGCGGCGCCGGCGCGGATCGAGCATCTGCGGGCGGCGGAGTAGACGCCCGAGCCGGAGAAACTGATCACGCGGCTTCGATGTCGGTCTCTGGAAAGTCGCCGCCCTTGTAGAGCAATGGCTGGCGATGAAGGCGCGCGCAGGCGTAGGCGAAGCAGTCGCCGAAATTCAACGCGGCGGGATGGCGGCCTTTGCCAAACCGGTCAAAAGCCTCGACAGCAAGGTCCCCGGCCTCCGGCGGAACGGCGACGATCCCGACATTGGCGAGCGCCAGATAGTCGTGGACGACCGCCAGCGCTTCTCGCAGGGGCACGTTCATGATCCGCGCGACCGCAACAGCCGTTTCCCAGATCACCATCGGCGACGTCATGCGGCGTTCGGCGCGCTCGATTCGGGCGGCGAACACCGGGCCGTCCTCCTCATCGGCGAGTATCGCCGTCAGCGCCGATGCGTCGAGGAACACAAGCGTCACTCGTAAAGGCTGTCGATGAACTCTTTGTCCGCAGGCGAACCGCCTTGCGGATTTGCCCGCGCCTTGAACTGGCGGACGAATTCGGCCGTCCGCTCGACCAGGTCGGGCTTGTCCCGCTCGCGTGCGATTTCGTTTTCCAGCGCGATGCGGACGGCTTCCGTCTTGTTCACCTTTTTCAAGCGCATCAGGCGTTCGGCGAGCACGTCGACCGACGGATCTTTGACGAACAAGGCCATCGAGATTTCCTCCGAGGATATCCCAATATAGATCATCAGAGCCGAATTGTCTCACCCCGCCTCGCGCCTGGCCTCCTGCGCCTGCATATGGGCGAACGCGACGGTCAATAGCGGCGCCGCGATCCCCGCGCCGCGCGCGCGCTCAAGCATGTCGCCGAGCAGGTGATCGTGCTCGGTGCGGCCGCCGCCCTCGAGGTCGCGCAGCATCGAGGCGGTCGCCGACGACCCTTTGGTGGTCATCAGCGCCCGCGCCTCGCCGAGCGCCTTGTCGGTCGGGCGCCGGCCGGTCGCCTCGGCGACCGCGGCGCATTCGGCGAGAAAGCCTTCGGCGATCGCCTCGCCGTCGCGGGCCTGCATGATCGCGCCGACCGGCGCGCGCATCAGGCAGGTGAGCCCGGCGAAGGCCGCCAGCATCACGTATTTGTCCCACATCGCCTGCTCAATCGTCTGGCTGAGGATCGGCCGGAAGCCGCCCGGCTCGAGCGCCGCGTGCAGCGCTTCGCAGCGGACCCGCTGACCCTTCGAGCGCAGCCCGACGATCAGCCGCTGCAGCGGGCCCATATGCACGATCGACCCGTCGGGCTTCAGCGTCACGGGAATGTGCGCGAGCCCGCCCGCCACGCGCTCCGCGCCGAAGCGGGCGTCGAGCGCCCCATAGTGCCTCAGGCCGTTCAGCAGAGGGACGACGAGAGTGTCCGGCCCGACGGCCGGCGTGATCGCCTGTATCGCGCTGTCGAGGTCGTAGGCCTTGCATGACAGAAGCACGGCGTCGAATGGGTCGCGCGCCTCGGTGATCGTCTGCGGCTTCAGCACCACGTCGCCGTGAGGACTGAAGATTTTCAGGCCTTCCGCTGCGATGCGTTCGGCGCGGGCCGGCCGCACCAGAAAGGTCACGTCCCCGCCGCCGGCCGCGACGCGGCCGCCGAAATAGCCGCCGATTCCGCCGGCGCCGAGCATGAGCAGTCGCATCGAGAACCCTCCGATCAGGCGCGCTTTCTAGGGCGCGCCGGGACCTGACGCCGAGACATGCTTTCGACGAAGCGCATGCAAGTCCCTCCCCGCGCCTCCTCAACCTTGCGCGAGCGCACGGCTCTGGAACTGGAACAGGTCCAGCCTGCTCGTTAGCATCTGCAACATCCAGAGCCGACCCTGGCGAGGGCCGGCCGAGACGCGGGCCGACGGGCCCCCGGGAGACATCATGATCAAGCTCAAGATCAACGGCGAAGAGCGCGAGCTCGACGTCGATCCGGACACGCCATTGCTGTGGGTGATCCGTGACGAACTCAAACTGACCGGCACGAAATTTGGCTGCGGCGTCGCCCAGTGCGGCGCGTGCACGGTTCATCTCGACGGCTCGCCGGTGCGCGCCTGCCAGACGCCGATCAGCGACGTCGAGGACAGCGAGATCCGCACCATCGAGTATGTGGTCGGATCCAGCGCCTCGAAGGAAGGCAAGGCCGTGCAGGCCGCCTGGCGCGCGCTCGACGTCGTGCAGTGCGGCTACTGCCAGTCCGGCCAGATGATGTCGGCGGTGGCGCTCCTGACCACCAACAAGAAGCCGTCCGACAAGGACATCGACACGGCGATGAACGGCAATGTCTGCCGCTGCGCCACCTATCAGCGCATCCGCGCCGCGATCCACGACGCGGCCAAGCGGCTGGAGGCCTGACCGATGACCTATCAGCAGAAGATCAAGGACGGCGAGACTCTCGACCTCAGCCGGCGCTCGTTCCTCGCCATCGCCGGCGGCGCCGGCGTCGGGCTCATGATCGGCCTGAAGGTCGATCCTGCCGCGGCGGCGAACACGGCGCAGGGAGCGATCGAGTTCAACCCCTTCGTCAAGGTCTCGCCCGACGGCGCGGTCACCGTGATCGTCAAGCATCTCGACAAGGGCCAGGGCGTCGCGACCGGCCTCGCGACCATCGTCGCCGAGGAGATGGACGCCGATTGGGCGACCATCCGCACCGAGTTCGCGCCCGCGAACCCGAACCTCTACGCCAACCTCGCCTTCAAGGCTCAGGGCACCGGCGGCTCGACCTCGATCGCCAACTCCTGGGACCAGTACCGCACCGCGGCCGTCACCGCCCGCGCGGCTCTCGTCAACGCCGCGGCGGAAGCCTGGAAGGTGCCGGCCGGCGAGATCACCGTCGTGAAGGGCGTGATCTCCCATCCGTCCGGCAAGAAGGGCTCGTTCGGCGAGTTCGCCGAGAAGGCCGGCGCGAGCAAGACGCCGCCTGCGGTCTCGCCACAGACGCCGCCTTTCAAGAACCCGACCAAATACGTCCTGATCGGCAAGGAAGGCCTCCATCGCGTCGACAACGACTCCAAGACCGACGGCACGGCCATCTACACCCAGGACCTGCATGTCCCGGGCATGCTGGTCGCGGTGGTCGCGCATCCGCCGAAATTCGGGGCTAAGCCCAAGTCGTTCGACGACGCCGAGGCGAAGAAGGTCAAGGGCGTCGAGCAGGTCGTCCAGATCCCGACGGGCGTCGCGGTGCTCGCCAAGAACACCTGGGCCGCGATCAAGGGCCGGAACGCGCTCAAGGTCGAATGGGACGACGGCGCGGCCGAGGGCCGCGGTTCGGACGCGCTGATGGCCGCCTGCAAGGACGCCGTCTCGAAGCCCGGCGTCGCGACCGCGACCAACACCGGCGACGCCGAGGGCGCGCTCAGGGGCGCGGCCAAGGTGATCGAGGCCGACTACGCCTTCCCCTATCTCGCGCACGCGGCCATGGAGCCGATGAACGCGATCGCCGAGGTTAAGGACGGCGCGGTCAAGATCACCACCGGCGCCCAGTTCCAGTCGATCGACCTGTTCGTGGCCTCCAAGGTCGCGGGCGTGCCGATGGACAAGGTGACCATCGACACCGTGTGGGCCGGCGGCTCCTTCGGCCGCCGCGCCGTGCCGACCTCGGACTACATCGCCGAGGCCCTTACAATCGCCAAGGGGATCGACGGCAAGGCCCCGGTCAAGCTGGTCTGGACCCGCGAGGACGACATGAAGGGCGGCTACTACCGCCCGATGTACGCCCACAAGGTGAAGGCGGCGATCGGTGCGGACGGCATGCCGGTGGCCTGGCATCACCGCATCGCCGGCCAGTCCATCATGACGGGCACGGCCATGGAGCCGCTGCTGGTGAAGGACGGCGTCGACGACACCTCGGTCGAGGGCGCCTCGAACCTCGCCTATTCGGTGCCGAACCTGAAGGTCGAGCTCACCACCATCAAGGCCGGCGTGCCGGTTCTCTGGTGGCGCTCAGTCGGCCATACGCACACCGCGCATGCGGTGGAGACCATGATCGACGAACTCGCCTTCGCGGCGGGCAAGGATCCGGTCGAGTACCGCCTCGCTCTGCTCAAGGACAAGCCACGCCATGCGGGCGTCCTGAAGCTCGCGGCCGAAAAGGCCGGCTGGAAGGCCGGCGAGAAGCTCGAGAAGGGGCGCGGCCGCGGCGTCGCGGTCCACGAGAGCTTCAACTCCTTCGTGGCGCAGGTGGTCGACGTCACCATCAAGGACGACGGCCAGGTCAAGGTCGACCGCGTGGTGGCGGCTGTCGATTGCGGCCTCGTGGTGAACCCGGACGTGGTTCGGGCGCAGGTCGAGGGCGGCGTCGGCTTCGGCCTCGGCGCGGCCCTGCGCAACGCGGTGACGCTCAAGGACGGCGTGGTGCAGGAAGGCAACTTCGACAAGTACAAGCCGCTGCGCATCTCCGACATGCCTCATGTCGAGGTGCACATCGTGCCGAGCCAGGAGAAGCCGACCGGCATCGGCGAGCCGGGCGTTCCGCCGATCGCCCCGGCGCTCGCCAACGCCATCTTCGCCGCCACCGGCAAACGCGTCCGCGACCTGCCGATCGGCGACCAGAAATTCACGAGCGTCTGACGTCCCCCCACACAAGGACGTTCGTGATCAGCGCCGGCGCGGCCCCCCTCGCGCCGGCGCCTTTTTGTCTGGCGGCCGCCGCAAACGAAAAACGCCCGGGCCAGGGCCCGGGCGTCGCATCGATCGGGAAGAGGTCAGATCTCGCCGTTACGAAACCGCGAGACGAAATTGCCGAAGCTGGTCGAGCTTCTCCTGCGCCCGCAGCTTCGCCTTGTCGCCTTCCGCGTCGGAGAGATCATCCTCCGCGTCCTTGATCGCCTGATCGAGGCTGGCGACGTCGAACTCCGACATCGGGACCGCCGCATCGGCGAGGATCGTCAGGCCCTTCGGGTTGACGTCCGCGAAGCCGCCTTGGACGAACAGCCGCTCCGGCTCGCCGCCTTCGGTCTTGTAGACCTTCACGACGCCCGGCTTCAGGGTCGACAGCAGCGGCGCGTGATGGGCCAGCACGCCGAACTCGCCCTCGACGCCCGGCACGACGACGTGCTGGACCTCTTCCGAGATCAGCAGCTTTTCGGGCGACACCAGTTCGAACTGGAACGTGTCCATGGTCGGCTTGTCCGGTTCCTACGAGTCACATGCGACGGCCGGCCCTGAAGGCCGGCCGAGCGATTGAAGCGCGTTCGGGTCTTACGACTCCTCGGCGAGCTTCTTGCCCTTCTCGATCGCCTCTTCGATGGTGCCGACCATGTAGAAGGCGGCCTCCGGCAGGTTGTCGTGCTTGCCTTCCACGAGCTCCTTGAAGCCTTTGATGGTGTCGGCGAGGTCGACGAACTTGCCGGGCGCGCCGGTGAACACCTCGGCCACGTGGAAGGGCTGGCTCAGGAAGCGCTCGATCTTGCGGGCGCGCGAGACGGTGAGCTTGTCCTCTTCCGAGAGCTCGTCCATGCCGAGAATCGCGATGATGTCCTGCAGCGACTTGTAGCGCTGCAGCGTCTCCTGGACGCGGCGGGCGGTCGAGTAATGCTCGTCACCGATGACGGCGGCGGACAGGATGCGCGAGGTCGAGTCGAGCGGGTCGACCGCAGGGTAGATGCCCTTTTCCGCGATCGAGCGGTTGAGCACCGTCGTCGCGTCGAGATGGGCGAAGGAGGTCGCCGGCGCCGGGTCCGTCAGGTCGTCCGCCGGCACGTAGATCGCCTGCACCGAGGTGATCGAGCCCTTGTTGGTGGTGGTGATGCGCTCCTGCAGCGCGCCCATGTCGGTCGCGAGCGTCGGCTGATAGCCGACCGCCGACGGGATGCGGCCGAGCAGCGCCGACACTTCCGAGCCCGCCTGGGTGAAGCGGAAGATGTTGTCGACGAAGAACAGCACGTCCTGGCCCTTGTCGCGGAAGTGCTCGGCGATGGTGAGGCCGGTCAGCGCGACTCGGGCGCGGGCGCCGGGCGGCTCGTTCATCTGGCCGAACACCAGGGCGCACTTGGATCCCTCGCCGCCGCCTTCCTTGTTGACGCCGGACTCGATGAACTCGTGGTAGAGGTCGTTGCCCTCGCGGGTGCGCTCCCCGACGCCGGCGAACACCGAATAGCCGCCATGGGCCTTCGCAACGTTGTTGATGAGCTCCTGGATCAGCACAGTCTTGCCGACGCCCGCGCCGCCGAACAGGCCGACCTTGCCGCCCTTGGCGTAAGGCGCGAGCAGGTCGACGACCTTGATGCCGGTGACGAGAACTTCGGTCTCGGTGGCCTGCTCGGCGTAGGACGGCGCCGGGGCGTGGATCGGGCGCTTGCCCTCGCCCTCGACCGGCTGGCCCTCGTCGATCGGCTCGCCGATGACGTTCAGGATGCGTCCGAGCGTTGCGTCGCCGACCGGAACCGCGATCGGCTCCCCGGTGTCGGTGACCTGCTGGCCGCGGGTGAGGCCTTCGGTGGAGTCCATCGCGATCGTGCGGACCGTCGACTCGCCGAGGTGCTGGGCGACCTCGAGCACGAGCCGCGAGTCGTTGTTCCTGGTCTCGAGCGCGTTCAGGATCTCGGGCAGGTGCTCGTCGAACTGAACGTCGACGACGGCTCCGATGACCTGGGTGATGCGGCCGACATGAGCGGTCATTTCAGGGTCCTCGTCGGATATTCGTCAGAGCGCCTCGGCGCCGGAGATGATCTCGATCAACTCCTTGGTGATCTGCGCCTGGCGTGTGCGGTTGTAGTCGAGAGACAGCTTCTTGATCATCTCGCCGGCGTTGCGGGTCGCGTTGTCCATCGCGGACATGCGCGCGCCCTGCTCGGAGGCGGCGTTCTCGAGAAGCGCCTTGAGGATCTGGATCGCGACGTTCCGCGGCAGCAGATCCTCGAGGATATCCTCCTCGGACGGTTCGTATTCGTAGACGGCGCCCTTCAGAAGATCCTCGGTCTCGTCGCCTTCCGGAATGTCCGCCGGGACGATCTGCTGAGCCGTCGGAATCTGGCTCACGACTGACTTGAACTTCGAATAGAACATCGTCGCGACGTCGAACTTGTCCTCGGCGAACAGGTCGAAGACGCGCTCGGCGATGTCCTGGGCGGTCGAGAAGCCGAGGCGCTTCACCTCCCTGAGGGAGATGACGTCGTCGATCTTGCCCGGAAACTGACGCTTGAGGATGTCCGCGCCCTTGCGTCCGACGCAGAGGAACTGGACTTCCTTACCGTCGGCCAGCAGGCGACGGGCGTGCTCGCGCGCGAGGCGCGCGATCGAGGAGTTGAAGCCGCCGGCGAGGCCGCGATCGGCGGTGATCACCACGAGCAGGTGGCGCTTGTCGGAGCCCGTGCCGGCGAGCAAACGCGGCGCGAGCGGCGAGCCCTTCATGCCGGCGGCGAGGTTCGACAGCACGCGCTCCATGCGCTCGGCATAGGGGCGCGCGGCCGCGGCCGCCTGCTCGGCGCGACGCAGCTTCGCCGCGGCCACCATCTGCATGGCCTTGGTGATCTTCTGCGTCGCCTTGACCGAGGCGATGCGGTTTCTGAGGTCCTTTAGGCTCGCCATTTGGGCGCTCGAACTCCGCTATCCGTCCGGCTCAGTTTCCGTCGCCGAACGACTTGGAGAAGCTGTCGAGGACGCTCTTGATCTTGGCGATCGTCTCGTCCTTGAGCTGCTTGTCGGTGCGGATGGTCTCGAGCAGGCCCTTCTCGCTGGAGTTCAGGTGCTCGAGCAGCTCGGCCTCGTACTTGCGAACGGCGCCGACCGGCAGCTTGTCGAGATAGCCGTTGGTGCCGGCGTAGATCACCACCACCTGCTCCTCGACGCGCAGCGGCGAGAAGGCCGGCTGCTTGAGCAGCTCGGTCAGGCGCGCGCCGCGGTTCAAGAGGCGCTGGGTCGAGGCGTCGAGGTCGGAGCCGAACTGCGCGAAGGCCGCCATCTCGCGGTACTGCGCGAGCTCGCCCTTGATCTTGCCGGCGACCTGCTTCATCGCCTTGATCTGCGCCGAGGAGCCGACGCGCGACACCGACAGCCCGACGTTCACCGCCGGGCGGACGCCCTGGTAGAACAGGTCGGACTCCAGGAAGATCTGGCCGTCGGTGATCGAGATGACGTTGGTCGGGATGTAGGCCGAAACGTCGTTCGCCTGGGTCTCGATGACCGGCAGGGCGGTCAGCGAGCCGGCGCCCATGTTGTCGTTCATCTTGGCCGCGCGCTCGAGCAGGCGCGAGTGCAGGTAGAACACGTCGCCCGGATAGGCCTCGCGGCCCGGCGGGCGGCGCAGCAGCAGCGACATCTGGCGGTAGGCCACGGCCTGCTTGGACAGATCGTCATAGACGATCAGCGCGTGCATGCCGTTGTCGCGGAAATATTCGCCCATGGCGCAGCCGGCGAAGGGCGCCAGGAACTGCATCGGGGCCGGATCGGAAGCGGTCGCGGCGATGATGATCGAATATTCGAGCGCGCCGTTCTCCTCGAGCACCTTCACGAACTGGGCGACGGTGGAGCGCTTCTGGCCGATCGCGACATAGACGCAGTAGAGCTTGGCCTTCTCGTCGCCCGAGACGTTGATCGACTTCTGGTTGAGGATCGTGTCGAGCGCGATCGTGGTCTTGCCGGTCTGGCGGTCGCCGATGATCAGCTCGCGCTGGCCGCGGCCGATCGGGATCAGCGCGTCGATCGACTTGATGCCGGTCTGCATCGGCTCATGGACCGACTTGCGCGGGATGATGCCCGGGGCCTTGACGTCGACGCGACGGCGCTCGGCGGACTCGATCGAGCCCTTGCCGTCGATCGGATTGCCGAGCGCGTCGACGACGCGGCCGAGCAGGCCCTTGCCGACGGGGACGTCCACGATCGCGCCGGTGCGCTTGACGGTGTCGCCTTCGGCGACGCCGCGGTCGGAGCCGAACACCACGACGCCGACATTGTCGGTCTCGAGGTTCAGCGCCATGCCGCGAACGCCGTCCTTGAACTCGACCATCTCTCCGTACTGGACGTTGTCGAGACCGTAGACGCGCGCGATGCCGTCGCCGATCGACAGCACCTGCCCAACCTCGGAGACCTCGGCCTCCTGGCCGAAATTCTTGATCTGATCCTTGAGGATCGAGGTGATCTCGGCGGCGTTGATGTCCATCAGCCGACCTCTTTCATCGCGAGTTTAATGGAGTTGAGCTTGGTCTTCAGCGAGGCGTCGACCATGCGGCTGCCGAGCCGCACGATGAGCCCGCCCAGAATCTTCGGATCGACCTTGACGTCGAAGTCGACGGTCTTGCCGGTGATGTCCTTGAGCGCCTGGGCCAGCTCGTCGCGCCGGCCGGCGGTGAGCTCCTCGGCGACGGTCACCTCGGCGGTCGTCACGCCGCGGTCGGCGGCGACCAGAGCGCGGAAACCCTTGATCATCGCATCGAGGGCGAACAGGCGGCGGTTCGCGGCGACGAGGCGCACGAACTTCGCGGTCAGGCCGCCGACGCCGAGCTTGTCGAGCACGGCGCCCATGGCTTTGGCCTGCTCCTCGGACGAGAAGACAGGGCTCTTGGTCAGCCGCCGCAGGTCTTCGCTTGTCGAGAGCGCCTTGGAGATCGTGTCGAGGTCATTCGAGACCGCGTCGACCGCGTTTTCTTCCTTGGCGAGATCGAACAGGGCGGTCGCATAGCGACCCGCCATTCCGGACACGATGGTGTCTTTACCTGCCACCCGAGCGTCTCTCGCTGGTTGGAGCCTAGGGCTGAAACCGGAGCGGGCGCTCCGAACCTCCCGGAACCGGTGAATTCAGGGGTCTGTCCCCGGCCTCGGAAGCCCTGCTCCCGAAGCGCAGCGGTCACTATCACGGCGAACCCACGCGCGCAACATCATGGCGAGGGCGTGGCGCCTTGCCTAAAAATGACGATGTCACAGTTAGTTACCTCTATGCCTGACGAACATGTGAGCGACTTTCGACGAACGGACCGCGATGCGGAAACGTCGCAGGTCGTTTTCGGCCCCTGCCCGCGATCCAACCTCGCCGACCTCGGCTGATCGCCGGGCCTTCGGCGCAGGTCGACGGCGGCGTCGATCCGGTCGCCGGTCGCCGAAGCGGGTGGTATGCTGCTGGGAGCTGCGGCCGTTGCGCCGCAGCGGGGGAAAGCCGTGCCAGACTCTTGGAATGTCTTTCGCGGGCTCCAGCGTCGGCCCCGCCGGCGCGGAATGTCGCGGTAAGGAATCGGACATCCTCCAAACGTGATCGCGGCGCCCGGTCGAGAAGGCGCTGACCGGGCGAAACGCCCCTAGGAGAGACGATGATGCATTCGCTGATGCTGTCGCTGTTGAAACGCGTCGCCGTCGGCGCCGCCTGTCTCGCGGCCGTCGCGGCGTCCGCCGGGCACGCTGCGGCGGAGACGCCGAGCCTGTTCAAGTCGGCGACGCCCGCCGACGTTTCGGCCGCGGCCGCCTCGGACGCGCGGCCGAAAGGGCTGGCGCAGGTGCGCGAGCAGCTGCTCGCCCTCGACGCCGATGTGGCGAACGCGCTCGACAGGACCGGCGAGGTCAAGATCGCACTGTTCCCGAACGCCGCCGCGACGTTCAAGCGGACCGACGTCGACGAGGCCTATGGCGGCGGCTTCATCTGGGTCGGCGAGGCCGGTTCGACCGGCGCCGCGACGCTGGTCGTCCAGAACGGCAAGATCACCGGCTATGTGCGGCTACGCGGACGCTCTTACGAGATCGCCGGCGTCGGCGGCCGCGCCCATCGCGTCGTCGAGATCGCGGCGGACAAGCTTCCGCCAGAGGGCCCGATCACAGTCCCGAAGGAGCTTCAGGGGGGAAAGGACGACGGGATCGCCACCCCTGACGAACTGGCGGCCGCCAAGGACGACAAGACCACGACGATCAAGGTGAACATCCACTTCACGGCGACGGCCACCTCGGACCCGATCGGAGACGGAAACCTCGCTATTGCCTTGGCCAACCAGGCGTACAAGGCCAGCGGCGTAAAGATAAAGGCCAAGTTCGTCGCGTACTCCGTCATCAGCTATCCGGAGAATTCGTACACTTGGGACCAGACGCTCTCGAATATGACTTACACGGACCAGCCAGGATCAGCTTATTTCAATGATATGCGAGCAGGGCGCGAACAATTCAAAGCCGATCTGGTCGTGTTGATCCACAGCAGGAACGAATACTGCGGGCTCGGCTGGTACGTGACGAAGCCCTCCGCCGCGACCTCCGGCCTCGGCTACAGCCTGGTTTCGCGCGACTGCATCACCAACAAGTCGGTGGCGCATGAGATGGGCCACAATATGGGCCTCGACCACGATCGCTACGTCGCCGGGAAGGCGCCGAAAAGCGCCTATAACTTCGGCTTCGTGGTCCTGAACAAGCGCATCCGCAGCATCATGGCCTACGACAACAAGTGCAACGACAAGGGCTTCACCTGCGAGCGGCTGAACCGCTTCTCCAGCCCCGACGATAAGGTGCAGGGCGAGAAGTTCGGCGTCCCGAAGGGCAAGAGCGGCGCCGCCGACGCGGCGCGCCGCCTCAACGAGACCCGAGAGGCCATCTCCAAGTACCGCTGAGGTTTTCGATGGATGCCCGGATCAAGTCCGGGCATGACGATCGGCGTTACAGAAAGCTCTGCGGGTCGATGTCGACCGCGACCCGCAGCGCTCCGCGCGCCGGCGGCGCGGCGGCGAGCCAGTCGCGCATGTAGCCCGGCAGGTCGACCGCGCGGGGGGATTGCGCGAGCAGACGCATCCGGTGGCGGCCGCGAACCATCGCGAGCGGGGCCTCGGCGGGGCCGAGCACCCGCACCTGCTCGACCTTGGGAGCGGCGCGCGCCAGCGCCCGTCCATGGGCCTCGACCGCGGCGCGGTCCGGGCCGGAGACGATGACGGCGGCGAGCCGGCCGAAGGGCGGCATCAGCGCCGCCTCCCGCGCCTTCGCCTCGACGGCGTAAAACCCCTCGCGGTCGCCGGCGACCAGCGCGCGGATCGCCGGATGGTCCGGATCGAAGGTCTGGAGCAGCGCGCGGCCCGGCCGGTCGCCCCGCCCGGCGCGGCCCGTCACCTGCTGCAGCGTCTGGAAGGTGCGCTCGCCGGCACGTGGGTCGGCGGCGCCGAGGGCGAAGTCGGCGTCCACCGCCCCGACGAAGGTGAGCTTCGGGAAATGGTGGCCTTTGGTGACCATCTGGGTGCCGACGACGATGTCGACCTCGCCGCGCTCAATGGCGTCGAGCTCGGCGGCGAGCCTCTCCCCGCCCCCGATCAGGTCGCTCGACAGGATCGACACGCGCGCCTCCGGGAAGCGCTCGGCCGCCTCGTCGCGGATGCGCTCGACTCCGGGGCCGAGCGCCACCATTGAATCCTCAGCCGCGCATGACGGGCAGGCGCGCGGGCTCGGGCCGGAATGGCCGCAGTGGTGGCAGACGAGGCTCGCCCGGAACCGGTGCTCGACCAGCCAGGCCGAGCAGTTCGGGCATTTCATGCGATGGCCGCAGCGCCGGCACAGCGTCAGCGGCGCATATCCCCGGCGATTCAGGAACAGCAGCGCCTGCTCGCCGGCCGCGAGCGTCTCGGTCACGGCCGAGACGAGGCGAGGCGCAAGCCACTGCCCGCGCGGCGGTCCCTCGCGGCGCATGTCGACGGCCGCGATCTCAGGCATCGCGCGCTCGCCGAAGCGGGACGGCAGGACGAGCCGCGCGTAGCGGCCGCGATCGGCGTTGATCCGCGTCTCGAGCGAGGGCGTCGCGGAGGCGAGCACCACCGGCGCGCCCTCGAGCCTGCCGCGCACCACGGCCATGTCGCGGGCGTTGTAGGCGACTCCGTCCTCCTGCTTGTAGGCGCCGTCATGCTCCTCGTCGACGACGATGAGCGCAAGGTCCCTGAACGGCAGGAAGAGGCCCGACCGCGCCGCGACGACGGCCTTGATCGACCCATCCGCCACGCCGCGCCTGACCGCGGCGCGACCGCTCTCGCCGACGCTCGCGTGCCAGACGGCGGGCCGCGCGCCGAAGCGCCTGGCGAAGCGGTCGAGGAACGGGACGGTGAGCGCGATCTCCGGCGCCATGACGAGCGCCTGCCGGCCCTGCCTCAGCGCCTCCGCCGCCGCCTCGCAGTAAACCTCGGTCTTGCCCGAGCCGGTGACGCCGTCGAGCAGCACCACGCGGAAGGCGCGGTCAGCGACCGTGCGCCGGAGCGCTTCGGCCGCATGCTGCTGATGCGGGGTGAGCGTCGGTCCAGGCCGCGACGGATCCGGCCCCGGCGGCGGCGCGGGCGGTTCAAGCTCGACGATCTCCAGCGCGCCTTCCGCGACGAGGCCGTCGAGCACGGACGGCGAGACCCCGGCCGCCTCCGCGAGCCGCGGCTTCGCGCGGGCCGTCCCGTCGGCGGCTACAGCCAGCGCCCTCTCGCGCGCGGGCGTCATGCGCGCAGGCCGCGCTCCGGTCGCGCGCAGGCCGAACTTCGGCTTAGCCTCGCCCTCTTCCGCGAGCCCGCGCAGCGCCATGCGCAGCACCTGGCCCTTCGGAGACAGCGTGTAGTCGGCGATCCAGTCCACGAACCGGCGCATGGCGTCGGGAAAGGGCGCAGCCGCGACGACCGCCTCGATCGCCTTCAGCCTAGCCCCTTCGACCGCCTCCGGCGCGCCGTCCCAGACGACGCCGATGCTCGACCGACTGCCGAGCGGCGCGACGACGACGTCGCCGGGCTCCACGACCATGCCCTCGGGAACCGCATAGGTCAGCGCGCGGTCGAGAGCGACCGGCAGCAGGACCTGGACAGCGCGGGCGGCGGGCATCGCGACTCCGGACGGCGGAAGAGGCCAGTCTCTTCGGCCTTCGGCAGGCGGAGCGTCAAGACGCGGCGCTTTCCTGCAGCGGAGGCATGCAAACGCCCGATTCCGCCTTGCCTCGGCGCCGTCTGGGCGCCACTTGGAGGGCGAGCCGGACAACGCCCGAAAAGCCAGCACGCAAGGACAATCGCGCGATGAAATTCTTCGTCGACACCGCCGACGTCTCCGTCATCAAGGAGCTCGCCGCCATGGGCGTGCTCGACGGCGTCACCACCAACCCGTCGCTGGTGCTGAAGGCCAACCGGCCGTTCAGGGACATCATCAGGGAAATCTGCGAGGTAGTGCCGGGGCCGGTCTCCGCCGAGGTGTCGTCCATCGACTACGACGGCATGATGCGCGAGGCCGCCGTCGTCCGGAAGATCGCCGACAACGTCGCGGTCAAGGTGCCGCTCACTTGGGACGGACTCAAGGCCTGCAAGGCGCTGACCGACGACGGCGCGATGGTGAACGTCACCCTCTGCTTTTCGGCGCCGCAGGCGCTGCTCGCGGCGAAGGCCGGCGCGACCTTCATCTCGCCCTTCGTCGGCCGCCTCGACGACGCCGGCCTCGACGGCATGCAGCTGATCGCCGACATCCGCCAGATCTACGACAACTACGCCTTCGAGACCGAGATCCTCGCCGCCTCGATCCGCTCGGTGAACCATGTCCGCGACGCCGCCAAGATCGGCGCCGACGTCTGCACCGTGCCGCCGGACGTGCTGAAGAGCCTCGTCAAGCACCCGCTGACCGACAAGGGCCTCGACCAGTTCGTCGCCGACTGGAAGAAGACCGGCCAGACCATCGCGTGAGGGCGACAGCAGGCGACGAACACGGAAGCGCTCGCGACCCTAGAACACCAGTCCACCTAGGAGCCACGTCCGCGACCTGGGGCCGCAGCAGTTGCGCCACAATCCTTTGCGCCTAGGATGCCTAGCTACGATCGTCGCCGCTCCTCCCCTAGGCGCGCCATCGCCAGCGCATCAATAGGCATAACGCCTCAGGCGTCATCGCAGCCGATCTCTGGCCTATGCATCTCCAAAAACGGTGCCGAACCGCTCGCTCGGACCCGCCGCACTTTCGTCTTCGTCTATACTCGGATAACGAGTATCGTACGTTAACGCACATACTCGGATGTTTCTAATCGAGACGGCTCCGAATGTGATTCTTGAAATCCTAATGTACCGCGCATATAGCAACGTCGATCCGCCAACAAAAAAGCTTCCTTCAACCTCGCCGCCCTGCATTACCATGCGGTGATTACGATCTACGGAAATTTCACATCGAACATCTTCGGCTTTAAAGTGCTCATTATTAAGAATGATTTGAATATACTTAATTTGGAATTCGCCTTGCAAGTCGACTTCACACCAGCTGTCATCGGACGGCGCAGACTCGATAGCCACACCGCCAAATCGCTTGTCGCCGATTCTGATAGTGCGCACCCCAGCTGGGACACTGCTGACCGTCGCCACCAGCCCAATAGAGACTTCCCGGTATTGTGCCCGCGCATCGATGCCCCAATTTCGCCGGAAGCAGGGAGAAGGATCCGCAAGGCCGAGGTTCCGACATGATTCGACCAGCGCATCTCGCGCTAACGGAAAGAACACGCTCGATAGATGAAATCCATCGTACAAAATTCCGGGCTTCGTTCCCCCATCCGGAAGAATAAGATCGTCGAAAATCGAGCAAACGCTTATCCAGGACTTACCGACCGAGAGCTCCTTAATTCTATCTATGAATACACTGGTCGCATAATTTCGTTCGTACATAGAACCAATGCTGGGAAAACGTGGATTTACTACGCGTGTCGTCTTGGGAGCCGTAGGTGGTGGCGCCCATAAAACAATGGGGGTGCGTGCAAGGTCGTATAGATGGATAGCGGTTTCAAAAAGGCGGTCGGCTATGTCTTTGGCAATCACGTCGATAGATCTGCACTGAAGATGTGCCTGTTTCAGTGCGTGCGCCCGGCAGTCAATTTCACCAAACGACAAGATTATAGCACTATATGGGTTCTGCATATCTTGTAACGATCTGACATCATCGATGTCCAAAATCTTTGACGAATTATACGCGGTGAGCGCTCCCAGATGCCAAACGTCGACACCTGCAAAACAGCCGACATCATTTCTCACGCTGTCATGGCCTAACCAAAAACGCGAATGAGAATCCCCGATGACAACTATTCGTGAACCGCTGGACTTATTATGTCGTTCGAAAGACGGCTTCGTCATGTTACGATATCCTTACTATTTCGACGAAGAGAAGCATCCAAACAGTCGAGCGTGATTTTGCTCCGGCATCGGTTCCCAGAGCATTCTGACATCTCGCTAATCCGTGGGCTCCTAATGCGTCTCGTGCAATTATTAACTATCGCCGCTTGTGGGGCGCTGATCTTTAGTGTCGCACCTATAGCCTCCGCCGCCACGGGCATACCGCCCAGCGCGATAGACGGTCAGAATGATGTGCCAGAACTGATCGATTTTTTCGACCGTAATTTTTTCTCTGACGAAAATGTTGACGCTGTGGTGGAAACCGCCCGGCATAGGTTTGAAACAGACACTCTCGATCCCTGGCGATTCGCCCAATCATTTGAAGCTTACGCAATTATGTTTGAAGTAACGAGTAACAAAAAATACGCGCTGGCTTTGGCGCGCGGCGTAAAGCTCGCCTTGGAGTTTCGAGACGATCGGCAAGGCCGTGTTGACGGCTTCACCGGCCTTCGGTTGCCCGCTTGGGGCGTCAACGTCAGAGCTTATCGCAAACGTATCGTCGACATCGGATCGCAGTCTCTCGTCCTCAGCCCTATCGCTCGGCTGTATTATTACCTGTCAAAGGATGAGTCTCTTTCTAGATTGACCGGCTTAAGTGCTATCGATTTAGGAACGGCTATCGCCGAGACTAAATCTATATTTTACGTGGATCTGCGATTAAAAGATCATTACGCCTATTACCTCCAGCCGGCTGGGCTGGCCGCGCTCGACTGTAATGTACATAATACTCCCTTTAAAGAGGCTAATAATAAACGTGTAAATAGCAAAGGCGACGTGGAGCTCTGCCTCAAATCAAAGAATTTGGCAGGCAGCCCGGCACCTTATAATATTCAGCTTAAAGTGGCGTTGGTTGACGCGTATGTCGCTGCAGCGACAGGCAGTTCTAGAGCACATCTATCGGTCGTTAATGCCATTAAATATTTCCAGTCGACGGCAATCGACTATATTGCCTCTAATGAAGGGCATCTCATATTTCGAAACGCTCAAGGACGCCGCATTGAAGATGTAACGCATCTGAATTTGGATGTCGAGTTGCTATTCTTTATGTGGAACGATTTCAGAGAGGCTCGTCCAGAGTTTGCTCCCGCTGTGGAGGAGGCGCTTCTGCGCCGCATCGCAGCTTCAGTTGTCGATTTCGCTGCCGTACGAGATGATAAAGGCTTCTACCGTTTAAGCCCACTTATCGACGGAAGCAAGCGCGAGGTTCGAGCCGCGCGGATCGACAGGAGCTGCATTCAGATTACGATGCTTGTCGCTTTAGATATGCGTATAAAGGATGTATGTGGCAGTATTTTCGTCGGCCTCAGGCCCAGCCCTCTTGGGCTGGCATCCCTAATTAAGGGGCTAGAGGTGCTGCGAAAGCGATCTACTGTGCCATGAGATACTTCTGTTTGATTTACGTTACAATCTCCCGACCCGCGCTTCTTGGGATTCAAGGCGCGCATGTCAAGACGCGTTCAGATTCCGGCCTGCGCTTTTTTCCGATGGTTGGCCAGACCTCCCGGCGCTTACGCTGGAAACGCTCTGTTACGAAATAATACATCTCCGGGATACCGGGAAAGTATCTCAAATTCCGGAAGCATCTTCATGAGCTCTCTCAGAGGCCGCTGCCCCTCATACAACTCGTTGTCACGATACTCTGTGTAAAAATACCGCGTTCGAGCTAAAACCTCACGACCCCCCTGGATAAGGTCTACCTCCGCGCCTTGCGTATCAGCCCAGATGAAATCAACAATATCTATATTGTTAGCGTTCGCCCAAGAGTCGAGTGTCATGACATCAACGTCAATCGTCCTATTAAATTTAATAGCCGGATGGCGTTCCAAATGCCTCTTTGGGGGCCTGATGGACCCGGACTTATCCCAGCCCTCTGGATGCTTCTCCTCAAGACCGTCGCTCATATAAAAAGTCGCCCTGCCGTTAACTGAGCCGATCGCGACTTGTGAGAGCTGGACCGAGTCCGGAAATTTCCTCTTGAGCCATTTTTGAATTGCTCGCGGATCCGGCTCGAAACAGTATATCTTGGCTCCCAGGACAGATCTGTAGAGCCCAAGGCTTGCGCTACCATTGTTAGCTCCAATTTCCAATATTACGGATTCTTGTCGAGAAATGAGCCCGCTAATCTTTTCGTATGTGAGCGGATCAGTACTCACGGAAGGAATTTCTAAATTATCTCCGGAGACCATCTTTAGGCCCTATGGACTTGTGACAGGTCTATTCATTCAGCAGAATAACCTGTATATCTATCTCTCGCACAGTTAAACGATGGTCTACAATGGGGGATTCACGTTCTGTGTGTCCGTGCAACGGGCGATCGGCAACCGCGGGGTGACGCACAGCCGATCCTCAATGGCTTTCAGGGATTGCGCCGCTGCGCCCTAACCGGCCGTCGCCTGATGCGCTCCGCGCGATCGGCGATGTCGCGCCAGAACGACAGGAACAGCGTCGCCAGCTCCTCGCGCCGCTCCGCCGAGATCGAAACGCGGTCGAGGATCTCGGCCTCGAGATGCGCGAGCCAGGGCGCCGGATCTCCGTCCGGCCCGATCTCGTGAAGCCGCGCGCGTCCGACATGCGCCGGGAGCCGCGAGAACTGGCTGCCGCAGGCGTAGATCACGCGCGCCTCGCGCATCAGCAGGATCTCGAGGAAAGCGCGCTGCAGGGGCCCCAGGCGCTCGGCCGCCGGCGCGACGAGCGCGCGCGGCCCGAGCGCCGCCGCGGCTTCGCCGATGGACGCCGGATCCTCTCCGAAGATCAGCACCCTCGGTCCGGGGTCGCGCTCGTCGATCGCCGAGACCATCAGCCCGACGGGCGCGCAACGCCGCACGAAATGCCGCATGTCGGGCTCGAGTTCGGCGACGGGCCGTCCGATCCCGCCATGCCGATGAGGTTGGAGACGACGTCGCCTCTGCGGATATGTAGTGCGATGAAAGGCTCCGGGCCGAGGATCCTCCTCGCCGCAGCGAACTCCTCGCGGATCGGCGCGCCCGGGACCAGACGATCGAAAACCCGGACCAGCCCGTCCTGAATCTCCGCATCCGTCTCGCCGACGAGGCGCAGAAGACGCTGGCCGTTGGAAGCGATCGCAGAGGCTCGTGCGAGAAGCGCCTCCGGATCGAAGCCGAAGCGAAGTTGCTGGGCCAGATCCGGCTGCTCCTCGAGCACGAGCGTCCCGGGCGGCAAGGGCTCCAGCGGTCCCTCTGTCAGGTCGAGAGCCGGAAAGTCGAACCGCCTGAGGTCGAACAGCTCCGACGGCGTCCAGTCGGTCGCGCCGTGGTCGCGGAAGGTGTAGGCGAGCGAGGCCCAGCGCATCGTCACCCGCGCGCCGAGCTTCTCGGCGAAACGGAGCACCCGGACGAGCGCGAGCAGCCGCCCGCCGAGCCCGTCCGTCCGCCGGATCGTTATCGTCGGCGCGCTCGCTCCGGGCGCCTGCCCGAGGCGCGCGTCGGCGGCCGCCCCGCTCACGGTCTCGACCGCCTGCGCCGCGTCAGCCTGCGCCGCCGACGTCGGCCCACAGAGTCTCCATGGTCGGCCGGCCGAAATCGGCGTTCATATGCGTGACGTCCTCTGTCGTGTTCGGAACCTGCAGGCTGCGATCATAGGTCGTCCTGAGCTTCATCTGGTACTCGTCGCGCGTGAAGAACCCCGAACGGGTCGACGGCGGCTGCTCCATGAAGGCGGCCGGAATCTCTCCGAAAGCGCCGCGCGCGGCGTCCAGAAACGCGCTGTACAACTCTTCGGCGACGGCCTCGTCGAAGAACAACCCCCACCTGTCGAAGTTCTCCCGCAGACGGTCGGTTGTAGGCTCGACCGTCTTGATCCGCGCGATCGGGTTCGGCTGGGGCACGATCACGATCGGCTTGTCGGTGTGCGCTCGGATCTGTGCGGCGATCCGGTATGAGATGGTCTGCCGCAGCAGCCCTCCCAGCGCGGCCCGCAGCACGGCGCGCGAAATCGGTGAGTGCCGCTCGTCCGCATGGGCGGCAAGGCGCCAGGAACGGTAGACGCGGCTGCACTGGCTGCCGCCAACGCCCAGGCCGGCGAGCACGAAGATGTCGTAATCGTCGAGCGGCATGTCGCCGTCAGAAAGGCCGCGCGCCATGAACGTCATCGCGCGCTCGGAGGTCGGCACGATGCGGCCGTCGGCGACGGTGATGGCCAACTCCGAGCCTGGCGCACACAGGAAGGAGAAATCCTCCCTGCATGGCAGATCGCTGTCCTCAAGCCCGTCCTTCAGCGCGATCGCATATGAATTGCCGATGATCAGGCCGCGCCGCACGCCGGCGGCGGCCTTGTCTCCGGCGGGCTCCAGTTCCGCGGCGGCGCTTTCCGACATTAGCATCCCCCCTTCGCAAAGGCGTCGAGGAGCATTTCCTCGCAGATCACGTCATCCTCGTCGCGCGGCTTCGGCGCCCTTTTCGGCTCGCTCTCGGCGGACAGAGGAGGAGCGGCGATCGTGGACGCCTCTTCCGGCACATGGGCGGACGAGAACGTCCGCATGACTGTGTCGACGCCTTGCGGCGCGATGGACCGGAGATTTCCGGCGAAGAAATCCGAGCGGGCGGCAGGATTGGTGATGATCTCGTACGAGGGGAAATAGTCCACGTCCTCGTGCAGATCGGCCATCTCGCCGGCGGCGGACCTCAACGTTGCCTTGGAGTATTGTGTCGCCGGCAAAACATGGCGACCGGAAGCCGTCGCCGTCAGCGGCACGGGCGAGACCGTCAGAATGATCTTGAGCTCGGGCCGACTGCGCTTGAGCAGGCGGTACACCTGCTGCAGATCGCCAAGGATCTCCGAATGCGTGAAATTCTTGAACGTGAACTCGTCGGGATCGAACCGTCCGGCGATCACGCCCGGCGCGGTCGGGTACACGACGCCTGTCCGTCGATGGACCCAGGCTTCGGTCAATCCGAGCGTGAAGATGAACAGATCCATCGTGCGCACCATGCGGGCGACAGCCTTCAGATGAGCCTGGCGATGAACCATCACCTCGTCGGGGCTTTCGAGGCCGTCCGGTTCGACGCCGGGACGGAGAGCGTCGAAATAACGGCCGTCGCGCTCCCAGACGACCTGTTCAGTCTCCTTCGCCGACTTGGTTTCCTGGAGCAGCTGAAGCAGTTGCCGTACCGTGTAGACGTTGCCGTAGCGCGCTGAATAAAGGCCGTACCCGAAGGCCTCCGCGGCTTTGCCTGAAAAACCGCCCGGCGCGCGCTCCATGTCGATCACCGGGAAACCCTGCGCTCTCAGATGGCGGGCGATGTGCTGCGCGAAGCAGCTTCCGGCCGTGGCGATCTTGGCGTCGCGAGCAATCTCGAACTTGCGGCTGTAGATGCCTTCGGGGCTCCGCGGATCGCCGTTCTGGACCGCATTCCGCCAAAAGGCGATTTCAGGCAGATCGCTGTACGGATTGGTCTCGGAATCGATCGCAGGCATCACGAATACTCCTCGCAAAGGCCGACCTCTTCCTTTCCACACGGCTGCAGCGCACGGAATGGAACCAATACAGTGCCGGTTCCGCTCCGAGCTTTCAAGGGCGCCGGACGGCTGGCGCGATGCGCTAAGCGCCTCATATCCGAGCGTAAAAGTCGGACCAGGTCGCGAGGCGCGGTTTGGTCGCACAGGCCTGGCCCCTTCGACCGATCCACCCTGCGACGGTGGGTCAGGCGGCGTTAAGCGCCGGCGCGCTAGGCTCGCCCCGATGACCGCCGCCCTCCTTCCCGCCGCGCCCGACCTCATGGAAGCCTACGCCGACTGGCTCCAGCGGCTGTCGGCGGAGCGGCGCATGTCGCCGAAGACAGTCGAGGCCTATGGCCGCGACGTGCGCATCTTTCTCACCTTCCTGCAGGGTCATCTCGGCGCGCCTGCGAGCCTCGCTGACTTCGCCGGCCTCGCGCCGCGTGATGTGCGCTCCTTCATGGCTGCGCGCCGCACCGAGGGGCTGTCGAGCCGCTCGCTGATGCGCGCGCTCGCCTCGGCGCGCTCCTTCGCTCGGCATTTGGCCCGTACAGGACGCGGCGAGGCGACCGCCTTCTCGGCCGTGCGCAGCCCCAAGATCGCGCGGAGCCTGCCGAAGCCGATCCCGCCCGGCCCGGCGAAAGAGATGATCCACGCCGACACCCGCGCCGGCGAAGACCGCGAGCAGTGGGTTCTGGCGCGCGACGCGGCGGTGCTCGCTCTGCTCTACGGCTGCGGTCTGCGCGTTTCTGAAGCGCTGTCGCTGACGCGGCGCGAGGCCCCGGTCCAGGGCGTCGATCGGATCGAGGTCACCGGCAAGGGCGGCAAGCGCCGCCAGCTTCCGGTGATCGAAGCCGTGCGAAAGGCGGTCGAGGATTATCTTGGGCTTTGCCCGCTGCATCTGCCGCCGGACGGACCGCTCTTCGTGGGCGTCAAGGGCGGGCCGCTCAGCCCTCGCATCGTGCAGGCGGCGGTGGCGCGGATGCGCGGCAGCCTCGGCCTGCCGGAGACCGCGACCCCGCACGCCCTTCGCCACTCCTTCGCGACGCATCTGCTCGGGCGCGGCGGCGATCTCCGCACCATCCAGGAACTGCTCGGCCATGCGAGCCTCTCGACCACGCAGATCTATACCGAGGTCGACGGGGCGCGGCTGATGGCGATCCATTCGGCGTTCCATCCGCGGGCTCGCGCGGCCGGCTGAGCCGGCGCGCAGGCTTGCCTGCCTTCTCCCCGCAATGGAGGCTTGCCGGCACGCTGCTGGTCGCTGCCTGAGGCGCGTGCTAGGCGCGGATGGTCATGCCTACGACCACCTCCGCAGATCCGGAAGTCGTCACGACGCCGGAGCCGGCCCGCGCGTCTGCGCCCTGGGCGGGCTACGCTCTCGCGGCGGCTGGAGCGATCCTGTTCTCCGCCAAGGGCGTCATCATCAAGTTCGCCTACGCCGAGAAGGTCGACACCGAGACCCTGCTCGCCCTGCGCATGGGACTGTCGGTCCCGATCTATGTCGCGATCGGCCTGATCGCTCTGTCACGGCAGGCCCGCCCGGCCGCGATGAACGGACGGATGCTCGCCGCCTCGCTCGCGATCGGCGTGCTCGGCTACTGGTTCGCCTCCTATACCGACTTCCTCGGACTGGTTTACATCTCGGCGCCCTTCGAGCGGCTGATCCTGTTCACCTATCCGCTCTTCACGGTGCTGCTCGGCGCGGCCTTTTTCGGCCAGCCGTTCCGCATGCGCGCGCTGCTCGCCTTCGCGCTGAGCTATGCGGGCCTTGCGCTCGTCTTCGCCAAGGACGCCGAGGCGGCTGGGTTCGATGCGGTCCGGACAGGCGCGGCGCTGGTGCTGTGCTCGGCGGTCGCCTTCGCGCTCTACCAGTTGCTGGCCAAGCCCCGCATCGGCGCAATCGGCCCGAAGCTGTTCACCTGCATCGCGATGTCCGGCGCGGCCGTCGCCTCGCTGATCCAGTTCCTGCTGCTGCGCGACCTGTCGGTGCTCGCCGAGCTTTCGATGCGGGCCTGGTTCATAGCCATCGTGCTCGCCACCGTCGGCACGGTGGCCCCGAGCTTCCTGCTGTCGGCGGCGCTCCATCGCATCTCGGCGCAGGCCAACGCGGTGATCGGCACGATCAGCCCCGTCGCGACGCTCGCGCTGGCGGCGCTGCTGCTCGGCGAGCGCGTGACGGCGACCGACCTCGCCGGCGCGGGGCTGGTGCTGGCGGGTGTCGGCTGGTTCACGGTGGCCGAGCGGAAGTAGCTGCGGCCCTGGCCGGAGAAGCGCGAGGCATGCCGCATCCCTCCCCTTGCGAGGGGAGGGATCCGGAGAGCGTCGAGCCGGAAAAGCCTTCACAGCGGCTTCGAATAGATCCGCCAGGTCTTGGTGTGCTCGGCCGGCATGCCGCGCACGAGATTGATGATCGGGCGGTTCTCCTCGAGCATCCAGCTGACCTCGAGCCGCTCGACGCCCGCGGCCTTCGCCTTGGCGACGGCGTCGGCGAGCAGCATGGCGGCCGCCATAGCGCCGACCCTGGTTCCCCGGAAGGCGCGGCGGACGCCGATAACCGGCACCCGCGCTCGCTTCACGCCTGAGACCTTGAGCCGCCAGATCAGCTTCGCCCAACCGAAGGGCGCCAGCCGGCCGCCGAGGTCGCGCACAGCCTCGTTGACGTCCGGCGCCATGACCAGCACGCCGATCGGCTCGCCGAGCCAGAAGGCGAGCGTCGTCCAGTCCCGCGGCAGGATGGAGGCCGCAAGTTCGGCCAGAAACTTCGACTCCTCCATCGTCGTCGGCACCGAGCCCCAGTTGTCCGACCAGGCGTCGTTGTAGACCGAGACGATATGGCCGAGCGCGTCGGGCCCAACGGCCGGCCGCAGCTCGAGATTCTTGCCGTCGGCCCATTTGGCGCGGGCCGCCGCGACGCGCTGCGGCAGGCGGCTCGTCGTCACCCAGCCCTCGTAGCCGACGATGTCCTTGACGCCGCGGAAGCCGAGGCGTTCGAGCTGCGCAGCGTAATAGGGCGGCGCATAGTTGGTGTGGGTGGTCGAGCGCGCGCCGTAGCCGAACACCTGCAGGCCGCACTCGTGGTTGACCGAGGCGCTGAACGGACCGGCGATCTGCGTCAGGCCCCGCGCGCGCAGGAAGTCGGAGGCGGTCGCGAACAGCGCGTCCCAGACGGCGTCGTCGTCGATCGCCTCGAGAAAGCCGAAATGGCCTGCGCCGTCCCTGTGCTTCTTAAGATGGTCGTGGTGCTGCACGGCGTAGATGCGGCCGACCGGCTTGCCGTCGCGGAAGGCGACCCAAGCCATGCCGTCATTGGCCTTGGCGAAGGGCGTCGCCTTCGGCGTCAGGACGTCCTTCAGCTCCTTGTGGAGCCGCGGGGTGAAGGCGGGATCGGCGCCCTGCGCCGCGAGTTCGGCCCGCCAGAACGGCTCGATATCCCGCGCGGTCTCGACCGGGCGAACCTCGACGCCGCCTTCAGCGGCCTTGCTCTCGGTTCGCGGGGCGGTCGACAAGTTCGGCTCTACCGCGTCGCCTTGGCCAGAGCGGCCGCCATCTTGATGCCGAAGCCGGCTTTGGCCAGCTTGTCATGCTCGTCCGCCGTCACCGCGACCGCCTCGTCGATCTGCTCGAAGGAGTGGTCGGCGGTCAGGAAAAAGCGCAGCCGCGCCGAGCGCTCCGGCACCGCCGGATGGACGATCGGCAGCGCGTTGACGCCGCGCTCGCGCAGGCGGTTGGCGAGATGCACGGCGCGGAGCGAGTCGCCGATCATCACCGGCACGATCGCGGTGCCGCTCGCGGTTCCGACGTCGAGCCCGCGGGCCTTGGCCTGCTCCACGAAGCGCAGCCCGTTGGCGCGCAGCTTGGCGACGCGCTCGGGCTCGCGCTTCAGGATGTCGAAGCAGGCGATGGCGGAGGCTGCGACCGCCGGGGGCATGCCGACCGAATAGACGAAGCCGGGCGCGGAGAATTTCAGATACTCCACAAGGCTCTGCGAGCCCGCGATGTAGCCGCCGCAGCCCGAGAGCGTCTTGGACAGCGTCCCCATCCAGATGTCGACGTCCTTGTGGTCGACGCCGCATTCCTCGGCGACGCCGCCGCCGGTCGCGCCCAGCACGCCGAGCGAATGCGCCTCGTCGACCATCAGCCAGAAACCGTAACGGTCCCGCATCTTCACGAGCCGCGCGAGGTCGGGGAAGTCGCCGTCCATCGAGTAGAGGCCCTCGACCGCGACCAGCACCCGCTCGAAGGCGTGGCCCTGCTGGATGAGGATCTCCTCCAGCGCGTCGAGGTCGTTGTGCGCGAACATGCGGCGTGTCGCGCCGGACAGGGTGGCGCCGACGACGATCGAGTTGTGCGCGAGCGCGTCGTAGACGATCAGGTCGTTCTTCCGCATCAGGTGGCCGATGGCGGAGACGTTGGTCGCGTGGCCGGACACGAAGGCGACGGCGTCGTCGACGCCGTAATAATCGGCGATGCGGCGCTCGAGCTCGCGGTGGATCGGCCGCTCGCCCGCGACCACCCGGCTCGCCGAGGCCGAGACGCCGTAATGGTCGATCGCGGCCTTGGCGGCAGCGGCGACCTCGGGATGACCGTTGAGGCCCAGATAGTTGTAGGACGCGAAGTTGATGAGCTCGCGCCCCTCATAGGCGATGGTCGCCCCCGCGCAGCCGTCATGCATCGCGAAGAACGGATTCTGGACGCCGATCAGGTCCGCGACAGCCTGCTGGGTGCGGACGTCCTTCAGTTCGGGCAGGTCAGCGAACCGGTCGCCGCGCTTGACCTTGCGCGTCACCACGGTCGGCGCGGGACCCGAGCGCGCGGCCAGCTCCTGCTTGGGCTGGGTGCGGATCGCGCCCAGGATGCCGTCCTTGGCGGAGCGCGAGAGCGCTCCGATGCCACGTCTTGCCGTCATGATACCGCCGTCACGCGTTCGCGCGTCCCATCGACAACCGGCGCGCCTCAACGGCTTCGCCGAACTCGGCCAGTTCTTCCTCGCCAAGTTCGTCGCCGATGTGGCGGCTCGCGAGGTCGGCGTTGACCGCCCCGCTCTCCGCCGCAGCGTCCGGCTCGTGGATGCGCGACACGATCGACTGGGCGATCGTGAGCAGCGTCGTCGAATCGCCGATCGCGACGAGCGGCAGTTCGATATCGAAGCGCCTTTCGACGCTCATGCGCAACTCGAGGCCCATCAGCGAATCCATGCCGAGCTCGGCGAGCGGCCGCTGCGGCGAGATCTCCTTCGCCGGCAGCTTGAGGATGCGCGCGACTTCGCCGGTCAGCATCTCCGCGACGATGTCGCGCGCCTCGCGGGCGTCCTTGCCGCGGATCATCGCGCCGAGGTCGATCTGCTCGCCCGAATCCTGCGGGCCCATTTCGGCGTCGGCCAGCACCTGCGTGAAGGTCGGCGAGGCGAGATAGGCGAGGTCGCGGCGGGCCCCGCCCCAGTCGATCGGGGCGATCGTCACGACGCCGGTCTCGAGCCGCATGTCGCGCTGCGACAGCACGCGGCCGAGCCCTTCGAGCGCCTCCGCGCCGGAGAGCGTGGCGTAGCCGAGCCGCTTCTGGATCTTCTCCTTCACCTCACCGGTGCGGGCGAGATAGCCGACGTCGCCGAGCGCGCCCCAGGCGATGGCGAGGCCCGCCTTGCCGGAGGCGCGGCGCTGGCGGACAAGCGCCTCGAGCCAGGAATTGGCCGCGACGTAGTTCGCCTGGCCGGGATTGCCGATGACGGTCGTGGCGGAGGAATAGACCACGAAGTCGCCGACCGGATCCTGACGCGTCAGCTTCTCGAGCGCGGCCGCGCCGTCGATCTTTGGACGCAGCGCCACCTCGAAGGTCGCCTCGTCGAGATTGGCGAGCAGCGCGTCGTGCAGCACCATGGCGACGTGCCAGGCGCCGCCGATCGGGCCGAGCTCCTGCCTCGTCTCCTTCAGCGCCTTGTCGAGCGCCTTCTCGTCGGCCGCGTCGCAGGCGAAGACCTTGACGGTCGCGCCCGCGGCTTCCAGCCGCTTCACGCCCGCCTTCGCGGCTTCCGACTTCGCGCCCGAGCGGCCGATCAGCGCGAGCTTGGTCGCGCCCTTGGCGACCAGCCATTCGGCGGTGGCGAGGCCGAAGCCGCCGAGGCCGCCGACCATGACATGCACGCCCTCGGCCGGCGTCCAGGCCTCCGGTTCGGCGGCCGGCAGCTTGGCCGGATCGAGCGGACGCACGACGATCTTGCCGATGTGACCGGACTGCTGCATCAGCCGGAACGCGTCGCGGATCTCCTCCGCCTCGAAGGTGCGGTAGGGCAGCGGCGCGAACACGCCCTTGGCGAACAGCTTCAGCACGTCCGTGAACAGGCGCTTGCCGAGGTCGCGGCGGTGGATGAACAGCTGATCCGCGTCGATGCCGAAATAGGAGATGTTGCGGCGGAACGGGCGAAGGCCGAGGCGGCTGTTGGCGTAGTAGTCGCGCTTGCCGAGCTCCAGGAACCGGCCGAACGGCTTCAGCGTCTGGAACGAGCGCTCCATCGCCTCGCCGAACAGCGAGTTCAGCACCACGTCGACGCCCTCGCCTCCCGTCAGGCGGCGGGTCTCGTCGACGAAGTCGAGGCTGCGGCTCGACAGCACATGCGTCGCGCCGAGCGCGCGCAGCAGGTCGCGCTTCTCGTCGGAGCCGGCGGTCGCGATGACCTTGCAGCCCTTCCACAGCGCGATCTGCAGCGCCGCGAGGCCGACGCCGCCAGCGCCGCCATGGATCAGCACCCACTCGCCACGCCGCACGCGCGCGAGCTCGACCAGCGCGTAATACGAGGTCAGGAAGCAGACCGGAATGGTCGCGCCTTCCTCGAAGCTGATCGAATCCGGCAGCTTGGCGACCGCGAGCTCCGAGGTCACCACGCGGGAGGCGAAGGAGCCGGAGGCGAAGGCCGAGACGCGGTCGCCGACCTTGAGCTCGGAGACGCCCTCGCCGACCGCCGAGACGACGCCGGCGCATTCGATGCCGAGGCCCGGACCCGAAAAGCCGTCTTCCAACGCCTCTTCGGGCAGCAGGCCGAGCGCCCACATCACGTCGCGGAAGTTGAGGCCGACAGCCGAGACGTCGACCGCCACCTCGCCCTTGCCGGGCGCCCGTTCGGGCGCGGCGCGCCAGCCGAGGTCGTCGAGGCCGCCCTCGGTGGACTCGAGCGCGGCGACCCGCGCTGCCTTCTGGCCCTTGGCTGGCTCGCCCTTCGGCAGCTCCGGCAGGCCGGGGCGCAGGCGCGGGGCGCTGACGCCCTCGGGGCCGATCGCGATCTCGATGTCGGCGCGCGGGGCGCCGATCTCGGCCGCGACGGCGGCCGCCGCCGTCTTCGCGGGCATCGCCGCGTCGATGTCGACGAAGCGGATGTCGACGCCGCGGAACTCGTTGCGGACGACCCGCAGGTAGCCGCCGATGGCGGCGTTGTCGAGCCGGTCGCGCGCCTGGCCGAGCGCGCCCGCGAGACCGCCCGGAGCGACGACCCAGAGCCGCGCGCCGGCGGCTTGCGCCGCGCGCGTCAGCCCGAGCAGACGACCCGCCCGCTCGGTCACGGCGACCGAACCCGGCGTTTCGTCAGCGTCCAGCGCGACGACGATGTCGGCCGTCGCTTCGCTCGCGTTCTTCGGCGCGGGCGCGAGGCCGAGATCGATCACGGCGCCCCAGTCGCCGGCGGCATGGCCGGCGCCGTTGGCGTGACCATTCGTCTTGCCCTTGGGCTTCGCCTGCGCCGCGAAGGCGTCGGCCCGGACGGCGACCTTGCGGCCGGCGCCTTCGAGCGCGGCGGCGAGCGCCTTGGCGAGCGGGCTTTCGGCCGTCTCGCCGACGATCACGACAGGCGTCTCGACCGGAGCCAGGATCGCCTCGGAAGCGGCGGAACGGCGCTTGGAGGCGATGACGAGGTTGGTCGGGGATTCCGCGCCGGCGAGCGGCGCGACGAGCGGCTCGATCAGGCGCGCGTCCGCGAGGTCGGCGATCCAGTCCTCGGCGGACCGGGCGTCGCCGATCGGGAACTCGGCCGAGGCCGAGCGCGAGAACCAGCCGTCCTGCAGGCCGAACACGACGTCGAGGAACGGCGTCGGCGCGAGCGCCGCGACCGCGAGCCTGCCGCCGTCGGCAAGACGGGTCGCCAGGCGCCGCACCGCCTCCGGGCTCGCCGTCGAGGCGCCCCAGGCGAGCGAACCGAGGATGAGATCGACCTCCTCGCCGCTGGCCTCCGAGGCCGGGTCGAACTGCTCGACCTTGACGTTCGGAAGGCTCGCGAAGGCGAAGCGCAGCCGCTCCGCGGCCGTCGCGTCCGGATCGGTGACGGTCAGCGTGATGCGCGGGTCGTCCGCCAGACGCGAAAGGGCGCGCGTCAGGCCGCCGGAACCTGCCGCGATCTCGAGGATGCGGATCGGGCGGTCGGCGGGCGCCGCGGCCACGTAATCCGCCGCGAGCGCGGCCAGCGCCTCGGCGGCGCGGGCGGTCAGCGGCGCGCCGCCGCCGGCGTGCGCGATCGTCGACGAGCCGTACACCTTGGCGCGCGGGCCGTCCTTCAGGATGGTCGGCAGCAGCGACGCGGCCCGCGACGCGAGCACGACCTCCGCGCCGCGCTCCGGGTGATCTGCGAGCACGGTGCGGACGATGACGTCGGTCGTCGGCAGGCCAGTGCTCGGAACGAGCGTCCATGTCTCGCCATCGAGGCTGGCGTGACCGCGCTCCTCGAGAATCGAGAGCAGACGGTTCGCGAGCGGCAGCGAGCCCTCCGCAAGCTTGCCCTTCTTCACGAGCTGGGCCGTCGATCCCTCGCGCTTGCGGCCGAACAGCTTCGCCAGCGTCTGATGCGCTGCGGCGACCGCATAGGCTTCGAGCAGGAGGTCGGCCTCCGGGCGCTCGTCCGCGTCGGAGCCGACCAGGCCGAGCGCCCCGGCGCGGCCCGCGAGATCGGCCGTCTTGCTCGGCTCGGCCGCGTCGAAGGCCGGCGCGACCAGCGCCGGGGCGACGTGATAGGCGAGCCGGTCCAGCGGGGTGCGGCGGGCGAGCGTGACGGCGCGAAAGCGCGCGTCGGCGAGCTCCGCCACCACGCCGCCGTCGGCGTCGAGGAAGGTGAAGGTGGCGTCGATCGAGCGCGGGCTGAAGCGGCGGATCACCACCTCGGCGCCGATCAGCTGCTGGCCGGGCTTGTAAAGCCTGAGCTGGCCGAAGCGCATCGGCAGATAGGTAACGTCCGGCCGGTCGCCGTGCTCGCCGAACAGCGTGATCAGCGAGTGGAAGCAGGCGTCGAAGTCGGCCGGGTGGAGGCCGAAGCGCTCGTCGCGCGCGCCCTTGCGCTCGTCAACCGGCTTTAGCCGCACCGACAGGCGCGCGTGGCCATAGCGCTTCACCTCGGCGACGCACTGGAACGCCGGGCCGAAGTCGAGGCCGTGATCGAGCGTCCGGGCGTAGAGCGCCTTGCCCTCGAACACCTCCGGCTCGCCCTCGCCCGCGGCCGGAACGAAGACCTGGGTGGTCGGGGCCGGCGAGATGCGCCCGATGGCGTGGACGACCCAGCCCTCGTCGCGAAGGCGCGGCCGGCTGAGGATCTCGACCGTGCGGCTCTCGGCCGAGACGCGGGTCTTGATCTCGGTGAGCGCGTCGGGATCGAGCGTCAGCGCATGCGGGATCTCGAAATCCGCGAGCTCGACCATGTCTTGGCGGAGCCAGCCGCGGGCGGCGGCGAGCGCCATCTCGGCGAGCGCCGCGCCCGGCACGACCACGCGGCCGCCGACCTTGTGGTCGGCGATCAGCGGCGACAGCGCCGGGTCGAGATGGATGGTCCACTCATCGGAATCGGCGCGAAGCCGCGCGCCGATCAGCGGATGCACGTCATAGCCGCGGTAGAAGGACTGCTGCTCGTTCGTCGGGCCGACGGCGAACCTCGACTCCTGCCAGGGATAGGTCGGCAGGCGGACGGCCGGGCCGGTGAGCTTGCCGAAGGCCGCCTCCCGGTCGACTTTGCCGCCCTTGGCGACGACCCGCGCGAGCGTGCGGCGGATCGCGTCGTGCTCGGCCGCGCCATGGTCGTCGCAGGAGATGACGGCGCCGGTGACCTCGGCGCTCGACAGTCCGTCGGTGAGATAGGTCTGCAGGACCGGACGCGGGCCGATCTCGACGAACACGCGGGCGCCGGCCTTGATCGCGGCCGCAGCGGCCGGCGCGAAGGCGACAGGCTGGCGGACGTTCGCCCACCAGTAGTCGGCGCCGAGCTCCGCGCCCTCGGCGATCTCGCCGGTGACGCTGGAGACGAAGGTCCGCTCGGTCGGGCGCGGCTTGAGGCCCTTGAGGTCCTGCATCAGCGGCTCGCGCACGCCGTCGATCAGGCCGGTGTGGAACGGATATTCGATGTCGAGGACCCGCACCGGAACGCGCTTTGTCCGCGCGAACTTGGCGAGCGCCTTGATCTCGTCCTCGGGGCCCGAGACGGTGATCGAGCGCTCGCTGTTGACCGCGGCGATCTCGACGCCATTGAAGCCGCCCTCCTTGAGCAGCTTCTCGGTCTCCTCGGCGGACTGCAGCACGGCGGCCATCGAGCCCGCCTTCCAGGCGATCTCCTGATGGACCGAGCGCGAGTGGATCACCTCGACGCCCTGGCGCAGCGACAGCGCGCCCGACGCGACCGCCGCCGCGACCTCGCCGACCGAATGGCCGAGCACGAAGTCGGGCGTGACGCCTGCCGCGGCGAGCGCGGCGACCATGCCGGTCTGGACGGCGAACAGTAGCGGCTGGGCGAACTCGGCGCGCTTCAGGCGCTCGGGCAGGTCGTCGGCGAACATCGCATCGGCGATCGACCAGGGCGCGATCTTGGTGAAGTGCGCGTCGATCTCGGCGACCTTGTCGCGGAACGCCGGATTGCTCTGGTGGAGCTTGCGCCCCATGCCCGCCCACTGCGAGCCGTTGCCGGAGAAGGCGAAGGCGACCGGAGCGTCGCGGCCGACGGCCTGCTCGATCGCGGCGCCCGGGGCTTCGCCGCCCGAGGCGATGGCGGCCAGCGTCGCGCCCCAGGTGGAGGCGTCGTCGCTCTCGAGCACCAGACGGCGCGGAAGCAGGTCGCGGGTCGCGGCGACGCTCGTCGCGACATGGCGCGCGGAAGCCGCGTCGCGGCCCTCCAGCGTCTTGGCGTAGGAGGCGGCGAGCGCGGTCAGCGCCTCCTGCGAGCGGGCCGAGAGAGCGAGCACAGGCGTGCGGCCGTCCGCCTCGACGACGCGCGGCGCGGCGCGGCCGGCGCGGTCCTCGGGCGTCGGGTCGCACAGGATGACGTGGGCGTTGGTGCCGCCGAAACCGAAGGAGTTGACGCCGGCGTAGCGCTGGCTTGCGCCGCGCGGCAGCTTCACCGCCCTGGTGGCGACGTGCAGCTTGAGGTCGTCGAACGGGATGTCCGGGTTGAGTTCGGTGACGTGCAGGCTCGCCGGGAACAGGTCGCGCTCGAGCGACAGGTCCGCCTTCAAGAGGCCGACGAGGCCGGAGGCCGGCTCGAGATGGCCGACATTGGTCTTCACCGAGCCGATCGGCAGCGGGCCGACCGTGCGGTTCTTGATGGCGGCGCCAATGGCGTTGGCCTCGGCCGGATCGCCGACGCGCGTGCCGGTGCCGTGCGCCTCGATGAAGGCGAGGCTGTCGGGATCGACGCCGGCGTCGACATAAACGCGCTCGAGCAGGCTGAGCTGCGCCTCGGGCGACGGGAGCGACATCCCGACCGTGCGGCCGTCGGAATTGACGCCCGAGGCCGCGATCATGGCGCGCATCGGACGGCGCGCGGCGCGGGCGAGATCCGCCCGCTCGATCACGATGGCGACGCCGCCCTCCGAGCGGACATAGCCGTCGCCGGAGGCGTCGAAGGCGTGGCAGCGGCCGCGCGGCGACAGCATCGTCGCCTGGGCGAAGGAGATGAACGGGAACGGGCTTGCGAGCACCGACACGCCGACCACGACGGCGCGCTCGATGCGGCCGGAGCGGATCGCGGCGACCGCCTCGTTGAGCGCGACGAGCGACGACGAGCAGGCGGTGTCGACGGTGAAGCTCGGACCATGAAAATCGTAAATGTACGAAATACGATTTGATACGATGGACAGAGTATTTCCGGTCGCGAAATAGGCGTCGGCCGACGACGGATCGAAAATGATCCGGTTGCCGTAGTCGAGCGACGACGCGCCGACATACACGCCGGTCTCGGATCCGGCGATCGACGACGGCGGAATGCCGGCGTCCTCGAGCGCTTCCCAAACCAACTTCAGCGCGAGGCGCTGCTGCGGGTCCATCTGCTCGGCCTCGCGCGGCGAGACGCCGAAAGCGGCCGGATCGAAGCCCCAGACGTCGTCGAGAACGCCCGCCGCGAATGTGTAGCTCTTGCCGGGCTCGCCCTTGCGCGGATGCAGATAGCGCGCGTGAGACCAACGGTCTTCACCGATTTCGGTGACCGCGCAGCGGCCCTCTTCCAACAGCTTCCAGAAGGATTCGACGTCGTTCGCGCCCGGAAGGCGACAGGCCCGTCCGACGATCGCAAGTCCGGTCTGTTTCGTCATGAGCGCGACCGCATTCCCGCAATGAGAGCGTCGACGGCGGCGCCGATCGCCGCTTCCGGCGATCCCCCCTTCGCTTCAAGGGCCGTCAACTCAAAACCGATCATTCACCCGTGCTCCGGGACAATGGCCCGAACAGGAGCCGGGCGGGCGACGTTGCTTGGGGGCTCGGTTCGTCTATCAGAGCTTTGCCGGAGGCTGTCAAGCGCGCCCCGGAGGCCGCTCCACGACGCCGGGATGACGACAGACGGCCCCGCGAGGCACGAAAAAGTCAGTGCCAGGATACCCCGTCTGCGCCTGCTTCGCGATCGCGGTCAGCGGCGCGAGAAGCGCCTTTCATTGGCGCGGAGCGCGCGCGCGGCGGGCTTCAGAGCGGCCTCGCCTGCGTCGATCATCACGTGAGCGGCGGCGACGGGACCGGCGGCCCCGGCGAGCGCGGTCAGCGCGCGGCTCGCCGCGACGCCGCCCTCTGCGGCCGCCGACAGCTTCTCGCTCACCATGCGGTGCGCTTCCCGCAGGCTGTCCGGAGTCGGGCGGGCGGCGGTCGTCGCCATGTCCGTCAGCCGCGTCGCCATCACGAAGCCGGCCGAGGGCGCGAGAGCGGCGAAGCCGCCCGCGAGCAGGGCCTGCCGCCGCCACAGGTCGAGCAGCTCGAAGAACTCGCGCGTCATGCTGCCCCCAAAAACGCCCCGAACGCGACGCCGCTCTTCGGCTGTGTCGCCGACTGGCGGAACTTCGATGTCATGCGTAGGCGCTCGACGCCCGCGTGTCACCCGGGGTTCGGCGCCGCATCCCCTGCAGCCTTCGCCCGGCGGACTTGCGCCTCCGCATGTTGACCCTGGCGCAAAGGACCTGCCATAGCGCGCGCCCGATCCGCATCGCGCCAGGCGGTCCGCCATGACGACGCGCCTCGCACGGCTGGGCCGCCAGCTCTACGACCGGCCCTATGTGCTGCTCTCGCTGACATCGCTGTTCTGGGCCGGGAACATAGTTCTCGGCCGCTTCGTCGCCGGAAAGGTGCCGCCGGTCGGCCTCGCCTGGACGCGCTGGGCCGGCTCCTTCGTCCTTCTGATCGGCTTCGCCTGGCCGCATATCCGGCGGGAATGGCCGATCATCCGGGCCAATCTCGGCCGCCTCTCCGTGATGGCGCTGACAGGCGTCGCGACCTACAACACGATGGCCTATTGGGGTCTGCAATACACCGAGGCGCTCAACGGGCTCCTGATCCAGTCGACCGGGCCGCTGCTGATCGCAGTGTGGTCGCTCGTCCTGTTCCGCGACTTCGTCACGCCCGCGCAGGCGGTCGGCGTGGTCGTCTCGATGGCGGGCGTCGCGACCATCCTGACGCGCGGCGATCCCGCCGCGCTCGCCGGCCTGCGCTTCAACGTCGGCGATGTGTGGATGTTCGCGGCGATGGTGATCTACGCCTTCTATTCGGCGCTGCTCCGGCTGAAGCCCGCGCTGCACTGGCTGTCGTTCCTCGCCTTCACCGTCGGCCTCGGCGCCGCGATGATGACGCCGGCCTTCCTCGCCGAGCTCGCCTTCGGCCGGCACATGACGCTCGACCTGACGACCGTGCTCACCCTGATCTACGTCGTCGTGTTTCCCTCGACGCTCGCCTATCTGTTCTTCATCCGCGGCGTCGAGCTGATCGGCGCGAACCGCGCCGGCCCGTTCTTCCATCTGATGCCGGTGTTCGGGGCGGCGCTCGCGATCCTGTTCCTTGGGGAGCGGCCGCAGCTGTTTCATGCGGTGGGCTTCGCGCTGGTTCTGACGGGCGTGTTCGTCGCGGCGCGCAAGCCGAAGGCGGCGGAGCTCGGACCGGCGCAGTAGGAGCGCTGGAAGACCCGTGAGCCAGCGCGGGATGATGTTGGATTCGATCACCTCGTCATGCCCGGACTTGACCAGGTATCCATCGTCGGGAACTCGCATGTTTCCGAGTTCCCCACCAAGTTGGCGAAGTCGGAAACATCCGACTTCGCTGGCGCGTCCGCGCCCAATGGATCGCCGGTCACGCCCGGCGATGACGTAGCGATTCAAGCTGAAGGCATCACGCTTGGATGGGATCAGGCGAGGCATGGCTCGGAAATGATACGGGCGGCTGGCGCCCCCCGACGCCGCCGCCCGTGTCGCCAGCCCCCCGACCGGCGAAGATTGCGCCAGAGCTCCCCAAGCCCCGGCAGGTAAGAACGTAGCGCAGCCCTTCGGTCTCGACGATCCGGAGGACTACGTATGCGCCCCCGTCAGGCGATGCCGTCGATGGTGCCGTCCTCGAGCAGCCTGATGTTGGCCGAGGCCGGCGTCTTGGGCAGGCCGGGCATGGTCATGATCTCCCCGCAGACGACCACGATAAACCCGGCGCCGGCCGACAGCCGCACCTCGCGGATCGGCAGGATGTGCCCGGTCGGCGCTCCATAGGCGGTCGGGTCCGCCGAGAAGGAGTTCTGGGTCTTCGCGATGCAGACCGGGAACTTGCCGTAGCCGGCGTCCTCCCATTCCTTGAGCTGCTTCCGGATCGCCGCGGAGGCCTGCACCTTGTCGGCGCGGTAGAGCTCCTTGGCGATGGTCTCGACCTTCTCGAACAGCGGCATCTCGTCCGGGTAAAGGACCTTGAAGTCGGCCTTCTGCTCCCCCGCGGTCTTGACGACCGTGCGGGCCAAAGCTTCGGCGCCCTTCGCGCCGTCCGCCCAATGCTTGCAGATCACCGCCTCGACGCCGAAGTCCTCGCGGCAGGCCTTCTGCAGCGCCTCGATCTCGGCGTCGGTGTCGGCGACGAAGTGGTTGATCGCGACCACCGCCGGCACGCCGAACTTCTTCACGTTCTCGATATGGCGGCCGAGATTGACGAGGCCGGCCTTCAGCGCCTCCACGTTCTCGTTCTTCAGGTCGTTCTTGGCCATGCCGCCATGCATCTTGAGCGCGCGGACGGTTGCGACGATCACCACCACGTCGGGCGCGAGGCCCGCGTAGCGGCACTTGATGTCCATGAACTTCTCGGCGCCAAGATCCGCGCCGAAGCCGGCCTCGGTCACTGTCCAGTCGGCGAGCTTCAGGCCCGTCGTGGTGGCGATCACCGAATTGCAGCCATGGGCGATGTTCGCGAAGGGGCCGCCGTGGATGAACACCGGCGAGCCCTCGATCGACTGCACGATGTTCGGGCGCAGCGCGTCGCGCAGCAGCACGCCGAGCGAGCCCTGCGCGTCGACGTCCTTGGCGGTGATCGGCTTCCTGTCGGGCGTGTAGGCGACGACGATGCGGCCGATCCGCTCCTCGAGGTCCTTCAGGTCCTTCGCGAGGCAGAAGATCGCCATGATCTCGGAGGCGACGGTGATGTCGAAGCCGGCCTCGCGGGTGTATCCGTTGGTCGGCGCGCCGACGCCGGAGATGATCGAGCGCAGCGTGCGGTCGTTCATGTCGAGCACGCGCCGGAACACGATGCGGCGCGGATCGATGTTGAGCGGATTGCCCCAGTAGAGCGAGTTGTCGACCAGCGCCGCGAGCAGGTTGTTCGCCGAGGTGATGGCGTGAAAATCGCCCGTGAAGTGCAGGTTAATCTGCTCCATCGGGATGACCTGCGCCTTGCCGCCGCCGGCGGCGCCGCCCTTGACGCCGAAGACCGGGCCGAGCGAGGGCTCGCGCAGGCACATCACCGCCTTCTCGCCGATCAAGTTCAGCGCGTCGCCGAGGCCGACGGTGGTCGTGGTCTTGCCCTCGCCGGCCGGCGTCGGGCTGATGGCGGTGACGAGCACGAGCTTGGCGTCCGGCTTCTTCGGCAGTTCGGCGATGAAGCGGTCGTCGACCTTGGCGATATGCTTGCCATGGAGGTGCAGGGCGTCCTCGGGCACGCCGATCTTGGCGGCGATCTCGGCGATGGGCTTGAGCGTCGCGGCGCGGGCGATCTCGATGTCGGTCGGCATGGGAAACGGCTCCGCGGAAAGCGTTACTCGGCGGCGCGGCCGAAGGCGGCCGGCGCGGGCGTGGTTTTGCGGCGCCGAGGCAGGATCATCAACCGAAACGACGCCGCCCGGCCGCGTCTCGCGACGAAGGTATGAGGATTTTCAAAGGAGAGAAGTTTCGTACGTCGCCCGCGCTTCGCTCGTCGAGGCGGCGACGTTTCGAGCGAGGCGCAGCCTGCGTTCAGCGCGCTCCGAAGGCCCAAAGCAGCAGACCGGCCGCGTAGACCAGCGCGCCGTCGAGGCAGGCGAAGGCGAGAGCCGCGACGGGCAAGACCGTGGCGGTGATCGCGGCGGCCCGCGACCGCGCCGGGCCCGGAAGATTTGGAATGAAAGCCGTCGGCATGGCTCGCTTTCTCCCGCGCTCCGCCGGTTCGCGCGGCGCGCGGGAGAAAGGGTGAGCCCGAAGTCTTAACGGAGCGTCACCCGCAGGATAGACGCGACGCAACGGCCGATCGGCAGGGAGCCCTCGCTCGCTGCGCCCCGGTTATTCCAGCGGGATCACTCTGGACGCGCGGTGGACATGCTCGCGCGCTGCTGGATCTGGCCGGCGGTCTGGCCGAACGTCTCGTTGTTGTCGCCGATCGCGAGAACGGGCTCGCAGCGCGGCGCGCAGGCGTAGCTCTCGCGCTTCGTCCCGCGCTGCACCACCAGGCCTTCGGGGGCCCGGCGCACATTGACGACGGTCTCGCTCAGCACGGCGCCGGTCGCGTCGAGCAGCATGATGTTGGTCGACCCGAAGCTCTTGCCGGTGACGACCATCACCCCGTTCTTCTGCGTGACCGCGTCGGCGATCAGCGGGTTGCCGATGATGATCGTGGCCGTGTTGTCCGGCGCGCGCACCACGCTCGCCCGGTCGACGACGACATCCAGAGAACTGTCGATGGCCTGCGCCGCGCCCGTAAGTACAAATACGGACATGACGCCGGCGATGACGAGCCGAGGGAAAGTAGAGCTGGCCATGAAGGTCGATCCCAGACGTTCGGTGATCCCAGCAAAGCCCAATTGGGTGAATGAATCGCTAAACCAATGTCGACAAAGCGCCTGGAGCGGCGGCGCGCCTCGACCCGCCTTGCCGCGCGCGCTCCGTCCGACGGCGAGTTCTGGCGTTCTTGGCGTATCCGCCATGTGAATAACGCCGATATCGCGATAGTTAACTTAAATTAATCAAGATGATCCTCGAAATCTTACTTTAACCGTAAAAGTCGAGACAACGTGTTGAGCGCGTGTTGCTTATCACATTAACCTAATCGCAACAGGGCTTGGCTATGTTGGGCACGTTCCCGGTGCGCCGACGATGACACAGGACACGGGAAGCAGCTGTCGCCAATTCCGTGAACCAGGAGTTCCGTCATGAGCATGATCAAGCGCTTCGTCGCCAACGAGTCCGGCGCGACCGCCATCGAGTACGGCCTGATCGCCGTCGGCATTTCCATCGCCATCATCACCGTTGTGCGCGGCATCGGCACGAGCCTCAACAGCGCCTTCACCAAGGTCAACGGCAACCTTCAGTAAATCGCGCCTCCTGGCCCGAAACTGAAGCGACCGCGCGCCGGATCCGCCTCGAAGGCGGATCCGGCGACGGCCGGAAACAGCATGCTCGAGGTTCGCTTCGAGGATCCGACCGGGCGACGAAGACGCGCAGATCGGAGAACGACGATGAACGTCCTCAAGCGCTTCGCCGCCGACGAGTCCGGCGCGACCGCCATCGAATATGGCCTTATCGCCGTCGGCATAGCCATCGCGATCGTCACGATCGTGCGCGGCGTGGGCACGAGCCTCAACAACTCTTTCACCAAGATCAACGGCAATCTCAGGTGAGCGCAGCCGCGCCGTTTGCGGTTTCTTAGCGAGCGCCGGTCTAGACCGGCGGACGTCGCGCCGCCGAGCCGCCAGGGAGCCCGCCGAGATGCTCGAGATCTTCGTCGTGGTGATCGTTCCGGCGCTCGTCGTCGTCGCGGCGGTCTCCGACCTGATGACGATGACGATCCCCAACCGGCTCGTGCTCGCGCTGCTCGCGGCCTTCGCGGTCGCCGCGCCGCTCTCGGGCATGTCGCTTCAGGACTTCGCCACGCATATCGGGGCCGGTCTCGCCGTGCTCGCGCTCGGCGTCGCCCTGTTCGCGCCTGGCTGGATCGGCGGCGGGGACGCCAAGCTCGCCGCCGCGCTCGCGCTCTGGCTCGGTTTCGAGCCTTTGCTGGCCTGGATCGTTCTGTTCGGTTTTCTCGGCGGCGGCCTGACCCTCGCCGTGCTCTGGGCCCGCTCGAACCCGTTGCCCGCGCGCCTGACCGGCGTGGACTGGATCGCGAGGCTGCACGACGCCCGGTCCGGCGTTCCCTACGGGATCGCGCTTTCGGCCGGCGCGCTGACGCTGTGGACGGACACCAGCTGGTTCGCGGGACTGTCCTGACGCCCGCGCATTGATCGCGAAACCGTCAATTCTTCATAAAGACTTGGCGACGTCTCGTTAACCATGAATTGACTTTTGCATGATCCCCTAAGGGCTGTGAGTGGGGCCCGGAATCTGCGCGGGGCCCCGTCAGTCGGGGGATCTCATGAAAGCCGCGCGTCTGGCAGTTCTGGGCATAGCGCTCGCCGCGGGCGCGGGAGCGGCCTATTTCGCCGGCGGCTCCGGCGAGCAGCCCGAGCAGTCCCCCGCCCCGGTCTCCGAGAAGCCGTTGCCAACGGTCGAGGTTCTCGTGGCGGCCCATGACATCGCGCTCGGCGGTTCGGTCCGCGCGGAAGACCTGCGCTGGCAGGCATGGCCGATGGAGGCCGCGAGCGCCGCCTACCTGCAGAAGAGCGCGAGCCCTGACGCGATCGAGAAGACCGCGGGCTCGATCGCCCGGTCGCCCTTCGTGGCCGGCGAGCCGATCCGCCCTGAAAAGCTGATCAAGAGCGGCAACGGCTCCGGCTACATGGCGGCGATCCTGCCGGCCGGCATGCGGGCGATCTCCATCGAGATCTCGCCCGAGACCGGCGCCGGCGGCTTTATCCTGCCGAACGATCGCGTCGACGTGCTCCTGACCAGGAGACAGTCCGGCCGATCCGGCCGCGACGAGTCCTACACGCAGACCTTGTCCGAGAACATCCGCGTGCTGGCCATCGACCAGATGGTCGAGGACAAGGACGGCCAGAAGGTTGTGGTCGGCAAGACCGCGACGCTGGAGCTCACGCCTCAGCAGGCCGAAATGATCTCGCTGAGCCGCCAGCAGGGCGTCATCTCGCTGGCGCTCCGCGCCCTGGTCGACAGCGGCCCGACGGCGGTCGATCCCAACGCCGCGCCGGCAGATCCGCGCCGCGGCAACAACACGGTCACCATCGTGCGCTTCGGCGTCGCAAGCCAGGGCGGCCAATGACCCGCCGCTCCGCCCCGCCTTCCCTCCTCCGCCGGACGACCGCCATGAAGGCTCGCTCGATGCATTCGGTCATTCGCACCGCCGTCGCCGGCCGGCTGTCGCGCGGCGTTCGCGCCGGCCTGGTCTCGGCGCTCGCGCTCGCGCTCGCCATAGCCGCGCCGCAGGCGGTCCTCGCCGCGGATCCCGGCTATCTGTCGGACGCCGGCTACGCCTCGGGCGGCTACGCCGAGGCCGGATCGCGCATCCAGCTCGGCATCGGCAAGTCCTACGTCGTCTCGCTGCCGCGGGACGCCAAAGAGGTCTTCGTCGCCGATCCCCAGGTCGCCAACGCCGTCGTGCGGTCCGCCCGCAAAGCCTATCTGATCGGCGCGGCGCCCGGGCAGACCGACGTCAAGTTCCTCGACGCCGACGGCGCCGAGATCATGTCCTACGAGGTCGCCGTCTCGCGCGACGTCGGCTCGATCCGCTCATCGATCGCGCGCTCCATCGACGGCGGCAAGGTCCGCGTCGAAGGCGTGGGCGACGGCGTCGTGGTGACGGGCTCGGTGAAGTCGGCCCAGGAGGCGCAGACCGCCATCGACATCGCCGCCGGCTACATGACCGACCCGAAGAAGGTCGTGAACGCGCTCAAGATCGAAGGCCAGGACCAGGTCCTGCTCAAGGTCAAGGTCGTCGAAATGAAGCGCGAGATCGTCAAGCAGCTCGGCATCGACTACGCGACCAGCGCCAACGGCGTGAACATCGCCGGCCTCACGGCCGTCGGCGCGCTGAGCGGCAACGCGCTGTCGAACTTCCCGTTCGGCGCGAACAACAGCTCGCCCAACGGCGCCATCGGCCTCAGCCGCGGCAATTTCGGCGCGACGCTGCAGGCGATGGAACGCACCGGCATCGTCAAGACCCTGGCCGAGCCCAACCTGACGGCGATTTCCGGCGAAAGCGCGAAGTTCCTCGCCGGCGGCCAGTATCCGTTCCCCGGCCCGGCAAGTTGCGAAGCCAGCGTCTGCACGCGCTCCGTCGAGTTCAAGGACTTCGGCGTCGGGCTGAACTTCACGCCGGTCGTGCTTTCGAGCGGCCGTATCAGCCTCAAGGTCGCGACCGAGGTGAGCGAGCTCGATCCGGCGAACGGCATTACGGACCGGAATCTGGTCATACCCGGGCTCCAGGTGAGACGCGCGGATTCGACGATCGAGGTGCCTTCGGGCGGCACGGTCGTGATGGCCGGCCTCATCCAGCAGCAGTCGAAGCGCGCCATGGCGGGCTGGCCGGGACTCATGAAGATCCCGGTGCTCGGCGCGCTGTTCCGCTCGAACGACTACCTGCGCAACGACACCGAGCTCGCGATCTTCGTGACGCCGTACCTGTCGAAGCCAGTGGCCGCGGCGAAGCTCGCGAGCCCCGACGACGGCTTCGCCGAGCCTTCCGATCCTTCGGCGATACTGCTCGGGCGGCTGAACCGCCTCTACGGCGTCCCCGGAAAGATCGATCCGCACACGGTCGGCCGCCGCGGCGGCGGCTTCATCGTCGACTGAGCCCCGGACGAACACGGAGTCCTCCGAGATGACATTGTCCCGTCCGTTCCTTCTTCGCGCCTCGCGGGCGGCGCTGCTGCTCGGCGCGGGCCTCGCCCTGGCGGCTTGCCACGCAGAGCGCATCGTCCAGGACAGCTATCCCCAAAGGGTCGCGCAGCGGCATCCGATCGTGCTGTCCGAGGGTCCGGAGCGCCTCGATCTGCCGGTCGGCGCCGGCGGCAAGGGCCTGACCGATCGTCAGCGCGACGACATCCGCGCCTTCGCCGCCGACTGGCGCAAGTCCGGCCGCGGTCCGGTGGGCATGATGGTTCCCTCGGGCGGCGCAGGCGACTTCGCGGCGCCCGCGGTCCGCACGACGCTCGCCGCCGCCGGCGTTCCGTCGACGACGATCGTCAGCCAGCGCTACCCGGCCGGCGCCGACAGCGTCGCGGTCATCAAGCTGGGCTTCGTGAAGCTGAAGGCCGGCGTCCCGCATCCGTGCGGCCTCTGGCCGGACGATATCGGCTACGGCGGGGGCGACTGGTACGGCGAGAGCGAGAACCGCGAATACTGGAACTTCGGCTGCGCCACCCAGCAGAATCTCGCGGCTCAGGTCGCCGATCCGGAGGATCTGGCGCGGCCCCGGCGCGAGACGCCGAACTACGCCGCGCGCCGCACCACCGTGGTCGACAAGTATCGCCAGGGTGAGGATTCGACCACGAGCTATCGTCAGCAAGACGCCAAGGTCAGCAGCGTCGGAGGAGGCAACTGATGACGCCGACCGACCAGTTTCCGGGCTTCGCCAACCAGGCGGCGGCTCCGGGCGAGGTGATCGCCCCGCTGCCCCGCGTTTCGATCCAGGCCTTCTGCGAAACGCCCGAGATCGCGCGCCTGATCGAGCGGGCGACCACCGACCGCCGCATGGAGAAGGCCCACGTCAAGGTCCAGATGGGCGGCGGCCTCGCCGCCTCGGAGGCCTACAAGACCGCGCCGACCCCGAACGTCATCGTCATCGAGGGCGACGCCCATCGCGAGCGTCTGCTGGAGTCGCTCGACCGCTTGTCCTCGGTCTGCGACGCCGACACCAAGGTGGTCGTCGTCGGCCAGGTCAACGACGTGCTGCTCTATCGCGAGCTCATGCGGCTCGGCGTCAGCGACTATCTCGTGCCGCCGCTCAGCGTGGTCGATTTCGTGCGCTCGCTGTCCGAGATCTTCCGCGCCCCCGGCGCCGATCCCGTCGGCCGCACCATCGCCTTCGTCGGCGCCAAGGGCGGCGTCGGCTCTTCCACCATCGCGCACAACGCGTCGTGGGCCATGGCGCGCTCCCTCAAGCTCGACAGCGTCGTGGTCGACCTGGACCTCGCCTTCGGGACGGCCGGGCTCAATTTCAACCAGGATCCGCCGCAGGGCGTCGCGGAAGTGGTGTTCGCGCCGGACCGTCTCGACGCCGCGGTGGTCGATCGTCTGCTCTCCAAATGCGCCGAGCAGCTCAGCCTGCTCGCCGCGCCGGCGACGCTCGACCGGGTCTATGACTTCCACGAGGACGTCTTCGACCCGCTGCTCGACATCCTGCGCGCCAACGTGCCCTGCGCGGTGCTCGACGTCCCGCATGTCTGGACGGCCTGGTCGAAGCGGATGCTGATCTCGGCGGACGAGGTCGTGCTGGTCGCGACGCCGGATCTCGCCAATCTCCGCAACGCCAAGAATCTGATCGACCTCCTGAAGGGCGCGCGACCGAACGACAGCGCGCCGAAACTGGTGCTCAACCAGATCGGCATGCCGAAACGGGCGGAGATCAAGCCGAGCGAGTTCGCCAAGGCGCTCGGCGTGGAGCCGGCGGCCCTGATCCCGTTCGACCCGCAGCTGTTCGCGACCGCCGCGAACAACGGCCAGATGCTGGCCGAGACGTCGCCCGCCCACAAGACGAACGACGTCATTCTGGATCTCGCGAAGCGTCTCACCGGCAAGTCCGACGCCAAGCGGGCGAAGAAGAATCCGCTCGAGCCGCTGATGGCCCGCATCCCCTGGAAGAAGGCCGGCTGAGTCCGGTAGCGTTCGGAGCGTTTCGATGTTCGGAAAACGCGGATCGACGATCGCGCCTGCGGGAGCCGGTTTCGGGCGGAGCGCCTCGACGAGCGGCGACTTCGGGGCGCCGATCGCGTCCCCGGCGGCCAACGCGCCCAGCGCGCCGCAACCGGCCGCCGCCGTCGCGCCTCCGCCGCCCCCGCCTCCCCCGGCGCCGGACTACAAGCGCAGCGACGACTACTTCCAGACCAAGAGCCGCATCTTCGGCGCCCTGATCGAGGCGATCGACCTCGCGCAGCTCGCCCGGCTGGACGTCGAGAGCGCGCGCGAGGAAATCCGCGACATCGTCAACGAGATCATCGCGATTCGAAACGTCGTGATGTCGATCGCCGAGCAGGAGGAGCTGCTCGAGGACATCTGCAACGACGTGCTCGGCTATGGCCCGCTGGAGCCGCTGCTCGCACGCGACGACATCGCCGACATCATGGTGAACGGCGCCGACCGGACGTACATCGAAGTGTCGGGCAAGGTTCAGAACACCTCGGTCCGCTTCCGCGACAACTCCCAGCTGCTCAACATCTGCCAGCGCATCGTCAGCCAGGTCGGCCGCCGCGTCGACGAAAGCTCGCCGATCTGCGACGCGCGTCTGCCGGACGGCTCGCGCGTCAACGTCATCGTGCAGCCGCTCGCGCTCGACGGGCCGACGCTCACCATCCGCAAGTTCAAGAAGGACAAGCTGACCCTCGACCAGCTCGTCCGCTTCGGCTCGATCAGCCCGGAAGGCGCGGAGGTGCTCAAGATCATCGGCCGCGTGCGCTGCAACGTGCTCATCTCCGGCGGCACCGGCTCGGGCAAGACCACGCTGCTCAACTGCCTCACGCGCTACATCGACGAGGACGAGCGCATCATCACCTGCGAGGACGCCGCCGAGCTCCAGCTCCAGCAGCCGCATGTGGTGCGTCTCGAGACCCGGCCGCCGAACCTCGAGGGCGAGGGCCAGGTCACCATGCGCGACCTCGTCAAGAACTGCCTGCGCATGCGTCCCGAGCGCATCATCGTGGGCGAGGTGCGCGGACCGGAGGCGTTCGACCTGCTGCAGGCGATGAACACTGGTCATGATGGCTCGATGGGCACTCTCCATGCCAACTCACCGCGCGAGGCGCTGTCCCGTCTGGAATCCATGATCACCATGGGCGGCTTCTCGCTGCCCTCGCGCACCATTCGTGAGATGGTCTGCACGTCCGTCGACGTCATCATCCAGGCCTCGCGCCTGCGCGACGGTTCGCGCCGCATCACGCACGTCACCGAGGTGATGGGCATGGAAGGCGACGTGATCATCACCCAGGACATCATGCTCTACGACATCCTCGGCGAGGATTCGAACAAGCGGCTGATCGGCCGCCACCGCTCGACCGGCATCGGGCGTCCGCGCTTCTGGGAGCGCGCCCGCTACTTCGGCGAGGAGAACCGGCTCGCCGCAGCGATCGACGCGATGGACGTCGACACGCCGTCGACGACCCGGGTGGCGTGAGGGACGCGGCGATGGACCTCGGCAAGCTCCCCGTCATTCTCCTCGCGACCGTCGCGGCGGGCGGGGCGGCCTATGCGCTGATCTACCCCTACCTGTCCGGCGACATCCGGGCGGAGAAGCGCCAGAAGGCGATCGGCGGCGACCGGCGGCACGCCGCGACCCAGGCCGCCGCGGAGAGCCTGCGCCGCGGACAGGTCGCGGACAGCCTGAAGGCGCTCGACGAACGCCAGAGGCGGATCAACCGGCCATCGCTCCAGATGCGCCTCGCTCAGGCCGGCCTCGATTGGGGCGTCGAGCGCTTCTACATCCTCAGCGCGATCGTCGCCGCGGCGTTCGGCGTGGGGGTCTTCATCGGTACGGGCGACATGCGCATCGCCGGCGCGGCCGCCTTCGTCGGCGGTCTCGGCCTGCCCCGCTGGTTGCTCGGGCACCTGCGCAAGCGCCGCATCTCCCGGTTCCTGCAGTTCCTGCCGGACGGCGTCGAGGTCATTCTGCGGGGCCTCAAGTCGGGCCTGCCGCTCGGCGACTGCATGCGGATCGTCGCCAGCGAGGCGCAGGAGCCGGTCAAGTCCGAGTTCCGCAAGATCGTGGAGGAGCAGGCCATCGGCATTCCGTTGCCGGACGCTGTCGGCAAGCTCTACGAGCGCATGCCGGTGCCCGAGGCGAACTTCTTCGGTATCGTGATCTCGATCCAGGCGAAGGCCGGCGGCAGCCTGTCCGACGTGCTTGGAAACCTCGCGCGGGTCCTGCGCGACCGCAAGAAGATCAAGCAGAAGATCGCCGCGCTCTCGATGGAGGCGAAGGCCTCCGCCTCGATCATCGGCGCGCTGCCGCTCATCACCATCGGAATCATCTCCGTGACGAGCCCGAGCTATATGGGCCTGCTGTTCTCCACCGACGTCGGCCGCGTCATGCTCGTCGGATCGGCGCTCTGGATGCTCACCGGCGTGCTGGTGATGAAGAAGATGATCAACTTCAAGTACTGAACCGCCAAGGCGACCCCGACCGTGCTCAACAGCATCTTCTTCGCCGTCAACGATCCGAAGACGATGGCCTCGCTGCTGGCGGCGATCGCCGCCATCGCGACGGTGCTGACGCTCGCCATGCCGCTGCTTGCCGGCGACCAGCTGCAGAAGCGCATGAAATCGGTCGCGACGGAGCGGTCCCGCATCCGCGCCCGCGAGCGCGAGCGTCTCGCCCGCGGCGACCGCAAGGCCCTGAAGCTCGAGCCGAAGGCCTATATGCAGAACATCGTCAGCCGGCTCAACCTGGCCAAGCACCTCGGCACCGGCGACGCCAAGGAGCGGCTGCAGACCGCGGGCTACCGCGGCCCCGGCGCTATGACCACCTTCCTGTTCTTCCGGCTGGTCGCGCCGATCGGCTTTCTCGTCGTGTCGCTGCTGCATCTGTTCCTCGTCGACGACTTCGGCCTCGGACCGCTCCTGTCCGTCGGCGCGGTCGTCGCCATGACCTATGTCGGCATCAAGGCGCCCGAACTCTTCCTCAAGAACCAGACTTCGAAGCGCCAGACGTCGATCACCCAAGCATGGCCGGACGCGCTCGACCTGATGCTGATCTGCGTCGAATCCGGCATGTCGATCGAGGCGGCGTTCCGAAAGGTCGCGGACGAGATCGGCTCGCAGTCCGTCGCCCTCGCCGAGGAGCTGACGCTCACCATGGCCGAGATGTCCTATCTGCAGGACCGCCGGCAGGCCTACGAGAACTTGGGCGCGCGCACAGGCCTCGAGGCCGTGAAGTCGGTCGGCACGGCGCTGATCCAGGCCGACAAATACGGCACGCCGGTCGCCCAGGCGCTTCGCGTGCTCAGCCAGGACAGCCGCGACACCCGCATGGCCGAAGCGGAGAAGAAGGCGGCGGCGCTGCCTCCGAAGCTGACCGTGCCGATGATCCTGTTCTTCCTGCCCGTGATCTTCATCGTGATCCTCGGGCCAGCCTACATCCAGGTGATGGCGGTCAAATAATCAGTCGTTGCGGGCCGGAAGCTCCTCGCTCGGCTCGATGTCGGGCTCGGCCGGCGCGGTCGGCTGGTGCGGGAACCCTTCGATCGTACCAAGCGGCTTGGCGTCGCGCTTGATCTCGATGCCGCTGGTCACCCACGCGGTCATCAATTCAGCGAGCGAACGCAGCGCATGCATGTGGATGCGCTCGTAGCCGTGGCTGGCGTCGACGCCGAAGGTCGCGAGGGCCGTGCGCACGTCCGCCCCCGCCTCGATCGCGGAAGCCGAATCCGAGCGGTAGTAGCGGAACACGTCGCGCTGGTGCCGGATGTCGTTCTCGCGCGCGAGCCGGATCAACTCGTGGGTGAGGTGGTAGTCGAACGGCCCGGTCTGGTCGGCCATCGCGATCGTCACGCCGAACTCGTCCGAGGCCTGGCCAGGCGCCGTGGTCCCGTTGTCGATCGTGACCATCGCGGCGACGTCGTGCGGAAGCACCGCGGCGGCGCCGACGCCCACCTCCTCCGCGATCGACAGCACGAACCAGGTGTCGACCGGCGGCTTCTCGCCCGACTCCACGACCGCCTTCAGAGCGGCGAGCAGGATCGCGACGCCCGCCTTGTCGTCTAGGTGGCGCGAGACGATGAAACCGTTCTCGAGGAACTCGGCCTGCGTGTCGATCGCGACCACGTCGCCGACGTGAAAGCCCAGGCGCTGCAGGTCGTGGACGTCCCGCACCAGCGCGTCGACCCGCACCTCGACGTGGCGCCATCCGGTCGGCTGGGAATCGACCTCATCGTTGAACGTGTGCCCGGAGGCTTTCAGCGGCAGGATCGAGCCGCGATAAGCGCCCTGCTCGGTGAAGATCGTGACGCGGGCGCCTTCGGCGAAGCGCGCCGACCAGTTGCCGATCGGCACGATCTCGAGCCGGCCGTTCGGCTTCAGGAGCTTCACCTGCGCGCCGAGCGTGTCGAGATGGGCGATCAGCGCGCGCGAGGGGTCCTTCACGCGGCCCTTGAGCTTCGCCCGGATCGCGCCGCGGCGCGTGACCTCCGGCTCGACGCCGAGGCGCACCAGTTCGTCGACGACGGCATGGGTGATGGTGTCCGTGAAGCCGGTCGGGCTCGGAATTTTCAGCAGCCCCCTGAGCTGCTCGGCGAGATAGTCGATGTCGACGTCGAGACGCGGCATGGATCCTCGTGGGGGCTGGACGGACGAATCCCGGACGGCCCGCTTAGCACGGTCGGGCGCGGGGTTTAACCGACGGGGAAGACATGAAGGTCGGTCGGGCGAGGATACATTCAAGTCTGCCGGACAAGAGCGGGCGGCGATCATGAGCGCGGAAGGCGAGCCCGAGCTAAAACTCCGGGTCACGGGCCTGCGCGCCGTGAAGCACGCGCAGGATCACCACTTCGCCGGCGTCGACGCGATACAGGATCGCATGCGCGGCATGGGTATGAAGACGGGTGAGGCCGTCGACGTCGTCGATCCGCCGGCCGAGCCAAGGGAAGCCGGCAAGCAGGTCAAAGGCCGCCATCAGCCCCAGATGATTCCTGTCTGCCTGGGCCGGTCCGAAGCGCTCCACGCCGAAGACATAGATTTCGAAGAGGTCCTGGTCCGCCTTCTTGCTGAGCCTATAGCTCATCAACCGGCAGGCCGAGCTTGGCGCGCGCGTCGGCGCGGATGTCGGCCATGCTCCGGTCGCTTATGCCGCTGTCGAGGGCTTCCTGGATCGCGGCCCGCATCCGAGCGATCCAGTCCTGCTTCTCCTGGTCGCGGCGGATGAGGTCGCGAACGTAGTCGCTGGCGTTCCCGTAGCGGCCCGTCTTCGTCTGATCCTCCACCCAGTCCTTCATCGGATCCGGCAAGGACACGTTCATCGTCGCCATGGGCTCAGCCCTCCTGCCGACAGGATGACAAACTTTGCCATCGCTCGCCAGTTCGAAATCGGAGGCAGCCGCAGGCGGAATTTGCCGGCCGCCGCGCGAACGCGGCGGCCGGGGCGTCGGTCAGCCGTTCAGGCCGCGAGGTCGAACCGGTCGAGGTTCATCACCTTGGTCCAGGCCGCGACGAAGTCCTTCACGAACTTCTCCTTGGCGTCGGACGAGGCGTACACCTCGGCCAGCGCGCGCAGGATGGAGTTCGAGCCGAAGACGAGGTCGGCGCGGGTGGCTGTCCAGGTCTTCTCGCCGGTCTTGCGGTCGAAGCCGTCGAACTTCCGCTTCGAGTCGTCGGTCGCCTTCCACTTGGTGTCCATCGAGAGCAGGTTGACGAACACCTCGCCGGTGAGCGCGCCCGGCGTCTTGGTGAGGACGCCCTCGGTCGAGCCGCCGACATTGATGTTGATGGCGCGCAGGCCGCCGAACAGCACCGTCAGTTCCGGCGCGGTCAGGGTGAGCAGCTGCGCCTTGTCGATCAACGCCACCTCAGCGCGCTGCGTCCCGGCGCTCTCGTAGTTGCGGAAGCCGTCGAGCTCCGGCTCCAGCCACTGGAAGCTGTCGACGTCGGTGTCCTCCTGCTCCGCGTCGGCGCGGCCCGGGGAGAACGGCACGGTCACGGAATGGCCGGCGGCCTTGGCGGCCTTCTCGACGCCGGCGTTTCCGGCCAGCACGATCAGGTCGGCGATCGAGACCTTCTTGCCGCCGCTCGCATGCGCGTCGAACTCCGCCTTCACGCCCTCGAGCACGCCCAGAACCCTGGCGAGCTGCTCGGGCTGGTTGACCTCCCAGTCCTTCTGAGGGGCGAGGCGGATGCGTGCGCCATTGGCGCCGCCGCGCTTGTCGCCGCCCCGGAAGGTGGACGCGGACGCCCAGGCGGTCCCGACCAGCTCGGAGACGGTGAGCCCCGACTCCAGGATCTTGGCCTTGAGGGTGGCCGCGTCCGCCTCGTCGATCAGCGGATGATCGACGGCCGGGATCGGGTCCTGCCAGATCAGCACCTCCTTCGGCGCCTCCGGGCCGAGGTAGCGCGAGCGCGGGCCGAGGTCGCGATGGGTCAGCTTGAACCAGGCGCGGGCGAAGGCCTCCGCGAAGGCCTGCGGGTCTTCGAGGAACCGGCGCGAGATCTTCTCGTAGATGGGATCGAACCGCAGCGAGAGGTCCGTCGTCAGCATCGTCGGCTTGATCTTCCGCGACGGGTCGTGCGCCATCGGGATGATCTCGGGAGCGTCCTTGGCTTCCCACTGGATCGCGCCCGCCGGGCTGCGCGTCTGGACCCATTCATATTTGAACAGGTTCTCGAAGAAGAAGTTCGACCACTGCGCCGGGGTCTGGGTCCAGGTGACCTCCAGGCCCGAGCCGATTGCGTCGCCGCCGTGACCCGCGCCGTAGCTGGAGGTCCAGCCGAGGCCCTGGTCCTCGATGTCGGCGGCTTCCGGGTCCGGACCCTTGTAGGATTCCGCGGCCGCGCCGTGGGTCTTGCCGAAGGTGTGGCCGCCGGCGATCAGCGCGACGGTCTCCTCGTCGTTCATCGCCATGCGCTTGAAGGTCTCGCGGATGAACTCGGCGGCCGAGAGCGGGTCGCCGTTGCCGTCAGGCCCCTGCGGGTTGACGTAGATCAGGCCCATTTCGGTGGCGCCGAGGCCCTTGGCGAACTTGTCGAGCGTCCGGTGGGTCAGCCACTCGGTCTCGTTGCCCCAGTTGACGTCGCGATCCGGCTCCCAGGTGTCCTCGCGCCCGCCGGCGAAGCCAAAGGTGCGGAAGCCCATGGTCTCGAGCGCGACGTTTCCGGTGAGGATCAGCAGGTCGGCCCAAGAGATCGCCTGGCCGTATTTCTGCTTGATCGGCCACAGCAGGCGGCGCGACTTGTCGATGTTGACGTTGTCCGGCCAGGCGTTGAGCGGAGCGAAACGCTGCTGGCCGCGACCGCCGCCGCCGCGGCCGTCCGCGAGGCGATAAGTGCCGGCGGCGTGCCACGACATGCGGATGAACTGCGGGCCGTAATGGCCGAAGTCCGCCGGCCACCAATCCTGCGAATCGGTCATCAGCTTGCGCAGGTCGTTCTTCAGCGCGGCGTAGTCGAGCTTCTTGAACGCTTCACGGTAGTTGAACGCCGGATCCAGCGGATCGGACTTGGCGGAGTGCTGGTTCAGGAGATCGACCGGCAGCGTGTTGGGCCACCAATCGGTGTTCTGCCTCGGGCCGCCATGGGCGACGGGGCACTTGCCCATGTTGTCCTCGGTTTTCGCGTCCATGTCTGTCTCCCATGTCGATCGGGCTGGCTGCGCGACGGCGCGTCGGCGATCGGTCCGACGTCGGCGCAGCGTGACGGCGGCGGAGATCGCCGCCGGCCTTCGCTGAATGCGTCTTAGCAAAGCTGTTTGATTATATTAATTCCGATTTCCTGATTGTGACGATAAGTTCACCTTATGAAGAACGTCACGCTCAAGCAGTTCCGCTACTTCGAGGCTCTGGCGCGGCTCGGGCATTTCGGACGCGCGGCCGAGGCCTGCTCGATCTCCCAGCCGGCTTTGTCGATGCAGATCAAGGCGCTGGAGGAGGAGCTCGGAGCCGCGCTGTTCGAGCGCGACAGGCGACAGATCCGCTTGACGAGCTTCGGCGAGGAGATCGCGCTCCGGGCGCGGGACATCCTGCGCGCGCTCGACGATCTGGAGGGTTTTGCGCGCGCCTCCCGCGGCGGGCTGGTCGGGCGGTTGCGCATGGGCGTCATCCCGACGGTCGCGCCATACCTGCTCCCCGGCCTGATCGCCGAGCTGACCCGGCTTCACGACGGCCTCGACCTTCACGTGCGCGAGACGGTGACACCCAGGCTCGTTCAAGAATTGAACGAGGGACGGCTCGACGCGGCCATCGTGGCGCTGCCCGTATCGGAGCCCTCGCTCACCGAGGCGGCCCTGTTCACCGAGAGCTTCGTTCTCGTGCGGCCCCGCTGGGACGACGGCAAGCCTGTCCCCAACCGCGACGCGCTACGCGAGATGCGGCTGCTTCTCCTCGAGGAGGGGCACTGCTTCCGGGATCAGGCGCTGTTCTTCTGCAACAAGAGCGCTCACGCCGCGCCGCGCGATCTGCTCGACGCGAGCTCGTTATCGACGCTTGTCCAGATGGTCGAGGCCGGCCTGGGGGTTACCTTGATTCCGGAGATGGCGGTGGCGGTGGAGACGCGCTCGGCCTCGGTGTCCGTCGCGCGCTTCGGCAATCCGGAACCGTCGCGGACCATCGGCATGGTCTGGCGCAGAACAAGCCCGCTCGCCAACCAGCTGACGCAGATCTCCGAGCTGGTCCGCCGGTCCGCCGGCGCCGTTCGGCCGGCCGCAGCCTGACGATCCTGGGCGACGGGCCTCAGCCCGACCTGGGCCGCCGTGGCCGCGACCGTCGCGGCGTCGTCTTTTTGTCAGGGTCGTGCGACGCCGGCGGGAACCAGAACTCCGCCGCCTGCCGGGCGGCCTCCTTCATCATGGCGTTTTGAGCTCGCCTTGTCTCGGCCGCCATGATGCCGCGCGCCGCGCTCGACCAGGCGTTGACGCCGCTGAGCCACATGCTGAGCCAGGGATTCTTCATCGCCCTCAGCCCAGCCCCACCCGCCGGACGGCCGCCGGCATCGACAGCGGGAACAGCAGATCGATGAATCGCTCGGCCGTCGGTTGCGGCTCGTGATTGGCGAGGCCCGGCCGCTCGTTGCATTCGATGAAAGCGTATTCCGGCTGGCGGGGCGACTTCACCATCAAGTCGACCCCGCAGACCGGGATGTCGATCGCCCGCGCGCACTTCACGGCCGCCTCGACCAGGGCATGATGCACCTCTCCCGTCACGTCGTGGATGGTGCCGCCGGTGTGCAGGTTCGCGGTCTTGCGAACCTGAACAACCGCGTTCTCCGGCGGAACATCGTCCATCGCGTAGCCCGCCTTTCGGACGCAGCGCTCGGTCTGGGCGTCGATGGGGATCGAGCTTTCGCCGCCGGTGGCGGCCTCCCGGCGCCTCGACTGCTTCTCGATCAGCTCGCGGACCGTGGACTTCCCGTCGCCTATCACCTGAGCCGGGCGACGGATCGCTGCCGCCACCAGCTTGAAGTCGATCACGATCAGGCGCAGATCCTCGCCCTCGACCATCTGCTCGACCACGACACGGTCGCAGAAGGCCTTGGCGTGCTCAATCGCCGCCTCGACGTCGTCGATCGCATCAAGCCCGACGGTGATGCCGCGCCCCTGCTCGCCGCGCGCCGGCTTCACCACTACCTGGCCGTGCTTCGCCAGGAACTCCTCCAGCCCCTTCCGGTCGCCGGCCTCGATCTGTTCTGGGGTCACGACGCCGGCCTTCGCGACGGCCCGGCGCGTGACCGCCTTGTCGTCGCAGATCGACATGGCGACGCCGGTGGTGAGTTCGCTCAGCGACTCCCTGCACAGGATCGAGCGGCCGCCATGGGTCAGCCGGAAGAAGCCACCTTCGGCGTCGGTGACCTCGACGCCGATGCCACGACGGCGCGCCTCGTCGACGATGATCTTGGCATAAGGGTTCAAGCCCTCGACGCCTGGCTCGCCGACAAACAGGCGCTCGTTGATGTAGTTGCGGCGCTTGACCGAGAATGTGTAGCGCCGCTCGAAACCGAGCTTCTCGTATAGCCCGATCGCCAGATCGTTGTCGTGCATGACGCTGAGGTCCATGAAGAGCGCGCCGCGCTCTTTGAACAGCTCGGCCAGCCGCCGGACCAGGGTCTCGCCGACGCCCGGATGGCGCGACTGCGGGTCGACCGCCAGGCACCAGAGCGAGGACCCCTTTTCCGGATCGTTGAACGCCAGCACGTGATCCACGCCCGTGACCACGCCGATGATCTCATGGGTGCGGACATCCTCAGCGACGAGATGCACGAGCGTTTCGTCGTCGCGGTGGCGTTCGTAGAAGTCCGGCCGGGCCGAAATCATGTGGCGGGACGAATAGATCCGGCTGATCGACTCAATGTCGTGCGCGTTCGACAGACGGCGCACGTGGAAGGCGCGGTGGCCTCGCTTCGACGGCTCGTACCCGACGAGATCGAGCCGGAACATGTGGCTCGGGTCCAGGAACAGCTCCAGCGGCGCCTGGGCGATCAGGACGTGGGGATCGTTCACGTAGCAGGCGATGTCGCGCTGGTCCGGGCCCTCTTCGCGGAGCGCTTCCGCGAGCGCCTTGGGGTCGGTGAAGGTCTGGGCGAACAGCAGCCGGCCCCAGCCGCAATCGACGGCGCAGTCCTGCGCCATGATATCCCCCGCCGGCGCTGGAGCGACGGCGGGCTTTTCGGGCTCACGGGGCGCGGCGGCGGTCATAGGCGTACTCTTTCAGTTTCACTTTGGCGATTTCGCGAGGGTCAGACGCCGTGCGTCTGCAGCCACACCTCCAGCAACGCGCACTGCCATAGCTCCGATCCCTTGAGCGGCGTGATGTGCGCCTTGGGATCGGCGAACAGCGTCTCAAGATAGTCGGGCCGGAACAGGCCGCGCTCACGCGCCGCCTGCGAGCCGAGGGCGTCGCGCACCATGTCAAGCGTCTTACCCTCGAGATATTTGAGGCCCGGCACCGGGAAGTAGCCTTTCGGGCGATCGACGACCTCCTTCGGGACGATCTGGCGCGCGAGGTCCTTCAGCACGCCCTTGCCGTTGTCGGCGAGCTTGTGCTCGCCGGGAATGCGCGCCGCGAGCTCCACGAGCTCGTGGTCGAGGAACGGCACGCGGGCCTCGAGCGAATGCGCCATGGTCATGTTGTCGACCCGCTTCACCGGATCGTCGACCAGCATCACGGTCGAATCGAGCCGCAGCGCCTTGTCGACCGCGTCGTCCGCGCCGGGCTTGGCGAAGTTTTCCTCGACGAACGCGCGGGCGTCGTCGGCGCCGGCATAAGCCTCAGTGACGTGGGAGAGATAGGTCTTGTGGTCGCGGTCGAAGAAGGCCTTAGCGTAGGCGCCGACCGGATCGTTCGACTCGGCGACCTTCGGATACCAATGATAGCCCGCGAAGATTTCGTCGGCGCCCTGGCCCGACTGCACGACCGTCACGTATTTCCGGACCTCTTCCGAGAGCAGGTAGAAGGCCACGCAGTCGTGGCTGACCATCGGCTCGGACATGGCCTGGATCGCGCCCGGCAGCGCGTCGAGCATCCGCCCTTCCTCGATCGAGATCTTGTGGTGCTCGGTCCCGAACTTGCTCGCGATGATGTCGGAATATTTGAACTCGTCGCCTTCTTCGCCGCCTCGGCTCTCGAAGCCGATGGAGAAGGTCTCGATGTGCTCGTGACCGAGTTCGGCGAGAAGAGCGACCACGACGCTGGAGTCGACGCCGCCCGACAGCAGCACGCCGACAGGCACGTCCGCGATCATGCGGCGCTTCACGGCGGTGCGCAGGCTGTCGTGCACCTCGGCGCGCCAGTCCTCGAAGGTCTTTGCGACGTCCGAAGAGGAGCGCTCGTAGGAGACGGTCCAGTAAACCTCCTCCTTGGTGCGACCGTCCGGCTCGTAGATGCGAAGCGTGGCGGGCGGCAGCTTCCTGATCCCCGACAGGATCGTGCGCGGCGCCGGCACCACCGAATGGAACGACATATAGGCGTTGAGGGAGACCGGATCGATCGACGTGTCGACGTCGCCGGCGGCGAGCAGGCCAGGCAGCGTCGAGCAGAAGCGGAGGCGCCCGGCGGTCTCGGCGACGTAAAGCGGCTTGATGCCGAGCCGGTCGCGGATGAGGATCACGCGGCCGGTGTCGCGCTCGTGGATCGCGATGGCGAACATGCCGAACAGCTTCTTCGGCAGCTCCGTCCCCCACGCCGCCCAGCCCTTGACGATCACCTCGGTGTCGCCGTCGGAGAAGAAGCGGTAGCCCTTGGTCTCGAGCTCGGCGCGCAGCTCCTTGTGGTTGTAGATGCAGCCGTTGAAGACGATCGTAAGGCCCAGCGCCGGGTCGACCATCGGCTGCTCGGCCTTCTCGGACAGATCGATGATCTTCAGCCTGCGGTGGCCGAAGGCGACGCGCCCGCGCGAGACGACGCCGTCGCCGTCCGGTCCGCGCGGCGTCATGCAGCCCGACATCGTCGCCACCGCCTCCACCGAGGCCGGCCGGCCGTCAAAGGTCGCTTCGCCGCAGATGCCGCACATAAATCCCGTCGCCTGTTGTGGTTGTGCAGTGCGACATATGGCGGGATTTGCGGAAATCGAGTCTCTGGCGCCAGAAGCACGCCCAAATCAGAGGCGCCGCCGCTCAGCGCCGCCGTCGGTCATCTGAACGAGCCGTTGGGGAAACAGGCCCAGACGCTCATCGGATCGTAAGCCGCCCGACCGCGGGCCGATCAGGCCTTCGCGGTCGTGAGCACGATCTTGCCCATATGCGTGCTCTCCTCCATCAGCCGATGCGCCTCCGCCGCCTTTTCGAGCGGGAAGGTCGCGTGCACGATGGGCTTGGCCTTGCCGGCCTCGATCAGCGGCAGGACCTCGCGCCTCAGAGCCTCGGCGATCTTCGCCTTCGTGGCCGTCGGCCGCGCCCGCAGGGTCGATCCGGTGACCGTGAGGCGCTTCAGCATGATCGGGGTGAGGTCGATCTCGACCTTCGGCCCCTTCATGAAGGCGATCTGCACCAAAGTCCCCTCGGGCGCGAGCGACTTGATGTTTTTGTTCGTGTAGTCGCCGCCGACCATGTCGAGGATGACGTTGACGCCCTTGCCGCCGGTCTCCTCCTTCAGCACCGCCTGGAAGTCCTCCGTACGGTAGTCGATGCCGCGCTTGGCGCCGAGCTTCTGGCAAAAGGCCACCTTCTCCGGCCCGCCGGCGGTGGCGTAGACGGTCGCGCCGCGCGCCGCCGCGAGCTGGATCGCGGTCGTGCCGATACCGGACGTGCCGCCGTGGACGAGGAAGGACTGGCCCTCCTTCAGCCCGGCCCGCTCGAAGACGTTGCTCCAGACCGTGAAGAAGGTCTCGGGGAGCGCCGCCGCCTCGACAAGCGTCAGGCCCTTGGGCACCGGCAGGCAGACCGCCGCGGGCGCGACAGCGTATTCGGCGTAGCCGCCGCCGGTCAGCAGCGCGCAGACCTCGTCGCCGACCACGAGGCCCTTCACGCCCTCGCCGAGCGCCGCGATGCGGCCCGCGACCTCGAGGCCAAGGATCTCGGACGCGCCCGGGGGCGGAGGGTACATGCCCTTGCGCTGCATGACGTCCGGCCGATTCACCCCGGCCGCCGCCACCTCGATGAGCACCTCGCCTTCGCCCGGCACGGGAAGCGCCCCCTTCGCCGCGACCAGCACCTCCGGCCCGCCGGCGCCGTCGGCGCGGATAAAGGTCATGTCGGCGGGCAGGTCGGCCATGTCGATATCCATGCGGGAAAAGGACGGCGTGAACGAGGGCGCGGCGCGGGCGCCGCTCCCCCCAACTAGCGGCAGCGGGCGCGCCGCGCAAAGGGCGGCGGCGCCCGGGTCCTGTCAGATCGTGTTGATGACGCCGCCGTCGACGCGCAGCGCCGCGCCGGTGGTGGCGGAGGCTTCCTTCGAGCAGACGTAGACCACCATGTTGGCGACCTCCTCCACGCTCGCGGCGCGCTGGATGATCGAGCTCGAGCGGTGCTCCTTGACGAAATCGGCCGCGACCTCCTCGAGCGGCCTGCCCGACTTCGCGACCTCGTCCTTGAGCATCTCTGCGACCCCTTCGGACAGCGTCGGCCCCGGCAGCACCGAATTCACCGTGACGCCCGTGCCGGCGAGCCGCCTGGCGAGCCCTCGGGCGACCGCGAGCTGCGCGGTCTTGGTCATGCCGTAATGGACCATCTCGACGGGGATGTTGAGGCCGCTCTCGGAGGAGATGAACACCACGCGGCCCCAGCCGCGCTCCGCCATGCCCTGCGCATAGGCGCGCGACAGCCGTACGCCGGACATCACGTTCACTTCGAAGAAGCGGGACCACTCTTCGTCCGGGACCTCGAAGAAGTCCTGCGGATTGAAGATCCCGACATTGTTCACGAGGATGTCGCAGGCCGGGAGCGCGGCGACGAAGGCCGCGACACCGTCGGCGGTGCCGAGATCGGCCGCGAGGCCCTTGACCTCCGCGCCCGGCGCCTCCTGCTTGAGGCCGGCGACCGCAGCGTCGACCTTGTCCTGCTTGCGGCCGTTGACGACGACGGTCGCGCCGGCTCGGGCGAGCCCGAGCGCGATCGCCCGGCCGATGCCTTCGGTCGAGCCGGTCACCACGGCGGTCTTGCCGGTCAGATCGATTTTCATGGAAAAGCCCCCTCTTCGTCGCTGATCAGCGACGAAGATCGGGGGCCTGACGAAAAATTCCAGCGGGCTGGCGTTTGCGTCGGCGCACGCCCAAGCTTTTGCGCGTCAGGCCGCCTCCGCCTCCTCCAGCGCCCGCACCTCGGCGTCGGTGAAGATGCGCGAGCGGATGTGGAAGCGGACCTCGCGGCCGTTCTCGAGGCTGAACATGCCGCCCCGCCCGGGCACCACGTCGAGGGTCAGCGCCGTGTGCTTCCAGTACTCAAACTGGGACGGGCTCATGTAGAACGGCACGCCGCCGACCTCGCCGAGCTTCACGTCGGAGTCGGAGATCATGTAGTCCGACGCGCCGTAGCACATCGGCGAGGAGCCGTCGCAGCAGCCGCCGGACTGGTGGAACAGGATCTCTCCGTGCTCGTCCTGAAGCGTCCTGATGAGGTCGAGCGCCTTGTCGGTGGCGACGACGCGAAGCGGTTTGTCGGACATGCGGCATCCTCCCGTCCCGCTAGATAGGACGCCAGCGCCGGTCTGCGAAGTCCATCGCGCTTTCGGCCAATCCGGCCTTGGACGCCGGACGCGCCTCGCATAGACTCGCGGCGTCTGAAAAGGCGGACCGGTTTGGTTAGCCCGGTCGCTCCCGTTCCGGGAGTTCTGGCTGGCGCGCGACAGCGCTCAAGTCCCGAGGCGAGATCCCGCACGCATCCGGCGGCGGGGCTTCGAGAGGACTTGCGAGACCATGCACAACCAAGATCCGCAAAACCAGACTTCGCAGCAGCAGATGTCGGTGGTCACGCTCGGCGTGGCCGACCTCACGCGATCCAAGCGCTTCTATGTCGACGGGTTCGGCTGGCGGCCGGTCTTCGAAAACGAGGAGATCGTCTTCTACCAGATGAATGGCTTCGTTTTCGGAACCTGGCTGAAGGACCGGCTCGCGGCGGATTCGCGGCGCGAGGCGGGCGGCAGCGCCGGCTTTTCGCTCGGCCACAACGTCGCGACCGAGCAGGCCGTGGATACGATCCTCGCCCGGCTGGCGAGCCACGGCGGACGCCTTCTGCGCGCCGCCGACGCCCCGCCGCATGGCGGGCGCCGTGGCTATGTCGCCGACCCGGACGGGCACGCCTGGGAGATCGCATGGAATCCCGCCTTCCCGATCAGCCCGGAAGGCTACGTGACCTTCGGCCTCTAGCGATCAGAACCAACCTGCGCCGTCATCGCCGGGCGTGACCCGGCGATCCATCGAAAGGTCATCGGATGGATGCCCGGATCAAGTCCGGGCATGACGACAGCGCTCAGCTTCGCCCTCGCCGCGCGCCGATCAGGGCGAGCGCGACGAGGCCGAGCGAGATCAGCGCGCTGTAGCCGGCGAGCGATACGCCGAACAGCCGCCACGCGGCGCGGTCGCAGGGCACGATGCGGGTCGTCCGCATCTGCTCGAGCAGGCCGCCGGCGGAGCTCGGCGCCGCGTTCGCCCCGGCGCAGCTGGTGGGGCCGGGCCAGAAGCTCCATTCGACGCCGGCGTGATAGGCGCCGAGCGCCGCCCCGCCGAGGAACAGGATCGCGACCAGCACGAGCAGCAGCCGCGCCGCGCCGGCGTTTCCGCGGACCGCCAGAAGCGCCGCGAGAAGCGCGAGCGGCGCGCCGAGGTAATAGGGCCAGCGCTCCCATAGACACAGCATGCAGGGCACGTAGCCGAAGACGTGCTCGAAAATCAGCGCCCCACCGACGGTCAGCGCCGCGACGACGGCGATCACCAGCGCGGCGGCGGAGACGCGGGACGAATGATGGGAACGGATGGGCGCGGGAGCGTCGGTCATGACCTCATATGGCGCGCCTCAGCGCTCGGCTCGAAGGTTTTTTTTGTCGCGCGTTCCGGGCCGGTCGCAAAAGCCCAGAGGTACCAAGGTGTTGCCCGTCGGAAGGTCGCATTTTCAAGACTGAGCAACATGTGTGTTGAACCGCGTGTTCATGATCATAAAAGCTCAATATCCGCTGTAATACTTCTGTTTAATGAAAGTTGCGATCGCGCGGCTACTCTTTCTCTGCTGTGAGGTGGGCCGGAGTTGGTCGGAACAACCGGCCCCGCCAGTGCCACGGAGAGCCCAATGGCGTTACTAGGCCTGAAACTCGGACATATCGTCGACGACGTTTTCGACACGCTTGACCACATACTTGGCAAGGACCTGAGCACCGATGTCGGAGACCTCGTCCCCGGCAAGCTGATCGAATCGCTCGGCAAGTCGCTCGACGGGCTGCTGACAGGCGGTTCGCACGACCTTCTGGACGACCTGCTCTCGAACGACGTCCTGGACGTCAACCTCCTCAACAACATCCTGTCCGGGAAGACTCTCGACCTCGGCGACCTCGAGGGCCTGCTGTCGGGCGCCACGAACAGCCTCGGCGACATCCTCGACGACGTGTTCGACGACGGCCTGCTCGGGATCGGCGGCACCTCGCTTAACGTGGAGGAGTTGCTCAATCTGAACGGCTCCCAGCTCGGCGACGTCACGACCTTCGTCACCAGTCTGATCGGCACGATCCTGAAGGCGACCGGCGGCGTCGCGGACATCGACGAAGTGCTCGACAGCGTTCTGAGCGGCGACGACAAGCTCAGAGGCGACGGCAAGGACAACGAGATCGATGGCCATCGCGGCGACGACACGATCTACGGCGTCGGCGGCGACGACACGCTGATCGGAAGCCAAGGCGAGGACGTGCTCAAGGGCGGCTCGGGCGACGACCATCTGGTCGGCGGCGCGGACGTCGACGTGATGTATGGCGGCAAGGGCGCCGACATTTTCGTCTTCAGCGAAGACGACACCGGGATTGGACCGGGCCAGCGCGACCTCATCAAGGACTTCGGCAAGGGCGGCGACGAACTCGCCTTCAAGGGCTTTGGCGAGGACTTCGACTTCATCGGCAAGCATGGCTTCTCGGGCGACGGCCACGCCGAGATCTCATGGAAGTTCAAGGGCGACTACACGCTGGTGAAGGGCGACGTCGACGGCGACGGCCAAGCCGATTTCGCGATCGAGATCGCCGGCAAGCACCATCTGTCCTCGTCCGACTTCATCCTCTGACGCCGATACGGCGGGTCGCGGCTCCCCCAAGCCGGCCAGACCCGACGGGAGGGCGACGTCCTCGGGACGTCGCCCTTTTTCGCGACGTCGGCGCGGCAGTCGTCAGCCTTCGTCTCCGGCGTCGAGCTCCACGTTCGGCAGCGCTGCGATCGCGCGGGCGATCTCGTCGACGCTGGTCTGAGAGAGCCTCACGAAGGAAATGGTGATCTCGTCGAAGCCCTCGCGCGCGCTCGGCCGCGCGACGAAGGTCCTGACGCGCGATGCGCGCGGACCGGCGATCTCATGCAGCCTGTCGATCGTGAGGGCGCCACGGAGAGCGACGAGCCTGAGGTCGCGGGCGCGCATCCTGTCGCGATAGCGCTCCTCCAGCGGCTTCACGCCCGCGAGGATGGCGACCACGATGATGGTGGCGGCCGCGCTCGCGACATAGAGGCCGCCGCCGATCGCGAGGCCGATGGCCGCCACGCCCCAGATGCTCGCCGCGGTCGTCAGGCCCCGCACCACCTCGCCGCGCAGCAGGATCGTCCCGGCGCCGAGGAAGCTCACGCCCGAAATCACCTGCGCCGCGACGCGGGACGGGTCGAAGGAGGTCTGGCCGGTCGCGCGCACGTCGTCGAAGCCGTAGGCCGAGACGATCATGGCGAGGCACGCTCCGACGCAGACCAGCATGTGGGTGCGGAGTCCCGCGGCCCATTGCAGCCGCTCCCGCTCGACCCCGACGATGCTGCCGGCGGCGGCCGCCGCCACGAGACGGCCGACGAGCTCTGCATTGGTCAAGCTGCGCCTCCCGCGAAGAAGCGGGTCATCCAGTAGGTCGCGGCTGCGATCGCCGCGGCGGCGGGGATGGTGATCACCCAGGCGACGACGATGTCGCTGGCGACGCCCCAGCGCACCGCCGAGGCGCGCCGCGCCGAGCCGACGCCGACGATCGCGCCGGTGATGGTGTGGGTGGTGGAGACCGGGACGCCGAGCCAGGTCGCGCCGAACAGGGTGAGCGCCCCGCCCGTCTCGGCGCAGAATCCCTGCATCGGATTGAGCCGGGTGATGCGCGAGCCCATGGTGTGGACGATCCGCCAGCCGCCCATCAGCGTGCCGAGCGCCATCGCCGCCTGGCAGGACAGCACGACCCACAGCGGCACGTGGAACTCGCCGCCATAGACGCCCTGGCTGTAAAGCAGCACGGCGATGATCCCCATCGTCTTCTGCGCGTCGTTGCCGCCATGGCCGAGCGAATACAGCGACGCCGAGACAAACTGGCCGATCCGGAAGGTGCGGTCGACCGCGAAGGGCGTGGCGCGCACGAAAGCCCAGGTGACGGCGAGCACCAGCAGCAAAGCCAGCACGAAGCCGGTGAGCGGCGACAGCACGATCGCGGCGATGGTCTTCAGCAGTCCCGACCAGACGATGGCGGAAAAGCCGGTCTTGGCGAGGCCGGCGCCGACGAGGCCGCCGATCAGCGCGTGGCTCGACGAGGAGGGGATCCCGAGCCCCCAAGTGATCAGGTTCCAGGCGATCGCGCCGACGAGCGCGGCGAAGATCACCGCCGGCGTCACGATGTCGGCGGAGACGATGCCGCGCCCAATGGTCTCCGCCACGTGCAGCCCGAAGAACAGGAAGGCGATGAAGTTGAAGAACGCCGCCCAGAACACGGCGTAGCGCGGCTTCAGGACCCGGGTCGAAACGATGGTCGCGATCGAGTTCGCGGCGTCGTGGAGGCCGTTGAGGAAATCGAAGGCGAGCGCGACGCCGATCAGCGCGACGAGCAGCGGGAAGGACAGCGCGGCGTCCATCAGCGGCCGTCGTCGCCGGGCATGGCGGAGCGCGCGCGGACATCCGCCATCCTCATACGTTCTCCACCACGATGGCGCTGATCGTGTTGGCGACGTCCTCGAATTTGTCGACCACGTCCTCGAGGTCGCCATAGATCTCGCGGCCGATGATGTAGGCCATCGGGTCCGATCGGCCGACCTCGCGAAACAGCTGCTTCACGCCCTGGTCGTGCAGGTCGTCGGAGCGGCCCTCGACCTTGACGATCTGCTCGGTGAGCCGGCCGAGGGCCTCGGCGTTCTTGCCGACTGCGCTCAGCAGCGGGATCGCCTGGCGTGTGAGCTGCGCGGCCTCGACCACCGTGTCGCCCATCTCCCGCATCAGCGGATCGAAGGTCCGTAGCTCGTAGAGCGTCACAGCCTTGACGGTCTGGTTCATCTGATCGATCGCGTCGTCCATAGCCTGGATCAGGCCGGTGATGTCGCTGCGGTCGAACGGGGTGATGAAGCTGCGGTTGACCGCCAGCAGCACCTCGCGAGCGATGTCGTCGGCGAGATCCTCCTGCCGCACGATCTCGGCGCAATGCTTCGGCACGGCGTCGCCGCCCTCAAGCAGGGCCCTCAGCGATCCGGCGCCGGCGACGAGCGTCTCGGAATGGCGCGAGAACAGCTCGAAGAAGCTGTCCTCCCTGGGCATGAGACGTCGAAAAATACCAAGCATCCGAGATGCCTCCATGCGCCGGCATGACAGATTTGTGTCAGTCGGCGCCGGATGCCAGCTTTTCGGGAAAGACAGCGAGAAGCTCGCGAAGCTCGGGCTCCTCGACCAGTTCGGCCGCCCTCGCATGCGGATACCACTCCCGGATGCGCTCGGCCCGCTCGGGCCAGTCGTCCGCCTGCTCGTTGACTGCCATCGCGAAGAGTTCGACCCGCACCGCCTGCGACTGCCCGGAGCGCAGCCGCTTGAGGTAGCGGAACGAGCCGATGGCCGGCCCCCCCTCGCCCGCCACGCCCGCCTCCTCGAAGGCCTCGCGCAGACCGGTCCCGAGCGGCCCGAGCTTCTTGATCAGCCAGCCGCGCGGAACCATCCACCGGCGGGTCTCGCGGGTGGTGATCAGCAGGATCTCGGGCTCGCCGCCCTCGATCACGCGATAGGGGACGACGCCGAACTGCAGTCGCTCGCGCTTGCGGAATTTGCGTGGCATGGCCGTGAAACTGGAGGCGGGGCAGACCCGATCAATCAGCCCTGTCGAAATTTGTTCCCGCGGCGAATGAGGCGCGGGCAGCGTCAGACGACGTATTTCACCAGCACGAATCCGCCGACGACCACGACGAGCAAAAGAATGGCCGACAGCTCGAGACGGGTCTCGATGAATTCGCGAACCGGTTCGCCGTACCGCTTCAGGAGCCAGCCGACGGCGAGGAACCGCAGGATGCGGGACACCAGCGACAGGAAGAAGAATAGCACCACGTCGTAGCCGGCGAAGCCGGAGGTGATGGAGACCAGCTTGTAGGGGATCGGGGTGAGGCCCTTCAGCAGGATGATCCACAAGCCCCACTTGGCGTAGGCCTCGCGGAACATGTCCATCTTCTCGCCGTAGCCGTAGAGCTGGATGATCCAGAGGCCGAGCGTGTCGTAGAGCAGCGCGCCGATGGCGTAGCCGAGCATGCCGCCCAGCGTCGAGGCGATCCCGCACATGATGGCGAGCCGGTAGGCGCGCTCCGGGCGCGCCAGCGTCATCGGCACGAGCAGAATGTCGGGCGGTAGCGGGAAGAACGACGCTTCGGCGAAGGACACCCCGAACAGGGCGGCGTTAGCCTTCGGTCCCGCGGCGAGCGAGAGCGTCCAGTCGTACAGCCGTCTCAGCATGCGAAGTCTTTCGCGACGGCCGTCGTCGGCCCGGGGATCGGAGACGAAGCGCCTCTTGCGCGCAAAATCAAGCCCATAACGCCGCTGGCGCTCCACGAGACTCTTGCGCGGCCGAACGCTTTGGCGTCCGTTGCCGCGAGGAAACGCCCTTGGGGTGCAAATGATAAAAACAATTGCGGCGGCGATGCTTGCCGCCAGCGCGCTGACCGGCGCGGCCTGCCTCGCGTCCGAGAGCGGAGCGGCGGCGCTGCGCGAGATCGACCAGCTGGACAAGGCCGTCGAGGACGCCTGGGTCAAAGCGCCGCTGACCGAGCGCCGCGCGATCTTCGTCGAGCAGCCCGCCGAGACCTACGGCGCCTGGGAGGCGCGCAGGTCGAACGTCTTCAAGCCGGGCGAGAACCTGCTCACCTACGTCGAGCCGGTCGGCTACGTCTGGAAGGACGCCGGCGACGGCTGGCTGAACTTCGGCTTCGTGATGGATTTCAAGATCAAGACGCCGGACGGCCGCATCCTCGGCGGGCAGGACGCCTACAAGCGCTTCGAGTTCAGGACCAGGTTCCGGAACCGCGAGGTGTTCATCAACCTGAAGATGACGCTGACCGGCATCCCGGACGGCGACTACGTGCTGGTCTACACGTTGCACGATCTCGGCAGCGACAAGCAGTCGAGCTTCGAGCAGCCGTTCAGGATCGCGTCCTGACGAGGGCCGACGCGATTGACACTGCGGCGGACGATGGACATCGTGCCGCCGCCGTCCGGGCTTCGCCCGAACCGTCGCGGGCGTGGCGGAACTGGTAGACGCGCCGGACTCAAAATCCGGTTCTGGCGACAGAGTGTCGGTTCGATTCCGACCGCCCGCACCACCTCGCCGCCGAGCGCCTGCCACAGGCGCCGCCGATGGTCGAAGGTCACGGACCTGAGCTACCTCGAGAACGTCTCGGCGAGAACGTCGCTCGCAAGTTTTCCCTACGAGCGCGAGCTCATCCGCGACTGGTTCCGCGACCGCATCTTCAGAGGCCGGCCGCCGCTGCGCTGAGGGCCGCCCGCTCCATCGCACGTTCCAGCGCCGCGAAGACGCCCTCGTCGGCCATCTGCGCCACATTGAAACGCATGAAGCCGGAGGCGGTCTGAGAGACGCTGAAGACGTTTCCGGGCGCGAGCACGAGATTCTCCGCCATGGCCGCTTTGGCGACCTCCGCGGAGTCGCAGGCGCCAGGCAGCCGGCGCCAGAGGTAGAAGCCGCCGCGCGGCTCGGTCCAGGATTCGAGCCCAAGCCGATCGAGGCGCTCTCCGACCGTCCGTCGCGCCTTCGTCAGGCGACGGCGCAGTTCCTCCATGTGCTTCCGGTAGGAGCCGCCCGACAGCACGCCGGCGATGAGCTCGGTCGCGACCGGGCTCGGACCGCCGAAGCTGGTCGCGACCTGAAGGTCGATCAGGCCTTCGATGATGTCTCTCCGAGCGGCGATATGCCCGCAGCGCACGGAAGCCGAGATCGTCTTCGAGAAGCTGCCGATCCGGATGACGCGGTCGAGCCCGTCCAGCGCCGCCAGCCTCGGCGACGGCGACGGCTCGAAGTCGGCGAAGATGTCGTCCTCGACGATCGCGAGATCGTGGGCCGCGGCGGCGCTGAGCAGGCGGTGCGCTGTCTGCGGCGAGAGGCTCGCGCCGGTCGGATTGTGGATCGCGGAGTTGGTGACGTAGAGGCGCGGCTTCTCCTCGGCCAGGACGCGCTCGAAGGCGGCGACGTCGGGCCCGGTGCGCGTGTACGGCGCGCCGACGATCCGGACCTGGTGGGCGCGCAGCAGCGCCTGAAAGTTGAAGTAGCAGGGGTCGTCGACCAGCACGGCATCGCCCGGCCGAAGCAGCAGGCGGCAGATCAGGTCGATCGCCTGCGTGCCGGAGCCGGTCAGGATGATCTGGTCGAGCGCAGCCTCGACGCCCTCCGCGGCTAGGCGCGCGAGCAGGTGGCGCCTGAGCGCGAGCGAACCTCGCGTGCCGCCATAATACGTCAGCGCGGCGGCGTCGGCCCGGGCGAGGTTCCTGAGGCCCCGCCGGAGCGCCGCCTCGGGCATCCATTCGGCCGGCAACCAGCCGCAGCCGGGCTTCACGACCGACGCCTCCGCATCCAGCGACTGTTTGGACACCCAGAACGGGTCGACGATCCGCTCGCGCGGCGCGCCGGCGTCCGAAAGCGACAGCGGCGGCGCGCCCACGTCCGTGACGTAGAAGCCCGCGCCGCGCCGAGCGCGGATCAACCCTTCAGCGGCCAGACGGTCGTAGGCTTCGACGACGGTCGAAGGCGACACGCCCATGAGTTCGGCGAAGCGGCGGACCGAGGGCAGCCGATCGCCCGGCCCGAGCGCCCGCGAGGCGATCCGCGCGCGGACCTGCCTTGTCAGTCCCTCAATGCGCGTGGGCTCTCTTGTCGCCATGGCGCTTTTCCCGAAAGCGTACGCCTACTGTCACCAGTACAGTTTATTCGAATTGTATGCTTCCGTTCGTGGCCACGCGATAGCCGTCCCGCTAATCCGGAACGCGGTCGGACGACGGGCGCCAAGAGATCAGGCGCCGAGAGGGCGCGTGGATGGACCGGACGACGGCGGGTTGGGGCAGCGGGTTTCTCGGCATGCTCATCTTCAGCGGGTCGCTGCCGGCGACGCGCGTCGCGGTGGCGAGTTTTTCCCCGATGTTCCTAACCTCGGCCCGGGCCGTAATCGCCGCGCTGCTCGGCGGCCTCCTGCTCGTCGCGCTAAGGCAGAAGCCGCCGGCCCGCGCCGATCTCACTCCGCTCGCGATCGTCGCGCTCGGCGTCGTCGTCGGCTTTCCGCTGCTCACCGCGCTCGCGCTCCAGCGCGTCACGGCCGCCCATTCGATCGTCTTCATCGGCCTGCTGCCGCTCGCGACCGCCGTGTTCGGGACGCTGCGAGGCGGCGAGCGGCCGAAGCCGGCCTTCTGGCTGTTCGCGACCCTCGGCGCGTCGACTGTGGTCGGCTTCGCGCTCTCGCGAAGCGGCGGCGGATCGGCGGCCGGCGACCTGATGATGCTCGCCGCCGTGCTGCTCTGCGGGCTCGGCTATGCGGAGGGCGCGAGCCTGTCGCGCCGGCTCGGCGGCTGGCAGGTCATCTCATGGGCGCTGCTGCTCTCGCTGCCGCTGATGGCGACGCTGACGCTCGCCACCCTGCCGCAGAACTTGAGCGCGGCCGGCGCGCCGGCCTGGGCGGGACTCGCCTATGTCTCGGTGTTCTCGATGCTGATCGGCTTCGTCTTCTGGTATCGCGGCCTCGCGCTGGGAGGCGTCGCGGGCGTCGGCCAGCTGCAGCTGCTGCAACCGTTCTTCGGGCTTCTGCTGGCGGCGCTCCTGCTCCACGAGCCGATCGCCTGGACGATGATCGCCTCCGCCGCCCTGGTCGTTCTCTGCGTCGCCGGCGCGAAGCGCTTCGCCTGACGCCCTGCGGCCATGGGAGCGGTTCGCGCTTCGCGGCTTTTCCTGTATGCGGGATGCTTCTGCTCATCGGGAACGACGGCGGCGCAATGGCTCTCGCTGAACTGACATCGACCATCGACCGCGCGACGGCGCGCCCGCTCTGGACGCGCGAGGCCGCGGAACGGCTCTACCGGCTGCCCTTCGCGGACCTGATGTTCCGCGCGCAGACCGTCCACCGCCAGAACTTCGATCCGAACCGCGTGCAGATGAGCCGGCTGCTGTCGATCAAGACCGGCGGCTGCCCGGAGGACTGCGGCTATTGCAGCCAGTCCGCCCGCATGCCCGGCGAAAAACTCAAGGCCTCCAAGCTGATGGAGGTCGAGCGGGTGATCGAGGAGGCGCGCAAGGCCAAGGCGGGCGGCGCCACGCGCTACTGCATGGGCGCGGCCTGGCGGTCCCCGAAGGACCGCGACATGGACATGGTGATCGCCATGGTCGAGGGCGTGAAGGGTCTCGGCATGGAGACCTGCATGACGCTCGGCATGCTGACTCCCCAGCAAGCGCTGGAGCTGAAGGAAGCGGGCCTCGACTACTACAACCACAACCTCGACACCTCGGAGCGCTACTACTCCGAGATCATCACCACCCGGACCTTCGCCAACCGGCTCGAGACGCTCGACAACGTCCGGCAGGCCGGCATGAAGGTCTGCGCCGGCGGGATTCTGGGGTTGGGCGAGACGGTTGAGGACCGCGTCGACATGCTGGTCACCCTCGCCAATCTCGACGAGGCGCCGGAGAGCGTGCCGATCAACATGCTGATCCCGATCCCCGGCACGCAGCTCGAGAACGCCGCGCCGATCGACCCGCTCGACTTCGTGCGCACCATCGCGCTCGCCCGTATCATGATGCCGGAGAGCCATGTGCGGCTGTCGGCCGGGCGCACCGAGATGTCGGACGAGATGCAAGCCATGTGTTTTCTGGCCGGCGCGAATTCGATCTTCGTCGGCGAGACGCTGCTCACCGCCGACAATCCCGGCGAGGATCACGACGGCGCCCTGTTCCGCCGCCTCGGGATCGAGCCGGAAGAACTCGACGCAGAGGGATGAGCCCGCGTCTCGCCCGTTTCGCGACGGCGCTAGATGGGCTCGGGCGAAAGGGACGGCGGCGGCGGCTCGAGCCGCGCGCGGGCGTCGACTTCGCCTCCAACGACTATCTCGGCCTGGGCGAGAGCCCGCGTCTCGCCGCGGCCGCCCGCGCCGCGCTCGACCGCGGCGTTCCGGTGGGCGCGGCCGGTTCGCGGCTGCTGCGCGGCAACCACCCGGAGCATGAGGCGCTGGAGGCGGAGGCCGCCGCCTTCTTCGGCGCCGGGCGCGCGCTGTTCTTCGGCGCAGGCTTTTCCGCCAACGTCGCGCTGATCCAGACCCTGCCGGAGCGGCGCGACCTGCTCGTCCATGACGAGCTGATCCACGCCAGCGTCCATGACGGCCTGCGCGGCTGCCGCGCCGAGGTCGCGAGCGTCCGCCACAACGACCCGCAGGCCGTCGAGGACGCGATCCTCGCCTGGCGAGCCCGCGGCGGCATGGGTGCGCCGTGGATCGCGGCGGAAAGCCTCTATTCGATGGACGGCGACGCCGCTCCGGTCGCCGACCTCGTGGCCATCGCCGAGCGGCATGACGGTTTTCTGCTGCTCGATGAGGCTCACGCGACGGGCGTCTTCGGCAAGCACGGCCGCGGCCTCGGCGAGGCCTTCGAGGGACGCGACTGCCTGATCGCGACCCACACCTGCGGCAAGGCGCTCGGCTGTTCCGGCGCTCTGGTGACGGGACCGGCGGCGATCATCGACTATCTCGTCAACCGCGCGCGGCCCTTCATCTACGCGACCGCCCCCTCCCCCCTCGCCGCCGCGACGGTGCGAGAGGCGCTGCGGATCGTAGCGGACGAGCCTGAGCGCCGCCCGCGGCTCGCGGACCTCGTGGCGATCGCTGAGAAGAAACTCGCCGCGCTCGGGCTGCCCGGGAGCGGCTCGCAGATCCAGCCGGTGATCCTCGGCCGCAACGAGCGCGCCGTCGCCGCCGCCTGCGCCCTACGCGCGGCGGGGTTCGACTGCAGGGCGATCCGGCCGCCGACCGTGCCGGAGGGCACTGCGCGCCTCAGGGTCTCGCTGACGCTGAACGTGGAGCCGGAAACCGTCGAGGCGCTGTTCGACGCGATCGGCGCGGAGCTCCACGAGGCCGCCGCGTGAGCGCGCCGCGCCTCGTCGTGACGGGGACCGACACCGGCGTCGGCAAAACGGTGTTTTCGGCCGCGCTGACGGCGGCGCTCGGCGCCTCCTACTGGAAGCCGGTACAGGCGGGGCTGGAGGAGGAGACCGACAGCGAGCTGGTCGCGCGGCTCGGCCGCGTGCCGCCCGAGCGGGTCCTTCCCGAGGCCTGGCGGCTGCGCACGCCCGCCTCGCCCCATCTCGCCGCCGAGATCGACGGCGTCAGGATCGATCCGGACGCGCTGGACCCTCCCACTGTCGACGGTCCGCTCGTGATCGAGGGCGCCGGCGGACTGCTCGTCCCGCTCACCCGCGAGGTCCTGACGATCGACGTCTTCGCGCGCTGGAGCCTGCCGGTCGTGCTCGTGGCGCGCACAGCGCTCGGCACGATCAACCACACGCTGCTGTCGCTCGAGGCTCTTAAATCGCGGGGCGTTCCGACCCTCGGGGTCGCCTTCGTCGGCGACGACAACGCCGACTCCATCCGCGCCATCGCAACATTTTCCGGCGCGAAGGTTATGGGCCGGCTGCCGCGGATCGCGCCCATGGACGCGGACGCGCTTCAAACAGCTTTCGCGAACAGCTTCAGCACGGCGGACTTTGAAGGCCAAGACGCCGGCTAGCCGCCCAACCCTGGCGCGCCGCCTGCCGCTGGCGTCCTCGATCGCGGCGAATCCTCGCGCGACGGGCTCGATCCCTCAGTAGAACTCGTCCAGCGGCGGCGAGGCCGGCTGCGGGGCGCGGCTCGCGCCAGAAACCCGGGTGATGAACCACGCCGCGATCTTTCGCAGGTTTATGGTCATTCCTACACCTCCTCCGCGGTTTGGGTCATTCGCCGGCGCGCGGCCTGACGCATCGCGAAGCACGGGCCTTCAAGCACATGATATAGTCTATCTTTTTTATGTATTGTCAATGCCGAACCGGCGGTCCGGTCACCAGCGGTCGGTCATCTCGGGGGCCGCGACGCCTCTTTCCTTACGGCCTGTCTGCTCGTGCTCGATACGACGCTTGATGTAGACGCCCGGATCGTCCGGCAGCGTCTCGAGCCAGCGCTGCGAGGCGGCCATGGTCTTGAGCGACATCGGCGCGAGGCGATGGGCCAGTTGCTCCGGAGGCTTCGCCACGTTGCGGTTGGCGTCGCCGGTCCGGCCCGCGCCCTCGGCCGAGCCGACGGAGCCGGTCGCCTTGCCGCCTTCGCTGGCGCGGTTCGAGCTTTCCGCGCGGCCGGTGCGGTCGACCTTGCTCGGACCGGCGTTGGTCGCCTCCTTGCCGCTGTCGCGGTCTCCGGCGGCGCCGGCGCCGAGCGAGTTGACGTCGTTCTCGGCGTCGGCGGAGGCCGAGTTCGAACGTTTGTTCTCGGTCGCGGCGGCGTTGGCGGCGTTCCTGGCGTCGGGCCCGTCGGCGCGCGTCCGGCGCATCAGCGACTCCACGATGGCGAGGTTGAAGCGCGCGTCCGCGTCGTTCGGGTCGATCGCGAGCGCCGCGTCGAAGGCGTCGGCCGCCTCCCTGAGACGGCCTGCTTTCGCGAGGGCCGTGCCGGCGTCGTAGTCCTTGCCGGGAAAATCGGGCGCGGACTTGAAGGCCTCGGCGGCGTCGGCGTAACGGCCGTCCTCGTACAGCGCCGCGCCTCGCCAGACGGGGCCGCCGAGGAGGACGGCTCCGGCGGTCGGCAGGCCTGCATGGTAGAGCGCGCGGCCGACGCGGTCGCGCAGGTCGGTCGCAAGCAGCGCGCAGAGGATCAGAAGACCAAGAACGACGACACGCGCCAAGCGACACGACCTCTTTCTGGCGCGACGAACGCCCGCAGGGCCGGCCCTCGCCATCGCCGGCGGGAATTCCTTATCTTATTCGAAGATTTCCGTCGCTCGGCCATTCGCCGACATCGCCGCGTCGATCGCGGTGGCGAAACGCGCGGCGCGGCGCCATGGTGGCGGCTGCGAAACCTGGCCGGAACCCGATATTGCGTCTCGCCCGAAGCGTTCTGGGACTGCTCGCCGCCCTGGTGCTGATGGGCGCGCTCGGCACGGCCGCCTTCGTGATCGGTCGGACGAACCCCGACGTGCCGATGGGCGTGTTCTTCGGCGCAAGCGGCGTCCTGTACACGATGATCATCCTGTTCGTGCTGGCGCGCTGACGTCTTAACCTTTCCTTCATGGCGAAGCGTCCTGGCGGCCGCCGTTTGAACCTCAGGCTTGCGCAACGCGACATATGTGAGTAAGTGTTTACTCACTGCCTCTCGCCGGAGCCTAAGATGCTGCTCTCGCTTCTCCGCGCCCGCCGCTTCGCACCGTTGTTCTGGTGCCAGCTGTTCGCGGCCTTCAACGACAACTTCGTCAAGAACGCGCTCGCGATCCTGCTGATCTTCCAGATCGGCGGGACGGCCGGGCCAAAGCTCGTGACGCTCGCGACCGCGATCTTCATCCTGCCGTTCTTCATCGTCTCCGCGCTCGGCGGACAGATCGCCGACCGCTTCGATAAGGGCGTGGTGGCGCGGCAGCTGAAGCTGCTCGAGATCGGCGTCGCCGTGATCGCGGCCGCCGGCTTCGTGTGGCCGTCGGTCGTCCTGCTGTTCGTCGCGCTGTTCCTGACCGGCGTGCTGTCGGCCCTGTTCGGCCCGGTGAAGTACGGCATCCTGCCCGACCATCTCGCCCGTGAGGAACTCGTCGCCGGCAACGCGCTGGTCGAGACCGCGACCTTCCTCGCGATCCTCGCAGGCACGGTGATCGGCGGGATCATGGTCGCCGAGGCGAGCCCCTGGGCGATCGCGGCGGTCGTGCTCGCCGTTTCGGTCCTGTCATGGCTGAGCGCGACGATGATCCCGCCGACCGGCTCGCGCGCGCCGGACCTCGTGATCGACGACAACATCGCGAAGTCGACCTTCGCGCTGCTCGGGGAGTTGCGCCGCAACCCGCGGCTCTGGATCGCGTCGGTCGCGATCTCCGGCTTCTGTATGGTCGGCGCGATCATGCTGTCGCTGCTGCTGCCGCTCGCCAAGAACACGCTCGGCGGCTCGGAAAGCCTCGTCACGCTGTTCCTCGCGCTGTTCACGATCGGCATCGCCGTCGGCTCGCTCCTCGCCGCCAAGCTCTCGCACCAGCGCATCCTGCTGGTGCTCTGCCCGATCGGCGGCGTCCTGACCGGCCTGTTCGCGCTCGACCTCGCCTTCGCGACCCACGGCGCCGTCGCGGCCTCGCCTCCGGTCGGATGGCTCGACTACATCCGCTCGGTCTCGGACTTCCGCGTGATGATCGACCTCGCCGGCGTCGCGGCGGCGGGCGGCCTGTTCGTCGTGCCGGCCTTCGCCTTCCTGCAGGCGGAGGCCGGCGAGGACCGCCGCGCCCGGGTCGTCGCCGCCAACAACGTGCTGAACGCGGCCTTCATGGTGCTCGGCACCGTGGCGCTGATCGCTCTGCAGGCGATGCACCTGTCGACCCCGGTCCTGATCGGACTCGTCGGAGCCCTCTGCCTCGTCTCGGCGCCGGTGATCGGCTGGATCCTGCCGGGCTCTATGCTGCGTGACGCGGTGCATCTGCTGATGTCGCTGATCTACCGCGTCGAGGTGAATGGCATGTCGAACCTGATCGACGCGCCGAAGAAGGCGGTGATCGCGGTCAACCACACCAGCCTGATGGACGCGCCGCTGGTGATGTCTCTGCTCGCGGACGATCCGGTGTTCGCGATCAACACCCAGATCTCCGAGCGCTGGTGGATCAAGCCCTTCGCCAGGCTCGCCCGCACCTTCCCGATGGACCCGACCAAGCCGCTCGCGACGCGCGCGCTGATCAACCTCGTCAAGGAGAACAACCGCCTCGTCATCTTCCCCGAGGGGCGGATCACGGTCACCGGCTCGCTGATGAAGGTCTATGACGGCGCCGGCCTCATCGCCGACAAGGCGGACGCGGTGGTGATCCCGGTGCGGATCGAGGGCCTCGACCGCTCGCTGTTCTCGTACCTTTCGACCAAGCAGATCCGGAAGCGGCTGTTCCCGCGCGTCAGCGTCACGATCCTGCCGCCCGAGAAGCTGCAGGTCGACCAATCGCTCGTCGGCCGCAGGCGTCGCCGCGCGGCGGGCCTCGCCCTCTCCGACGTCATGCAGCGCATGATGTTCGCGACGACCCCGACCGACCGCACGCTTCATCAGGCGGTCGTCGAGGCGGGCCGCGCCGAAGGCTTCGGCACGGTCTCGGTCGAGGACGCGCTCGGAACGAAGCTCAGCTACCGCAAGCTGCTCGCCGGCGCGGCCGCGCTCGGCGGCAAGATCGACCCGATGACCGCGCGCGGCGAGAACGTCGGCCTGTTTCTGCCGAACGCGGCAGGCGTCGCGGTCGCCTTCCTCGCGCTGCATCGTTCGGGCCGCGTGCCAGCCATGCTGAACTACACCGCCGGCCCCGCGAACCTCGTCTCGGCGTGTCGCGCGGCGGAGGTGAAGACCGTGCTGACCTCGCGCGCCTTCATCGAGCGCGGGCGCCTGCAGAAGGAGGAGGTTGCGCTCGGCCAGGCGGTGAAGCTGGTCTATCTCGAGGACGTCCGCGAGGAGATCGGCTTTGGCGACCGCCTGAAGGGTCTGCTCGCCGGCAGCCGCGCTGAGAAGGGCGACCCCGATGCGCCCGCCGCTATCCTGTTCACCTCGGGCTCGGAAGGCGCGCCGAAGGGCGTCGTCCTGACCCACCGGAACCTCCTGTCGAACGTCGCGCAGGTCGCCTCCGGCATCGACTTCGGGCCGGCCGACAAGGTCTTCAACGCGCTGCCGGTGTTCCACGCCTTCGGCCTGACGGGCGGCCTGCTGCTGCCGCTGGTCTCGGCTGTGCGGGTCTTCCTCTACCCCTCTCCGCTGCACTACCGGATCATCCCGGAGATGGTCTACGGGACCAACGCGACCGCGATGTTCGGCACGGACACCTTCCTCGCCGGCTACGCCCGCGCGGCGCATCCTTACGATTTCCGCTCGCTCAGGCTGGTCGTCGCCGGCGCCGAGCCGGTGAAGGCCGAGACCCGCAGGGTCTGGCTGGAAAAGTTCGGCCTGCGCGTGCTCGAGGGCTACGGCATCACCGAGGCGGCGCCCGTCGTCGCGGTCAACACGCCGATGTTCAACCGGTCGGGTTCGGTCGGACGGCTGCTGCCGGGCGTCGAGCACAGGCTCGATCCCGTTCCCGGCATCGAGGAGGGCGGCCGGCTCTCGATCAGGGGGCCGAACGTCATGGCGGGCTATCTGAAGGCCGACGCGCCCGGCGTGCTTCAGCCGCCGGAGGACGGCTGGCACGATACCGGCGACATCGTCGCGATCGACGAGGAAGGCTTCGTCTCGATCAAGGGCCGCGCCAAGCGCTTCGCCAAGATCGCCGGCGAGATGGTCTCGCTCGGCGCGGTCGAGACGGTGGTCAGCCGGCGCTGGCCGGAGACAGCGCACGCCGCGACCACGGCGCCGGATCCGCGCAAAGGCGAGCGCGTGGTGCTGGTGACGACCGACGCATCGATCGACCGCGGGCAGCTGCAGGTCGCTTTCCGGGAGGCCGGCCTGCCCGACCTCGCCGTGCCGGCGGAGATCCGCGTCGTCGACAGGATACCGCTGCTCGGCTCCGGCAAGACCGACTACGTCGCGGTCAAGAAGCTCGCCGAAGAGCCGGCTCGCGACACAGAGGCGGCGGAATGAGCCTCGCTTTCGCCACCTCGCGCTCGCGGCTGCAAGGACTGGCGCATCCCTCCCCTTGCAAAGGGGAGGGCAGGGTGGGGATCGTTCAG
>JADBEO010000011.1 GCA_031316315.1 Chelatococcus sambhunathii
GCGGTGGGGGCGGCGGCGACTAAGCCACTGTCAGAACGCGGAAATCCCCGTGATCGCCCGTCCCAGGATCAGCGCGTGAACATCCTCCGCGCCCTCATAGGTGTTCACGGCTTCGAGGTTCTGGGCGACGCGCATGACGTCGAACGCGTCGGAGATCCCGTTGCCGCCCAGGATGTCGCGCGCCTCGCGGGCGATGGCGAGCGCCTTTCGGCAGTTGTTGCGCTTGGCCAGCGAGATGGCCACCGGCGCCAACCTGTCCATGTCCATCAACCGCCCGGCGCGCAAAGCGAGGCCGAGGCCGAGCGCGATCTCGGTCTGCATGTCGGCGAGCTTCTTCTGCACGAGCTGCGTCGCGGCGAGCGGCCGCCCGAACTGCTTTCGGTCGAGCGCATAGGCGCGCGCGGCGTGGAAGCAGAACTCGGCCGCGCCCATCGCGCCCCAGGCGATGCCGTAGCGCGCGCGGTTGAGGCAGCCGAACGGCCCCTTCAGACTGGAGACGTTCGGCAGCAGCGCGTCCTCGCCGACCTCGACGCCCTCCATGACGATCTCCCCGGTCGGAGACGCCCGCAGCGACAGCTTGCCTTCGATCCTCGGCGTCGACAGCCCCTTCGCCCCGCGCTCCAGCACGAAGCCGCGCACCGCGCCGTCATGCGCTTCCGACCGCGCCCAGACGACGAACAGGTCCGCGACCGGCGCGTTGGAGATCCACGTCTTGGTCCCCGTCAGCCGAAAGCCGCCCGACGTCCGCTCGGCGCGGGTCCGCATGCCGGAGGGGTCGGAGCCGGCCCCGGGCTCGGTCAGCCCGAACGCGCCGACAAGCTCGCCTGAGGCCAGCCCCGGCAGCCAGCGCCGCCTCTGCTCCTCGTCGCCATAGGCGAAGATCGGGTGCATCACGAGCGAGGACTGGACGCTCATCGCCGAACGGTAGCCGGAATCGACCCGTTCGATCTCGCGGGCGGCGAGCCCGTAGGCGACATAGCCGAGTCCCGCCCCGCCATAGGCCTCCGGCAGCGTTGCCCCGAACAGGCCGAGCGCGCCCATGCCCGTCATCACCGCGCGGTCGAAGGTTTCGGCGCGGTAGGCCTCGCGGATGCGGGGACGGAGCTCGGTCTCGGCGAAGCCGCGCGCCGTGTCGCGCGTCATCCGCTCCTCCTCGGAGAGCTCGCTTTCGAGGTCGAGCGGATCGGCCCAGTCGAAGGCCGCCTCGTGCTGCTTCTGGCCTTGAGTCACGCCGAACTCCGGATGCGGATCGAGAGGCATATCGGGCGCGCGTCCGCCCCGGAAAGCCGGCGACGCTTCCCGGAGCGCGCGGCTGCGTGCTAGGTCGCCGGACCCGCCTCGCTATCCGACCCGGAATTCTTCATCTCCGATGCCGCGCACGGTCCTCGACGTCACCCGGTTGCTCACCCGCGCGAGCTACGAGGTCGCGACCGGGGTGGACCGCGTCGAGATGGCGTACGCCCGGCGCGCGCTCGCCATGCCGGCCGAGCGCGTCGGCTTCGCCGCCGTCGTCGGCCAGCGGTCCGTCCCGCTCGAGGCGGACGCGGTGCGCAGCTTCATCGAGGCGCTCGACGCCAAGTGGCGCGGCGTCGCCGGCGACGACGCCGCGGCGCGGCGTCTTGCGTTGCGACTCGGGGCGCAGCCGCCTGCGGGACGGCCGGACGCGGAAGCGCCGAGGCGCCACGTCCGTAGGCTCGCGCTCAGCCTGAAAGCGGCGGCCGCGGGCGCCTATCTGCGCAGCCCGGTCGAACCGGGCGACGCCTATGTCCACGTCTCCCACATCCGGCTCGACCGCCCGAAGGCGTTCCACCGGCTCGCCGCGCAGGGCGCGCGCCTCGCGATCATGGCGCACGACCTGATCCCGATCCGCTTTCCGGAATACGCCCGGCCGGGCGAGGACGAACGCCACCGTCGCCGCATGACGACGGCGATCGAGACAGCCTCGACCGTGATCGCCAATTCGGCCGAGACGGCGCGCGATTTTCTGGCCTTCGCGGCGGAACAGAAGCTGCCCGCGCCGCCGGTGATCCCCGCTTTGCTTGGTCTGGAACCCGGCTTCGCCCCTGACGCGCCGGCGCTTCAGGCGGCCCGCCCCTATTTCTTGACTCTTGGGACGATCGAGCCGCGCAAGAACCACCTCCTCCTGCTGCACCTTTGGCGTCGCCTCGCGGAGCGCATGGGCGAGGAGACGCCGGCGCTCGTCATCGTCGGTCGGCGCGGCTGGGAGAACGAGATGGTGGTCGACCTGCTGGAGCGGTCGCCGTCGATACGGCGGCATGTCGTCGAGGCGAACGATCTTTCGGACGTGGCGCTCACCGCGCTGATCAAGGGCGCGCGCGCCCTGCTCTTTCCGAGCTTCTCGGAAGGCTACGGCCTGCCGCTGGCCGAGGCGCTGTCCCTCGGCTCCCCGGCGCTTGCGTCCGACCTCGCGGCATTCCGCGAGATCGCGGGCGACAGGATCGACTATCTCGACCCGCTCGACGCGCCCGGCTGGGAGCGCGCGGTACTGGACTACGCCTCGGCGACGTCGACGGCCCGCGCGGACGCCCTCGCCCGCCTGGCAGGCTTCGCGGCGCCTACATGGGAGGAGCATTTCCGCATGGTGCGCGACGCGACCGGGCTGGACTGAAGCCCAGCCGATCTTGAACCCGCGACGCCTGCCGCCCCTTCTCCCGTTCACGGGAGAAGGTAAGGATGAGGGTCTGTGGCGCTGTGGCCGCAAGGAAAGATCGTCCGCTTGGGGAGCCCTCTTTCCTGAACCATCTACGCTGACGCCCCTCACCCTTACCCTCTCCCGCGCGCGGGAGAGGGGGACGGAGACGTGTTGCTCTTTCCTTCGCCGTCGATGCGCGCCAAGCGCCTTCCGCCAGCCTGAGGCGGCTTCCGGAAGCACCGCAGCCGCGGCGCTCAGACCTGAGCAAAACCGCCGTCGACGAACAGCTCGGCGCCGTTCACGAAGCTCGAGGCGTCGGAGGCGAGGAACACCGCGACCTTGCCGGTCTCATCGGGATCGCCGATGCGCCCAAGCGGGATCTGGCCGGCGAAGTAGTCGAGCAAGCCCTCGGCCTTGTCCGCGATCTCGAGCAGAGCCGGCGTCCGGATCGGCCCGGGGCTGAGCACGTTGATGCGGATCCCCTTGCCCTTGAGGTCCAGGACCCAGCTGCGCACGAAGTTGCGGATGGCCGCCTTCGTCCCGCTGTAGACGCTGAACGCCTCGGTCCCCATGATCGAGGTGGTGGAGCCGGTGACGATGATCGAGCCGCCCTTCTCCATCAGCGGCAGCGCCTTCTGCACCGTGAACAACACGCCCTTCACGTTGATGGCGAAGGTCTTGTCGTAGTGCTCCTCGGTGATCTCGCCGAGCTTCATCAGGCTGCCGCCGCCGGCGTTCGCGACCAGCACGTCGATGCGGCCATGCCGCTTGCCGACCTCCTCGTAGAGCGCGTCGAGGTCCGAGAGGACGGAGACATCCGCGCGGAACGCCGAGGCTTTGGGACCGAGTTCGGCGACCGCGGCGTCGAGTTCGGGCTGGCGGCGGCCGGTGATCACCACCGAGGCGCCCTCCTGGACGAAGCGCTTGGCGATCCCGAGCCCGATGCCGGTGCTGCCGCCGGTGACGACCGCGATCTTGCTGTCGAGCGAATTCTCCATTGCGTATCCCTTTCCATTGGGAAGCTGGACCGATCGCCGCCACAGCGCCGGTCGGAGCGTTGGTGAGCGGATCGACCAAGCCAATCCATACCGATCGATATAATACCGATCGTTACGATTTACTGCGCGCGCGGTCAACGATCGCTACAGAAAGCCGGATCGCGGAGCCGTGGGTCCGACGCTGACGACGCGCTCTCGCCGGCTCGCAGGGCGGTTCGCGCACGCAAGCGACCAAGGGGATCCGCAATCCGACGCGGACCCGGCCGCGCTGGCGAGGCTGGTCATGACCCTCTCGCAAGGGATGGCGGTCCAGGCCAAGGCCGGCGCGACCCGCGATCAGCTGTTCGATGTGGCGGAGCTGGCGCTCGCCGGATGGCCGACCGGGTCTGCGGGCTGATCGAGCAAGCCGAAGACCTCAAAGCGTCGAACGCCCGCTCGCGATCGACGCTCCAAGGCCGGCGCCCTCACGCCGCAGGCGTCACGCCGTGTGGTCGCGGATGCCGTAGAAGATCAGCACGCCGAGCGCCCAGGCGAGCGCCGAGCAGAGCAGAACCAGCATGATCATCTGCAGCCGCGCCGGATAGAGCGAGTCTTCCGGCAGATGCGGCTCGACGAAGGTCGCCAGATAGCGCGACTGCTGCTCGGCCCGCATGCGCGCCCCTTCGACCGCCGTCGTCGCCGCCGTGTAGGCGGCCTGGGCGATGTCGCGCTCGGTCTGCAGCGCCTCGAATTCTGCGAGGTTCGCGGAGATGCGGGGATTGTTCTTGGAATCCTGCCCCGCCTGGGCGCCGATCTTCGCCTTCTCCTGCGCGATCTGCGAGCGGATGGCGTCTGCGCTCTGCCGCGCGACGCGCAGCGACGGCGCGTCCTTGTTCAGGAAGGCGGACCGGCCCGCGATGTCGGCCTCGGCCTTGGCGAGATCGGCCTCGAGCGTCCCGATCAGGGTGCTCTTGGCGGTCGCGGCGGTCACCGGATCGGTCTCGCCCATGCGGTCGCGATATTCCTGGACGGCCTTGCGCGCGAACTTCAGCCGCAGCTCGGCGCGCGACTGCTCCTGCTTGGCCAGCGCGATCGCGTCCTCGCGGGCGCGCTCGGAGAGCTTGTTGACCAGCTTCTCGCTCTCGCGGACGGTGTCGCGCGCGATCCGGAGCGCGTCCTCCGGCGTGAAGGCGCGCACCGTGAAGGTGATCACGCCCGAGGTCGGCTCGTAATAGACCCAGGCGACCGAGTTCCAGAACGTCGTCAGGTGCTCGATCGTGTCCTCGAAGTCGTAGGGCCGGTACCGGGCGACGAAGTCGGCCTTGTCGCTCGTGTAGACCTTCCTCAGGTCGATGCCGCGCTGCAGGTTTCCGACGAGCTGCGCGCTCTCGATGAACTGCGCGACGATGTAGCTGTCGCCCGAGGTCGAGGTCGACCCGCCGAGCCCGGTCAGCGCGCCGATCGCGTCGGTCGGCGACGGCGCGTCCTCGGGTCCGCGCACGGCGAAACGTGCTTCCGCGACATATTGCGGCGCCGCAATGAAGGCGTAGTAGATCGTGGCGAGAAGCGTCGGCAGCGCGATCGCGAGCAGCGCGGAGATGCGGATGTAGTTCGGCTTGCCGGCCGCCGCCGCCGGCTGCGCCGGAGCGATGACGGGCGCCTCGGCGTAGGTCGGCGCGAGCTGCCTACGGTTCGGCGCGTCGCGTCGCGGCAGCGGAACAACGGTGTTCGCCGGCCTCGGCGCGAGATCGCGCCCTGTGGCCGGAGCGACCGCGCCGGCGCTGGCGTCGGCGGTCGCCGCGATGGCCGCCCGCCGGGCCCTGCGGGCTGCGCGGAGCTCGGCTTTTTCCTCGCGCGACATTTCCGACCGGTCCTTCTGCGAGGTCCCGCCCTGCGCCCGCGACTGACTCGGATGTGATTCAGACAGGCTCTTCAAGACCGTTCTGGCGCGCGCGCCGAGCTGCACGTCGGCGCCGCTTGTTCCCGCCGGATTGTCCGTCATCCTCGTTGCGAGCCTTGACTTGAGAGGGGTTCAGATTGGTGTAGGCCGCCGCCGCCTCTTCGAACCGATCATAGAACGTCAGTTTCCCCTGGTCGAGGAGCAATCCCGCATCGCAAAACTCCGACAGGAACTTCGCGTTCGACGACGCCCAGACCAGCGAGGCGCGACTGACGCGATCAGTGATCGCGGCGTGGATCGCGTCCTCCGTTCCGTCGAGAGCCTTCGGCAGCTTCTCGTCCACGAAGTACCAGTCGAACTGCAGCGATAATGTCAGCCCGAGCTCGAGCGCGCGCCGGTCGACGCCGCTGTACTGGCGCATGGGGCGGCCGCGCACCGGACGCACGCCGCTCAGCATGCCGGCGATGCGCGTCATCTCGTCGGCGTCCACGCCGTAGATGCGGCCGAGGAAGCTGGCGTTCTGCCTGAGCGTCGCGGAGTTGTCGGTGAAGCCGGAATAGTCCAGGGGCCAGCAGGGCGTCCCGACGCGGCGCAGTACGCCTTTGTCGGGCTCCTCTATGCCCGACAGCATCCGTAGCACCATCGAGTTGTCGCTGGCCTCCGACCCGAGCAGCCCGATTCTTCGGCCGGACGGAATCGTCAGCGTCACCCCCGCCAGCGTGCATTCGTCCTGCGACGTGACGCGCTTTGGCCCCTTCCAGACGTCGATCAGCTCAAGCATGCGACACGCGGTCTAACGCCTTGTGAGTCCCGATCATCCAGATCGCCCGGCGTTCGCTCCCCCGGGAGGATCGAAGTTACAATATACAAATTATGTAGAGAAATGGAGTCCTCGAACGTCCTGCACGGCTCGGCCTCGTCCCTCGGATCGCCGCATAGCGGGAAGCGCGACGTCGATCCGACGCACGCATTCTCGACGTTCCGCAACAAGCCGGCAAGATCATGACGCCGGCCAAGGCCGGTCACGCCCTCAGCCGTTTTCCGGTCGCCGCCGCGAGCGCGTCGGCGACGGCCGCCCGGATCTGGTCGAGGGAGAACGGCTTGGTGACGACGTCGTGGATCAGCGCCTGCAGATCGGCCGCGCGCTCGCGCTGATCGGCGTACCCCGTCATGAGCAGGATCGTGAGGCCCGGAAAATCGCGGGCGGTCGCGAGAGCGAGCGCGATGCCGTCCATCATCGGCATGCGGATGTCCGTCAGCAGCAGATCGAAGGCGCCGTCCTGCGCCGTCAGCGCATCGAGGCCCTCCGCGCCGTCGACGGCCGTCGTGACCGCGTGCCCGTCCAGCTCCAGCGCCCGTTTCACGAAGGCGCGGACGGCGTCGTCGTCGTCGCACAGCAGGATGCGCGCCATCGCTCGGCCTCCTCAGCTCTCCGAAGGATCGACCTCGACCACGCCCACGAAGGGCAATTCGCGGTAGGCGTGGGCGACGTCCATGCCGTAGCCGACGACGAACAGGTCCGGGCACTCGAATCCGACCAGATCGGCCTCGATCCGGACGGCCCGCTTGTTCGGCTTCTCGAGCAGCACGCAGGTCAGCACGCGCCGGGCGCCGCGCGCGGCGAGCAGGTCCTTCGCGAAGGCGAGCGTGCGGCCCGACTCGAGGATGTCGTCGACCAGCAGGACGTCGCGGCCGGCGACGTCGCTGTCGATGTCATGGACGATCCGCACGGTCCCGGAGGAGACCGTGCTCTCCCGATAGCTCGACAGCGAGACGAACTCGACCTCGGGCGCGAGCCCCGCGGCGTGCAGGGCGCGAATCAGGTCCGCCGCGAAGACGAAGCTGCCCTTGAGCACCGCGATGACGAGCAGGCGCTCGCAGCCGAGCGCGACGATCTCGTTCGCGAGCTCGGCGTTGCGGGCGGCGATCGCCTCGGACGAGAACAGGACATTGACGCTCCGGCCCATCGGCCCTCCTCAACCTCGCGTCAGCGGCCGGCGCGCGCCAGATCGGCGGGAGCGACGAACCGGACCGTCAACGCACGCCCCTCGGCCGGCGGCGACGCCAGGCGGGCGCGGAACGGGGCGCTCTCGCCCGGCGCCAGCCGGGCCCGCGACGCCACGGTGGTCCAGGCGTAAAGCTCCCGATCCCGCTCGCCGGTGATGGCGAGCCGGATCCGCGGGGTCTCGATAACGTCCCCGGAGACGTTCGTCACCACCCCCGACGCCAGCAGCAGAGGAACGCCCTCCTCGATGCGCTCGACCGAGCGCAGATCGGCGATGGCGAGGCCGCGGACGTTCACGGGCAGGCCGACGAAATCGAAGAGCGCGGCCAGCGAGGGCGCGGCGCGCACGACCGTGACGCGCTGATCGATCAGCAGCCCGATGAGCACGACCCCGAGCGCCGCGACGATCGCGACCGGACGGATCTCCTTGAGGCGCGACGGGCGCCGCCGCTTCGGGGCGAGGGAAAGGCGGGAGAACAGCCCGATCGGCGAGGCCTTCCGGAGCGGAGCGGCGAGCTCCGGCGCGCCGGGTTCGACTGCGTCGATCGGGACGGCGTCGTCGAGGCCGTGGATCGGCTCCAGCGTGTCCGGCTCCAGCGAGACCAGGCCCAGCCCGGCGTCGGCCTCGACCACGTTCTCGGCGAACCACTCCGTCCTGCAGCGGGCGCAGCGGACCTTGCGGCCGGCGCCGAGCGTCTCGGGCGCGATCTGGTATGAGGCTTCGCAGAAGGGGCAGATGATCGTCATGGCGTCCCGTGGACCGAGGGCGCGGCCTCCGCTACAGCCATAAGACGCCGGTCGCCGTCGGCCCGAAACACCACGCCATCTTATCGTTAATGCATCGTTAAACGATCGGGCCCACAACGACTCGTCGACAGCCTGGAGGCCGCCAGCCGATGCTGCGATTTGAGAATGTCGGGCTGCGCTACGGGCTCGGGCCCGAGGTCCTGCGCGACCTGACCTTCACGATCGAGCCGAATTCGTTCCAGTTCCTCACCGGACCATCCGGCGCGGGCAAGACCTCGCTGCTGCGCCTGATGTTCCTGGCGCAGAAGCCGACGCGCGGCCTGGTCAAGGTGTTCGGACGCGACATCCTCACCCTGCCGGCGCGCGAGCTGCCGGGGCTGAGGCGGCGCGTCGGCGTCGTTTTCCAGGACTTCCGGCTGCTCGACCACATGACCACCTACGAGAACGTCGCTCTGCCGCTGCGGGTCGCCGGCCGCGACGAGGCGAGCTACCGCGCGGAGGTGACGGAGCTGCTCGGCTGGGTCGGGCTCGGCGAGAAGCTCGACGCCTCCCCGATGGTGCTCTCCGGCGGAGAGAAGCAGCGCGCCGCGATCGCCCGCGCGCTGGTCGCGCAGCCGGAGCTGCTGCTGGCGGACGAGCCGACCGGCAACGTCGATCCGCAGCTCGCCCGGCGCATCCTGCGGCTGTTCGTCGAGCTGCACAAATCCGGAACCGCGGTCGTCATCGCCACCCACGACATCGCCCTCATGGACCTCGTCGACGCCAAGCGTCTCGTCCTCCATGACGGCCGGCTCCACGTCTACGAATGAGCGCGCGCGAAGCACGGCCGGCCGCCGCCGAGAGGCTGGACGCGCCCAAGGCGGCGCCCGCGAGGCATGCGCCCGTCGCTCCTGGCGGCGGTCAGCCGGCGGCGGCGAGGCCGCGACGCCGGCTCGGCCCGATCGTGCCCGCCTCGACCGTGTCGGGACGGACGCTGACGATCGTGATCGCCATCATGACCTACCTCGCCTCGCTCACGCTCGGCGGCGTCGACCTCACCCGCCGGACCGCCGCCGGCTGGGAGCGCGACGTCGTGCGCGAGACCACGATCCAGATCCGCCCGGCGGAGGGCCGCGACCTCGACGCCGCCGTGGAGCGCGTGGAGAAGCTCGCGCGCGCGACCGCCGGCGTCGCGGACGTGCGCCCCTATTCGAAGGACGAAACCGCGCGTCTGCTGGAGCCCTGGCTCGGGGCGGGCCTCGCCCTCGACGAACTGCCGATCCCGCGCCTCGTCGTGCTGAAGCTTTCCCCCGACACGCCGTTCGACGACGTCTCCCTCAAGCGGGCGCTCGAGCGCGAGGCGCCGGGAGCGACGCTCGACGACCACCGTCGCTTCCTCGACCGTCTGGTCGCCATGGCGCGGGCCGTGGTCTGGTTCGGCGTCGTCGTGCTGATCCTGATGCTCGCGGCGACGGTGCTCTCCGTCGTCTTCGCGACGCGCGGCGCGATGGCGTCGAACCGCGACATCGTCCAGGTGCTGCATTTCGTCGGAGCGCGCGACAGCTACATCGCGAGCCAGTTCCAGAGCCGCTTCCTGAAGCTCGGCCTCAGGGGCGGGATCGCGGGAGGCGCCGCGGCGATCGTCACCTTCTTCCTCGCGGGCGCGATGTTGTCCCAGGGCGTCGGCAGCGCGACCGTGGATCAGATGGACGCGCTGTTCGGAGCGTTCGAGATCGGACCGTCGGCCTATATCGGGGTCTGCCTTCTCGTGCTGGTCGTGGCCGGCCTCACCGCCGGGACCTCGCGCGCCACCGTCTACGGCACGCTGAGGGCGATGGGGTGACGGGCGATCGGCGCCAGGATGTTGCGGGGGCCTTTGACAAGGCGCAGTCTTGCCGCTTGAAGCGTTGCGACGATGTCGAGTCCAGCTGACCTGTTCCCGCGGCCGAAGGCAGCCGCGGAGGCGACGAAATCGGGCCGCGCGCCGCTGTCGCGGGTTGCGCTCGCGATCGGGGTGCTGTGCGGCGCGGCCGCGGCGCTCGTCTTCGCCGGCTTCCTCAACTTCGTCCGCCTCGTGCCCGAGGCAGAACAGGCGACGCCGCCGCCCGGCGACGGCATCGTCGCGCTGACCGGCGGCGCGGAGCGCCTCTCCGACGCGCTCCGTCTGCTCGCCTCGGGGCGCGGCAAGCGGCTCCTTATTTCCGGCGTCCACCCCGAGACAACGGAGCGGGAGCTTTCCCGCGCGCAGCCGGACTACGCCGCCTTCGCGCGGTGCTGCGTCGACCTCGGCCGCCGCGCGCTCAACACCGCCGGCAACGCCGTGGAGACGCGGCGCTGGGCCGAAAGCCACGGTTTCCGCTCGCTGATCGTCGTGACCTCGGGCTATCACATGCCGCGCACGCTGATGGAGCTCGGCCGGGAAATGCCCAACATCGCCCTGATCCCCTACGCGGTGGTGACCGACCGCCTGCGCCGCGAGCCGTGGTGGCGGGACTGGGACGCCGCCAAGCTGCTGGCGATCGAGTATGTGAAGTACGTGGCCGCCGTGGTGCGCGTGCGCCTCGCGCCGCGGCTGGCCAAGACGCAGACTGTGGAGAGGCGGGCGCCGGCGCCCGAATGCTGCTCCTGACCGCGCCCTTCCCGACGCCGCCGTCCGAAGCCGCTCCGACGAACCCGCCGCGCGTCGGCCGCGCGGTGAAGTGGCGCGTCGCGGTCTTCAACGTCGCCCAGATCCTCCTCGTATGCGCCGTCACCTTCGTCGCCGGCCCCTTCACGCTCCTGTTGCCGCGCGACAGGGTCCGCAGCATCGCCAACTGGTGGTGCCGGAACAATCTGCGGCTGCTGAAGGCGATCGTCGGCATCGACCTCGAGATCCGCGGCCGCGAACACATCCCCGAGGGGGCGGCACTTGTCGCGATGAAGCACCAGTCTCAGCTCGAGACCTTCGGCGTGATGCCCTGCCTTCCCGATCCGGTCTTCGTGCTGAAGCGGGAGCTGACCTGGCTGCCGTTCTTCGGCTGGTTCCTGATCCGCCTCAGGATGATCGCGATCGATCGCAAGTCCGGGCAGGAGGCGCTCGGCCAGATGATCGCGCAGGCCGAAACCGCGAAGCGCGAGGGACGGCAGATCGTGATCTTCCCGGAAGGTACGCGCCGCGAGGTGGGCGCCCCGCCCCGCTACAAGCTCGGCGTCACGCATCTCTACGACCGGCTCAAGCTGCCCTGCACACCAGTCGCGATCGACACCGGCGCGTTCTGGCCGAAGGGGGCGCGGGAGCGCCGCCAGGGCCGGGCAGTCATCGAGTTCCTGGAACCCATCCCGGCAGGACTTCCCCGCGAAACGTTCCAGAAGCTTCTGGTCGATCGCATCGAGACCGCCACCAATACATTGATCGCGCAGGCTTATGGCGAGCCTTCGCCCGCCCGCTCCGGAATGGTCGAGCGCAATTAGCTTGATGCTCTTAGTGCGCTGACTTGACACGGGAGTATTTGAAAACCTCTATACGTCGGTCTGACGGGAGGATGATTCGCCCGATGAGCGTCCAGCCGTCCGCCATGGGCGCCGCGCCGCCTGCGCCGGAAGACGATGGCCTGGCTCTTGTCGCGAGAGACCTCGACCTCGATGACCGCTACCGCATATGGCGCGGACGCTCCGGCCGCCGTTACCTCGTCACGGTCGTGCCGCTGAGCGAAGCGCTGAAGGCCGAAGGCGCCGTCGTGCTGATCGTCGCCTTTCTTCCGGACGGCAGCCGGCGCGTGGTCTGGGCCGGCGAAAGCGGCGTCCCGGCGCCCGCGCTGAAGGTCGCGCCGGAGGTCCGCATCGAGGCGCATGTGCATCTGCTCGCGCAGGACGACGAGCGTCGCGCGCAAGCGATCGCCGATCTCGTCGACGGCGGCCAGCACTACTCCTCGGTGCTGACCGTCAGCGCCGCAGCCAGCCAGGACAGCGCCGGGTCGGACACGCCGAGCCTGTCGAGCTCCCTCGCGGTGTTCAGCACATAGTCGGGATTGGGGCCCGCCAGCCCCACGCTGCCGGAGATCCGGCTGAGCGTCTCTTCCGGCGTCAGCCGGCCGACATATTGCGCATGGGCGCGGTTCACCACATAGGCGAGCGCCGAGACCGTGCGGCCGTCGGCGAGGCGCGCGGGCAGCATCCGCTCGTCATAGACGCCGGTGACGAGTTCGCGCTCGCGCAGATAGGCGAGAGCCGCCGCCGCCGCCGCGGCCTCGACCCGGAAGGCCACGCCGCAGCACGAGCCACCCTCGTCGAGGCCGAGCACCAGACCCGGCCGCTCGGGGGTGCCGCGGTGCCGGTGGGACTCGATGCACATCGCGCGGTGATAGCCGTCGACCACGGCGCGAAGCTGTTCGACCGCCTCGAAGCCCGGCCGCCACATCAGCGAACCGTAGGCGAAGACCCAGAGATCGACGTCGGTCGGAACGGTGCTCGCGGTCATGTCCGCTCGGTTCGGGGCCCGCTTGACGGAGCGGGCGGGTCATGTCTCGGGTAGCAGATTCTCGCGCCGCCGTCCCGCGGCGCAGCATCGGACACACAGCCAAGACATGACGAGCGCGGCCGAATCCACTCCAGAGCCGCGGCGCGGGCGGCGCTTCGTCGCGCTGCCCTTCCTGCTGCTCGTCGCCCTGGCCGCGGCGTGGAGCGGCGGCTGGTGGTGGGCCGCCGGCAAGGCCGGCGAGACGATCGACGCATGGTTGAAGCGCGAGGCCGACCGCGGCCGCGTCTACGCCTGCGCGGACCGCAGGATCGGCGGCTATCCGTTCCGCATCGAGGTGGACTGCGCCGAGCCTTCCGCGCGGATCGCCGTAGAAGGCGGCGAGGCGCGCGCCAGCGCCCCGCGCTTCCTCGCCGTCGCGCAGGTGTGGGACCCGAAGCGGGTGATCGGGGAGCTCACCGGCCCGGTGACCTTCGTCGCGCCCGACGGACGGCGCGGCGAGCTGACCTTCTCGCTGGCGCAGGCGAGCGCCCGCGCCGACGGGCGCCGCGTCGATCGCGTCTCCGTCGCGCTGACGACGCCGCGAGCGTCCTTCGACGGCGAGGAGGTCGGCTCGGCGGCCTCGCTCGAGGCGCATCTGCGTCGCGCGCCCGACCAGCCGGACGGGGTCTATGACGTCGCCACGACGCTGGAGGGGGGCGTCTCGCCCTGGCTGTCGGCGCTGCCGGTCGGCGCCGGGCCGGTCGCCGCCGAGATCAAGGCGCGCGCGAGCGGCCTCGACGATTTCCGCCCCGGCCCGCTCTCCGAGCGGCTGAAGGCTTTCGCCGAGGCCGGCGGCAAGGTCGACGTGGGGCTCGCGCGGATCGTGCGCGGCGACGTCGCGGCGCAGGCGACGGGCGACCTCGCGCTCGGGACCGACGGTCGGCTCAATGGCGGCCTCGACGTCACCGCGCGCGGGCTCGACGCGATGGTGAACGCGCTGCTGGGGACCGACGGCGAGGACACGATGTCCGCTCTGCTCGGCATGGGCGCGAAGATGCTCGGCAAGAAGGCCGAGCTCGACGGCAAGCCCGCCACCCGCTACCGGCTGAAGTTCGACAAGGGCCGCGTCGCGCTCGGCCCGATCAAGCTGACCCGCCTGCCGCCGGCGTTCTGAACGGGGCGCACGGTCGTCACCCCCGGGCTTGACCCGGGGGTCCATCGGGCGCGGACGCGCCAGTGAAGTCGGATATTTCCGACTTCGCCATCTTGATGGGGAACTCGGAAGCATCCGAGTTCCCAGCGATGGACGCCCGGATCAAGTCCGGGCATGACGGCCTGGCCAGATCGGCCCTCTCTAGACCCAGCCCTCGATCTTCAGCCCGCTCGCGGCTTCCGCCTCCTCGCGGCTGACCGCGCGGACCGGCTGGCCGAAGGTCCAGACATGGCCGTCGGGGTCGCGCGCCTGATAGACGCGGTCGCCGTAGAACTGGTCCGCCGGCTCGCGCAGGATCACCGCGCCCGCCGCCCGCGCGCGCTCGCAATGGGCGTCGACGTCCTCGTCGAGATGGACGTGCTGATACTGCGTGCAGCGGCCGCCTGTGCCGGCCGGGCTCGCGGTGAAGTCGGCCCATTCCGAGCCGACATAGATCAGCCCGCCGCGGAACTTCATCTCCGAATGGACGATCGCGCCGCCATCGTCGGTGATGACCATGAAGCGCTCGAAACCGAAGGCTTTCTCCAGCCAGTCCAGCGCGGCGGCGACGTCCCTATAGATGACGGCCGGCGCGAAGGCCGGGCGGCGGAACGGATCTTCCATGGCGTTTTCCCGTGGCGATGACGGTTCGCGTCAGACCTTCAGCCCCCTGACCTTGGCCGCTGCGTCCAGAAAACCCTTCGTCGTCGCGAACAGCTCCGGCACGTCGAGCAGGAAGGCGTCGTGGCCCTTGTCGGTCGCGATCTCGACGAAGGAGACGTTCGCCGCAGCCGCGTTCAGCGCGTGCACGACCTGCCGCGAGCCTTCCGTCGGGAACAGCCAGTCGGAGGTGAAGGAGACCACGCAGAAGCGCGTCTTCGTGCCCCGGAAGGCGTTCGCCAGCGCGCCGTTCTGGTCGGCGGCGAGATCGAAATAGTCCATCGCGCGGGTGACGTAGAGATAGCTGTTCGCGTCGAACCGCTCGACGAAGCTCGCGCCCTGGTGGCGCAGATAGCTCTCGATCTGGAAGTCGGCGTCGAAGCCGAAGGAATGGGCGTCCCGATCCTGCAGGTTGCGGCCGAACTTGGTCTGTAGCGCGGGCTCGGACAGATAGGTGATGTGCGCCGCCATACGCGCCACCGCGAGCCCTTTTCGGGGGATCGAGCCCTCCGTCAGGTAGCGCCCGTCGCGCCAGTCGGGATCGGCGGTGATCGCCTGCCGGCCGACCTCGTGGAAGGCGATGTTCTGCGCCGAATGCTTGTGGGCGGTCGCGATCGGCAGCGCGGAAAACACGCGATTCGGATGACGCGACGCCCATTGCAGCACCTGCATGCCGCCCATCGAGCCGCCGACCACGCAGAACAGGCTCTCGATGCCGAGATGGTCGATGAGAGCCGCCTGCGCGTCGACCATGTCGCGGATGGTGACCAGCGGCAGGTCGAGGCCGTAGGGCTCGCCGGTGGCTGGGTTGGTCGAGGCCGGGCCGGTCGTGCCCATGCAGCCGCCGACGACGTTGGAGCAGATGACGAAGAAGCGGTCGGTGTCGACCGGCCTGCCGGGCCCGACCATGGTCGACCACCAGCCGCGCTTGCCGGTGACAGGATGGACGTTGGCGACGTGCTGGTCGCCGGTCAGCGCGTGGCAGACGAGGATCGCGTTCGATTTCTCGGCGTTGAGCGTCCCGTAGGTCTGGTAGGCGATACGCAGCCCGGCGAGCTCAGAGCCGGATTCGAGCGCAAGCGGCGCCGCGATCGAGGCGACGAGCGAATGCGGCTCGTCGGCCTCGCGACGGGCGGCGGCGTTGATCGAAAGGGCGATGGTCGCCTGGTTCATGGCCCTCAGGGTGAAGCCGCAGCGGGCGGCGCTGTCAATGGCGGGGTTCTTATCCCTACCCCGCGGCAGCGGGGCGGGTGGCCGAGGCGCAGCCGAGGTCGGGTGGGGTCGGTTCAGGATCGAGCGGGACAGCCGCCGTCGCGCTCGACGATCCAAGTCCCCTCCCGACCTTCGCTTCGCTCAGGCCACCCTCCCCCGGCCAACTCCGCTGTTGCGGAGTTGGCCATTACATGTGGTTCAAGTCGGATGCATCCGACTTGAACGCGCGGGGCAGGGATCAGAGGCGCGTCATCGCGTAGAGCGCCACCGCGCTGGTCGCCGCGACGTTGAGGCTGTCGAAGCCGGCCGCCATGTCGATCCGGGCGGTTCGCGCCCGCGCCATCAACGCCGGCGGCAGGCCGGGGCCCTCGGCCCCGAGCAGCAGCGCCGTGCGCGGCGCACGGGCAAGTTCATGCAGCTGCACGTCTCCCGAGGGGCTCAGCGCGACAGTCTCAAATCCCGCGGCCTCCAGCGCGTCGAGCATGTCCTCGCCCGCGCCGCCGCGCGAAAACGGCGTGATCAGGCTGGCGCCGACGGAGACGCGGATCGCCTTGCGGTAGAGCGGGTCGCAACAGGCGCCGTCGAGCAGCACGGCCTCCGCCCCGAAGGCGGCGGCGTTGCGAAAGATCCCGCCGACATTGTCGTGGTTCGACACGCCCGACAGCGCGACGACGAGCGCCCTTTCCGGCAGGCCCGCGAGCAGCGCCGCCGCGCCCTCGTCCGGCGCGCGCCGGCCGATCGCCAGCACGCCGCGATGGATGTGGAAGCCGACGACTGCGTCCATGACGCTCTGCCCGGCGACATAGAGCGGGACGTCCGGCGGAAGCGGGTCGAGCAGGTCGCCGAGGCGCTCGAGCCGCTTCTCCGAGACGAGCAGGCTCTCCGCCGTGTGCCGGCAGCGGCCCGACAGCAGCAGGCGCAGCACCACCTCGCCCTCGGCCACCAAGCGCTCGCCACGTCCGACGACGTCGCGCTCCCGCACCGCTCGATAAGGCGCGATGCGGGGGTCGTCCGGGTCGGTGATGAGGATAGCGCTCGGCGCGTCGCTCACCCGGCGGCGAGCTCCTCGCGGAGCATCTCGAGCTCGAGCCAGCGGTCCTCCGCGGCGGCGCGTTCGCTTGCGGCCTTGCCGATGGCGTCGGTCGCGGCCTCGAACGCCTTCGGGTCGCGCGTGAACAGCGAGGGATCGGCGAGCAGCTTCTCGTTGCGCGCGATCTCAGCCTCGAGCTCCTCGATCCGCTTCGGCAGCGTGTCGAGCGCGTGCTGGTCCTTGAACGACAGCTTTTTTCGCGCAGCCGGAGCGGGTGGCGAAGCCGCAGGCTTCTCCGCACGCTGCGCCGTCGCTCGCTCGACGGTCCGCGCCTGCACGCCCTGGCCGCGCTGGGCGACCATGTCGGAATAGCCGCCGGCGTACTCCACCCAGCGCCCGTCGCCCTCGGCGACGATCACCGCCTCGACGGTGCGGTCGAGGAAGTCCCGGTCGTGGCTGACCAGGATGACCGTGCCGGGATGATCGGCGACCATCTCCTGCAGGAGGTCCAGCGTCTCGAGGTCGAGGTCGTTGGTCGGCTCGTCGAGCACCAAGAGGTTCGCGGGCGTCGCGAGCGCCTTCGCCAGCAGCAGCCGGCCGCGTTCGCCGCCCGACAGCGCCTTGACCGGCGAGCCGGCCTGCTCGGGCGAGAACAGAAAATCCTTCATGTAGCTCATGACGTGCTTGGTCCCGCCGCCGACGTCGACCGTGTCGCCGCCGCCCCCGGTGAGCGCGTCCTTGAGGCTCATCTCCGGGTCGAGGCTCGCCCGGCGCTGGTCGATCGTCGCGATCTCGACCGTCGAGCCGATCCGGACCGTCCCGCTGTCCGGCTTCAGTTGGCCAGTGAGCAGGTTGACCAGGGTGGTCTTCCCGGCGCCATTCGCCCCGACCAGGCCGATCCGGTTCCCGCGCGCGACGCGGGTGGAGAAATCCCGGACGATCGTCCGCTCGCCAAAGGCCTTCGAGACGTTCTTCGCCTCCAGCACCAGCGCGCCCGATGTCTCCCCTTCGGTGACTGTGAGCTTCACCGAGCCCTGCGCGCGCGTCGCCGTCCGCCGCTGCTCGCGCATGTCGTCGAGCCGGGCGAGGCGGCCGACATTGCGCTTGCGCCGCGCGGTGACGCCGTAGCGCAGCCAGTCCTTCTCGCGCTCGATCTGACGGTCGAGCTTGTGCCGGTCGAGCTCCTCCTGCGCCAGAACCTCGTCGCGCCAGGCCTCGAAGGCGGCGAACCCCTTGCCCAGGCGTCGCGTGCGTCCCCGGTCGAGCCAGAGCGTCGCGCGCGTCAGGGTCTCGAGGAAACGGCGGTCGTGGCTGATCAGCACCAGCGCCGAGCGCGAGGCCCTGAGCTCGTCCTCGAGCCACTCGATGGCGGGCAGGTCCAGGTGGTTGGTCGGCTCGTCGAGCAGGAGGATGTCGGGCTCCGGCGCAAGCGCGCGAGCGAGCGCGGCGCGGCGGGCCTCGCCGCCCGAGAGGTGCGACGTGTCGGCGTCGGGGCTCACGCCGAGCGCGTCGAGCAGGTACTGCGCGCGATGACCGTCGTCGCCGGCTTCGAGCCCCGCCTCGACGAAGGAGAGCGCCGTCGGAAACCCGGAAAAGTCCGGCTCTTGCGCGAGATAGCGGACGGTGGCGCCGGGCTGGATGAAGCGCGCGCCGTCATCGGGCTCGACGGCGCCGGCTGCGATCTTGAGCAGGGTCGACTTGCCCGAGCCGTTGCGGCCGACCAGCCCAAGGCGCTCGCCCGGCGAGACGGAGATCTCCGCGCCGTCGAGCAGCGGCTTGCCGCCGAAGGTCAGGCGGATGTCCTTGAGAAGCAGAAGAGGGGGCGCGGCCATGGCCTGCGTGATAGGCGGGCGGCGGAGGCCCCGCAAGAGGACTACGAGCCTCCTAATCCTCTCGTCCGACGATCCGGTTCCTGCGCGCCTCGTGCAGTTCGATGACGCCGCGTTTCAGACGCTCGAACAGCTCGGCCGGTAGCATGCCGTAGTCGTAGCGGCCATTGGCGCGCTGTCGTAGGTCGTAGCCGGGCCAGACGAACCGGTTGAGCTCGTCGAGCCGGAGCCAATGGCTGCCTTCGTCGAGCTCCAGCGCCCGGCAGACCATCGCGGGAATTTCGAGCGAGCTCGCCGGATCGTCCGGCGGACGATGAGTGATCGGCGCGACGATGGTCCGGATGAGGCCGTCTTCAGCGCGCCGCGCCGCCAGAACGATCGCGCAGGGACGGTCTTTTTGACCCTCCGTCAGCCGCGACCCCGCTCGTGGCTCCAAAGAAAGCCATATCGGATAACAAGGCCCGGCCGGGGCGCAGGGAAGCTCACTCAGGTTCGACGCCGTATTCGGTCGAAGCGATCGCGGCGAGCGTCTCCTCGTCGAAGGAGCCGGCGACCAGGACTTCGCGTTCGTACCGCTTGAGCCGCTCATAATGGGCGAGTTCCTCCGCCGACAGATAGGCGCCGACGACCCGTCCGTGGCTGGTGATGTTGATGACCTTCGCAGAGATGGCCTCATCCTGATACTTGCCGAAGTTGCGGGAGAACTCCGTCGCCCGGATCGTTATGCCTCGCTGCATGTCAGCCTCCACTGAACGCGTAAAATGCGGATCTTACGCGTTTTTGGCAAGGCGGAGGGAGGGCGCGAGAAGGACAGCCGCGACCCAAAGTTCTCGCATGCTGTCGGTCGACGTAAGGCGTCGGTTCACCCCACTGCCGCGACCTTCGTGTTCATGCCGATCTTGGGCTTCTCGGAGGCGAGCCGCACCGCGATGCGAACGGCGCCGTCGTCCTGCTGCTCGATCGCGGAGCCGAGCTGCTCCGCATAGGCGCCGATGAGCCTCTGGGACAGACCGGTTTCCGGGAGCCAACCGGGCTTGGGGCCTGAGATCAGCAGAGCGATCCGGCCGTCCTCCGGCGTCACGGCGGAGACGCTGGCCGAGGGGCAGGCGGCTGCTGCGGCGTTGAGCAGTTCCATGATGAGCAATGCGAGCGAGACCGCCCGGTCGAGGTCGACCTCGCCGGCGTCCTTCGGAAAATCCGCCGAGACTTCGAAGCGCCGGCCGCCGATCGCCTGCCGCGCCTGCTGCGCGACGTCGCGGACGAGCGCGGCGACCTCGACATGGCCGATCTCGCCCGAGGCGTAGGAGACCTTGTAGGCGGCTGCCATCGCGCGGACGCGATCCTCCGGCGCGCGCAGGATGGTGCTCAAGGTCTCCGGAGCCTCCTGGCGCTGCAGCGCCAGCAGGCTGGCGATCATCTGAAAATTGTTCTTCACGCGGTGATGGAGCTCGCGCAGCAGCCGATCGCGATCGTCGACCGCCGACGTCAGCGCCTTCGAGCGGTCCTCGACCCGATGCGCCATGGCGTCGAGCGCCTCGCCGAGCTCCAGCAGTTCGTCCGGCGCGCCCTTGAGCGAGTCGGAACTGGTCGCCAGTCGCGCGCCGTCCGAGGCGGCGGCGGCCGTCTTCAGCGCCCGGATCCAGCGCAGGACGAAGCGTTCGATCCCGAACAGGACGAGGCCCACGCAAAGCAGGATCATCAGCGCCGGCAGGGCAAGGGCGAGCATCAGCCAAAGCGTCTTGTTGCGGGCGATCAGATCGAACGGCGTCGCGGCGACCGCGAGCGCCCCGCCGGACTTCACCGGCGCGATGGCGTAGCGATAGGCGCGGCCGTCCGCCCCGCGCGCCTTGAGGATGCGCGGGTCCGCGGTCGCCATCGTCGGCAGCCCGTCCTTCGGCAGCCAGCCGCGCCCGAACGGGGAGACCTCCTCGTCTATGGCCAGCGGCGCGCCGGTCTTGTCGACCACCGCCGCGGCGATCTCGAAGCGCGACCCACGATCCTTGAAGATCTGGTCGCGCATGCCGGCTTCGAGAGGAGCGCCGTCCCCCTTCATGCCAGCGGCGCGCGCCGCGACCAGCGTCGCGGCCTGCACGAGGCGGTCTCTGTCCGCGACGTCGGCGAGTTGCGACTGGTTCACGCCGATCCAGACCGCCAGCGCGATGACCGGAACGTTCGCCGCGATCAGAAGCAGCGCGATGCGGCTGCGAAGCGTGTTGAAGGATGGAAAGGCCATGGCGCCGCGTGGATGGCTGGGTAGCGGAAGGCGTCAGCCGCTGCCGGCTCCGGCCGCGAGAGCCGCCCGGAGCTCGGCGTCGAGGCCGATCTCGCCGGCGTCGAGGTTGAGCCGCTTCGCGAGCGCGTTGCGGGCGCGATTGACGCGGCTTTTCACCGTGCCGATGGCGCAGCCCGAGATTTCCGCAGCCTCTTCGTAGGAGAACTCGGCCGCGCCGATCAGGATCAACGCCTCGCGCTGTTCGTCAGGCAGCTCGCCGAGCGCCTTGCGGAAGTCGACCAAGTCCATGTGGCCGTTCTGCTGCGGGGCGACGGCCACGCCCTCGGCGAAGGCGCCGTCGGTGTCCTGCACCTCACGCCGCCGCCGCCGTATGTCCGAGATGTAGACGTTGCGCAGGATCGTGAAGAGCCACGCGCGCATGTTCGTGCCCTCGGTGAAGCTACCGAGGTTGCGCCACGCCTTGACCAGCGTTTCCTGGACGAGGTCATCGGCCCGGTCCATCTGGCCGGCGAGCGACACGGCGAACGCGCGCAAGCTCGGGATATGCACGAGCAATTCGTCCCGCGGAGCGGGCGGCTTAGGCTGTGTCATCGCGTGCGCGACTGGCGAACGTCGTTGTCGTCCTGGCCGTCGCCCGAATCTTCCCGGCGGTCGAGCTCCGCCAGCAGCTCCAGAAACCTGTCCGGGACCGGCTGGTTGAGAATGTCGACGTAACCGGCCCGAAGCTGCCGGCCGATATGGGCCTGAACGTCGGTGTCGAGTTGCAATGCCCCGCCCTTGCGCTGCGTCATGCTCACTTTCCTACAAGGCCTGCCGAGGTTGGCGAAGCGCGATATCCCCACCCTGCGCCCCGACCGAGGTCAGACCAGTACGCCGACGCCCACCCGTATATGGGCGAACGCTTAACTTCCGCTAACGTAGAGTTTCTTGCAGCCGCGAACAGACCACCGCAGCGTGTTAGGCTGACGTTCTGCATGGACCTTCGCATGGCGCCATGGACGGCCCGCCGCGAAGACGCCGGGTCGGGTCTCACTTGAACTCGGCCGCCCAAGGCGAATCCGGGCTGATCGTCGCCACCGTCCCGCGAACGACCGTGGTCGTCCGAGCCGCCGGATCGGTGGTCAACAAACCTGCCTCGCTCGGGATCGCTTCGGCCCTGCCGATGCGATCGGCCTTGGCCGCTGTCGCCTGGGTCGCAGCTGAAGTCGCCGTGTCGCCATCCGACAGCGCCAGAACCGCCGCCGCGACTGCGGCGGCTACCAGCGCGGAACGGAAGACGAGCGGCGTCGACAAGCGTCCGGCGCCGATCCGGAAGACCCCATGGTCGAATGAGCTGTGACCGACATAAGCCATGATCGCATCCCTGTCGTTCGAGCGTCGTGCGATCGTCTCAAGGACCCCGCCGATCATTAGCCCGACAACGCGCGACGGGCCCGGAAGTTTCATTCCGGGCCCGTCGTACGTATTCGTACGGATACCGCGTCAGGCGCTCGCGCGAGCCGCGCCGCGTTTGGCGCGGGCGCCGAAGAACAGCGCCTGGCTGACGATCGCCTTCACCGTCGACGTCTGGAACGGCTTGGTCACGAGGAAGACCGGCTCCGGCCGCTCCCCGGACAGCAGACGCTCCGGATAGGCGGTGATGAAGATGACCGGGACTTCGAGATCGGGCAGCATTTCCTGAACGGCCTCAAGGCCGGAGGAGCCGTCGGCGAGCTGGATGTCGGCGAGCACGAGGCCCGGCTTGGACTTGGCGGCGAGCGCGACGGCCTCGGAATGCGTGCGGGCGGTGCCGACGACGCGGTGGCCGAGGCTCTCGACGAGCTTCGCCAGATCCATCGCGATGATCGGCTCGTCCTCGATGATCAGCACGTCGGTCGCGACCTGCTCCGCGATCTCCCGCCCGGCCTCGTCGATCGCGGCGGCGATCTCGGTTTCGCTCAGGCCCAGGATGCGGCCCGCCTCGGTCGGGGTGAAGCCCTCCACCGACACGAGCAGGAAGACTTGGCGCGAACGGGGCGTCAGCGCCTCGATCGTGCGCTCGGACTGCGCGGCTTCCGCGCCGGTCTCGACGTTGAGGGCGACCGAGGACCAGATTCGCGAAAAGATCGCGTAGAGCCCGACCCGGGGGTCGACGCCCGCGGGAAAGATCGACGGGTCGGCGATCAAGGCCTTGAGCACCGCTGCGACATAGGCGTCGCCGCTGTCCTGCCGCCCTGTCAGGGCGCGGGCGTAGCGACGCAGGAAGGGAAGGTGCGGTGCGATGGTGTCGGCGAGTGCCATGTAGACCAATGTCCGGATAGGGTCAGAAAGCGCGGGATCCCCCGGCCTGTCGCATCATGGTGCGCAAGGCGCAGAGAGCAAGGGCTCGTTCCGCATGTCAACGTCCGAGCGCATCCGCGGGAATGCGCGCTTCGGCGACGAGCGGAACTTCGGAAAGGCGGTAGAGCGCCCCGGAGAGATTGCGCGCCAGGCCCTCTGCGATCGACCAGCCGAGGTCATGATGTCCATCGCCAGGTCCGGCTTGGGCTGGATCTTCGGCCGCGGCGCGCATCACCAGCACGCCCTGCTCAAATCGGATCGAGATGTCTCCTGCCGCGCCGCCTCCCGAGCCGAGACCTCGGCGGAACAGCGTGATCGTCAGCTCTCCGAGGATCTGGCAGACGCCGTCCGCCCTCGCCGCGGCGACGCGGGCCGGCGCGCCGTCCACGGCGACGCGGTGGCGCCGGTCGGGATCGAGCGTCTCGATCAGCCGTTGCGCAAGGGCCGGCAGGTCCACCGTCAGGTCCGATCCCTCCGGCCGCTCCACGGCGGCGGAGAAGGTCAACGCTTCGAAGCGGGCGCGCAGATCCGTGAAGGCGTCGCTGCAAGCGCCGGGCGGAAAGCGCCGGCCAAACAGCCCGACAAGGCTCGTCATGCTCTGAATCTGATTCCGGTGGCGGTGCTTCAGCACCGCCAGCCGGTCATCGTCTGACAAGGTCGGATCAACTTCCATCACATGGGATTTATCTCTTATTACGCCGCCGGCCTATGTCATCCGACATAGCGACGGTGCTGAATATGGTTGATGTCACGAGCGATCGATCGTTCCTCGGCCCCGTGGGTGGAGTCCCGTCGCAGATGTATGTCCGTTGCGCCGCTTGCCCCCTGCGAGTGCGGCCCGCCTTCGTGCAGAAGAGCGATGAAGAGGTCGCGCTCATCGAGGCATGGAAAAGCGATCATCTGCGGCTGCCCGCAGGGGCGGAATTCATTCGTCCCGAGCAGACGGATGCGGAACTCTTCACGCTGTTTTCCGGATGGGCGTTCCGATACAAGGAACTCATCGACGGGCGGCGGCAGATCCTCAATTTCGCCTTGCCCGGCGACCTGATCGGCCTGCAGTCGTCGATGTTCGGCAAGTCGCTCTACGGCGCCGTCGCGTTAACCGACATCGAACTCTGCCTGCTTCCGCGTCGAAAGCTCGGGAATCTGTTCGAGCGCTACCCGGAACTTGGATACGAGGTCACCTGGCTCGGCGCCCGGTCGGAGTCGCTCGTCGACGAGAATCTGCTCAGCGCCGGGCGACGTGGCGCTGCCGAAAGGATCGCGGCGCTCGTCGCGGGCCTCTACAAGCGCGCCGAAACGCTTGGACTCGTGGAGGACGGGGCCCTCGAACTTCCGCTCACCCAGCAGCACATCGCGGACGCGCTCGGCCTGTCGCTCGTGCATACGAACAAGACGCTCGCGCGGCTGCGGGCGCAGAAGCTGTTCTCGATTTCGGAGGGTCGCCTCGTGGTTCACAACCTTCGCGGGGTGAGCCGCTTCGCGCAGCACTTCGAGGACGACCTCGCCCCCCGTCCCATGATCTGACCGCAGCCGGTTCGGCGCCCGTTTAGCCGTTCACCTGTGTTTTTGTTGAAACTGAATAGTTTGCGCCCAATGTTCGCCCGCATCGGTCGTGTGGTTCGCCGAGGGGCGGCGGCAGCAGGGACCTCTGGGATCCTCGATGACCGTATTGGTGACGGGCGGCGCCGGATACATCGGCAGCCACATGACCCTGGCCCTGCTGGACGCGGGACGGAAGGTCGTCGTGCTCGACGATCTGTCGACCGGCTTCCGCTGGGCGGTTCCCGAGGGCGCGAGCTTCGTCGAGGGCTGTGTTGGCGACGAGCGGCTCGTGCGCCAGATCATCGCCGAGCGCGACGTCGACGCCGTCGTTCATTTCGCGGGGTCGATCGTCGTGCCGGACTCGATGCGCGACCCGCTCGACTATTATCTGAACAACACGGCGCGATCTCGTTCCCTGATCGCGGCGGCCGTCGCCGGCGGCGTGAAGCGCTTTGTGTTCTCCTCGACCGCGGCTGTCTACGGCGAATCCCGTGGCGAACCGCTCGACGAGGGTGCCCTGCTCGCGCCCGTGTCGCCCTATGGCGCGTCCAAGCTGATGACGGAGCGGATGCTGGCCGACGCCTCCGCCGCCTACGGGCTGCGCTATGTCGCCCTGCGGTACTTCAACGTGGCGGGCGCGGATCCGAAGGGGCGCTCCGGATCGTCCAGCGCCAGGGCGACGCATCTGATCAAGCTCGCCACCCAGGCCGCGCTCGGCAAGCGCGACAAGCTGCAGGTCTTCGGCGAGGACTATCCGACGCCGGACGGCACATGCCTGCGCGATTACATTCACGTCACCGATCTCGCCGAGGCGCATCTGCTCGCGCTCGACCATCTCGCAGGCGGGGGCCGCGATCTCATCGCCAACTGCGGCTACGGGCGCGCGGCGTCTGTAAAGGAGGTGGTCGCTTCGGTGAAGCGCATCTCGGGCGTCGACTTCCCGGTCGAGACCGCGCCGCGCCGTCCCGGCGATCCGGCGGCGCTGGTCGCGCGGCCGGACCGCGTCCGCGCGGTCCTCGGCTGGCGGCCGCGCTTCGATGACCTCGACACGATCGTCGCCCACGCCCTCGCCTGGGAGAAGGCTCTGTCCGAACGGGAGGCGGCCGCGTGAGGGCGGCGCGATGACCGCGACGTCCGAAGCTCCGCCGGGCGCTGTCCGGATCGACATCCCTGCGCGGATGGATCGCCTGCCCTGGTCGCGCTTCCACCTTCTCGTCGTGATCGCGCTCGGCGTCACATGGGTGCTCGACGGCCTCGAGGTGACCATCGTCGGCGCGCTCGGGCCGCGGCTGCAGGACAAGGCCTCGCTCGGCCTAACCGCGGCGGACATCGGCGCGCTCGCCTCATCTTACCTCGTGGGCGCCGTTCTCGGCGCGCTCGGTTTCGGATGGCTGACCGACCGGTTCGGGCGGAAGCTCATTTTCTTCACCACGCTCGGGATCTACGTCGCGGGCGTCGGCCTGTCCGCGATCGCCTGGGACTTCTGGAGCATGGCGGCGTTCCGGTTCCTGACGGGCGTCGGCATCGGCGGGGAGTACGCCGCCGTCAACTCGGCGATCGATGAGCTCATGCCGGCGCGCCTGCGCGGCCGGGTGGCGCTGATCGTCAACGGCAGCTTCTGGGCCGGAGCCGCGCTCGGCTCTCTCGCCAGCGTCGCGCTGCTCGACCTGTCGCTCTTTGCGGTCGACGTCGGCTGGCGGCTCGGCTTCGCGATCGGAGCGGCGCTCGGCCTTCTGATCCTGTTCACCCGGCGGTTCATGCCGGAAAGCCCGCGCTGGCTCGCCTGCCACGACCGCGTGCCGGAGGGCGAGGCGGTGATGGCCGAGATCGAACGCAAGGTCTCCGAAGAGACGGGCCGCGACCTGCCGCCGGCGCGCGGAGAGCTGCTGATCCATCCGCGAAAGACATTCGGCTTCGGACTGATCTTCTCGTCGATGCTCGGCCAGTATCGCGGCCGCTCGGCGCTGGTTCTCCTGCTGATGGTGGCGCAGGCCTTCCTCTACAATGCGATCTTCTTCAGCTACGGACTGATCCTGACGAAGTTCCACGGCGTGCCGGAAGCCCATGTCGGGCTCTACCTCGTCCCCTTCGCGATCGGGAACGTCATCGGCCCCATCGTGCTCGGCCCGTTCTTCGACACGGTCGGACGCCGCCGCATGATCTTCGCGACCTACGTTCTGTCCGGCTCGCTCCTGCTCGCGACCGGCTATCTGTTCGCTCGCGGCGCCTTCGGACCCGTCGGCGAGACCGCGGCCTGGTGCGTGATCTTCTTCTTCGCCTCGGCGGCGGCGAGCGCGGCCTATCTGACGGCGAGCGAGGTGTTCCCGCTCGAGGTCCGGGCGCTCGCCATCGCCGCCTTCTACGCGATCGGAACCGGCCTCGGCGGGGTCGTCGCGCCCTATGTCTTCGGCGTGCTGATCGGCGGCGGGGACGTCTGGCCGATCTTCTGGGGCTACGCCTTCGCGGCCGCGCTGATGATCGTCGCGGGCGTCGCCGCCCTCATTTGGGGAATAGACGCGGAGGGCCGATCCCTGGAAGAAATCGCCGCGCCCTTGTCGCAGATCCCATAGCCCTTCATACCGTGGTCGACCCGAGGCTCATGCGGCCGGCCGAAGAGGCGCCGATCCGCCGACGGCGTTGACCTCGCACCGCTGGACGACGATGACCGAGCTTCATGCGCCCGAGAAGAAGCCGACGGACGCTCCCGCCTCATCGCTGAGGGACTGGCGGATCGACTTCTTCCGCGGGCTCGCCATCGTCTTCATCCTCTGGAACCACTCGGCCGAGAACGTGCTGAGCTGGTTCACGACCCGGCACTACGGCTTGTCCGATTCGGCCGAACTGTTCGTGTTCCTGTCGGGCTACGCCATGGCGACGATGTTCCTGGCGAAGTTCCTCGTCAGGCCGGTCACGGCCCTGCCTTACGCGGTGATGCGGGCCTTCACGCTCTACATCCACCACATCACGGCCTTCATCGTTATCGCGACGCTCGCCTCGACCTATCGCGGCTGGGCCGGATCGAGCGTGATGGAGCGCGACCTCTTCATCCGGCCGTTCTTCGTGGCGACGGAGACGGTTATGCCGAAGCTCGCGACCCTGGCCTATCTGCCGCCGCTGCTCGACATCCTGCCGCTCTACATCCTGCTGACGCTGCTGATCGGCGTGCTGTTCTTCCTGTTCCGCGAGCGCTGGATCTACTACGTCGCCTTCGCGATCCCGGTCTGGGCGCTCGCCTGGTTCACCGGGCTCAACTTCTCGTCCTATCCCGACACGCGGCTCTGGAGCCTCAATCCGCTGTCCTGGCAGGCCGTGTTCCTAGCTGGCTTCTGCGTGTGCCTCATGCGCGACGAGCCCTGGCTCAGACGGGTCTCCGCCTCGCCTGTGACGCTCGCGGTCTCGGTGGCGATCCTTGTCGTCGGCTTCATCGGGGCGGCGCCATGGGCGCAACTCGGACTGAGCGACTGGCGGGTCAGCTGGCTGCCGGGATGGTTCGACAAGATGTACGCCTCGCCGGTCCGGCTGATCCACTTCCTTGCGATGGCCCACGTCGCCACGGCGCTTATCAAGAAGGACAACCCGCTCCGCGACACGATCTTCGCGCGCTCGATGATCCTCATCGGCCGGCGAAGCCTGCCCCTGTTCGTGATCTGCACCGTCTTCGCCGCTGCGAGCTACGCCGTCTTCGAATGGTTCGGACGTTCCTACCTCGTGCAGATCCTTTACGAGGGCGGCATGGCGCTCGTGCTCGTCGGCCTCGCCTACGTCGCCAATACGGTGGGGGAGGCGACGCGCGGCAAGCCGAAGAGCGCAGCGGCGCGGGCGCCGGTCCAGAGCGGCGCTGCCGATGCTCCTGAGCTCGCCGCGCGCCACGCCTAGGAGCCCAAAAAGCTCAATCGAAAAGTGTTTGCGATCAAAAGCTTGCGCGAAATTGCCCGAAAAACGCATGTATTCGGGCAATCAGCATTAATCTTTACGCGTCAATTCGATTGTCGTTTCAGAAAATTTGACTGAGTTTTTCTCGGAAAACTGGCCGCAATTGGAGTGCGGACGAGCTTTCGGGGGGAGTCAAGATGAACGGTCTGCGGGCTTTCGCATCGGCGGCGGCGGTGTTTTTCGGCTGCGCCGCGTTTGGGCACGACGCCGCGGCCCAGACGATCCCGTCCGCCGGTCAGATCAAGTCGCCCTATAGCGGCCTCTGCGCCGAGATTTCGAGCGCTTCGACCGCGGTCGGCGCTAAGGCCGTCCAGCAGCCCTGCAGCTCGGCCACGCAGCAGCAGTGGGAGTTCCGCGCCGACGCGGGCGGCGGCCACAGGATCGTCAACCGCAACAGCAACCTGTGCCTCGGCGTCGCCGGCGCTTCGGTCGTCCAGGGGACCGCGGCCGAGCAGCAGGCCTGCACGGGGGACGCGGGCCAGCGCTGGACCATCGTCGCGAGCGGCGCCAACGTCGAGATCCGCAACGCCAATTCCGGCCAGTGCCTCGAGATCGGCGGCGCCTCGATGTCGCCGGGCGCGACGCTCAGCCAGTGGAATTGCGCGGGCGCGGCCCAGCAGACGTGGTCGTTGGTCGGCTCGGCCGCGCCGAGCGGGCTGCTCGTCAACCGCAACAGCGGCATGTGCGCCCACATCCCGAACGCCAGCAAGGCGCAGCTCACGGCGCTCACGCAATGGACCTGCTCCCGCCAGGCGCATCTGTTGTGGGAGTTCCGTCCGGCCGCCGGCGGCGCGTATCAGATCGTGAACCGCAACAGCGGCCTCTGCCTCGACGTCAATGGCGGCTCGACGGCGGATGGCGCGACGGCGATCCAGTATCCCTGCGGCGCGCAGACCAACCAGCTCTGGACGATGCGCCCGAAGGGCGACTCCGTTGAGCTCGTCGCCAACCATTCGGGCAAGTGTCTCGACGTCGAAGGCGGCTCGATCGACCACGGCGGCAGGATCCTGCAGTGGACCTGCAACAGCGGGGCGAACCAGCAATGGACCGCTCTCGGCGCGCCTGCGCCCTCGCTCTGGACGGCCCGCTTACCGCTCCCGATCGTGCCGGTCGCGGCCTCCGTGCTGAGGAACGGCAAGATCCTCACCTGGTCGGCCTATGACCGCTTCGCCTTCGGCGGCGACCAGGGCAAGACCTTCACCGCGCTGTTCGATCCCGCGACCAATTCGGCGTCCGAGCGGCTGGTCTCGAACACCGGCCACGACATGTTCTGTCCCGGCACCTCGGTGCTCGCCGACGGCCGCATTCTGGTGACCGGCGGCTCGTCGAGCAGCAAGGCGAGCATCTACGATCCGACCACCAACGCCTGGACCGCCACGACCCGGCTCAACGTGCCGCGCGGCTATCAGGGGGACACGCTGCTCTCCACCGGCGACGTGTTCACCGTTGGCGGCTCGTGGAGCGGCGGGCAGGGCGGCAAGGTTGGCGAGGTCTGGAGCCGCACCGCCGGCACGTGGCGCAGGCTCACCGGCGTCAGCGGCGAGTCGATGGCTGCGACCGATCCGGGCGGCATCTACCGCGGCGACAATCACATGTGGCTCTACGGCGCGGCCAACGGCTACGTGTTCCAGGCCGGTCCGAGCCAAATGATGCACTGGGTCAACACGGCCGGCGCCGGCGCGGTCTCCAACGCCGGCCTGCGCGGCGACGACGCCTACTCGATGAACGGCAACGTCGTCATGTACGACGCCGGCAAGCTTCTGAAGCTCGGCGGCGCTCCGGCCTACGAGGCCAGGCTCGCCAACTCGGCCGCCTACAGGATCGATTTCTCGCGCGGTCCCGGCCAGCCGGTCGCGGTGACCAAGCAGAAGCCCATGACCTTCCCGCGCGCCTTCGCCAATGCGGTCGCGCTGCCGACGGGCGAGGTCGTCGTCATGGGCGGCCAGACCTACCCGACGCCGTTCAGCGACGCCCGCGCCATTATGGTCCCGGAAATCTGGTCCCCCGCGACGGGCGCCTTCACGAGCCTCGCGGAGATGGCCATTCCGCGCACCTATCACAGCGTCGCCGGCCTGATGCTGGACGGACGCGTGTTCGTGGGCGGCGGCGGTCTCTGCGGCTCCTGCGCCACGAACCACGCCGACATCCAGATCCTGACGCCGCCCTACCTGCTCAACGCCGACGGCTCGGCGGCCGCGCGGCCAACGATCTCGACGGCGCCGACGACCGGGACCTGGGGCCAGACGATCACGGTCGGCGCCAGCGGCGCGAGCGCCTTCTCGCTGGTGAGGCTCAGCTCGACCACGCACTCCGTCAACAACGACCAGCGCCGCCTGCCGCTGGCGATCGCCTCGGCGAGCGGGTCGAGCTTTCGGCTCCAGCTGCCAGCCGATCGCGGCACGCTGCTGCCGGGCGACTGGATGTTGTTCGCGATGAACGCCAACGGGACGCCAAGCGTGGCCAAGATCCTCCGGATCCAGTGATAGCCCCGCGGAACAGGGGAGCGATGAGGCTGGCCCTGTTCTGCACAACGGCCGCGGCGCCCGCATTCCTTAGCGGGGCGCCCGATCGGCCCGGGCGCCGTGCTCGTCGATCTGAGTTCAGATTAGGATTTCGTTAGGCCTGTCCGAACTTTCGATCCGTTTTTTGAAGATATGTTACCGCCGGCTGGGGTTGAGTGCCGCCGAACCGGCGTCGGGAGGCGCCGAAGCGAGAATCCCGATGCTCGATCCGCGCGCATTCGCAACGGCGCTCGCCGTCTTTTGCTGGCTCGCCTCAGGCGCCGCCGCGGCTGAGTTCGCTCCAGCCGCGGCGGTCGCTCAATCGCCTGACGCCCCCGGCGACCAGGGCATGCTGCTGGTCGGACGCTACGCCGGAAAGTGCGTCGCGCCGGCCGGCGAGAGCGCGGCCGCTGGAGCCCGGCTTGTCCAGACGACCTGTTTCGACCGTCCTGCCATGTCCTGGAGCGTCGTCGCGGCGACAGGCGGGTCGCGCCTCGTCAATCGCGCCTCCGGTCTCTGCGCCGTGGTCGTCGGCGGATCCTCGGCGGACGAGGCCGAAGTCGCGCAGGTGCCCTGCGCGCAGTCCGGCGCGAGCGGCCTCTGGACCATGCGCGCCAGCGACGACTGGGTCGTCTTCGCCTCGGTCCAGAGCGGCAAGTGCCTTGGCGTCAAGGACGCCGGCATCGAGGAGGCGGGCCCGCTCGTTCAATGGACCTGCGTCGACGAGCCGAGCCAGCAGTGGACCATGTCCGGACCCGGCGCGCCGTCTTCATGGGGTCCGAAGATCGCGATGCCGATCGTGCCGGTCGCCGCCTCGACGCTGCGCAACGGCAAGGTGCTGACATGGTCGTCATGGAGCCGCTTCCAGTTCGCGCCGGATCTCGGCAAGACCTTCACCTCGATCTTCGATCCGGAGACCGGCACGGCGACCGAGAAGCTCGTGACCAACACTGGCCACGACATGTTCTGTCCCGGCACCTCGTTGCTGGCGGACGGGCGCATCCTCGTGACCGGCGGCGAGTCGGCCTCCAAGGCCAGCATCTACGATCCGAAGACCAACAAGTGGTTCGCGACCGGCGAGCTCAACGTGCCGCGCGGGTACAACGGCGACACGGCGCTCTCGACCGGCGAGGCGCTGACGATCGGCGGCTCATGGAGCGGCGGTCTCGGCGGCAAGATCGGCGAGGTCTGGAACCCGGCGACGGGGACGTGGCGCAAGCTGAAGAACGTGTCCGGCGACGCGCTCGCAGCTGACGATCCGCTCGGCGACTCTCTCGGCGACCAGCACATGTGGCTGTTCGGGGCGGATGACGGCTGGGCCTTCCACGCGGGCCCGAGCGCGGAGATGCACTGGGTCGATACCGCGGGCAAGGGGCGCATCGTCGAGGCCGGCAAGCGCGGCGACGACACCTACAGCCAGAACGGCAACGTCGTGATGTACGAGGCCGGCAAGCTGCTGAAGGTCGGCGGCGCGCCGTCCTATCAGGTCGCGATGGCGACCAGCTCGGCCTACACGATCGACTTCTCGCGCGGGCCGTGGAAGCCGGTGAAGGTCGCCAAGCAGAAGCCGATGGCCTTCCCGCGCGCTTTCGCGAATTCGGTGGTGCTTCCCAACGGCGAGGTCGTGGTGGTCGGAGGGCAGTCCTTCCCCATCACCTTCACCGACTCGCACGCCGCCATGCTGGCGGAGATCTGGTCGCCGAAGACGAAGTCGTTCACGCGGCTCGCCGCGCTGTCGACGCCGCGCAACTATCACAGCGTCGCTGTGCTGCTGACCGACGGGCGGGTGCTCGCCGGCGGCGGGGGGCTTTGCGGCGACGACTGCGACGCGAACCATCCGGACGTCGAGATCCTGACGCCGCCTTATCTGCTCAACGCCGACGGCTCGTACGCCGCTCGTCCGACGATCGTGAAGGCGCCTAAGAAGGCGACCTGGGGCGAGACGATTGAGGTCCGGGCGGAAGGCTATGCGAGCACATTCGCGCTCATCCGCCTCAACGCCGCGACTCACTCGCTCAACAACGACCAGCGGAGGATGTCGGTGAAGGTCCTTTCGGCGGACGGTCCGAGCTTTCGGCTCAAGATGCCGAAGGATCGCGGCATGCTGTTGCCCGGCGACTGGATGCTGTTCGCCATGACCGACAAGGGAACGCCGAGCGTAGCGAAAATTATCCGGGTCCAGTGAGGACGGGCGGCGCGACGGTTACGTCTTCTTACCGCTCCGCGAGCTAGCATGCGTTCCAGCTTGGTTTCGAGGTTCCGCCCGATGCGCGTGCCCGCCGTGATCCGCGTCGCACTCTTCATGGCCGCAGCCGCCGGTTTGATCGCGGCGCTCGCGGTGGCGGAGGCCGACGCCGATCCCATGACGCCGGGCCCGTTCGCCCTGAAGGCCGTCGACGGCGCGACGGTGGACGGCGCGGATCTCGACGGGAAGCCGTATGGCGTGATGTTCGGCTTCACGCATTGTCCCGATGTCTGCCCGACGGCGCTCGCCGAACTGACGACGGCGCTCGCATCCTCGCCGAAGCTGCCGAAGGACTTCCGCGTCTATTTCGTCGCGATCGACCCGGAGCGGGACACGCCGAAGGCGCTCGGCGCCTACCTCAGCGCGTTCGATCCCCGCATCATCGGCCTGACCGGCTCGCGAGAGGAGATCGCGACGGCGACCCAAGCCTTCGGCGCCGTCGTACGCAAGGCTACGTTCAAGTCCGGCGACTACACGATGGAGCACACAGCCGCGCTCTATCTCGTCGACGAGAACGGGATGATCGCCGACCGTGTGTCCTTCAAGGAGCCGTCCGAGGAGATGGCGCGGCGCATCGCCGCCGTCGCGCGCTGAATGGCGCTCAACCTCGGCGTGGCGCCTTGCGCGTCCCTTCGCGCATGCGAAAGATGAGACTTTCGGATGGCCGCCGCCGCGGCCGGAGGGGGCTCAGACGAATGTCCGCAGGCAAGTCGCCGTTGAGCAAGAAAACGTCTTCGGGCACGAAGCCCGCGGCGGCGAGGACGGTATCGGCGAAGGGGCGAAAGGCCGCCTCCAAGGCAGGGGCGCCCGCAGCCGAGGACGCGCCGATGACACCCCGCAAGATCACCAAGCTGCTCGTCGCCAACCGCTCGGAGATCGCGATCCGCGTCTTCCGCGCCGCGACCGAGCTCGGCATCCGCACGGTCGCGATCTACGCCGAGGAGGACAAGCTCTCGCTCCACCGCTTCAAGGCCGACGAGGCCTATCAGGTGGGCAAGGGGATGGGGCCGCTCGAGGCCTACCTTTCCATCCCCGAAGTGATCCGCGTCGCCAAGGACGCCGGAGTCGACGCCATTCATCCGGGCTACGGCTTCCTGTCGGAAAGCCCTGAATTCGCCGAGGCCTGCGCCGGGGCGGGAATCCTGTTCGTCGGACCTTCGGCCGACACCATGCGCGCGCTCGGCAACAAGGTCGCGGCGCGCAACCTCGCGATCGCCTGCGGCGTGCCGGTGATGCCGGCGACCGACCCGCTGCCGGACGACGACAAGGAGATCAAGCGCCTCGCCGAGGAGATCGGCCTGCCCGTCATGCTGAAGGCGTCCTGGGGCGGCGGCGGGCGCGGCATGCGCGTCATCCGCGACATGGCGAAGCTCCCGCAGGAGGTTAAGAACGCCAAGCGCGAGGCGAAGTCCGCCTTCGGCAAGGACGACGTCTATCTCGAAAAGCTCGTCGAGAAGGCGCGCCACGTCGAGGTCCAGATCCTCGGCGACCGGCACGGCAACGCTGTCCATCTGTTCGAGCGCGACTGCTCGGTGCAGCGCCGGCACCAGAAGGTCGTGGAGCGCGCGCCCGCGCCCTATCTCGACGACGCCCGACGCGCCGCGCTCTGCCAGAGCGCGCTGAAGCTCGCCCGCGCGACCGACTATCTCGGCGCCGGCACGGTCGAGTACCTGATGGACGCCGACACTGGCGAATTCTACTTCATCGAGGTCAATCCGCGGGTGCAGGTCGAGCACACGGTGACGGAGGTCGTCACCGGCGTCGACATCGTGAAGGCCCAGATCCGGCTGGTGGAAGGGGCAGCCATTGGCTCGGAGGAGTCGGGCGTCCCGGCGCAGGACCAGCTGCGGCTCAACGGCCACGCGCTGCAATGCCGTGTGACCACCGAGAACCCGGAAGACAACTTCATCCCGGACTACGGCCGCATCTCGGCCTATCGCGGCGCGATGGGCTTCGGCATACGCATCGACGGCGGCACGGCCTATTCGGGCGCCGTCATCACCCGGTTCTACGATCCGCTGCTCGAGAAGGTGACCGCCTGGGCGCCGACGCCCGAGGAAGCGTCGAAGCGCATGAGCCGAGCGCTGCGCGAGTACCGCATCCGCGGCGTCGCCACGAACCTCGCCTTCCTCGAGAACGTGGTCGAGCACCCGATCTTCCTCGCGGGCGAGACCACCACGCGCTTCATCGACGACACGCCGGAGCTCTTCGAGTTCTCCAAGCGCCAGGACCGCGCGACGCGGCTGCTGACCTACATCGCGGACGTGACCGTCAACGGCCATCCCGAGACCAAGGATCGCGCGAAGCCGAAGCCCGGCGCTCTGGCGCCCAAGGCGCCGATCTTCGCGACCGCGAAGGACGGGGAGGGGCCCGCAAGCGGCCATCTCGACCTTGCGCCAGGCTCGCGCCAGCTGCTCGACAAGCTCGGGCCGAAGAAGTTCGGCGAATGGATGCGCAAGCAGAAGGCCGTGCTCGTCACCGACACGACCATGCGCGACGCGCACCAGTCGCTGCTCGCGACCCGCATGCGCACCTTCGACATCGCGGCGTCGGCGGCCTCCTACGCGACGGGCCTGCCGAACCTGCTCAGCCTCGAATGCTGGGGCGGCGCGACCTTCGACGTCGCGATGCGCTTCCTGACCGAGGACCCCTGGGAGCGGCTCGCCAAGATCCGCGAAGGAGCGCCCAACATCCTGCTGCAGTGCCTTGTCCGCGGCTCAAACGGGGTCGGCTACGCCAACTACCCCGACAATGTCGTGACTCGCTTCATCCATGAGGCGGCGGCGAATGGCATGGACGTGTTCCGCGTGTTCGACTGCCTCAACTGGCTCGACAACATGCAGGTGACGATCGACGCGGTGAACGAGGCGGGCAAGCTGTGCGAGGCCTCGATCTGCTACACCGCCGACATCTTCGACGCGTCGCGCTCGAAGTATGATCTGAAGTACTACGTCAAGCTCGCGAAGAAGCTTGAGAAATCCGGCGCGCACGTTCTCTGCGTGAAGGACATGGCGGGGCTCCTGAAGCCCGCCGCCGCGCGCGTGCTGATCAAGGCTTTGCGCGAGGAGATCGGCCTTCCGGTGCATCTCCACACGCACGACACGTCCGGCGTCGCCGGCGCATCCGTTCTGGCGGCGGTCGACGCCGGCGTCGACGCGATCGACGTCGCGACGGACGCCATGTCCGGCATGACCTCGCAGGCCTGCCTCGGTTCGGTCGCGGCCGCGCTGAAAGGCTCGCCGCGCGACCCGGGGCTCGATCCAGACGCGATCCGGGAGATCTCGCTCTACTGGGAGGCGGCGCGCGCTCAATACGCCGCCTTCGAGAGCGATCTGCTGGCGCCGGCGTCGGAGGTCTATCTCCACGAGATGCCGGGCGGACAGTTCACCAACCTGAAGGAGCAGGCCCGCTCCATGGGGCTGGAGCGGCGCTGGAACGAGGTCGCCAAGACCTATCGCGACGTCAACGACATGTTCGGCGACATCATCAAGGTCACGCCGACCTCCAAGGTCGTCGGCGACATGGCGCTGGTCATGGTCTCGGCCGGGCTGACCCGCGCGGAGGTCGAGGACCCGAAGGTCGAGGTGTCGTTCCCGGAAAGCGTCGTCCAGCTGATGAAGGGCGAACTCTCAATGCCGCCGGACGGTTTTCCGGAGAAGATCCAGAAGAAGGTGCTGAAGGGCGAGAAGCCGCTGAAGGAGCGCGCCGGCGCGCTGATGAAGCCGGCGGACTTCGACGCCGTCCGCAAGGAGGCCGAGGAGAAGGTCGAGCGCAAGATCACCGACGCCGAACTCGCCTCCTACCTCATGTACCCCAAGGTCTTCAGCGACTATGCCGCGCAGGAGAAGAAATACGGGCCGGTCTCATGCCTGCCGACGCCGACGTTCTTCTACGGCCTCAATCCCGGCGACGAGATCTCGGTCGAGATCGAGCGCGGCAAGGTGCTGGTGATCCGTTGCCAGGGCGTCGGCGACACCGACGAGGAAGGCCAGGTCCGCGTCTTCTTCGAGCTGAACGGCCAGCCGCGCAGCGTGAAGGTGCCGAACCGCACCGCAGCCAATGTCCGCGAGGCGCGCAAGAAGGCGACCGACGGCGATACCGCCCATGTCGCCGCGCCCATGCCGGGCATCATCTCGACGGTGTCGGCCAAAGAGGGCCAGAAGGTCGAGCAGGGCGACGTCGTCTGCTCGATCGAAGCCATGAAGATGGAGACGGCGCTCCACGCCGAGCGGGGCGGGGTGATCAAGGAGGTGCTGGTCTCCCCCGGCACCCCGGTCGACGCCAAGGACTTGCTGGTCGTGATCGGAGACTGAGGCAAGGCGCCCGCCCTGTGAATAGCGGGAGCGCGCGAGGCGAATCGCCTTGCCGCTCCCGGCGGACGGGCGGACGGCCTATATTGAGGGCCGAGCCCCAAGGATCCGAATCGCCCACGCTACATGCGTTTCACGCCAAGCTTCCTCGACGAACTGCGCCAGCGGCTTCCGGTCTCGGACGTCGTGGGCCGACGCGTCAAGCTGAAGCGGCAGGGGCGGGAATATGCCGGGCTGTCGCCCTTCAACGCCGAGAAGACGCCGTCCTTCTTCGTCAACGATCAGAAGGGCTTCTATCACTGCTTCTCGTCCGGCAAGCATGGCGACGTCTTCAAGTTCCTGATGGAGGTCGACGGGGTCTCCTTCCCCGAGGCCGTCGAGCGCGTCGCCGAGATGGCGGGCGTGCCGATGCCGAAGGACACGCCGGAGGAGGCGCGGCGGGCGGAGGCGCGCGCGAGCCTGCTCGACGTCATGGAGATGGCCGCCAAGTTCTTCGAGGCCCAGCTGCAGGACCGCGTCGGCGCCGCGGCGCGGGGCTATCTCGCCGGGCGCGCGCTGAGCCCCGCGACCCAGCGCGCCTTCCGCATGGGCTATGCGCCGAACGACCGCACGGCGCTGAAGCGCCATCTCGCGGGCAAGGGCGTGCCGGTCGCCGACATGGTCGAGGCCGGGCTGCTGGTCTCGGGCGATGACGTGCCCGAGCCGTTCGACCGCTTCCGCGACCGCGTCATCTTCCCGATCCAGGATCGCGGCGGCCGGGTCATCGCGTTCGGCGGCCGCGCCATGCAGGCGGACGTGCCGGCCAAGTACCTGAACTCCCCGGAGACGCCGCTCTTCCACAAAGGCGCGACGCTCTACAACCACCACCGCGCCCGCGCGGCCGCGCACAACACGGGAACCGTGGTCGCGGTCGAGGGCTATGTCGACGCCATCGCGCTCTCGGCGGCGGGCATCGGTCATGTCGTGGCGCCGCTCGGCACGGCGCTGACGAGCGACCAGCTGGAGCTGCTCTGGCGCATGGCGCCGGAGCCGATCCTCTGCTTCGACGGCGACAAGGCCGGCCGGCGCGCCGGCTTCCGCGCGATCGAGACGGCGCTGCCGCTGCTCCAGCCGGGGCGCTCGCTCCGCTTCGCCTTCCTGCCCGAGGGACAGGACCCGGACGACCTCGTGCGGACGGAAGGGGCGGCGGCCGTCGAGGCCGCCTTCGCCTCGGCCGCGCCGCTGGTCGACATGCTGTGGGCGCGGGAGTTCGACGCCGGTCCGACCGACACGCCGGAGCGCGCCGCGGCCTTCGAGCGGCGGCTGAGGGAGGCGCTCTCGGCGATCCGCGACGAGACCGTGCGCCGCCACTACCAGATCGCCGTCGAGAGCCGGCTCGCACGCTTCGGCCGACCCGAGCCCGCGCGCCGCGGCGGCGCAGGACCGCGGCAGGCCTCCGGCGCGCGCCGGCTCGGCCAGCCGCGACGCGGCGACCGGGGCGAGGCGCCGATCGCGCCGTCGGCGCTGCTGCGGCAGAGCCCGATGGTCGGCGCCGGCGCAGGACGGCTTGCGGCCCGCGAGGTCGCGCTCGTCGTCGCGATGATCGAGCATCCCGACCTGCTCGACGAGCTGGCGGAGGCCTTCGCCGAACTCGAGTTCGGCGCGCGCGAGCTCGACCGCCTGCGGCGCGCGGCGCTCGACGCCTATGCCGCCGGCGCGTCCGATGGTCCGGCGATGCGCGCCGCCATCGTCGCGGCGGGCGAAGGCGCGGCGCTGGAGCGGGCCGACGCGGCGCGGCTCGCGGGCGACTGGTGGGCCGGTCCGGAGGCCGATCCGAGGGACGCATCAATGGGCTGGCGTCACGCCTGCGCCTTGCACTACAAGGTGCGGGCTCTAAATACGGAGCTCCGAGCGGCCGAGCAGGATTTCGGGCGGGATTTTACGGACGGCAATTTCCGCCGCATCGTCGAAATCCAGCGCCAGCTCGCCACGACGGAAGGTGCGGAGGCCGCCATCGAGGGCTTTGGCGGAGCCTCTGGCCGGAGGGTCAGGCCGATCTAACGCGCGGCGGTCCTGAACGCTCGGGACCGACGATCGCGTTTATCGGCGCTTGGCCTGTTTGGTTAACAGAGGCGTAAGGCGATCGAGCCGTAACTGAGTTGATGTGAGTCGTCACGCTCCGGGCAGAGCGGAGCGGCGATGACTGGAGAGGGCCAGCCGCGCGGCGGGCCCGGAGACGAGACACGAATGGCGACGAAACTGCAAGCCAAGGACGAGGCCGAGACGGGGACCCCCGAGACGGAAGCCGGCCCGCTCCTCGATCTCAACGATCGCGCCGTCAAGCGCATGATCAACGCCGCCAAAAAGCGCGGCTACGTGACCTATGACGAGCTGAACGAGGTCCTGCCGGCGGCCGAGAACACGACCGACCAGATCGAGGACGTGATGGCGATGCTGTCCGAAATGGGCATCAACGTCGTCGAGGCCGAGGACGCCGAGGACAAGGAGCGCGAGGAGAGCGCCGACGAGGACGAGCCGGAGGGCGGCGAGCTCGTCGCGGCGCCGCGTCCTGGCGCGGTCGCCGTCCAGACCAAATCCGAGCCGGCCGACCGCACCGACGATCCCGTGCGCATGTATCTGCGCGAGATGGGCTCGGTCGAACTGCTGTCGCGCGAGGGCGAGATCGCGATCGCCAAGCGCATCGAGGCCGGCCGAGAGGCGATGATCGCGGGCCTCTGCGAGAGCCCGCTGACCTTCCAGGCGATCATCATCTGGCGCGACGAACTGGCTGAAGCCAAGATTCTGCTGCGCGAGATCATCGATCTCGAGGCGACCTACGCCGGGCCGGACGCCAAGAACAACGCCGCCCAGCAGCCCTCCGAAGAGGGCGCAGAGGGCGAGGAGACTGCCGAAGGCGAAGGCGGCGAGACCGCCGCGCCGGAAGGCGAGCTCGAAGACGACGACATGGAGAACAACGTCTCGCTCTCCGCCATGGAGACCGAGCTGAAGCCGAAGGTCGTCGAGACCTTCGACGCCATCGCCGACGACTACAAGAAGCTGCGCCGCCTGCAGGACCAGAACGTCGAGAACCGTCTGCAGAACAAGACGCTCTCGCCGGCTCAGGACCGCAAGTACAAGAAGCTCAAGGATGACATCGTCGGCAACGTCAAGTCGCTGTCGCTGAACCAGAACCGCATCGACAGCCTGGTCGAGCAGCTCTACGACATCAACAAGCGGCTCGTCGCGCTCGAGGGCCGGCTGCTGCGTCTTGCCGATTCGTACGGCGTCGACCGGCTCGACTTCCTCAAGCAGTATCAGGGCTACGAGCTCGATCCGAACTGGATCCGCCGCGTCGCCATGCTCGGCACCAAAGGCTGGAAGGGCTTCGTCGCCGCAGAGAAGGACCTGATCAAGGACATCCGCGGCGACATCCACAATCTCGCGACCGAGACTGGCCTCGAGATCCAGGAGTTCCGCCGCATCGTCCAGATGGTGCAGAAGGGCGAGCGCGAGGCCCGGCAGGCGAAGAAGGAGATGGTCGAGGCGAACCTTCGTCTCGTGATCTCGATCGCCAAGAAGTACACGAACCGTGGCCTGCAATTCCTGGACCTGATCCAGGAGGGCAACATCGGCCTGATGAAGGCGGTCGACAAATTCGAGTACCGCCGCGGCTACAAGTTCTCGACCTACGCGACGTGGTGGATCCGTCAGGCGATCACCCGCTCGATCGCCGACCAGGCGCGGACGATCCGCATCCCGGTGCACATGATCGAGACGATCAACAAGATCGTCCGCACGAGCCGCCAGATGCTGCATGAGATCGGCCGCGAGCCGACCCCGGAGGAGCTGGCCGAAAAGCTGGCGATGCCGCTTGAGAAGGTCCGCAAGGTCCTCAAGATCGCCAAGGAGCCGATCAGCCTCGAAACTCCGATCGGCGACGAGGAGGACAGCCACCTCGGCGACTTCATCGAGGACAAGAACGCGATCCTGCCGATCGACGCGGCGATCCAGTCGAACCTACGCGAGACCACGACCCGCGTGCTGGCGTCGCTCACGCCGCGCGAAGAACGTGTTCTGCGCATGCGCTTCGGCATCGGGATGAACACCGACCACACCCTCGAGGAGGTCGGCCAGCAGTTCTCGGTGACGCGCGAGCGCATCCGCCAGATCGAGGCGAAGGCGCTGAGGAAGCTGAAGCACCCGTCGCGGAGCCGGAAGCTCCGGAGCTTCCTTGACAATTGAAGCTCGGCTAGGCTGGCCGCATGGAAGGTCGCCGCAGGACCATCGAAGTCGACGAGGACGTGGCCGTCGCGCTTGAGAAGCGCGCGGCCGAGTGCGGGGTCTCGGTCGACGACATGCTCGCGGCTGACTATCTCGCGCCGAAAGAGGTCGAGCTCTCCGACGCGGATCTGGCGGACCTCGAGGCTCGCGGTCGCGAATGGGAACGGGACCGGCTCGGATATGACGCCGAAGAAGTTTTCGACTGGCTAAGAGGCGGCGTCGCGGGTGAAGATCTCCCGTTTCCGAGGCTCCGCAAATATTGAGGATCGTCGTCTCGCGCGCAGCCGGCGCGGACGTCAGGCGGATCGCCGACTTTCTGCAAACTGCGGATCAAGCGCTTGCTCTCCGAGCGGTGGCGCTCGTCCGCGCGGCCGTCATCGGTCTGCGGGAGCTTTCCGAGCGAGGCGTCGTCATTAACCGCAATGGCGACCGGCGCCTCGCCGTTCCTTTCGGCCGCGCCGCCTACCTCCTCGACTACCGCGTGGACCGCGCCCGCGGGACTGTGACCATCCTTCGCGTCCGCCACAGCCGCGAAGCGCGTTGACTGGCGAGGCCGCCCTTTTGCCGTTCAGTCCATGCGGCGCTATTCTGCCAGCCCATGAACGCCCCAACCGCTCTCGCCGAAGGCCTACCCCGCCGCCGCTTCTCGGTGGCGGACGTCGTGCGTATGGTCGAGGTCGGGCTGATCGGCGAGGACGAACGGCTGGAGGTGCTCGACGGGGAGATCGTGCCGATGTCGCCGAAGGGGAACCGGCACGAACTAATCAAGGTCGCGCTCAACCTGTTCTGGGGCCGCGTTCGTCCGGACGGCGTCGCATTCGCGCCGGAGACCGGGCTCTACCTGTCGGACATGACCTATCTCGAACCGGACTTCATCGTGTTCAGCCGCGAGGTCAGAAAGGCCGACGTCAAGGGACCGGACGTTTTGTTGGCTGTCGAAGTTGCGGACAGCTCGCTCGGCTACGATCTCGGCCGCAAGCCGAAAATCTACGCCGCGCATGGCGTGCGCGAGCTCTGGGTGATCGACGCGGCGAAGCGCGTCACGCACGTCCATCGGGATCTCGAAGGCGATGGCTATGCAAGCGTTTCAATGCTTTCCGCTGCGGACCGTGTGGTCCCTGCATTCGCGCCGGAAGCCTTCGCCTTCGCGCTGGACAACCTCGAGGATCTTTGAGATCGCGGCCTTCTTCGCATCTCCGCAAACGGCCTTTTGAACGCGGTCCGGTTCACGAAGCGTCTTCGGTCGCCACATAAGGGCGCGGAGCCTCGCAACGTCTGGACCTGACATGAAGCGCAATCTCTTCGCCCTGGCCGCGGCCGCCCTGATCTCGGCGTCCGGGCCTGTCCTCGCCCAGGACAACGCCGCGAGCCCGACGGCCGGCATGCCCGGCGCGCCGGATACGGGCCGCGTGAAGCCAGGGACCTACAAGGCCGACCCGAACCATACCCAGGTCGCTTGGTCCGTGGACCACATGGGCTTCTCGACCCTGTTTGGCATGTTCGGCCAGATCACGGGCACGCTCGCGCTTGATCCGGCGAAGCCCAACGACGCCAAGCTCGAGATCGAGGTTCCGATGTCGGGGCTTGTCGTTACGTCCGAGAAATTCTCGCAGCACCTCAGAAGCGCTGAGATCCTGGACGTCGCAAAGTTTCCGAGCGCGACGTTCCGGTCCACCTCGATCGAGGTGCTGGGCGACAAGGCGAAGGTGACCGGCGACCTCACGGCGCACGGCGTCACGAAGCGGGTGAAGCTCGACGCCGCGTTCCACGGGGCCGGCGTCAATCCGATGACCAAGGCGGAGACGATCGGCTTCTCCGCCACGGCGCGCGTCAAGCGCAGCGATTTCGGCCTGGGCTATGCGACCCCGGTCGTCTCGGACGACGTCGAGATGACGATCGTCGCCGCCTTCGAACGCCAGCCCTGACGCGGCGTCAGTAGGCGCCGCTCTCCACCAGTTTGCCGATCTCCTGCAGCGCCTTCTCCGACCGTTCGAAGCTGGCGGAGGCGACGCCCCAGTCCTGCGCCTTGGCCGCCGAGATCATCTTGTCGATCTCGGCGCGCGCCGTGTCGCGCAGCCGCATGACGGCCTGCGGACGATGCTCGGGCGGCAGCGAGTCGAGGCGGGCGCCGAAGGGCTCGCCGCGCTCGGCGGGCGAAGCGCCGATCAGGATCGAGCCGAGCCGGCGGCGTTCGACCGCCGCGTCCGCGGCGAGGCGCATGATGGCGTAATCGGCGAGGCCGAACTTCTCCGCCGCGTCGACTGCGGTCATGGCGGTGGTCTCCGCCGCCACCATGGCGTTCAGCGCGTCGCCGATCTCGCCGCGGGTCTTGGAGGCGAGCGAGGCGATACGCGAGACGCTCTCGGAAATCTCGTTGGTCGCGGCGCGCTGCTGGCCGAGGACTTCGGCGAGCGCCTGCATGCGCGCGCTGATGCCGGCCACCTGCATGCCGACCGTTTCGACGCGGTCGCCGGTCGCGCGGATGCGCGCGTCCCCGGTCGAGACCGCCTCGGTGCTGTCGGCGGTGGCGCGCTTGATGGCGTCGGTCTCTTCCGTGAGCGTCGTGATGCGCGCGCGGATCTGCTCGGTCGCCTTGGCGGTCTGGCCGGACAGCGACTTGACCTCGTTCGCGACCACCGCGAAGCCGCGGCCGGCCTCGCCGGCGCGCGCCGCCTCGATCGTCGCGTTGAGCGCGAGCAGGTTGGTCTGGGAGGAGATGGCCTCGATGGCGTCCGCCATCTCGGCGATCTGGCGAACCGCGTCCTCGAGCACGCCGATGCGCGCGGAGATCGCGCTGACGCTTTCGCGGATCGTCCCCATGGAGTTCGCGGCCTGGCGCATTTCACCGAGGCAGCCGCTGGTCTCCTCGCTCGCGGCGATCGCGTCGCTCGAGCCGTCGTTGCTCATCGCGGAGAGTTCGGCGATGGAGCTCGCAAGCTCCTCGACCGCCCCCGCGATCGTGCCGGCGCCGTCGGCGACCTGCCGGACGTCGTGCGTGACCCAGCCGATCGAGGCGCTGGTGGCGGCAGCCTGCTTGGCGAAACCGAGGAGGTTCTGCAGCTCGCTCTTGCCGCGTCGGGCGAGTTCCGCCGCGAAGGCGCGAAGCGCCACCCCCGCGTCGCCGGAAGGCCAGTCAGTCGCGTCCTGCCCGCGGCGCATGGCGTCGAGCGCCGCCACGAGCGCCGCGACGTCCACGACGTCCTTCTCGACGGCCGTGGCAGGCTGCGCCGCCGCCGCAGGCGCAGCGCGCCTCAATCCGAACGCCATGCCGAATCCCCCGATTATCCGCCGCCTCGACGGCGCTTTCGCTGCCGAAATAATTCGCAGAAGGGCGTTAATGGAGCGTATGCGGGAAGCGCGGCGTTCGAAGCGCTCGACCGGTTGCAACCTTCAGCGCGGCGGCTCGAAGAGATGGCCTCTTCGCTACGGCTGGAGACCCCAGCGCACGACGACGCGCGACCTGAGCTCCTGCTCTCCCCTCGCGATCGGGGTCGCCGGCGCGGCGTCCATCATCTTCGCGCGGGCGGCGAACGGTCGAACCGGGCCGTCATAGCCCTCGGACTGTTCTTCGAGGCTCAGCACGGGACCGAGCTTCGTTCCCGATGCGGCCACGTAGAGCTCCGCCTTGCGGCGTGCGTCCGCAACAGCGGCGCGGCGGGCCTCGTCGAGCTTCGTCTCGCGGTCCGAGACGTCGAAGGTCAAGCTTTCGATCTGGTTCGACCCGGCCTGAACCATCGCGTCGACGAGATCGCCAAACCTGTCGATCGCGTGCGAGCGGATCGAGACCAGATTGCGGACCTCGTACCCGGTCAGCTTGGGCGCGCGCTCGGACGACATGGAGTCTGGCTGCTCGTAGACGGGCTGGACGCTCAGTCCGGATGTGCCGACGTCGCGATCCTCGACGCCGGCTTGACGGATCGCGGCGAGCACCTTCGTCATGGCCGAGGCGTTCGCCTTCAGCGCCGCGTCGGCCGTCTGCGCCCGGGTGACGACGCCGCTCGTGACCAGCGCGATGTCCGGGGCGACAGCGACCATGCCCTCTCCGGACACAACGATCGAGGGCGGGGAGGGCGGCTCGGCGGCGGCCGGTCCGGCCCAGAAGGCCATGGCTCCGACGAGACAGGTGATGGTCTTCGGCGACATGCGTGAAGAAACTCCCCGATCAAACGCCGCGATCGGCGCGATCCCCGTATGTCCACGGTGATTTGGTCGAGGATGCGGCGGCGGAAACCACATCATGCGAGCGTTGGAACGATCGCCGTCGCAGCCTGTTGTTCAAGCAAGGGGCCGCGCCGGCGGACGCTGGCGGACGGCCTTCCAAGAACAACCTCGCAAAGGATTGGCCCAATGGGACTTTTCACCAAGGACATCAAGACCTTCGACGACCTATTCGTGCATCAGCTCCAGGACGTCTACTACGCCGAGCAGCAGATTCTGTCGGCGCTTCCCAAGATGATCGACAAGGCGACGGCGCCCGAGCTGAAACAGGCGTTCCAGCATCATCTGAAGGAGACGGAACAGCATGTTCGCCGCGTCGAACAGGTGTTCGAGATGCACGGGGCTGAGAAGAAGTCCGCCAAGTGCCCGGCGATCAACGGCATCATCGAGGAAGCCAACGAGGTGGCTGGAGATATCGACGACAAGGAGGTGCTGGACGCCGCCTTGGTCGCTGCCGCGCAGGCCGTCGAACACTACGAGATCACGCGCTACGGGACGCTGATCGCTTGGGCGCGACAGCTCGGCCGCGCCGACTGCGCTTCGGTCTTGGAGCAGAATCTCAAGGAGGAGAAGGCTGCTGACGCCAAGTTGAACGGCCTCGCCGAAGGCGGTCTGAACCGCGAGGCGGCCTGACGCTCGAGCATCCGCCCGGCGACGGTTCTTTCGCCGGCCTATAAGCAGAAGGCCCGCCGACGATCCCGTCGGCGGGCCTTCTCACATTCGACGCTGGAGCCGAAAGGACTCAGGCGCTCTTGCGGGTCTGCTGCTGGCCGTCGCCGCCGCGGGGAGCGTTCATCGCCGATATGGCGCGGGCCGCCAAGGCATATTTCGAGGCGGTGATGATCTTCGGGCGGGCGGCGAGACGCTCGGCTTCTAGGCGAGCCTCCTCGGCGGCCTTCTCCTCGGCGATGCGCTTCTCTTCGGCGGCCTTCTCAGCCGCAAGGCGAGCCTCTTCCGCCGCGCGCTCCTCGGCGATGCGGCGCTGCTCGGCAAGCTTGGCGGCGAGGCGCTCCTCGCGGGCCTTGGCGACCGCGGCGTTCTCGGCCTTGCGCTGCTCGAGAGCGGGGTCGCTCGAAATCTTGCGGAACCGCTCGAGAAGCTTCTGCTTGGCTTCGCGCGCATGGTCCTGACGCGACTTGAAGGTGTCTTCCTTCATCATATGATGAATTTCGGCCTCGATTGTTTCAGGTGGCCGGCAGATAGGATGTTCCGCCTGAAAAAGCAACGGGCTCGCGGTCCATCAGGCACGAATGCATGCCAGATGTGACGGAGACGCCGCAACTTGTCTGCCGTCAGTCGCCCCGTACCGGGCCTCTCAGCGTCTTGGTCGCGCCGCGACGCGTCTTGGCGTCCGTGCGCCGGGCCTTCGCGCCCTTCGAAAGCCGCGTCGCGATGCGCGGTTTCGGACGTTCCGCCGCCTCGGCGATCATGGCGACGAGGCGCGCGACCGCCTCATCGCGGTTCTCCGCCTGCGTGCGCCGAGACTGCGCGGTGAGCACGATGACGCCGTCCTTCGTGAGCCGTGCGCCGGCGAGCCGCATCAGCCGGATCGCGACGTCGTTCGGCAGCGAGGGGGACCGCCGCGCGTCGAAGCGCAGCTGCGCCGCGGTCGAGACCTTGTTGACGTTCTGTCCGCCTGGCCCCGACGAGCGGACGAAGGAGATCCCGATCTCGTCCTCGTGGAGGGAAAGCGTTTCGGTGATGCGGATCATCTGCGCAATCTCGTCGCCCGTGCGCGGTCCTGCGGCGCGGAACGATTTCCGGCGCCTCGCTGTTCGCTTATGCAAGGGCGACGGGAGACGTCGAGATGAAATTCCGTAGCTTTTGCCTCGGTTTCGCGATTGGCGCGGCCATCATCACGGCCGTCGATCCATTTCCGGTCTCCGCGCAGGGAGGCGCGCCGGGCTCTGGAGCCAACCCGCCGCCCGTCTCCGCCCCTGAACGTGGACCCGGCGCCTCCGGCAAGAGCGACGGCAGCGGAATGGGGCAGGACACGTCCGAGGCCGGTACGCCGAAAGGGCCTGGCGACAAGAGCGGCCCGCCCGCGGACAAAACCGTCGCGCCGAAAGTCTGCGACGACGGCCGGGAGCCAGTGAACGGCGCCTGCCCGAACTGAGGCGTCTTTTCAGGGACGCGCGACGTCGAACCACAACGGGCCGCCGTCGCAAAGCCCGTCCGACAGCATGACGATCCGCCAGCCATTGGGCTGGTCTGTCGCCGCCATGGCTTCGAGTTTGGCGTGCTTGTCCTTGCAACCGGCGAGCTTGCGCGGCTTGACCCCCGATAGATCGAACTCGCCGATCGGTTGCGCGACCGGGCTTTCGCCGTCCCAGAGCAGAAGCCGCCAGGTCGGCCAGGGCTGGGGATCATCGTCGCGCGTGTCGTCGTCGGGGCCGACCAGGAGAAGAACGCCATCCTTGACGGATTGCATGTCGCGGATCGCGCGCTTCTCGCCCACCTCGACGGGAAGGACCTTCGCGGCGGCGTCGCCGCCCTCGAAGAGCGCCTTGGCGTCGACGCTCAGGACGCTCGTCGTCACGCCTTGCGAGGGTCCGCGCAGGCCGAAGTAAAGCCGGCCGCCGCGCCAGGCCATGCCTTCGATGTCGAAGCCGCGTTCCCCGGTTTTTCCGGGCTCCTTTTCCGGTGAGCGCGTGCCGAGGCACTTGTCGAGGAACGGTGCGAGCTCCGTCGTCTTGGCTAGCTTCCACAGGTCCGCGCTCTCGGCCGGGCCCGAAACCCCACCGTCGGCGGCGACCCCGAAGCGCCAGACGTGGCGGGCGTCCTTGTTCGGCTTGCAACGCTTGCGCGAGACGGCGTGGCTGCCCGCCACGTAGTAACGCCTTGCGCCCGCCTGATCCGGCTCATCGACCGCGACCGCTTCGGCGTCCGCCTCCTTCAGATCGCCGAGGACGACGGGCGCTCCGACGGGCGCGTAGGCGTCCTTGGTCAGCGTGACAAGCCGTGCTTCGGCGCCTTCGTCGAACGCGATCAGGCAGCGGTCCGGCGCTCCGCAAGCCACGCCGCTGGCCGCTCGCCGCAGATCGGCGATGTCCTTCTCGCGCTCTTTCGGATCAGGGTTTTTAGAGTCGAAGCCAAAGGATCCGCTCAGAGCGAGCGGGCCGTCGGACGGCTTCAGGAGCGGCCAGGGTTTGTCGGCCGCAAGCGCCGGGGCGGCGCCTGCAGCGGCAAGCAGCGCGAACGCCAGCCGGACGCCAGGTCTCCGAGGTCTCCGATCGAGCATTGAGCGCCTCCAAGGTTGATCCGATGGACAGGTACAATTACTGCGCGTATCCAGAGAAGGCCGCTATCCGGAAAAGTGCGGATGCGGAAGCCCGCTATGCCGCCCGGCGCGCCGCGTAGCGGCCGTCGGGCAGGGCGCTGACGCGGCCGTAGCGGGCGAGCGTGCCGAGCGCCTGAAGCACGCGCTGGCCGCGCGTCCGTGATCCGCCGCGGAAGGCGCTCGCGATCTCCGCGGCGGAGAGCGGCCGTCCCGCCGTCGCGAGCGCAGCCTCCACCGCGAGAGGTTGCTCGTAAGGATCCGCCGGGAACGGCGCGAGCGCAGGCGCTGCGGCCTTCGCTGCGACGAGATCGAGCTCCCGGCTCCGCCGGGGCGCGCCGTCGCCGAAGCGCGGCGCCTGATAGGCGGGCCGCAGCCAGCGGACATGGCCGGCGGACTCCTCCCGCGCCCGTTCGGCGTTGAGCGCGACCAGCCGGGCCAGCAGCGGCTCGTCTTCGAGCGTCGACGGCCAGCCATAGGCGTCGAGCGTCAGCCGGTCCACTTCCTCATGCAGCTCCCGCAGGATCACAGCGAGACCGCGCAGCTTGACGTCCTCCTCCTTGGCGGACAGCGCCGCCCTGGCCTTGAGCTTCTCGACGACGTTGTAGAGTCCCGTCAGCGTGAGGTCGGGGTTTTCCGACAGCACGCGCTTGCGGAGCGCGTCGAGCTCCTCGCCGGCCGAACGCAGCCCGCGTCGCGAGCCCGGCGACAGCTCCGGGAACGGAAAGGGATCGAAGCAGCGCGATTTCGAGTAGCGCGGATCGTTGCCGACCCCGAGCCAGCCGCCGGTGGCCAGCGCCCATGAGAGATGAACCCGGCTCGACAGGATGGCGAGCGTGGCCGCGTCGTCGTCGGCGACGACGACCAGCATGTTGTCCGGAAGGATCGAGGCGTCGAGGAACTGGAAGACGCGATGCTTCGCGGTCTCCACAGTGGCGATGTAGCGGCCGAGGCCGTCGAGCGCGGGGCGAAGCTCCTTCCGCGGCTCGCCGAATATCCACCAGTTGTCGCGATAGCTTGCGCGGTTGTTCGCCTCGCGCTCGGGCCGCACCGTTTCGAGCAGGTGCTGATAGACTTCCGGGAAGCGCCGTCGGACCTCCGCTTCCGTCAGTCCATAGAAGTCGACGGCCAAGACGCCGCGCGCGCGGGACGTCAGATCCCGGCCGTTCCGATAGGGGCGCACGTGTCGCTCCAGCCCTTCGCGGGTCCCAACCCCGAGGATTTCCGCTTCGCTCTGGGTCAAGAGAAAACCAGCGCCCATCAGTTGCGTACCGCGGGAGCAAAGACCTTGGCCAGCGTGAAGGCTGGAGGCGAACGCTACGTCCGCGCCCAACGTCAGATCGGCATTGATCCGACCTACATCCGTTTGGAAATTGATCGTTGGCGCGTCCGCCTCAAGGTCCGCCTCACTCTCGACCTCGCTGAGCATTCCGTCCCCTGCGCCTTGTTGGCCAACTGTCATCGCCACTCTGACGGCCGCCGCGTCGTGCGAGGCCTTCGTCCAAGGGTGATCAGGCACGGCGTAGACCAGCGAGATCGGCGATTTCGACGAGAGATGGCGCTCGACGACGCGCCGCTGGAATACCTGGCTGATCGAGTTCGTCGTCACCAGCCCGAACCGCCGAAGCGGCGAGCCTTCCCGCGTCAGCAGCTCGGCGGCCCGGTCCCACCAGTACATCACGAAGTCCGCGCTTTCGTTCATGTGCGGATGCGCGCTCCAGAGCGCCTGCGCATAAGATGATCCGAGCCGGGAGCGCAGGTCCTTGCCGCCGATGAAGGGCGGATTTCCGACGATGAACTCCGCTTCCGGCCAGGCCGGCCTGCGCGCGTTCGGATAGGTCTCGACGCGTCCGCCGGCCGCCTTCGCCACGGCGGGCGTCGGGGCGCCGTCCCAGGTCAGAACGGCGTCATAGCCTTCCTGACGGCCGAAGTTGATGTTGCGGAAAGCCCTGAGGATCGGCTCGCCGGGATGGCCGGTGCGGGTGCGGTAGTGCTGCTGCAGGTAGCCGATCCAGACGACGAGCTCGGCGATCGCGGCCGCGCGCGGGTTGCGTTCGAGGCCGAGGAACTGGTGCGGGTCGACGGTCTCGCGGTCGAGACCCATGCTCTCCGGCTCGCCGAGCCGGGCCAGGGTTTCGAGCGCTTCGCCCTCTAGCGCCTTCATCAGCTCGAGCGCGACGTAGAGGAAATTCCCGGTCCCGCATGCCGGATCCAGTACGCGCGTCGCGCAGAGCGTCTTCAGGAAGCTCCGGATGGTTTCGGCAGCCTTCCGATCGTCGCCCGCCTCTTTCTGGCTCTCGGCTTTCGTCTGCGCCGCCCGCCAGTCGGCGCGCAGCGGCTCCATGACCGCGACGTCGACGAGACGCTGGACGTATGCGCGCGGCGTGTAATGCGCGCCGAGACGCCTGCGTTCGACCGGGTCGAGCGCCTGCTCGAGCAGCGCGCCGAAGATCGCCGGATCGACCTCGCGCCAGTCCATCCTCGATGCGGCGAGCAGCTCGCCGATCTCCTCGGCCTCCAGAGCGTAGGCCTTGGCGTTATGAAACAGGTTGCCGTTGAAGTGGCGGACATGGGTGCGGAACGCCGAGAAGAAGCGCTTGTCGTGATCCTTCTCGTCCATCTTCGCCCAGAGCTCGCGCACCATCGGCGCAAAGCTCCTCGGAGAGGCGACGCAGTCCTCCAGCAGCTTGCGGAACTCGCCCTTGGGCAGAAGCCCGACGTCGTCGGCGAACATCGTGAAGATGCAGCGCATCAGGAAGTGGGCGATGGCCTCGGCCTCGTCCGGGTGAGCGGCCTCCAGCGTGCGCGATACGGCGGCGAGGCGCCGGGCGATTTCCCGCGTCACGCGCGCCGCCTTCAGCGCCGGATCCAGCGACTGCGGCTCCTGCCAGACCGCCTTGAGCAGATCGCGCGCCGCCGAGTTTCGCAGTTGGGTGAGGTAGATGCGGAACGACTTCCGATCCGGGAAGGCGGCGTAGGCGCGTCCCGATCCCGAGAAGTCGGCGTAGAGCTCCAGACAATGGCCCACGTCGCAGACGATCAGGAAGGGCGGGGCCTTGTGGTCGGGATCGAGGAGAAAGACATAGTGCTCGGCCTGCCGCCGGGCGTTCAGCATCATGACGTCCCAGTCACGCGCGGCCGAAGGCCGGCCGAGGGCGGCGGGCTCCTCCGCGAACAGGCGGGGCTGGACGCCGGCCGCCTCCGGCAACTCGTTCTTGCGTCCGGGAAGGCGGGACTGTTTGGCCTCCAGGATGAAGCAGTCCCGCTTGTAGAGGTCGATGCGCTTCGGCGCGTGGCCGCCGTCCGACTCGCGCGGCCGCACGGCGCGTTCGAAGGCGTAGTTGTTGCGGCGCGTCTCCGCGCCGGCCACGTCGGGCCGTGCGACCCCGAGGACGTCGCAGAACTCTGCGAGGAACATCTGGTAGTTCGCCCGCTCCGCGCCGCCTTCGCGGGAGGTCCAGCGCGCGATGAAAGCCTCGGGCGACACCACGTTCCTCCCGCATGACGGGAGAACAAAATCATATACAATCTATGAGAGTATATACGACGAAAGACGCGCCGCGCTTGCGCTGCGGCGCGGCGAGACGGGCGGAGCGACAGGATCCGATCCGACCGTCATAGTGCGGCGCGCGGTCGGACAGACGGATTTCGTTCTCGGCCTCAACTGCCGTCCTACCGGCCGCGCCGCGGCCCCGACCGCCTGCCGCCAGCCCGGAAGTTCTTGGTCATCATGTCCGGCCGCTCGCGCCGGGGCCCCGCACCCTCGAGCAATGGGGTCGCGCGGTCCGTCCCCGGTCCCATGTCGTCGAGGTCTGGCGCGACGAGGCGGGAGGTTTTCGGAGGCGTGTTGGCGGAGCGGCCGTATTTGCGGTCGCCGGCATAGGCGCCCGCGCGCTCCTCCACCGAAGCCTGCCGTGCCAACGGATCGTCGGAGAGCGCGAGCTCGGTCTCCTGCAGGCGCTTGATCTCGTCGCGCAGCCGCGCGGCGGTCTCGAACTCCAGGTCGGCGGCCGCCTTGCGCATCCTCCGCTCAAGGTCGGCGATCGTCGCCTTCAGGTTGTGGCCGATCTTCGGCGCGTCCTCGGCAAAACCCTTGTCGACGGTGACGCGATCGCGCTCGTAGACCGAGTTCATGATGTCGCCGATCTCGCGGCGCACGCTTTCGGGCGTGATGCCGTGCTCGGCGTTGTAGGCGAGCTGCTTTTCGCGGCGCCGCTCGGTCTCCGCCATGGCCCGCTTCATCGAGCCGGTCTCGTGGTCGGCGTAGAGGATCACCTTGCCGTCGACGTTGCGGGCCGCGCGGCCGATGGTCTGCACCAGCGAGGTCTCGGAGCGCAGGAAACCTTCCTTGTCGGCGTCGAGGATGGCGACCAGCGCGCATTCCGGGATGTCGAGGCCCTCGCGCAGCAGGTTGATGCCGACCAGCACGTCATAGGCGCCGAGCCGCAGGTCCCGGATGATCTCGATGCGCTCCAGCGTGTCGATGTCGGAGTGCATGTAGCGGACCCGGATTCCCTGCTCGTGCAGGTACTCGGTGAGATCCTCCGCCATGCGCTTGGTCAGCACGGTGACGAGCGAGCGGTAGCCTTTGGCGGCGACCTCGCGCACCTCTCCCAGCAGGTCGTCCACCTGCGAGCGGGCGGGGCGCACGTCCACCACAGGGTCGACGAGGCCGGTAGGGCGGATCACCTGCTCGACGAACACGCCGCCGGTCTGCTCCATTTCCCACGATCCAGGGGTCGCCGAGACATGAACGGTCTGCGGCCGCATGGCGTCCCATTCCTCGAAGCGCATCGGCCGGTTGTCCATGCAGCTCGGCAATCGGAACCCATATTCCGCGAGCGTCGCCTTGCGGCGGAAGTCGCCGCGATACATCGCGCCGATCTGAGGCACGGTGACGTGGCTCTCGTCGGTGAAGACCAGCGCGTTGTCGGGCAGGTATTCGAACAGGGTCGGCGGCGGCTCGCCGGGCTTTCTGCCGGTCAGCCAGCGCGAATAGTTCTCGATGCCGGCGCAGGAGCCGGTCGCCTCCATCATCTCGATGTCGAAGCTGGTGCGCTGCTCCAGCCGCTGCGCCTCCAGCAGCCGGCCCATCTTGGTGAGCTCCGCGAGGCGCGCCTTGAGCTCTTCCTTGATGCCCTTGATCGCCTGGTTCAGCGTCGGGCGCGGCGTGACGTAATGCGAGTTGGCGTAGATGCGGACCTGTGAAAGATCCTGCGTCTTGGCGCCGGTCAGCGGGTCGAATTCCTGGATCGACTCGATCTCGTCGCCGAACAGGCCGACCCGCCAGGCGCGGTCCTCGTAGTGGGCCGGAAAGACCTCAATCGTGTCGCCGCGCACGCGGAAGGTGCCGCGCACGAAGTTGATGTCGGCGCGCTTGTACTGCAGCGCGACGAGGTCGGCCATGAACTGGCGTTGCGGGATGGTCTCGCCGACCTTCAGCGTGAAAGTCATCGAGGTGTAGGTCTCAACGGAGCCGATGCCGTAGATGCAGCTCACCGAGGCGACGATGATGACGTCGTCGCGCTCCAGCAGCGAGCGCGTCGCAGAGTGCCGCATGCGGTCGATCTGCTCGTTGATCGACGATTCCTTCTCGATATAGGTGTCCGAGCGCGGGACGTAGGCTTCCGGCTGGTAGTAGTCGTAATAGGAGACGAAGTACTCGACCGCGTTGTCCGGGAAGAACGACTTGAACTCGCCATAGAGCTGCGCCGCCAGCGTCTTGTTCGGCGCGAGGATCAGCGCGGGCCGCTGGGTCTCGGCGATGACCTTGGCCATCGTGTAGGTCTTGCCCGAGCCGGTGACGCCGAGCAGCACCTGGTCGCGCTCCTGCCGGCGGACGCCGTCGACAAGCTCCGCGATCGCGGTCGGCTGATCGCCCTTCGGCTCGAACGGGCTCGCAAGTTTGAAGGTCTGGCCGCTTTCCAGCTTTTCGGGCCGGGGAGGGCGGTGCGGGACCCACGGCTTGCCCTGCAGTTCGGGCCGCCCGTGTTGGATCAGGTTTTCCAGCGCCGCGACGGTGGCCGAGACGCCGGCCGAGGGGTCGAAGTCGGCGGGCAGGGCTCCGATGTCCGTCTCCGGAACCGCCCCGAAGCCGCGCGGCGCCTTTTGTGGGTCCGGCGCGGGCTCGTGGTCCTGCAAGGCGCGGCGCTTGCCGGGCCTTCTTTTGTTCCCCTCCCCCTTGCGGGGAGGGGCTAGAGGTGGGGGTGGCGCCGAACGGCGCGCTTCGGTGGCTCCATCCTCGTCATGCCCGGGCTTGACCCGGGCATCCATCCTGGCCGGCGCGTCCGCGCCGGCGATGGGTCCTCGGGTCAAGCCTGAGGACGACGGCGCCGCCTCCCGCGCCTCGACTTCCTTGCGCGCCTCCTCGGCGGCCGCGCCGCCGCGCCCGAGCGCCTTCAGCAGCGCGGGGTCGGCGTCGATGGAGACGTCTGCGTCGAACGCGGCCTGAGGCGCTTCCTCAAAGCCGCCGCGGCGGGATGGCTTTGGCATGGGGGGGATATGGGGGAAGAGCGTCAGGATTTGGAGGGCGACTTGGTCAGGCGGATCGCATCTGACCGAAAATCACCGGCTTCTGGCATTCTTTCGACGGGCATTCGTCCTTACAAAACGCCACTTAGAAAGCTAGTTGCAGCTGCTCTGCACCGGCTAGAAATCCATCTTCCAAATACATATAAGATTGAGGTGCTGTAAATCCACCGAAAAGCGTATATGGATCGACCGGCCGTTCATAAAGTACGGCCTTTTTAATCGATAGAGCATACGCGACTTGGCGATTTCTGAAATATTCTTTAAAAAAATCGTAGCTTATTCCAGAATATTTTGACGTTTGCCGCCAAATATCATCGGGGTTTCCGTAAATTATTTCATTAAAGTAAAATTCCCCAACTATCTGCGAAACAGGTCTTGTAACATACACTGCCGCGGTCCGAACAGATTGGCGGCGAGGCGGAACTCTGCGATATTCAAAAAGCTTCGATCCGCGAAATATCTCCACAGCATATTCGGGCCTAATCGACAACAAGACCTTCATTTATCTTCCCAAGTTCGATGATTTTAGCGAATTGATCCTCGGTTAATTTTAGTAAGTCCCAACGCGATTGCTCGGATAGGCCGACTTCGTCGATAAGGACCCCACGAATCGTTCGCTTGCCAAAGGCAGCATTGTAGGTCATTCGAAGGGTGTAAAGCCGATCATTTTCTTGGTACAGATGTCTTAGTTCTTCTTCAGTAAAAACGCTGTGGGGCGCGGCGTATTCTACGAATGCATCCTCCGAGACGAATGATTTTCGAGCTCTTGTTTCTTCAACGACACAAAGTGATGTAACAACGGAGCGAAATCTCGCACGTCCTATAATATCGGTTGTTCTATATACGATAACAATATCGCCCTTCTTGAGGCGAGTTAAAGCCATCTTAGCGATATATACTTTATGTATCGTGTTTGTGTGTGAGATATCAGTGACAATATCAGGGCTTTCTGTTTTAAGAATTGAGTCAGGGAATAGGTTAGTGTGATATTCAGGATAGATTGCGAGCAGAAATTTGTTCACGCCATTGCTATGTACGTAAGGGTAGTCTGATAGAATATCGTCTTCTAGATCAGTCATCGACCGAAGTAGGACTTTCTCGGTCCCATTTTTTGTGGTTTTCGATCCCTTCTCTTTAAATCCATACCGTTCAAAAAGAGATATGAGTTGCGAGTGCGTGTCAAACACAGTCACGTATACCTCGCTAACATTCTCATCTATAGCGTGGTCAAATATTTTCTTAATAACACGTTCTCCGAGCTTCGTCCCGTGTGCGATAATTTTGAATGTACCGACTTTAAGACGTTTTGCAGCTGGCAGAGATGGTGATACGTCCGTAATTTCACCAGTTTCGATTTTAAGATATACAAAGCCGCGCAATGCGCCTGAGGAGGTCTCGATAACGTAGGCCGGTTCATCGGACTTCTTCTTAAACCATTCAGAGAATTCTTTATACTGTTTCTTGAGGCTATCAAAGATGGGGTCCTTCAGATTTATTTCCTTGAACTTTTTTAGCTTGAGAGACGGCATAATCGCTCCGTGACGAAGTATTATTTTAGTAGTTAGTTGATGCATGCATAGGTTGCATGATTCGAGAGTGCTACACAAGTCAGCTGCGCCCTGGCGGGCTGAGTGGCTCTGATGCGCCCGCCGCGAGCGGCGGCTCGGCCGTCGAGGCTGCGGAAGCATCCAAGCCGTGGCGTAGGCATTGGCCGATCCCCATTTCTGTACGAACGGCCGCTGCATCCGGCGGCGCGTTACAGCTCGGCGCGATACCGCTTCGGCGTCACGCCGGTGAACTGCCGAAAGACCTTCGCGAAGTGGCTTTCGCTCGCGAAGCCGACCTCTGCGGCGACACGCCCGGCGGAAAGGGTCCTGCCCGCAAGCAGGGTCTTCGCCTTCTCGACGCGCTCCCGCATGACGAAACGATAGGGCGACAGCCCAAGTCCCGCCTTGAAGGTCCGCGCGAAATGCGACGGGCTCATGCCCAACAGATCGGCCATCCCGGCCACCGACACGTTGTCCGACAGGTTTTCGCGGACGTAGTCGACCAGTCTTCGCATCTCGGCTGGGCGAAGACGCATGTCCTGTCTGTGCGCCGGATCGGACAGCGCGTATCTCGCCGCCAGATAGGCGAGCAGGGCGGTGGAGATCGACTCGCAATAGAGCGCGCCGGAGCGGCATCCGCCCCTGACTTCGGCGCGCATGGCCGACAGCAGCGCGGCGAGCTGCGGATCCTGAGCGACCTGCACGGGCGCCAACGCTCTCTCGATCGCCAGCGTTTCCGCCGGCGCGAGCGTCTCGAGCTTGGCGCCGTCGAGCTGGAGCACCATTACCGGGATCGAGCCGTCGGGCACTGCGCTTTCGATCTCCGCGTCGCGGCGGATGATCGACACCGTGCCGCGTTCCATCCTGTTGGCGTTCCATACGCCCCGGTGCTTCCAACGCAGCGATCCCAGTCCGTCCGTGACGTAGATCAGCGTCGTCTTCGACCAGGCGTGCTTCGGCAGAGGCTCGCCGGGACTGCTCGCCTCTTCGAAGCCGAAACCTCGCCAGGGATGATCCGCGCTCCTGAGATCGGGCGCGGCGAGGAACGGCACGCGCCTGCCTTGCGCGCTGTACTGGATGCGATCCGCTCTCATCGGCTTCTGCGGTCCTTTTTGAGCGCGAGAACTGTCCGGACCGGCGCCTGACATGTCAACGACATTTCACCAGCCGCAGGCACCGCCTCGGCGCCTCCGCGAACAGACGCGCAGATCCCTCGCCAGCGCGTAAAGCAGGATCATGCTCAGACCGGCGGAATCCTTGTAGTCTTCATCTCGTCGTAAACCTAGATTTCCGCAGAAGGGGCCGGCGAATAACTACAAAACGTTGAAATAAAAAGCCGATAAAATTGGGAGGAATGCAATGAAGACGAGCTTATCGTTCCCGAGATCGTATCGTTCGAAGATCGCCGGCTTTCGGCTGGCGGCCGGCGCCCTGTTTCTCGCCGCTGCGGGCGGAGGCGTCTCGGCGGGAGAGCGTCTCGAACCGATCAAGCTGGCGAAGTCCGGCGGGTTCGAGATCGGCGGCAAGGTCATCACGAACCCGTCCAATCCCAACCAGACGCTCTCCTGCGACCACGGCTATGTGGAGTATTTTACGCCGTGGAAGCCGCGTAAGACCAGCCTCGTCATGTGGCACAGCTCGAGCTCACAGGTCTGGCAGAACCGCTGGGACGGCGGCGAAGGCTACAAGGACAAGTTCCTGCGCCGGGACTATCCGGTCTTCATCTGGGACGGTCCGCGCGTCGGCCGGGCGAACTGGAGCTGCGAGCCGATCAACTACGTCCCCGCCTATCGGGATCAGGGCAATTTCGTCGCCTGGAAATTCGGCCCGCTGCCGCCCGAAGGCCTGCCGAAGCCCAGCGACTGGTATCCGGGCGTGCAGTTCCCCACCGAGAGCGCGGAAGCCTGGAACCAGGCGACCCGCGCCCGTTATGACGAGTTCGACACCGGCGCGAACATCCAGCTGCAGACCGACGTGGCGGCGGTCGCCGCGGACTCGGGCAAGCTCGGCGACAGCATCGTCTATCTCACCAACTCGGCCGGCGGCCTCCGCGCCATGGTGACGACAACCAAGGCGCAGCAGAAGAACATCGCCGGCATCGTCACCTATGAGAGCATCGGCTACGTGTTCCCCGAGGGCGATCCCGAGACGCCGACGGCCTGCACGGATCCCGGCCCCGCCTGCGCCTTCGGCCCGATCGTGGTTCCGCTCGCCGACTTCAAGAAGCTCGCGAAGCTCAAGGGCATCCAGTTCGTCTGGGGCGACAACCGTCCCGAGACCGACACGTTCGTCAAGCAGTCGCGAGTCGCCGCGAAGCTGATCAACAAATATGGCGGCAACGCCAAGGTGCTCGTGCTCGGGCGCGACGCCGGCCTGTGGGGCAGCACGCACATCCCCTTCGCCGATCTCGACAACGACGAGGTCGCGGCGCTTCTGGACAAGTTCCTGAAGAAGAACGGCCTCGACAAATACGGCAAGGGCCACGACGAGTGAACTCGCGCCCCGGCTCCCGTCCGTCTTCGAACGGCCGGGAGCCGGTTCCCGTCACTGGCCCTCGAGCTTCTCCGCCAGCCGCGCTTCCTTCTCGCGCAGCTCCGGCGTGAAGGCTTCGCCGAGATCGTCGGCCTCGAAGAAGGGGCGGATCTCGATCTCGCTCGGGCCGGTCATCGGGTTCGGGCAACGCTTCACCCAGTCGATCGCCTCGGCCATGTCCTTGACCCGCCAGACCCAGAAGCCGGCGACCAGCTCCTTGGTCTCGGCGAACGGACCGTCGATCACGGTGCGCTCCGGCCCGTCGAAGGCGACGCGCGCGCCTTTCGAGGAGGGCTGAAGGCCGTCGCCGGAGAGCATGACGCCGGCGGCCACGAGCTGTTCGTTGAACTTGATCATCGCCTCGAGCAGTTCGGTGGTCGGCAGCTCGCCCGCCTCGCTCTCGGCCGTCGCCTTGACCATCACCATCACGCGCATCGTTCTCTCCCGTGTCGCTGGCGGGCCCCCGCGGCCCGCTCGAGTGAAAGACGATCGCGCAACACGCGAACCGACAATCGGGCGCGCAAATTTTCGCGCGGGCTGCGGCGATGCGGCCGTCGCGGCGGCCGGGAGCCCGTCTCGCAACGGGCGGCCGCTGACCTAGAATTTCGCGCGAGGGAGCCCGTTCCGCGGGGACTGCGCGTGATGGCATCGACTGACTTCGCGGCGGCCCTGCTCGCCGGGGCGCTTCTCGTGGCCTGCGCGGCGGGCGCGTCCGTCGCGCAGGAGTTCAAGCATCGCGGATGGGCCGGCGCCCGCCTTCCGGGCGACAAGGAGAACGGCTGCGCGATGGCGCTGGAGGTCCGGCGCGACGCCGGGCTCGTCGTCTACGCGGACTCGAAGCGCCGGGTGCGGATCGGACTGGCCAGCCGGGCGTGGAAGCTCGAGCCGGGCAAGGAGGCGCTCGCCGCCGTCACCTTCAACGACGGCCCGCCGATCCTGCTGAAGGGCGAGGCCGTGCTGCCGACGACGGTCCTGTTCGATCCGATGGACTTTCCGGATGACGGCGGCCTGGCGGCGCTCGTCGAAGGCGCGCGCAGCGTCAAGGTCACCTATGACGGGCTCTACGTCCGGGCGCGTCTGTCGGGCTCGGCGCGCGCCATGAGGCTGCTGTGGGAGTGCGCGTCCGCCCCGCCCGAAGCCGCGCCGCCGCCTGAGGCGTCCGACGGAGGCGCGGAGCGGGAGGGCGTCGGCCGAACCGCCGATTTCGCCTTCCTGCGCCAGGGCATGGACGCGCTGGAGGCCCACCGCAAGCTGATCGAGGCCGGCTGGCAGGCCGACGGCGACGCGCCGGCGGTTCAAACGGAGGACGGCGCGCTCAAGGCTCTGCGCGAGCGTGGGCTGCCCGCCGCGGCCTGTTCGGGCGAAACCTGCGCCGCCACATATGCCGACGCCTATGGCAACGCGCTGCGGGCCGCGTTCGGCGCCGACGGCGAACCGAAGCTGCGCGGCTGGCGGCTCAATCCGCCGGACGAGGCGGCCAAGGAGGAGCCCAAACCGGAAGACTGATGCCGGCCGCGGCGCAAGGATCCGAAGCTCTCGGAAGCATTGCCGGGGTCATGCGCTCCGCGAGCCGCGGGCGCGCGAATTGAACCAATCGCCTTGTCTTGGCGTTTGCGCGGCGGGACGCGGTGATCGAGGACTATTGAGATGACTGTGCGGTTGAAGACGCTTCTGGCAGGGGGCGCGCTCATCGCCTGCGTCGCGCTGGTCTGGACGCTCGCCTCGGTCGGCGCGTCTTCGGTGCGCGCCAACGAGCCGCTCGTCCCCAATGCTCCGATCGGCGTGAAGCAGGCGATCGCCGCGGCCGAGGCGCATGGCGGCGCGGCCGAAAACGTGGCGTTCTCCGACGAGGCCGGAGGCCGATGGGAGATCGCAGTCGCGCCGGCGCCGAGCGGCGAAGCCTCCATCGTCCTGGTCGATCCGAACTCGGGAAAGGTGGTCGGGCGCAAGCCGCGGCCGACCAAGCTGGCCGCCGCCGGCGTGACGACCGCGGAAGCCGGTCAGGCTGCGACCGCAGGCAGTCTCTCCAGCGCCGTCGCGCTCGCCGAAGAGCGCGTCAATGGAACCGCGATCGAGGCGCGCGCCGAGACGGACGGCGCCCAGCCGGCGCATATCGTCAGCCTCTCGACGCTGGACGGGCGCAAGGACGTCCGGGTCACCGCGCAGGGCGAGGTGATCCCGGAATGAAGCGCCGCGGGGCGAGCCCTTCCAGCCCGCCCCGCCGAACTGATCGTCAAGTCAGCGGAAGTAGCAGACCCGTCGGGTGCGGCCCCAGCGGTTGCGGGTGACGCGGCAGACTTTGCGCCGGGCCGGCCGCCAACGCACCGGGGGACGGCGATAGTAGCGCCGGCCGTAGTACCGGCGGCGATACTGCACCTTTTCGATCTCGAGGTTTTCGGGAAGCTTTTCGGCCACGCGGCGTTCGGCGCCCGCGGCTGCGTTGGACTTCGGGGGTTCAGCGGCGCCCTGCAGCGTCCGCCCGGCCGCCTCCGCCCGGGTGGCGATGGTCGCGCTGACCGCTACGCCCGCGACGCCCAGAAGTCCTCGAAGAAAAGTCCGGCGTTCCATGCTCGCCTCCTTGATTGCCGAGGCGGGGCGAGCTAGGGGGCGACGAGCGGTATTCCAGTCACGCTTGCGTGCAACGCAGGGAAGCCATTGGAAACCGAGCGGCCGCATCCGCTTCACAGCGCCGCGAGGGCAGATGGCCCGGACGCATCGGCGAGGCCGCAGCGTTCAGAGCACCGCCAGCGCGAGTTCCGGCGTCTCTTCGAGCGCGTGCGCCATGTAGTCGAGCGCGCGGGCGAGCTGGTCGCGCGTGGTCGGGCCGCCGAGGCAGACCCGCACCGCCTCCTGAGGGGCGCCGTCGGCGGCGAAGGCGTCGCTCGCGACGACGCCGAGCCCGGCGCCCCGCATGTGGGCGACGAAGGCGGCGCGGCCCCACGGCGCGGGAAGCGGGAGCCAGATGTTGAAGCTCAGCGGATCCGCGCGAAACGTCCCCTCCGGCAGGATCTCCGCGGCGAGCTTCTGGCGGGCCGCGGCCTCGGAGCGGATGAAGCGCAGCATGATGTCGGCCGTGCCGTCCTCGATCCAGCGCGTCGCGAGCGCGACTGTGAGCGGCGAGGCCATAACCGCGCCCGCCCGGAGCGCCGCCGCGAAGGGCCATGCCGCGCGCGCGGAAGGCGCCACGACATAGGCCGCGCGCAGCCCCGCGCCGATGCATTTGGCGAGCCCGGCGACATGCCAGGTCAGGTCCGGCGCGATCGCCGCGAAGGGCGAGATCTTCCGCGTCGGGATGAAGCCGTAGGCGTCGTCCTCGACGATTGGGACCGAGAAGCCGCGGGCGACCTCGGCGAGCGCCGCGCGACGGTCCTCGGGGATGGTGAGGGTGGTCGGGTTCTGCAGCGTCGGATTCAGATAGATCGCCTTGGGCGAGAAACGCTCGCACGCCTGCCTGAAGGCGTCGGGCGTGACGCCGTACGCGTCCATGGGGAGGCCGACCAGCCTGAGGCCGAGCTGGGCCGCAATGGCCCGCACGCCCGGATAGGTGACGGCTTCGCAGAGCACGATGTCGCCGCGCTCCGCGAGCGTGGAGAAGATCCCGACCAGCGCCGGATGCGCGCCGGGCGTCACGAACACCCGATCCTGCGAGGGCACCAGCGCACGGCGGCCGAGCCAGGCCGAGGCCGCGTCCTTGTCGGCCTGCGATCCGCCAAAGCCCTGGTAGCGCAGCAGCGAGACCAGATCGCGCGAGATCTCGGCGAGACCCTCGCGCATCGTCTCGATCAGCGCCGGGTCCTCAGGCTCGGGCGGGAGGTTCATCGAGAGGTCGACGAGCTCCGGCCGTGAGGACGCTGCGGCGCGCGCCGGACGAGCGGCGGTGACGAAGGTCCCGGAGCCGACGCGCGAGCCCACAAGCCCGCGCTTCTGCGCCTCGACATAGCCGCGCGCGACGGTCGTGAAGTCGACCCCGAGCCGGCGCGCCAGCGAGCGCTGTGGCGGAAGCCGGTCGCCCGGATGCAGGCGCCCGGCCGCCACGTCGTCCGCGACCGCGTCGGCGATGGCGAGGTAGCGCGGCTTGTCGCTGAGCGAGAGGTTCGGCGTCCAGTCCGGCATTGGCGGGTTCCTGCCAGTTCGATCGAATTGACTGTATATTGTTGCATCGCCGCCTGTCACCCTTCTTGCATAAGGTGCGGACGTGTCAGCGCGGCGCAGACCGTCGCGCTGTCTGCTCATGAATGAGGCGCTGGGCGCCGATTTCGTAGCCCGGCGGGGCGGCGTGAAAAGTCGGCTCCGATCATATTGACTGCATAATTGAATGTAAATTGCTGGTTTACACGTATGCATTCAATTGGCACGACGCTTGCGAGCCTTCGAACGAGCCGGCCGAGCCTGCGCCGGAGCCGATAGGGAGCACGACATGCCCGCAGTGACGATGCCCTTCCACAAGAAAGGCGACTTCCTCGTCGACTACGAGGACAAGAAGTTCGAGGACGTGAAGGCCGAACCGGGCGAAAAGGCGCTCGTCACCTTCCACACCGTCGCCTTTGAGGGCTCGATCGGCCTGGTCAACCTGCTCCAGGCCACCCGCCTCCTGCGCAAGGGCTTTGAGACCTCGGTGCTGCTCTACGGCCCGGGCGTGACGCTCGGCGTGCAGCGCGGCTTCCCGACGCTCGGCGACGAGGCCTTTCCGGGCCACCTCAACTTCAACAACCAGATCACCAAATTCATGTCCGAGGGCGGCAAGGTCTACGCCTGCCGCTTCGCGCTGCAAGCGCTCTACGGCCATGGCGAGCCGTCGCTGATCGAAGGCATCACGCCGATCAGCCCGCTCGACGTGCTCGACCTCATCCTGCTCCACCGCAAGGACAACGCCTTCATCCTCGACACCTGGACGGTGTGACGAGAGGGAACCCGGCAGGAGGCCTGAGCCATGGCCGAGAAGCGCATCGTCCGGGCCGCCGCCGTCCAGATCGCGCCGGATCTCGACGACGGCGCGAAGACGCTGGAGCGCGTGCTCAACGCGCTGAACGAGGCGACCGACAAGGGCGCGGAGTTTGTGGTGTTCCCCGAGACCTTCGTGCCCTGGTACCCGTACTTCTCCTTCGTCGCGCCGCCCGTGCTGACCGGCGCGGAGCATCTGCGGCTCTACGAGCACGCGGTCGTCGTGCCGGGTCCTGTAACCGAGGCGGTCGCCTCCGTGGCGCGGCGGCGGGGCGTGGTGGTCGTGCTCGGCGTCAACGAGCGCGATCACGGCTCACTCTACAACGCGCAGCTGATCTTCGACGCCGACGGCTCGCTGAAGCTCAAGCGCCGCAAGATCACGCCGACCTATCACGAGCGGATGATCTGGGGACAGGGCGACGGCTCGGGCCTGAAAGCCGTCGACACCGCGGTCGGCCGCGTCGGCGCGCTCGCCTGCTGGGAGCATTACAACCCGCTCGCCCGCTACGCGCTGATGGCCGACCACGAGGAGATCCATGCGGCCCAGTTCCCGGGCTCGATGGTCGGGCAGATCTTCGCCGACCAGATGGAGGTGACGATCCGCCACCATGCGCTCGAAAGCGGGTGCTTCGTGGTGAACGCCACCGGCTGGCTGACCGAGGAGCAGATCGCCCGCATCGCCCCGAACGAGGCGATGCAGAAGGCGCTGCGCGGCGGCTGCAACACCGCGATCGTGACGCCCGAGGGCGCCCATCTCGTCCCGCCGCTTAAGGAAGGCGAGGGGATTCTGGTCGCCGACATGGACATGGCGCTGGTCCTCAAGCGCAAGCGGATGATGGACTCGGTCGGCCATTACGCCCGGCCCGAACTGCTCAGCCTCAAGATCGACGACCGCCCGCAACCGCCTCTTCGGCGGGAGTTTTCGCTCGAACCGCTATCTCACGGGAGCGTGTCCGATGAAGCCGATGACGAAGCCCGCCTCGACCCTTCCGACGGAGCTGCTCATCAGCGAGTTGCAGTCCTTCGGGGTCAGGCTCGTCGCGCCTAGGGAGGGCGCCGACAGCCGCCGCGGCGGCGCCGGACCCTCCGACCATAAGGCGGTGACGATCGACGGCGTGACCGTGATGGCGCCGGTGCACACCGCGCCGGCCTTCGAGAGCCCGTATCTGGTCGAAAAGCCCGACGCGTTCGGCCGCTCGCGGCTGACGCGCGACGGCGCGACGATCGCCGAAGTCTCCTTTCCGCTTCGGCCGAAGTTCTATGAGCTGAAAACCGCCGACGGCGTGCCCTACAGCCACATCGCGACGCTGCACGGCCGCGACGTGCTGGCGACCACCGTCCTGCAGACCTGCATCCGCTATCAGAGCCGCACGAAGACCTGCCAGTTCTGCGCGATCGGCCAGTCGCTCGCCGCCGGCCGCACCATCGCCCACAAGACGCCCGCTCAGCTCGCCGAGGTGGCGGAGGCGGCGGTCCGGCTCGACGGCGTGAAGCACATGGTCATGACGACCGGCACGCCGCGCGGCGAGGATCGCGGCGCCGCGGTGCTGGCGGAGAGCGCCGCCGGAGTGAGGGCGCGCGTGGACCTGCCGATCCAGGTCCAGTGCGAGCCTCCGGAGGACGACGCCTGGTACGGGCGGATGCGGGACGCGGGCGCCGACGCGCTTGGCATGCATCTCGAGGCCGTCACCGACGAGGTCCGCCATCGCATCATGCCGGGCAAGGCGAGCGTCTCCGTCGAGCGGTACATGCAGGCTTTCGCGACGGCCGTGCCGGTGTTCGGGCGCGGGCAGGTCTCGACCTACATCCTCGCTGGCCTTGGCGATACGCGCGAGGCGATCCTTGGCGTCTCGGAGCGCCTGATCGCGCTTGGCGTCTACCCCTTCGTGGTCCCGTTCACGCCGATCTCCGGCACGCCGCTCGAGAGCCATCCGACGCCCTCGCCGGACTTCATGGCGTCGATCCTCGGGCCGCTCGCCGGGATGCTGAAGGCCGGCGGGCTGGCCGCGGAGGAGGTCAAGGCCGGCTGCGCGAAATGCGGCGCCTGCTCGGCGCTCTCCACCTTCGAGAAGCGGCTGAGGGCGTGACGATGAGGGTTCGATGGGATCAGCCGACTGCGTGCTTCGAGACGCCCGCTGCGCGGGCTCCTCGACATGAGGGAGGCTTGCGAACTCCACCGGTCCTCATGCTGAGGAGCCTTGGCGCAAGCCAAGGCGTCTCGAAGCACGCAGGCCGTTTCCGCCGTCATTCCGGGCTTGTCCCGGAACCCATTTCCGCCGTGGGCGCCAGGCTCGCTGAGCGGTCGAGGAAATGGGTCCCGGGACAAGCCCGGGACGACGGGCGCGTGTCTCGCTCATTCATCTGCGGAGGGCTGTGATGTTCGACCCCTTTCCGCCCTTCGTGTCCTCCGAGTTCCAGGTGAAATACGCCACCGAACCTTGGGAGCGGCGCGGCGCTGCGGCGCTCAGGCGCGCGGTGTTCTGCGAAGAGCAGGGCGTCTTCGCGGGGGACGACCGCGACGCGATCGACGATATCGCGACGCCGATCGTCGCCCTGTCGTCGCTCACCGTCGCGCCCGACGAAGTGGTCGGCACCGTCCGCATCCACGAAGAGGCGCCAGGCCTTTGGTGGGGTTCGCGGCTCGCGGTCGCGAAGCGCTACCGGCGCGTCGGCACGCTCGGCACGGCGCTGATCCGGCTCGCCGTCCGCTCGGCGAACGCGCGCGGCTGCACGCTTTTCCTGGCCCATGTGCAGGCCGGCAACGCGCTGCTGTTCCAGCGGCTCTCATGGGACGTCATCGAGCCGGTGGAGCTCCATGGCCGGCCGCACTTCCTGATGCAGGCGCGGCTCGAGGCCTATCCGCCCTTCGCGACGCCCGAGACCGGCTTCCGCGCGCATCGCAAGGCCGCCGCGTGATGCTGGGCGCGGCCGCCTTCGACGAGATTGCGCGGGGCCTTCGGGCAAGCGCGAGCCTGAAGGCCAAGGCTGACATCGGCCTCGCCGCGCGCCGGCTCGGCCTGTCGACAGCCGACGCCGTGCCCGTCGGCGACGACTGCGCGGCGATCCCGAGCGGCGACGGCTGGCTGCTGCTCGCGCTCGAAGGCTTCATGAACGGCTTCGTCGCGGGCGATCCGTGGTTCGCGGGCTGGTGCGGGGTGATGGTCAACGTCTCCGACGTCGCGGCCATGGGCGGGCGGCCTATCGCGGTCGTCGACGCGGTCTGGGCGGACGGGGAGGAGGGCGCGGCGCCGGTGCTCGAAGGCCTGCGCGCGGCGTCCGAGCGCTTCGGCGTGCCGGTGGTCGGCGGCCACACCAACCTTGGCTGCGACCGCGGCCAGCTTTCCGTCGCGATCCTCGGCCGCGCCAATGCGCTGCTCACGAGCTTCGACGCGAGGCCCGGCGACCGCCTCGTGGCGGCGATCGACCTTCGCGGCCGCTATCGCGAGCCGTTCTCGAACTGGGAGGCCGCGACGGACGCGCCGGCCGCTCGGCTGCGCGGCGACCTCGAACTGCTGCCGCGCATCGCCGAGGCGGGTCTCTCCGCCGCCGCGAAGGACGTCAGCCAGGGCGGCGTGGTCGGCACGGCGGCGATGCTGGCGGAGTGCTCCGGCGTCGCCATGGAGATCGATCTCGACGCCGTGCCGAGGCCCGCGGACGTCGATCTCGACCGCTGGCTCGCAAGCTTTCCGAGCTACGGCTATCTGCTCGCCGTCGCGCCCAAGGACGTCGCGGCGGTGAAGGCCCTGTTCGCGGCGCGCGACATCGCCGCCGCTGAGATCGGCGAGGTAACGGCCGGGACGCGCGTCTCCGTTCGGTCCGGCGAACGGTCCGAAACCATCTGGGATTTTGCGCAGGCCTCGCTGATCACCACCCGCGAGAGGGCGGGCGCATGACCGCCGGTCACGCTCGCCCTCGCCGGATCCCTCCCCTGGGACAGGGGAGGGTGCGGGTGGGGTGCGCCTCCGAACTGAGCTCTATGTTCCAAGTCCCCTCGCGACCTTCGCTTCGCTCAGGCCACCCTCCCCGCTGCCGCGGGGCAGGGATCAAGAGGACGCCGGCATGACCCGGCCGATGCGGATCGCGATCTGCTGCCATTCGGTGAATCCGCGCGGCGGCGTGGCGCACGGCCTCGCGCTTGGCGAGGCGCTGGCGGCGCTCGGCCATGACCCTTGCGTCTTCGCGCCGGACCCGGAGGGGCGCGGCTTTTTCCGCACCGCGCGGTGCGAGACGTTCGCGTTCCCCGCGCGGCCGGTCCCGCGCGGCGATGTCGCGGCGCTGGTGGCGGCTCGCGTCGGCGACTATGTCGCCGCGCTCGATGAGAAGACGCTCGCGCGCTTCGATCTCTTCCATGCGCAGGACGGGATTTCCGGCAACGCGCTCGCGACCCTGAAGGACCGCGGCGCGCTGCCGAAGTTCGCGCGCACGGTTCATCACGTCGACGATTTCCGGGATCCGCGCGTCTCGGCGCTCCAGCATCGCGCCATCGTGGCGGCGGACGCGCATTTCGTCGTCAGCCGCCTCTGGCGCGACCAGTTCCGGCTGCGCGACGGGCTGGAAGCGGCGATCGTCGGCAACGGCGTCGATCGCGCGCGCTTCTCGCCGGCGCCCGACGGCCGCGAAGCGGCCTTGCGCGTCCGGCTTGGGCTGACCGGGACGCCGGTCGTGCTCTCGGTCGGAGGGGTCGAGCCGCGCAAGAATACGGTCCGGCTGCTCGGCGCCTTTGCGCAACTGCGCAAGCTCCTCCCCGGCGCGCAGCTGGTCGTCGCGGGCGGCGCGACCCTGCTCGACCATGGCGCGACGGCGCGCGAGTTCGAGGCCGCGCTCGCGTCGACCGGCCTGCCGCCGGACGCCGTACGCGCGGTCGGCGCGCTCCCCGACGCCGACATGCCGGCGCTCTATCGGATCGCCGACGTGCTCGCCTTTCCCTCGGTCACCGAAGGGTTCGGCCTCGCGGCGCTGGAGGCGCTCGCCTCGGGCCTGCCGGCGGTCGTCTCGTCGATCGCGCCCTTCACCGACTATCTCGCGCCGGATGACGCGGCCTTCTGCGACCCATTGAGCGAAGCTTCGATCGCGAACGCGCTGGTCGCCGCCCTGTCCGAGCCGCTGCGCTCGCGCCTCGCCGAGCGCGGGCCGCAGGTCGCCGAGCGGTTCGACTGGCGGCGCGTCGCGGAGGCCCATCTGCCGACCTATCGGCGCCTTTCAGCGGAGCCGGCCTATGCCTGAGATGACCTTTCTCATCCGATGGCCCGATGGCGCCGTCGAACGCTGCTATTCGCCCTCGCTGGTCGTGAAGGAGCATTTTTCGCCCGGTGAGAACTATCCGGTCGGCGACTTCCTCGACCGCGCCCGGACCGCCCTCACCATCGCGAGCGCGCGCGTCGAGGCGATCTACGGCCGGCCATGCTCGCTCGCGCTGGCGCAACTCGCGCGCATCGAGCAGGGCGCGCGCCGCTTTCCCGACCCGGCCGCGCGCGTCGCGGTCGAGGCGTTCGAAGACTGAGACCCTCGGAGGAGGCCCCCATGACGCAGGCAGAGGCGACGCATGTACCCGTCATCGTCGTGGGCGGCGGGCAGGCCGGCCTGTCGACCAGCTACTGGCTGAAGCAGCGCGGGATCGAGCATCTCGTCTTCGAGAAGAGCTACGCCTGCCACGTCTGGGAGACGGCGCGGTGGGACACGTTCTGCCTCGTCACGCCCAACTGGCAGTGCGACCTCCCCGGACACCCCTATGACGGGCCGGACCCGGACGGCTTCATGAAGAAGGACGAGATCGTCGCCTATGTCCGGGAATTCGCCCGCAAGGTCGCCCCGCCGATCCGCGAAGGCGTGACGGTGACGCGCGCCGCGCGGCGGCCGGAGGGCGGCTTCGCGGTGACGACGACGGATGGTCTCTACTCTTGCGACGAGATCGTCGTCGCCTCAGGCGGTTATGTCGATCCGGTGATTCCGCGCATGGCGGAGAAACTGCCTTCGGCCGTCATGCAGATCCAGTCGGAGGCCTATCGCAACCCGGCGCAGCTGCCGGAGGGCGCCGTGCTGGTGGTCGGCTCGGGCCAGTCGGGCGCGCAGATCGCGGAGGACCTGCATCTCGCCGGGCGCAAGGTGCACCTCGCGGTCGGCCCCGCGCCGCGCTGCGCCCGCTTCTACCGCGGACGCGACGTCGTCGCCTGGCTGGCCGACATGGACTACTACAAGATCACCGTCGAGACCCATCCGCTGCTGGAAGGGGTCCGCGACAACACCAACCACTACGTCACGGGCCGCGACGGCGGCCGCGACATCGACCTCCGGCGCTTCGCGAATGACGGCATGGAGCTCTACGGGGCGCTTGACGACTTCGTCGGCGGCGCGCTGACCTTCCGCCCGGGCCTGAAGGCGAGCCTCGACGCCGCCGACCGCACCTACAACTCGATCAACGCCGCGATCGACAAATACATCGCGGAGAACGGCGTCGACGCCCCGCCGCCGTCCATCTACGAGCCGGTCTGGGAGCCGGCGCAGGAGCGTCTGTCGCTCGACCTCGCGGGGTCGGGGATCACGAGCGTCGTCTGGTGCATCGGCTTCACGCCGAACTTCCGCTGGCTCGACGCGCCCGTCTTCAACGGCGCGGGCCGCCCCGTGCACAAGCGCGGGCTGACCGGCGTTCCCGGCGTGTCCTTCATCGGCCTGCCCTGGCTCAACACCTGGGGCTCCGGCCGCTTCGGCGCGGTCGGGGCGGATGCGGCCCACATCGTCGAGGCGATCGCGGCGCGGTTAGCGGGCGCGGACGAGGGGCTGCTGGCGGCGGAGTGAGGCTCACGGGGATGCGGCCGTCGCCGTCCGTTTGAATCCGCCACGGTGGCCGTCCCCTCTCCCGTTCACGGGAGAAGGTAAGGATGAGGGCGAGTGGCGACGCGGCTTCAGAAGTAAGTTCGTCCGCTCGGGAAGCACGCCTTTCTGAATCCCCGGCGCTGAAGCCCCTCACCCTTACCCTCTCCCGCGAACGGGAGAGGGGGCGGAGACGTCGCTGCCTTTCTTTTCTTTATTGGCGACGACCGACGCCGCGCCGGCATCAGGGAGGTTTCGGCTGAGACGGTCCTCATGCCGAGGAGCCGTCCGAAAGGACGGCGTCTCGAAGCACGCAGATCGCTCAGGCCGCGCTCGCCACGGAGTCGTCCGGGTCCTCGCCGAACGCCTTGTTCTGCAGGGCGGCGCGCTCGGCGAAGCTGTGGGCGTCCTCCTTGCGTTCGAAGACGTGCGGCGCGAGGCCGCGCTTCTTCAGCGCCTCCTGCATCTTCAGCCGCAGGAAGCCGTTGGTCGCATAGCGCGTCGTCGTCGCGTAGTAGTTGTCCATGAGGTATTCGATCATCTCGGCGTAGTCGTCGTAGAGCGATTCCGAGATCTTGAAGCCGTCGTGGTTGACCACCGAATTGACGCGCTTGCCGGCCTGCTTGCAGCCGTTGACGATCGCTTCCTGCAGGTCGCGGATGTCGTCCTTGGTGCGGACTGCGAAACCCTCGAGGTTGAGGAACAGGATGTTGCGCGTGGCGTCGTAGCTGACGCGCTCGCACAGATTGAGGTTGAGCAGGTCGGAGAGCAGCTCCATCGGCTCGTCGCGGAAGATGCGCGGGTCCATCGAGCGCGGCGCGCGCACGATCGGCTCGAACTCCATGTGGGGCAGGATGTCCCGCTCGATGTCGATGCCGGGCGCGACCTCGATGAGCTCCAGACCCTCGGGAGAGAGCTGGAACACGCAGCGCTCCGTCACGTAGATCACCGGCTGGCCGCGCATCTGCGCGAACGGCCCCGAGAAGGTGTTCTGCTCGACCTGTTTGATGAACTTCTTCGACTTGCCTTCCTGGACGATGCGCACCTTGCCGTCCTCGACCGCGATCTCAAGGCCGCCGACGGTGAAGGTGCCCGCGAACACCACCGAGCGGGCGTTCTGGCTGATGTTGATGAAGCCGCCGCAGCCGTTCAGCCGCCCGCCGAACTTGGAGGTGTTGACGTTGCCGGCCTCGTCGCACTCGGCCATGCCGAGGCAGGTCATGTCGAGGCCGCCGCCGTCGTAGAAGTCGAACATCTGGTTCTGGTCGATCACGCAGTCGGCGTTGCGCGCCGCGCCGAAGCTCGAGCCGGAGGCGAGCACGCCGCCGACGATGCCGGCCTCGGTGGTCAGGGTGATGTAGGGAGTGACCTTCTCCTCGTTCGCGATCGCGGCGATGCCTTCCGGCGCCCCGACGCCGAGATTGACGACGCCGTTCGGCGGCAGCTCGAAGGCGGCGCGGCGCGCGATGATCTTGCGCGCGTCGAGCTTCATCTTGGGCAGGCCCGTGACCGGCACGCGGATCTGGCCGGCGAGCGCCGGATCATGCATCACGCCGTAGTTCATGCGGTGGTGCTCGGCGTCGGCGACGACGACGCAGTCGACCAGGATGCCCGGCACGCGCACGTCCTTCGGCAGCAGGAAGCCGTCGTCGACGATGCGCTCGACCTGCGCGATCACCACGCCGCCATTGTTGCGGGCCGCCATCGCCTGGGCGAGGCAGTCGAGCGTGAGCGACTCCTTCTCCATGGTGATGTTGCCGGAGGGGTCGGCCGAGGTGCCGCGGATCAGCGCGACGTCGATCTTGGTCGCGGTGTAGAACAGCCACTCCTCGCCATCGACCTCGACCACCTTGACGATGTCCTCAGTGGTCAGCTCGTTGACCTTCGCCCCGCCGTGCCGCGGGTCGACATAGGTGTGCAGGCCGACCTTGGAGAACAGGCCCGGCTGCCCGGCCGCGCAGGCGCGGTAGAGCTGGGAAATGACGCCCTGCGGCAGGTTGTAGCCGCGGATCTTGTTGTCCTTGGCGGCCTCCGCGACCTTCGGCATGCGGCCGAAATTTGCGGCGATGACGCGCGACAGCAGTCCCTCGTGGTGCAGGCGGCCGGTGCCGAGGCCCTTCGAGTCGCCCGCGCCCGCGGTCATGACGAGGGTGAGACCCTTCGGGTGCTGGGTCTCGACGAAACGCTTCTCCAGCGCCGCGTGGAGCGCCTCCGGAATGCAGCTCTGGACGAACCCGGTCGTGGTGACCACGTCGCCGTCATTGACCAGGGCGATCGCCTCGTCGGCGGTGATCACCTTGTTCTTCTTCATGATCGCCAAGGATAAGCCTCCCTCACGCCTCCCAATTTCCGGCCTGCGGATGGCGACCGCGGGCGCGCGGAGGTCTTCAGCGCAATTGAAGGAAGGCTATTGACCGTGAGATTTGGCTGCAACGCAGCAGTAGGTCGTAGAGGGCTCCGGCGCTACCGCGGCATGGCCCCCGGCGATCCCTCCGTTCCGGTCCCCCGCGAGACGGGCGCGGTCAAGACGACCTTGAGGCCAGGCTTGTTGTCCTGGCGTTCGAGTTCGCCCCCCATCTGCCGCACGAGAGCGTCGATCATCCGCGACCCAAAGCCGCGCCTCGGCGGCGTCTGCGAGCCAACGCCCCTATCGGCCACGCTGAGCCGGACATTCGCCCGGTCCTCAGAAATCGTGATCGACAGCGGGCCGGGCTCCCCGCCATAGGCGTATTTGGTGGCGTTGATCATCAGCTCCGTCAGGACGAGCCCGAGGCTGATCGCCCGGTCCGTCGGCGCCAGGATCGGCGCGACGTCGAGCGTGAGGGAGTTGGACCAGCCGTCTCCCAGCGAGGAGGTCACGTCGGCGACGAGCTCCTCGACGTAGCGCGCGAGGTCGACGGACTCGACCTGGTCCGAGCGGTAGAGCCTGCGATGGACGAGAGCGACCGCCGTCAGCCGGCGTCTCGCCTCCTCGAGGGCGGGGGCGAGGCCGGGCTGGTTCGACGACCGGCCCTGCAGGGCGAGGAAGCTCGACACAAGCTGGAGACTGTTCTGGACCCGGTGGTTCACCTCGCCGATCAGGAACTCCTTCTGCTGGATCGCCATATCCTTCTCTTCGATGGTGGCGAGGAGCCTGCGGTTCAGCTCCATGAGCCCGCGCGCCTGCCACACCTCGATGACCGAGGAGCGCAGGCGGCCCGCCGCCTCGATCTCGGCCGGGGTCCATCGGCGCGAACGGCCGCGCACCGTCTCCCGCCACACGTCGAAGGAGGCGCGGGGCGTCAGCTGCTCGACCGGATCGTTGCTCATGTCCTTGTGCGGGTCGCCGGCCCACTCGATGACCTCCACCTCCTCGGCGCGGAACCACATCACGATCCAGGGTTCGCTGACGGACAAGGTGAGCGCGAGCATTCCCGCGCCGACGTTTTGGAAGGCCGTCGCCCTGGGATAAGCGTCGACGAGGCGATCGGTGGCGAAGACCTGTTCGGCTCCGCGCTTCAGGGCCCAGAGCGCCAGCGGCGCCAATTCTCCCTCGTTCGGGCAGCGTCCGGTCGTCAGAAGATCGTCGCCCCTCAGGATCGCGACGCCGTCGCCGCCGAGAGCGCGGCGGATCTCGTCGACATGGTTGGAGATCGCCTCCTGCAGCGAGCCCTCTCGCGACAGCAGCGCGACGAGATCGTCCTGGAAGCTGCGCAGCCGCACCCTCTCGCGGAAGCTGTCGGTGTCGTCCCGGGCCCGGAGCTGGCGCCCGAAGGCGCCCGCCACAGCGCGGCAGGCGGCGCGCGTGTCGAAGCCGATCATGCGCGGCTCAGGATGATGGCAGGCGACGAGCCCCCAGAGCACGCCGTCCTTGACGATGGAGACCGAGGCGGAGGCGGCGACGCCCATGTTCTTCAGATACTGGACGTGAATCGGCGACACGCTCCGCAGAGCGGAGTCGGACAGGTCGAGCGGGGCCTCCCGCGGACCGGCGTAGCGCAGCGGCGCGGGCCGATAGGCCACGTCGGGGATGACGCGGATCAGGTTGCGCAGGTAAAGCGCGCGGGCCTGCTTCGGGATGTCGGTCGCGGGAAAGCGGTGGTTCAGGAACGACCGCATGCCCCCCGAGCAGGCTTCGCCGAGCACCGACCCGGAGTCGTCGTCGAGAAAGCGGTAGATCATCACCCGCGCATAGCCGGTGAGCCGCTGAAACTCCTGCGCCGCCGCGCGGCAAAGGGCTTCGGTCGAACTCGCACGCTCGAACGCGGCCGCGACCGTTTCGAATTCACCGAAAGTCACCCCGACGGGGGCGGCGAGCCGTTGCTCGGGTTCGAGCTCGACGAGATAGCCCGCCTCCGTGGCGTGCGCGCTCACGTCGAACCGCTCGCCGGTCGCGCCCGACACGGCGCCGACATAGGCGCCGGCCGGACCGTTCCTGTCGTTTTCGTGGATCCGCGCGGCGGCTTCCGGGCCGATGAGCTCGGCCAGCGGTCGCCCGGCCCACTCGGTCACGCCAAGCCGGCCCTCGACGTCGCCGGCGACCGCCTCGACACGCAGAGAATCCGCCGAAACCAGCAGGAGCAAGCCGTGAGGCTGAATGGCGCCGGGTATGTGAATCGGCTCGCGGTCGCAGGCCGTCAGGTCAAGGCTGTCCACTCTTGGCTACCATCCCTGCTCCCCCCGGTTCGCAGCTATCGCACGTTTGGGAATCGGCTCAAATGGCATTCGACATATGTGAAAAATATTCGCTGGGCGCCTCTCAGTAAGGCCTGCCGGGCCAGTCTTTTGCGGCGCCGCCGAACATGTCCGCGCATCGTTCGCGCTCGGCCTCGAATTTCTCGCGCAGATAGGACTGCGCCGCCGCGCCAGGGAGGACGGCGCGCGACTTGGCTTTTCGGTTGAAGTCGGGTGGGACTACGGTTCCGGCGTCGGGGTCGGCTCCTAAAAACTCGAGGATCGCCGCGCGCGTTTCGGCGGGCCGTGCGATGACGTCGTCGAGAAAGAACGCGCGGAAGCGGCCGGGAAAGGCTTCGGCCCATTTGGCGGCGACGACGGTCGGGTAGGAGCGTTCGACGACGGGCGGCCGCTCGGCGAATGCCCGGAACCGCCGAAACGAGCGCACTGTCAGCCACGGCAGAAGGTCGCGTTCGCAGCGCATCCGCCAGGCCGACCAGAGCCGCGCCGCCGGCTCGCGCAGCATCAGGCACACCTTGGCGTCGGGAAGCCGGCGGGCGATCGCGCGAATGGTTTTCGGCGGCAGCGTGCTGTAGCCGGGCGTGATGTCGCCGGACAACGACGAACCCTTAGCGCGGAACAGGCCGGCATAGGCTTCGAGGCTGCTCTCGCGGGGGTCGAAAGCGGCGACCAGCTTGAGAAACGCCGCGCTGCGCTCGTCGACCGCCGCATGCTCGTTCCGCAGCTTCGCGGCGCCGTAGCGATCCGGCCTCTCGACATAGCGCTTGGCCGCTTCCCGAACGCGGCCGTCGGGAAAATGGCGATCGAAGAAATGAAGCTCCTTGATCGGCGGCATCCAGAAGTCGGGATGATGCTGAAGCTGATCGTAGAGCCACTGGGTGCCGGCCTTCTGCAGGCCGACGCAGAGAAAGTCGGGGCCGTCGGCCCGACCGACGGCCGAGCCGCTCACGGCCGGCGCCGTCAGTAGGGAGCGTCCGGCCATCGTTCGGCGGCGCCGCCGAACATCCTGGCGCAGGCGCGTCGCTCGCTCTCGAACATCTTCTTCAGCAGCGCCTTGATCTCGTCCGTACGTTCCGGCGATTTCGGCTTGGCCTTCCGGTTGAAATCCGCAGGCACATAAGGCGGAACGGCGGGGTCCGCTCCGAGGAAAGCGAGGATCTCGGCCCGGGTCTCGTCCGGCTTGGCGATCACGTCGTCGAGGAAGAACCAGCGGAACCGGTCGCCGAAGTGCTCCTGCCAGCGGCTGGCGATCTTGGTCGGATAGGAGCGCAACCGCGCCTGCTTGCGGCCTGCGAACTTCTTGAACAGAGCGTAGTCGAGTTGCTGTTCCTCGGAATAGTTGAGATTCTCCGCGCGCATCCGCCATTGCGACCACAGCCGCGACGCCGGCTCGCGCAGCATCATGATGACCTTGGCGTCGGGAAAGCGCCGGCTGATCTTCTTCGTGAGCCGGTTCGACAGACGGCTGTAGCCGGGCGTGATGTCGCCGCTGAGAAGTTCGCCCTTGGGTTCGAACAGCGCGGCGTAGGCCTCGACATCGTTTTTGCGCGCCGAGAACGTCGCGACGCGCTCGAAGAACGCGGCGTCGCGCTCGTCGAGTCCGCGGTCCCCGCGCTGCTGCTTTTTCTCGCTGACCTCATCGGGATTGCGGACGAACTTCTGCGCGACCGGGCCGATCCTGCGGTCGGGGAAGCGCCGGTCGAAGTAATGCAGCTCCTTGTGCGGCGGCATCCAGAAATCGGGATGATGCTGGAGCTGGTCATAGAGCCACTGCGTCCCGCCTTTCTGGAGGCCGACGCAGAGAAAATCCGGACCCTTCGCCTGCGCCGTCGCCTCGGCCGGCTCGCCGCCAAACATGGATCTCAACGCTGCGACGGACATTCGAAATTCAGCTCCTTGAAATGAAGCCGCGGACCATAAGCAGATTGCGCCGACAGTCAAAGCACGCCGAAACGCGAAGGCCCGCCTCTTCTCGAGGCGGGCCCTGCGACCACAGATGAGTTATCTGGTTGGCTTTGTCAGCCCGCCATCTTCAACCCGCCGGCCGAGGGCGAGCGGATCTCGATGTCGACCTCGAGCGTCGCGAACGTGTCCTGCCGGTCCATCTTCACCCGCACCTTGTCAGGGTCGATGGCGACATGCTTGGCGATCACCGCGAGGATTTCGTCCTGCAGCACCGCGACGAGGTCGGTGCGGCCGAACACGGCGCGCTCATGGGCGAGGAGCAGCTGAAGCCGCTCGCGGGCGGCGGGGGCGCTCGACCGGCGCGTGAAGAACTTCAGAACGCTCATGCCGCCCTCCGACCGAACAGGTTGCCGAGGAAGCCCTTGCGCTCGGTCGGCACCGTCATCGGCACGGTCTCGCCGCGCAGGCGGCGGGCGGCGTCGAGATAGGCGCGCGACGGCGCGGAGATCGGGTTGGCGAGCGTCACCGGGGAGCCGAGGTTCGACGCCTTCAGCACTTCCGGGCTTTCCGGAATAATGCCGAGCAGCGAGATCGACAGAATCTCGAGCACGTCCTCGACCTTCAGCATGTCGCCGCGCTCGGCGCGCTCGGGCGAGTAGCGGGTCAGCAGCAGCAGCTTTTCCATCACCTCGCCGCGCTCGGCCTTCTCGGTCTTCGAATCGAGCAGGCCGATGATGCGGTCGCTGTCGCGAACGGAGGAGACTTCCGGATTTGTGACGATGACCGCGAGGTCGGCGTGGCGCATCGCGAAATAGGCGCCGCGCTCGATGCCCGCCGGGCTGTCGCAGATGATCCAGTCGAAGCGGTTCTTGAGCTCGCCGATGACCCGCTCGACGCCTTCGGCCGTCAGCGCGTCCTTGTCGCGCGTCTGGCTCGCCGGCAGGAGCGAGAGCGAGTCGATGCGCTTGTCGCGGATCAGCGCCTGGTTGAGGTTCGCGTCGCCCTGGACGACGTTGATCAGGTCGTAGACGACCCTGCGCTCGGCGCCCATCACCAGGTCGAGGTTGCGAAGGCCGACGTCGAAGTCCACCACGCACACGCTCTGTCCGGTCTGTGCGAGAGCCGCGCCGAGGGCGGCGGTGGACGTGGTCTTGCCCACGCCTCCCTTGCCCGACGTGACGACCAGCACCTCAGCCATTTTTCAGTCTCCCCTCGAAGGAATTCGGTTCGTCACGGATGTCTCAGTCGAGCGCGGCGACGCGGAGCGCCTCGCCGTCGAGCCAGGCGGTCGCGGGCTTGCCGCGCAGCGCCCGGTTCAGGTCCTCGGTGGTCATGTAGACGCCGTCGATCGCCAGCAGTTCGGCGTCGAGGCGGCGGCAGAAGATGCGGGCCTTGCGGTCGCCGGCGGAGCCCGCGATCGCGCGGCCGCGCAGCGCGCCGTAGACGTGGATCGAACCGGAAGCGATCACCTCGGCGCCGGAGGCGACCGAGCCGCAGATCGTCACGTCGCCCTGGAACGACACGCTCTGACCGGAGCGCACCGGCTGGTTGATGATGAGCGAGCCGCCGACCTTCCCGGTCGAGGCCTCGGGCGCCGAGATCTCGCCGGCGGCGCGGCCGCCGACCGGCATGGCGAGCCGCGCGTTCGGCCCGTCGAGAAACTTCGGATCGCAGCCCTCGACGCCGATGATGCGCACGCCGCGCTGGTCGAGGTCGCCGAGCAGCGCCGCGATCATGCGCGGCGACAGGCGAAGCAGCGAGACGTCGAGCACCACGGGACGATCGCCGAAGAAGCCGGGAGACCGGGCCGCCAGCGCGTCGAGCTCGGCGAGCCAGTCGTTGACCGGCTGCTCGGGCGTGAGCACGAGCGCCATGAAGGAGCGGCCCTTGAAGCGGACCGGCTTGCGCTTGGCCGGCTCCTGCGCGGCGGCGGGATCGGCGTCGGACTTCGGGACGATCTGGAGGGCGGCTGGCGACAAGGCGGGCGACTCGCGGCGCAGGGTTAACGAAGCGTTGCGCCACGGTCGCGCCCCGGTGGTTAACGGGGCGTTAAGCGCCCGGCATATTTTGCCGGGCGAAGCATTTTGCGATCAGGCCGTCACGAACTCCGCGTCGGAAAAGCCCTGCAGATAGAGCAGGGCTGTCAGGTCGCCGCGGTCGATGCGGACATGGGCCGCCTCGGCGACGGCGGGCTTGGCGCGATAGGCGACGCCGAGGCCGGAGGCGCAGAGCATGGCGAGATCGTTCGCGCCGTCGCCGACCGCGAGGGTCGCGTCGCGGTACAGCCTTTTGGAGACGATCAGTTCCTCCAGCGCGGCGAGCTTGGCTTCGCGGCCGAGGATCGGCTCGACGACCCTGCCTGTGAGCCTCCCGCCTTCGATCTCGAGCAGGTTGGACCGGTGCTCGTCGAAGCCGAGCATGGCCGCGACCGGGCCGGTGAAGGCGGTGAACCCGCCGGACACCAGCGCAGCGTAGGCCCCGTGCGCCCGCATCGTCGCGACCAGCGTCCGCGCACCGGGGGCGAGCGTGATCTTCTCGGCGAGGACGCGCGCGATCGTCTCTTCCGCCGGCAGGCCCTCCAGCAGCGCAACGCGCTCGCGCAGCGCGGGCTCGAAGGCGATCTCGCCGCGCATCGCGCGCTCGGTGATGGCGGAGACGCGCTCCTTGAGCCCCAGCGCGCCGGCGAGTTCGTCGAGGCACTCCTGTTCGATCATGGTGGAGTCCATGTCCGCGATCAGGAGCTTCTTGCGCCGCCCGGGCTCGGGCACGAGCGCGACGTCGAGCGGCGCGCCGTCGATCACCTCGACGATCGCGGCGCGCATGTCGGCGGGGTCGGTCGTCGTCACCGCGAACTCCACCGCGATTCCGGCCGCCAGAACCTTGGGCTGGGCGAGACCGAGCGCGCGGCTGACCCGCACGATGACGCCGGTGTCGACCGCGGGCCGCGCGGGATCGGAGATCAGCACGGCGGCGTAGGCGAGATTCATGCGAGGGTCCCGGACGCGCTGGCTCCCGCGGCCGCGCTGCGTTCGTCTATAAGGGCGCCCGCCCGCCTTCGCACGCGCGAAAGACCGCATGACGGACACCCTGCAGCCCATCCGCGCCGTGCTGATCGCCGGGCCGACCGCCTCGGGGAAATCGGCGCTCGCGCTCGCGCTCGCCGAGCGGCTTTCGGGCGTGGTCGTCAACACGGATGCGAGCCAGGTGTATCGCGACCTGCGCATCCTGACGGCGCGGCCGTCGGCGGAGGAGGAGGCGAGGGCGCCCCACGCGCTCTACGGCCATGTCGATGCAGGCGAGGCGTACGGCGTCGGCCGATGGCTGGCGGACGCCGCCATGGTTATCAACAGGTTAAGCACAGGCGCTGAGCCGACGTCTCAGCAGTCGCCGATGGGCGCCGCCGATAGAAGTCTACCGATTTTCGTCGGCGGCACAGGACTTTACTTCGACGCGCTGACGAAGGGGCTCGCCGAAATCCCCGCAATCCCCGAAACCATCCGCGAAAAACGGCGCGGCTTCGGGCCGGCCTCCGCGCTGTACGCAGAACTCGCCCGCCGCGACCCGGCGATGGCGGGACGGCTGCGCCCCACCGACCCGCAGCGCCTGATGCGGGCGCTGGAGGTGCTCGACGCCACCGGCCGCTCGCTCGCCGACTGGCAGGCCGAGACCGGCACGCCTCCGCTCGATCCGGACGCCGCGCTCAGGATCGTGCTGGCGCCGGACCGCGCGGCGCTCGACGTGGCGATCGCCCGGCGGCTGGAGGCGATGATCGCGGACGGCGCGGCGGAGGAGGCGAGGGCGCTTGTTGATCGCGGCCTCGATCCCGCGCTCCCCGCCATGAAGGCGCTCGGCGTCGCGCCGTTGTCCGCCTGGGCGCGCGGGGCGCTATCGCGCGAGGAGGCTGTCGAGCGCACCCGCCTCGGCACCCGCCGCTACGCCAAGCGCCAATCGACCTGGTTCCGCAATCGCATGGCGGACTGGATCCACGTCGCGCCGGAAGAGGCGCTGGATGCGACGCTGGGGGAGATCGAAACGAGGGGCCTAATCGATCGATCTTCCTGAACGGCGACCCACCGACCGTCCTCATGCTGAGGAGCCGGCCGGAGGGCGGCGTCTCGAAGCACGCAGTCCGCCGGTGCGAGGTCTTCGCATGGTGCGAAAGCGCGACCGAAACCAACTGCGTGCTTCGAGACGCCTCGGCTTGCGCCGAGGCTCCTCAGCATGAGGGGCGCGGGTGCGCGCGGGCCGACGAGAGCGACGATGCTCTTACGCCGCCTTCTCCAGCCGCTTCGCCTTCTCGACCTCGGCGCAGGCGAGCGCCATGCAGATGGCGATGCCTTCGGCCGCCGTCTTCACGTCCGCGAGCGTCGGGAAGGAGGGGGCGAGGCGAAGGTTCGAATCCTCCGGATCCTTGCCGTAGGGCCAGGTGGCGCCGGCGGGGGTCAACGCGAGGCCGGCTTCCTTTGCGAGCGCCACGGTGCGCGAGGCCGCGCCGGGCAGCAGATCCACGCTGACGAAGTAGCCGCCCTCGGGGACGATCCACGTCGCGGCGCCCGTGTCGCCGAGCCGCGCCTGAAGGGCGTCGGTCACCGCCTTGAACTTCGGCGCGAGCGAAATCCGGTGCTTGTCCATGTGGGCGACGAGGCCCGCCTCGTCCTTCAGGAAGCGGACATGGCGCAGCTGGTTCAGCTTGTCCGGGCCGATCGTCTGCTTCGAGGCCCTCGCCATCTGCCATTTCACGTTGGCGTCCGAAGAGGCGAAGAAGGCGAGGCCCGCGCCGGCGAGCGTCATCTTCGAGGTCGAGGCGAAGACGAAAGCGCGGTCCGGGTTCCCGGCCGCGGCGCACTCCTCGACGATGTTCAGAATCTCGCGGCGGTTCTCCGTCAGGTGATGGAGGACGTAGGCGTTGTCCCAGAACAGCCGGAAGTCTGGCGCGCCGGTCTCCATCTTAGCGAGACGCCGGATGGTCTCGTCCGAATAGCACTCGGCGGTCGGGTTCGAATATTTCGGCACGCACCAAATGCCCTTGACCGCCGGGTCGCGCACGAGGCGCTCGACCTCGTCCATGTCCGGCCCCTCGCCTGTGAGGCGGACTGGGATCATCCTGATCCCGTACTCCTCCAGGATCGCGAAGTGGCGGTCGTAGCCGGGGGCAGGGCAGATGAAGGCGATCTCGCTTTCCTTGCCCCACGGCCGCTCCGAGCCCGGCACGCCCTTCAGCAGCGCCCAGACGATGACGTCGTGCATCATGGCGAGGCTGGCGTTGCCGCCGACCACGACGTTCTCCGGCTTCACGCCGAGCGGTCCGGCGAACAGCTTGCGGACCTCGAGGATGCCCTGCAGGCCGCCATAGTTGCGCGCGTCCTCGCCGGCGTCCGTGGTGTGGTCGCGGTTGCCGGGCAGCGCCAGCATGCCCTCCGAGAAGTCGAGCTGCTCCGGCGAGGGTTTGCCGCGCGTCATGTCGAGCTTGAGGCCGCGCGCCTTGAAGGCGTCGAAATCCGCGCGGGCGCGCGCGATGAAGGCGTCGAGGTCGGCTGGGGAGAGATCGGCGATCACGGCGAGGCGTCCTGAACGAAAGTCGGAAACGCCGCTCTTCTAGGACGTCGCGGCGGCGGACGCCAGCGCGGCGGCCGCGAAACATGCGACGGCCCCAGAGGTGGCGGACGCGCGCATAGGTAGTGATCCTGATTGACGCTCCACGCGCCCCGTTCAAGCGTGCGGCCACCGCTTCGCAGCGGCGGTCGGGGCGATTGTCGGGGGCCTAAATGCGCGTCGGTGCTTTTGTTTTTTCGCTTGCGGCAGGCGCCGCGATCTTCATGCTCACAGGCTCGGTCGAGGCGGCGGGAGGGCGGAGCGAGCGCGACGCCGCCGTCGCGACCCTCGGCAAGGCGCCCGCGCCCAATGACCCCGGCGCGGCGACGCTGCGGGAAAAAGCCGCCGCGCCGGGCGGCGTGCGCGTCTTCGTGAAGCTCGCGGTCGCGCTCCAGAGCGAGGACAAGCTCGGCGAGGCGGAAGCCGAAGACCAGGCGAGGACGCTCGCCGCCGCTCAGGACGGCCTCGTCACGCGCGCCCTCGGCGGCGGGCAGGCGCGTCACCGCCTCCGGACCTACCGCTACGTTCCCTACGTCGCCGTGACGGTGAACGCCGCCGAACTCGACAGGCTGCTGGCCGACGGCGGGGTCCTGTGGGTCGGCGAGGTCGGCGTCCGGACGGCGGACGCGGGGTCGCTGCCGTGGGGCGTCGACAAGATCGAGGCCAAGGACGTCTGGGATCGCGGCCACGAAGGGCAAAGCGTGACGATCGCCGTGCTCGACGCCGGCATGCAGGCCAAGCACCCCATGCTCGCCGCCAATGTCGTGGAGGAGATGTGCTACTCGACGATGGATCCCGCGAATTTCCAGAAGACGCTCTGCCCGAACGGCAAAGAGAAGATGACCGGGCCGGGATCGTCCAAGAACTGTCCGGTCTCCTACGGCGACGACTGCCGCCACGGCACCCATGTCGCCGGCATCGCGGGCGGCGGCGCCTGGAGCGGGCTAATCGGCGTCGCACCGAAGGCGAACCTCATTCTCGGCCAGGTGTTCACAGAAAGCACAAAACCGGGAGACACCGGCATCGGCGCTTATGACGACGACATCATCTCCGGTCTCGAGCGCGTCTATAGCCTGCGCAAGAAATACACGATCGCGGCCGTGAACATGAGTCTCGGAGGCGGCAAGTACAACGGCGCCTGCGATACGGACGGCGCAGCGTTCGTCGACATCTTCCGGCTGCTGCGCGAAGCCAAGATCGCGCCGCTGGTCGCCTCCGGGAACGAGTACTTCAGCGGCTACATCGGCAAGCCCGCCTGCGTCAGCGGCGCGATTGCGGTGGGCGCGACCAACCGGAATGACGAGGTCACCGACTTCTCCAACCACTCGCAGCTGGTGAAGCTGCTCGCTCCGGGCGACGACATCGTCTCCGCCGCTCCCGGCAACGCGAAGGCCACCATGTCCGGAACCTCGCAGGCGACGCCGCACGTTTCAGGCGCCTTCGCGATCCTGCGCGACGCGGTTCCCGGCGCGAGCGTCGCCGAGATCCAGCGGGCGCTCGAATGCACCGGCAAGGCGGTGGAGGCCGCAGGCATCCGCAAGCGCCGGATCAACGTCCCTGACGCTCTCGAGGTCCTGACCTCGGGCACGAACAGGCCGAAGGTGTTCGACTTCGACGAGAAGTCCGACGCCAAGGCGTGGAAGCCTCTTCCGGGAAGCACATGGAAGGTGGCGGGAGGCGCCTACGTCCCCGTGTTCTCCGATACGAACTACAGCCTCGCCACATCGTTCACGCCCAACTGCAACTCCGACTTGGACCTCCGCGTCGATCTCAAGGGGATGGGCAACAATCAAGGGGTTTACATTTACGTAAAGACCCAGATCGACAAGACTGGTAAGTTGTTCTCCGGATATTCGTTCTATTTCGACTCCTGGTTCTACGAGAAGAAGTGGATGACGTTCCATTCCTTCACGAGGTACGACCAGTATGATTCGACGACCGGGTTCGGTCATATAGAATATATTTACGGCGATTGCGGCCTGCCGGCTTCGGGCCCGGTCGACTCGGTCGAGATCAAGATCCGCGGCGCACAGTTCACCGTGGTCGAAGACGGCAAGACCGTGAAGACGATCAAGGATCTGACCTACACAACGGGCGGCGTCGGGCTGGCCGTCTCGTCGCCCTATGAAGAGCCGAACGCCATCCGCATCGACGCCGTCACGATCAGGTCCCGCGACAAGCCGCTCGACGAGAAGGACCCGGCGCCGGCCGTCGCCGAGGCGCCGGAGCCTGCTCCGACCCTTCTGAAGCAGATCTCCGACATCAAGGTTCCGCAGTGCTGAGGACGGTCAGGCCGCGCCGCCGGAGGTGACCGCGGCGCGCGCCGCCTTCGGCCGCGCCGGTCCTCGCCGGCGCGCGCCGATCAGGCTGGTCGCGGCGGCGACCAGGCCGAAGATCAGCACCTGCCAGCAGGGGCGCAGACCGAGAACCACGGTGAAGTTCGCCTTCAGCACCCGGATGGGGTTGACGCCGGTCGCGAGACCGTACCAGAGCGCTTCGGACAGCGCCGTGCCGAGCGCGGCGGCGACGGCGAGGCCGACGAGCCAGGCGAGGCTTACGGCGCGCTCGCCCTTGCGCTGCAGCCAGCGCCAGCCCATCGCCCACAGGAACAGGCCCCACATCAGCGTCGGCTCGGTCACGTCGAGCTTCGACTGCATGAAGAAGTGCAGCGTCGCGAGCCCGGCGATGAGATAGGCCGTCTTGTGCAGGCGGCTCCAGTTCTCCGCGCCCATGCGCTTCACCGCGCCGTCCCATGAGGTCGCGCCGAGCGCGATCAGGCCGAGCAGCCCGACGAGGCCGATGGCGAGATAGATGCGCAGCGCGATCTCGCTCGCGATCTTCGAGACCACGAACTCCTGGTCGAGAGCGTAGAGCAGGAAATGCCCGGTGGCGTAGGCCAGGGCGGCGAGACCGATGCGGCGGCGGGTCAGGACGAGGCGCGGCCAGTGCCAGATCCGGCGGAACGGCGTGACCATGAGCGAGAGCAGCAGGAAGCGGATTGCCCAGTCGCCGGTGAAATGGATCGCCGCGTAGATCGGGCGCGCGCTGTCAGAGGCGGCGCGGTCGGGGCCGCCGAAGCTCGGCGCGGCCCCGGAGCCGAAGGGGGAGCCCCCGGCGGCGCTCGGTCCGCCGAGCCCCGGCGCGTCGCCGAAGCCCGGCGGCAGCCCGGGTCCGGATGGGGCCGCGGCCGAAAAGTCTCCGTTCCAGGCGCGGAAGGCGAGCCACGCCGCCGGCAGGCACAGCCCGACAAGCGTCGCCGTCAGCAGCGGCGAGAAACGGCCTGTCCGGTCGTGAAATAAACCCATCTGCGATATTTTCCGGTTTGGCGGTCGGCGTCCATCTGACTACGCGCGAGCGCCCGCATTGGTTACGTCCGAAGCCCGCGGCGCCGCGTGCCGCGGTTGTCCCCGAAACTCGGGCATTTCTTAAAATTGCGAGCGCGATGCAAACGCCACTTTAGAGCGCTGTGGCATACAAGCCTCCGTCGGGGACTTTCCACATCCCGCTTCGGGAAGCGTCATGACCGCTGCGCATCGCGTTGCATCCAGCTTGCTCGCCTTCATTTTCCACCCCGATGTCGCCTTCATGCTCTGCTACGGCGCGGGTTTCGCCGCCACGCACCAATTCGGACAGGGCGCGGCCGGACAGCCTCTCATAAACCTTGCGGCGCCTCTGGCGGCGGGGTTCCTCATCCGCAACGGGCGATCGCTATCGCCGACGGACGCGCTGCGCCTCGCCGCCGTCCACCTCGCCGTGGCGGCCGGGCTCGGCGTCGGATTGACGGATCTCGCCTGGACGCTGTTCCAGAATCTGGCGACGGTCGCCTGCTCGGTCGCCACCTTCGCGCGGCTGCGCCGGAGCGGGTTCATCTCGTCGGAAGTGAGGATGGCCGTCGCCGTCACGATCGCCGCGGCCACGGGCGCCTTGGCCGGGGCGCCGGTCGGCGCGGCCGCCGGCTTCGGCTCCGGCGCGACGCTCGACGCCGTGCTCACCTGCTGGGCGGCCGCCTGGGTCGGATCGTCTCTGCTGCTCGGCGTCGTGCTCACCCGCGCACGAAGCGATCAGCCGCTCGCCGACGAGTTCGACGCCGACGAGCCGAAGCCCGCCCTCTGGGAGGCGCCGGCGGCGGCCTGTCTCATCGCGACGCTGATCCTCGCCTCAGTGGGCCAGGGCCGACCCGAGATCGTGCTCGCCGCATCCTGCGCCATGCTCTGGTTCGCGCTGAGGCTCGGTCTGTTCGCGACCTGGCTCGGCGCCTTCTGCTTCTCGGCGGCGCTGCTCGCCTACATGTCCGAGGGCCTCTGGCCCGCCTTCGCAGACGCGGCCGAGCCGATGCGGGCCGAACTGATGCGCTATCTGGCCCTTGCTTTGCTCGCGGGGCCGAGCGTGCTCGTCGCGGCCCACGGCCACGACCAGAAGCGCCTCAGGCGGATCCTCGCCTACCGCGCGATGCATGACGGCCTGACGAAGCTCGTCAACCGCGTGCGATTCCTGGAGGTGCTGGACGCGGCCACCGCCAAGGCGCACAGCCGCGGCAGCCGCTTCGCGCTGTTCCTCATCGATCTCGACCATTTCAAGTCGGTGAACGACGGGTTCGGCCATCAGCGGGGCGACGCGCTGCTCGTCGAAGTCTCGGCGCGGCTCCGCGATTCGCTGCGCTCGACAGACGTGGTCGCACGGCTCGGCGGCGACGAGTTCGCGGTCGTCGCGCCGCTGACGAATGTCGACGACGGCATGAAGCTCGCCAAGCGCCTCGTCGAGACGGTCAACCAACCCTTCCTGATCGACGGCGTGTCGCTGCTGCCGAGCATCACGCTCGGCGGCGTGCTGTCGCCCGACAGCGAGGGCGACGCGCAGCGCCTGATCCTGCTCGCCGACGAGGCGCTCTATGCGGCCAAGGCGGCAGGACGCAACTGCTGGCGTTTCTCGTCCGTCGCCGGCGAAGCCGAGCCGGTGCAGCTCTGGCGTCCGGGCGTCGAGGGCCAGCTCGCCTTCGACACGGTCTATTTGGACTGAAGCAGGATCCGGGCGCCCATCTTGACGGACCGGGCGCCCGCGCGTAGGTTCCGCGCGAATTTCTCCGAGGAGCGGCCCGTGTCGCGCATCATTCTCGTAAGATCGGCGTCATCGACGGTGCGGGCCGCATAAGGTTCGCGCACAACCGATGACGCCTAAGCCAAGGGTCCCCGCGGGGCCCTTTTTTATTGCCCGGCGTCAGGCTTTGGCGCAGGGCAGGGATCCAAGGTCGAATAAGGCGAAAGGAACCGCCCATGGCCGCTGACCTGACCGCAGCCCCGACAGAGCGCATGACAGGCGCCGAGATCGTCATCCGTGCGCTCGCCGACCAGGGCGTGGAGCACATCTTCGGCTATCCGGGCGGCGCCGTCCTCCCGATCTACGACGCGCTGTTCCAGCAGAACTCGATCGAGCATGTGCTCGTGCGCCACGAGCAGGGCGCGACCCACATGGCGGAAGGCTATGCTCGCTCCTCCGGCAAGCCTGGCGTCGTGCTCGTCACCTCCGGCCCCGGCGCGACCAACGCCGTCACCGGCCTGACCGACGCTCTGATGGACTCGATCCCGCTGGTCTGCATCACCGGCCAGGTTCCGACGCATCTGATCGGCTCGGACGCCTTCCAGGAATGCGACACGGTCGGCATCACCCGGCCTTGCACCAAGCACAATTACCTGGTGAAGGACGTCAACGACCTCGCCCAGGTGCTGCACGAGGCGTTCTATGTCGCCACCAGCGGCCGTCCGGGCCCGGTCGTGGTGGACATCCCGAAGGACGTCCAGTTCGCGACCGGCGGCTATATCGGCCCGCGCAACGTCGTGCATAAGACCTACCATCCCAAGCTGAAGGGCGACGCCGAGAAGATCAAGGCGGCGATCGAGCTGCTGCGCGGCGCGAAGAAGCCGATCTTCTACACCGGCGGCGGCGTCATCAATTCGGGTCCGCGCGCGTCTGAGCTGCTGCGCGAGTTCGCGCATCTGACCGGCGCGCCGGTCACCTCGACCCTGATGGGCCTCGGCGCGTTCCCCGCCTCGGACCCGCAGTGGCTCGGCATGCTCGGCATGCACGGCTCCTACGAGGCCAATAACGCCATGCATGACTGCGACGTCATGCTGTGCGTCGGCGCGCGCTTCGACGACCGCATCACCGGCCGGCTCGACGCCTTCTCGCCGGGCAGCCGCAAGATCCACATCGACATCGACCCGTCGTCGATCAACAAGAACGTCAAGGTCGAGGTCGGCATCGTGGGCGACGTCGCCCACGTGCTCGAGGACATGATCCAGATCTGGAAGGCGAGCCGCGCGCAGATCGATCCCGCCGGCCTGATGGACTGGGAGCGCCGGATCAACTCATGGCGGGCCCGGAACTGCTTCGCCTACAAGGCCTCCGAGACGACCATCAAGCCGCAGCAGGCGATCGAGCGCCTCTACGAACTGACCAAGGGCCCCGACACCTACATCACGACCGAGGTCGGCCAGCACCAGATGTGGGCGGCGCAGTACTACAAGTTCGACGAGCCGAACCGCTGGATGACTTCCGGCGGCCTCGGAACGATGGGCTACGGCATGCCGGCGGCGATCGGGGTGCAGAAGGCCCATCCGGAAGGGCTGGTCATCGACATCGCGGGCGAGGCCTCGATCCAGATGTGCATCCAGGAGCTGTCCACCGCGGTGCAGTACGAACTGCCGATCAAGGTGTTCGTGCTGAACAACGAGTACATGGGCATGGTGCGCCAGTGGCAGCAGCTGCTGCACGGCTCGCGCTACTCGCACTCCTATTCGGAGGCGCTGCCGGACTTCGTGAAGCTCGCGGAGGCCTATGGCGTGAAGGGGCTGCGCTGCGAGCATCCGGATGATCTCGACGCGACCATCAAGGCGATGATCGACCATCCGGGGCCGGTCTTCGTCGACTGCGTCGTCGACAAGATGGAGAACTGCTTCCCGATGATCCCCTCGGGCCGCGCCCACAACGAGATGCTGCTCGGCGACGTCGGCGAGAAGACCGTCAACGAGGCCATCACCGAAGAAGGCAAGATGCTGGTGTGACGACCAGCGCGAGGAGCGTCATCCCGGACGGCCTTCAGGCCGATCCGGGATCGTCCTCAGCATCAAGCGCCCTTTTCTGCACACGATCCCGGCTCGGCGGCATGGGCCGCCGTCCGGGATGACGCTCCTTCCCAACGGAATAACCTCGATGCGCCAACCCACCGGCTCCGCCTACTTCATGGAAGAGCACCATGAACCCGTCGCCCGCCACACGCTGGCGATCCTGGTCGACAACGAGCCAGGGGTGCTGGCCCGCGTCATCGGCCTGTTCTCAGGCCGCGGCTACAACATCGACAGCCTGACGGTCTCGGAGGTCAGCCACGAGGCCAACCTGTCGCGCATCACCGTGGTGACGACCGGCCCGGCCGAGGTGATCGACCAGATCAAGACCCAGCTCGACCGGCTCGTCCCGGTGCATTCGGTGGTGGACCTCACCCTGACCGGACGCGCGCTCGAGCGCGAGCTTCTGCTCGTGAAGGTGCGCGGCAAGGGCGAGGCGCGCGTCGAGGCGCTCAGCCTCGCCGACGCCTTCCGCGCCCGCGTGATCGACGCCACCATCGAAAGCTTCGTGTTCGAGATCACCGGCAAGCCGGACAAGCTCGACCAGTTCATCATCCTCATGAAGCCGCTCGGCCTCGTCGAGGTCGCCCGCACCGGCGTCGCCTCGATCGCGCGTGGGCCGGAGGGGATGGCGGAGTGAGGCGCAGTCGTCATCGCCGAGCTTGACCCGGCGATCCAGCGGGCGCGGACGCCACCTTGATAAGGAACGCGGAAACATCCGAGTTCCCTGTGATGGATGCCCGGATCAAGTCCGGGCATGACGCAGCGGCGGCGGCTCCGGGCAAACGGGCGGGCTTACTGCTTGCAATCCGGCTCGCGGTGGGACATACGACCGAACCGTAACGTACGGTACGGACGCGGCGTGCAGGACGAACTGATCAGACCAGGCGAGGAGGAGATGACGGAGCGGCGCGCCGCTCTGCTCGACGCTGTGCTGGCGCTGCTCGTCGAGAAGGGCGCCGCGGCGCTGACCATGACGGCGGTCGCGCAGCGCGCGCGCTGCTCGAAGGAGACCCTCTACAAATGGTTCGGCGACCGGGACGGGCTGCTCTCCGCCACCGTTCGCTGGCAGGCCTCGAAGGTGCGGGCGGGCGCCTACGACCGCCAGCATCTCGACGCCGGCGCGCTGCGCGAGAGCCTCGAAGCCTTCGCCGCCAACTGGCTGAGCGTGATCTCCTCGGAGACGTCGGTCGCGCTCAATCGCGTCGCCATTGGGCAGTCCGAGGCGCTCGGCTCGATCGTGCTCGCCAACGGCCGCTTCGCAATCGGCGAGCGGCTGAAGCCGCTGCTGCTCGACGCGCGCGCCGCGGGCCTCATCGCCTTCGATGACGCGGAAGAGGCGTTCCGGACTTTCTTCGGCCTCGTCGGCCGCGACATCCAGATCCGCCTGCTCCTGGGCGACCGGCCGCCGCTTGACGACGCCTCGATCGCGGGCGACGCCGCCCGTGCGGCAAACCAGTTCCTCGCCCTTTACGGGGCGAAGCAAACGCCGGCGAAGGCCGGCTGATCATCCAGACGCAACCGCAGGGAAGGAAAACCAAGATGCGCGTCTATTACGATCGCGACGCCGATCTCAACCTCATCAAGGGCAAGTCCGTCGCCGTCATCGGCTATGGCAGCCAGGGCCACGCGCACGCGCTCAACATGCGCGACTCGGGCGTCAAGAACGTCATCATCGGCCTGCGTCCGGGCTCGGCGACCGCCAAGAAGGCCGAGGCCGAAGGCTTCCGCGTGCTCTCCCCGGCGGACGCCGCCAAGGAAGCCGACGTCGTGATGATGCTCACCCCCGACGAGCTCCAGGCCGACATCTACAAGGAGAGCCTCGAGCCGAACATGAAGGAGGGCGCCGCGCTCCTGTTCGCGCATGGCCTCAACGTCCACTTCAACCTGATCGAGCCGCGCAAGGACATCGACGTCCTGATGGTCGCGCCGAAGGGGCCTGGCCACACCGTGCGCGGCGAGTACCAGAAGGGCGGCGGCGTGCCGTGCCTCATCGCCATCGCGCAGGACAGCTCGGGCAACGCCCACGACCTCGGCCTCAGCTACGCCTCCGCCATCGGCGGCGGCCGCGCCGGCATCATCGAGACCACCTTCCGCGAGGAGTGCGAGACCGACCTCTTCGGCGAGCAGGTCGTGCTGTGCGGCGGCCTGGTCGAGCTGATCCGCGCCGGCTTCGAGACGCTGGTCGAGGCGGGCTACGCGCCCGAGATGGCCTATTTCGAGTGCCTCCACGAGGTGAAGCTGATCGTCGACCTCATCTATGAGGGCGGCATCGCCAACATGAACTACTCGATCTCGAACACCGCCGAATACGGCGAGTACGTCTCGGGCCCGCGCATCATCACGCCGGAGACCAAGGCCGAGATGAAGCGTGTGCTGAACGACATCCAGACCGGCACGTTCACGCGCAACTGGATGCTCGAAAACAAGGTCAACCAGACCTCGTTCAAGGCGACCCGCGCCAAGGCCAACGCCCACCAGATCGAAGAGGTCGGCGAGAAGCTGCGCGGCATGATGCCGTGGATCAAGGCCAAGGCCCTGGTCGACAAGACCAAGAACTGATCCCGCCAAGGCGACGAAATGCGAGGCGCGGCGGGATCTTCCCGCCGCGCCATTCTTCGACGCTGGTCGCCTGCGAATGGGGCGTCATCCCGGGCTTGTTCCGGGATCCATTTCCGCGGCGTCTTTGAAGTCTGCGGCGACGCTTTGTTCGGCGCACGGCGAGTCAATGGGTTCCGACATTCCGCTCCGCTCCAGCCGGAACGACGGCCGTGCAAAGCGGGCTTACCCCGCGGGTTGCGCCCCCTGCGCCCTTAGCTTGTCCGCGTCGCGCATCGGCGGCGCGCCGAACATGCGGCGGTACTCGCGGGAGAACTGCGAGGGGCTGTCGTAGCCGACCGCGTGGCCGGCCCCCGCCGCATCCGCCGCGCGCGACAGGATCAGCCGCCGCGCCTCCTGGAGCCGCAGCTGCTTCTGGTACTGTAGCGGGCTCATGGCGGCGATGGTGCGGAATGAGCGTGGAGCGCGGACTGGCTCATGTGCGCCTCCGAACAGACCTCCGCCATCCGGAACGGCTCGCGGAAGTTGCGCTTGATCCAGCCGATCGCGCGGTTGACCTGACCGAGCGCCCGTCCGCGACAGCGATCTGCCGCAAGGTCCGGCCAAGGCCTCCGGAAGCGAGCCGATAGACGATCTCGCGCTCGGCGAGCGGCGCCAGCTTCCGCTCACGCCGCCGCGATCACGAGAAGTTTCGATGCGCTTGGCGCGCGGGCGCGGGAAGAGCGGGGCGCCCTCCCGGAACGCGCTTCATGTCCTTCTTCTCTGACATCATCCCGCCGATCCTCGATTTCGTGCGCCAGCATCAGGCGTGGGCGCCGCTGATCGTATTCGTGCTGGCGTTGCTGGAGTCCATCGTCGGGCTGTCGCTGGTGGTGCCGTCGACGCCGATCTTCGTCGGCGTGGGCGCGCTGATCGGCGCGAGCGACATCGCGTTCTGGCCGATCTTCGCCGGCGTCGCCTCCGGCGGCTTTGTCGGCGACTGGGCGTCCTACTGGCTCGGCTTCCACTTCAAGGACAAGGTGATGGAGTGGAAGGCGGTGAAGGCCAAGCCGCAGCTCATCGAGCGAACCAAGGGCTTCGTCGAGAAATGGGGCATGGCGGCGGTGTTCGTCGGCCGCTTCGTCAGTCCGATCCGCTCCTTCGTGCCGTTCGTCGCCGGCATGTTCCAGATGCCCTTCTGGCTGTTCCAGATCGCCAACCTCAGTTCGGCGCTCGCCTGGGCCTATGTGCTGCTCGCGCCGGGCGCCAAGCTGTTGCGCGACTACGTCGGATGATCCCATGGCCTGTGAATGGCGTCCGCCCCGGAGCCTGCGCCCGCTTGTGAAATCGCATGAGCGCGGCGTAGATTCGCCGCGCCAAGCGCGTCCGATGAGCGGTGCGCGACAAAAGAAACGTCGGGGCGTCCCCGCGGCGCACCCGATCATGGGGAAGGCAGATGGCCGATCATCTCGCGGACGTGAAGAAATACGCCAAGAAGCCGGTCAATGAGGCGGCTGTCGCGGGTCTCGCCAAGACCTACCGTCTGGTGCTGAGCAAGTCGGACACGCAGTACGTCGCATGCTCGGACCCGCAGGAGCGCGAGCGCGTGCGCGAGAACTTCCTCAAGAAGAAGCTCGGACTGTCGGCCGACGATCTGGACGCCGCGATCGAGGAGACCTGCAAGGCCATGAAGGACGACCGCACCAAGTCGCGGCTGACCTTCTACTACCTTCTCGCCGAGCGCTACGGAAAGCTCGACGCCTTCGTCTGAGCTGCGAAGCCGACCGCCGGTGGATGGCCGGCGCGGGATACATCATAAAGCCCGGCGCGCCCCTTGCCGCGGGCGCGCCTGGCTTTGTCGGACGCGCGATGAACATCCTGTCGATCCAGAGCCACGTGGCCTATGGCCATGTCGGCAACTCCTCCGCCGCCTTCCCGCTGCAGCGGCTCGGCCATGAGGTCTGGGCCGTCAACACGGTGCAGTTCTCGAACCATACCGGCTACGGCGCCTGGCGGGGCGAGGTGTTTTCGGGCGCGGCGGTCACCGAGGTCGTGCAGGGCGTCGAAGAGCGGGGCGCGCTGCCGTCCTGCGACGGCGTGCTGTCGGGCTACATGGGCGACGCCGGAATCGGCGAGGCCGTTCTCGACGCCGTGGCTCGGCTGCGGCGGGCCAATCCGGACGCGCTCTACTGCTGCGACCCCGTCATCGGCGATGTCGGCCGCGGCGTCTTCGTCCGCCCCGGCATCCCGGAATTCATGCGCGACCGCGCGCTGCCGGCCGCCGACGTCATCGTCCCGAACCAGTTCGAGCTCGAGTTCCTGGCCGGCGCGAGCGTGACGAGCCGCGAGGCCGCCAAGGCGGCGGCATCGGCGCTGCTCGGGAGAGGGCCGCGGGTCGCGCTGGTCACCAGCCTCATCACGCCCGAGACGCCGGCCGACGCGATCGAGATGCTGGTCGTCGCACGGGACGGGGCATGGGCGCTCCGGACGCCGCTGCTGCCGGTCTCTGTCAACGGCGCGGGCGACGCGATCGCGGCGCTGTTCTTCGCCCATCTGCTGGAGACCCGCTCGCCCGCTGAAGCGCTGTCGCGCGCGGCGTCCTCGGTCTACGGCCTGCTGAAGGCGACGGCCGAAGCGGGATCGCGTGAGATCCTGACCGTCGCGGCGCAGGAGGAGTTCGTGCGGCCGAGCCGCCGGTTCGACGCGGAGCCCGCCTGACCGTCAGTCCTTGACGGCTCGCGCGAAGACGCTGAGGCCGGCGATGCGGTTGCGCCTCATGAACGGAAGCTCCGCCCGGCAGGCGCCCCAGAACAGCGCGTTCATGACGGGATTGAACCGCCGCATGTCGCTCTTCGGCTCCATGTCGCCGCCAAACGCGCGCTTGGCCATGCGGAACGCGACGGCGGCCGGAAAGACCGCGCCGTAGAAATAGCTTCCGAATTCGATCCGAAGCCCTGCGTCTACAAGCGTCTTTTCGAGTTGGGGCAGGTCGTAGCGGCGATAGTGCTCGAGGAACACGTCGTGGCCGCTCCACATCCACTGGAAAGCCGGGACGGTGGCGATCACGCGCGCGCCGGAGGGCAGGCGCTCGACATAGTCGCGGGCGAGACCAACGTCGTCCGGAACGTGCTCCAGCACGTCCATCATCATGACGAGCGAGACGTCCGAGGCGTCGCCTTCCAGCGCGCGCCGGAACTGGAGCGGACGGCCCGCCACGGTCTCGTCGGAGTCCGCCGGGTAGCCCGGATCGACGCAGATCGCCTTCTGCGCCCGTCCCGCAGCGAGCAGCGCGCGCGAGAAGAAGCCGGCGCCGGCGCCGACGTCGAGCGCGACGCCCGCGGGGAGATCCTCGGTCGCCTTCAGGAGCGCGGCGAGCTTGGCGCGGTAGTACCAGTGCTCGTGCACCCGGTCCCCGAGCAGGGCTTCTTCCTTGAGGTCCATCGCGGCGTCCGGGTTCGCATCGTGCGCAGAGGCTCTTTATCGCCGCGCCGTGGTTAAGGAAGCCGCTACCGGCCGCCTCCACGGTCCCCTTAGGGCCGCGTTAATGGCGTCCGGAGCAGGGTGTCGCATCCCTTCCGCCGAGGCGCGCATGAGCGGCGAAACCATCAGCTTCGTCCTGCCGGTCTACAACGAGGAAGCGGTGCTGCCGCTCCTCATTGCCCGGATGAAAGACCTGATCGCGAAGCTCGACGCCGAGGTCGAGGTCATCTTCGTCGACGACGGCAGCACGGATTCGAGCGGCGTCTTCCTGTCCCAGCTCGCCAAGTCCGACCCCGCCTTCCGCTACGTCGCGCTGTCGCGCAACTTCGGCCAGCAGGCGGCGATGACCGCGGGGCTCGAAGCCGCGCGCGGCGACGCCGTCATCCTGATGGACGCCGATCTGCAGGACCCGCCGCATGTCGCGCTCGACCTCGTCGCCAAGTGGCGCGAGGGCTACGAGGTGGTCTACGCCCGCCGCATCAAGCGCGACGGCGAGACCATCGTGAAGAAGGTCACGTCCAGCCTGTTTTACCGGCTGATCGGCCATGTCTCCTCGATCGAGATCCCGCGCGACGTCGGCGATTTCCGGCTGGTGGATCGCGCCGCGCTCGACGCCTTCCTCGCCATGCCGGAGCAGAACCGCTTCGTGCGCGGCATGCTCGCCTGGGTCGGCTTCCGCCAGACGGCCGTGCCCTACCACCGCGAGGCGCGCGCGGCCGGCAAGACCCAGTACAACTACCGCAAGCTCGCGAAGCTCGCGGGCAGCGCGCTGGTGAGTTTCTCCGACGTTCCGCTCCGCGTCGCGCTCTGGGTCGGCGCCGCCGTCTCGGTCGTCGCGATGATGTTCGGCCTCTACGTCATCGCGCTCGGCCTGTTCTGGCGCGAGAACATGGTCGAGGGCTGGGCCTCCACCATGGTCGTCGTGTCGTTCCTGTCGGGCGTCAATCTGCTGATGACGGGCGTCGTGGGCGTCTATGTCGGCCGCATCTACGCCGAGGCCAAGAAGCGGCCGCTGTTCATCGTCGCCCGCAAGGTCGGCTTCGACCGCGCCGAGGCGACGCAGGATCGGTCGGTCCCGCTCCGCTCCGCCTCGTGACTTCGGGAGCGGGCGTGCGATGACCAGCCTCGCCGGATCGCCGCTCGCCGGCAAGCTCGGCCGCTTCGCCTCGGTCGGCGTCGTCGCGACGCTTCTCTATGCAGGCCTCGGCCTCGTCTTCGCCCACGGCTTCGGCCTCGCGCCGATGGTCACGACGGTCGTGGCCTATGCGCTGGCCGCGGTCTTCTCCTACACGGCGCATCGCAGCGTCACCTTCCGCAGCGACCGGACGCACGCCGTCGCGGTTCCGCGCTTCGCCGTCGCGACCGCCTGCGGCTTCGGGCTGGCCGCCCTGCTGACGCTCACCGTCGAGCGCCTCGGACTGCCTTATGCGGTCGGTGTCGGGGCGACCTGCCTCGCCGTCCCTGTCTTCAACTTCGTCGTGCTGGACCGGCTGGTCTTCGCATCGACCTCGCAGCGCGGGAGCGCCTCATGAGCATGACCTCGGCGGCTGCGCCTGTCTCGCGCCCGGGCGTCTCGGCGCTGCGCGGTCCCGCGATCGTCGCGGCGATCGCGCTCGCGGCCGCCTACCTCCACCTCAACTGGGCGATCACCTCTGACACGTCCTGGCTGATCACGGCCTGCGAGCGGATGCTCGGCGGCGCCAAGCTCTATTCGGAGATCGCCGAGCCGAACCCGCCGATGTCGCTCTGGCTCTATATGCCCTGGGTCTGGCTCGCGCCGCGGATCGGCCTCACGCCCGAAACCCTGATCGTGCTCGCGACGATCGGCGCCTGCCTCGGCTCGATCGCCATCGCGCAGCGCATCCTGTCGGACGCCGGGCTGATCGAGAGCGCGGAGCGCTGGTACGTCGTCGCCGCCTTCGCGCTGATCCTGATGCCGATGATGCATTTCACGCAGCGCGACCAGTTCGCCGTCGCCTTCGCGCTGCCGATGCTCGCCGCCTATGCGGTCCGCGCCGATGGACGTGCGCTCAGGCTGCCGTGGAACGTGATCGCCGGGCTCAGCGGCGGCCTCGTGATGGCGATCAAGCCCCACTTCGCGCTCGCCTTCCTTCTCCCGGCGCTGGTCGCCGCGGCGACGCGCCGGTCGTGGCGGCCGCTGCTCGCGAGCGAGAACGTCATCGCGGCCGTCGTGGTCGCGCTCTACGCCGACGCCGTCGTCGCGTTCCATCCCCAATTCCTGACCGACATGCTGCCGGTCGCGACCGCGATCTATGTGCCGAACCGGATGGACTGGTCGGAGCTCATGACCCGGCAGAGCGTCATGCTGGCGGGCTTCTGCCTGCTGGGATGGCTGATCCGGGACGGCCTGCCGCGCGGGCCGCTGGCGCGCGTGCTGCTGGCCGGCGCCGCGGGCTTCTTCGGCGCCTACCTCGTGCAGGGCCGGGGTTTTGAATACCACATGACGCCGGCCCTGACGCTCATCGTCATCGGTTTCGGCCTGTCGCTGACCTCGCCGGTCCCGGCTGACGGTCCCCTCCTGCGGAAGGTCGCGGGCGCAGGCGTCGCGCTTCTCGCCGCCTGCTGGATCGCGCTCGGCTCGACGGTCGTCGTCATGAACCGGTCCAAGGACGAGATCCCCTTCATGTATCCCCTGCAGGCGAAACTCGCGCCGCTCGGGCAAGGCCTCAAGCTCGCGGCGCTGTCGAGCCACATCGTCCTGGTTCATCCGCTGCACCGGCTGATCGGCGCGGAGTCGATCAACCGCGGCCCGATGCTCTGGATCGCCGGCAACGCCTACAAGCTCTGCTCAGGGGACGTCAGCGCCGAGCGCCGGAAGGATTGCGATAACGCGATCGCCCGCGAACGGACCATGCTGCGCGAGGACCTGGAACGTACGCGGCCGGACGTCGTGCTCGTCTCGCGCGGCAAGCGCGACTGGCTCGCCTGGGCCCGCGAGGACGCCGCGACGGCGGCGCTGCTCGACGGCTACCGGTCCTACACGACGCTGAAGGGCGAAGGCTACGACATCGACGTCCTGCTGAGCCCCGAGCGCCTGCGCGACGCCCCGCCGCCCGTCGCCGAACCGGTCGGCAAGCCGGCGCCGTGATCGCCGACGGCGCGCTCGCTTCCCCGACTTCAACGCGGAGCGCCGGCCTCGCGCCCGCGCTCGTCGCCGTCTTCGTGGTCGCCGCCGCCGCGATCCATCTGAACTGGCCTCCGCCGAGCGACGTCTCCTGGTTGCTGACAGTCTGCGACCGCATGCTCGCCGGCCAGCGGCTCTACGCCGACATCGCCGAAACCAATCCGCCGATGACGATCTGGCTCTACCTGCCGCTCGCCTGGCTCGCCGGAAAGCTCGGCGTCAGCGCCGAGACGGTGGTGGTCGTCGCGATGATCGGGGTCTGCATCGCGTCGATCGCGCTGGCCGATCGGATCCTCGACGCGCTCCCATCGCGGCCGGGCCGGGCGGCATGGTGGATCGTCGCGACCTTCGCTCTCGTCGCGGCGCCGGTCTACACATTCGCCCAGAAGGAGCATTTCGCCGCCGCCTTCGTGCTGCCGGTTCTGGCCGCTGTCGCGGCCCGCGCGGCCGGCGGTCGCATTCCACTCTGGACGGCTGTCGCGGCGGGTCTGTGCGCCGGACTGACCGTCGCGATCAAGCCGCACTTCGCGCTCGCCATCGTCCTGCCGGTCGCCGCCGCCTGCGCGGCCGCCCGGTCGCTGCGCCCGGCGCTCGCGCCCGAATGCCTGTTCGGCGCGCTGGCCTTCGCGCTCTACACCGGGGCCGCGCTGCTCGCTCACCCGGAGTTCCTGACCGACATGCTGCCGGTCGTCTCGGAGGTCTACGCGCCTTACCGGATGCCATTCGGCACGGTGCTGGCGACGCCGTTCCTCCTGGTCTGCGCGATCTGCCTCGCCGCATGGGCGCTCCGGACGGATATTCTTCGCCGGCCGCTCGACCGGACGCTGCTCGCCGCTTTCGTCGGTTTCTTCATCGCCTATGTCGTGCAAGGGCGCGGCTGGCCGTACCACCTCATGCCGGCCATGACGCTCGCGATCATCGGCTTCGGCCTGTCGCTCGCACGACAGTCGGCCGCGATCGGACTGAGGTCGTCGGCCGCCGCCGTACTGAGCATCGCCGCAGGCCTCGCAGTCGCCGCGTCGATCTCCGTCACGGCTCTGGAGCGGTGGAGCGGCGAGCTCGCCTATGAGCGCGCGGCGGAGGCCGCGCTCTCGCCGCTCGGCCGGGGCCTCAGGATCGCGTTGCTCTCCCCGGACCTGACGATCGGAACGCCGCTGCATCGGATGATCGGCGCGACGCTGGTCAATCCCGGCCCCTCGATCTGGGTCGCCGGCCATGCGCTCGGGCTACTGCACTGGCGCCCCGACGATCCCGCCGCCGCGCGCTGGCGCGAGATCGCTGTGCTCGACCGCGCTGCATGGCTGGACAGGGCGAAGGCGACCCGCCCGGACGTCGTCATCGCGGCCTTCACCGGGCGCGACTGGCTGGCCTGGGCGCGCGAAGACCGAGAAACGGCCTCGTTCCTCGACGACTATCGCCTGTTCGCGACGGTCGCGGCCGGCGGAGAAAGGGTCCGCATCCTGGCCCGCGCCGATCTCGGCGCACCCTCGACAGCGCCGGAGGCGCCGTGAGTTCCTTCGTCCGCCGAGTATCGGGCGTCGTCGCGCGCTTCCTCGACGGCCCGCCGCCGGTCGAGGCGGAGCGCGCCTCCGAGATCGACGAGGCGTGGCGCGCCGCGCTGGAGCGCCGGCCGAAGATGTTCGACGGCCGCATCCTGCTCGCGGACCGCGTCGCGCTCGAGGGAGACACGCTCGAGGTCGACTTCCGGGAGGCGGGCTTCTCGACCCTGATGTGGCTGCGAGGGGCAGGGGCGTCGGAGGCGCGCCTGTTCAACGTCTTCGGCGCGGCCGCGGTGATCTCGCGCGACGGGGCGGCGCTGCTCGGCCGGATGGCGCCACATACCGCCAACGCCGGCCAGATCTATTTCCCCTGCGGCACGCCTGATCTCGGCGACGTTTGCGGCGAGACCGTCGATCTCGAGGGATCGATCGCGCGGGAGCTCGCAGAGGAGACCGGCCTCGCGGCGCCGGTCGTGCGGTCGACGGAAAAGGCCATCGCCATCTTCGACGGCCGGCTCGTCGGCTTCATCCGCCGCTTCGAAACCGATCTCGACGCTGGCGAGCTCGAAGCCCGCGCTCTGGCCCATCTCGCGGCGGAGCGCGAGCCGGAGCTTGACCGTATCGTCATGGCCCGCTCGGCGGCCGAACTGGGGGACGCCTCTCCGCGCTATGTCGAGCTTGCGCTCGGAGCGCTGCTCGGCGACTGAACGCCCGCGTTGATCGAAAGGGCGGTTCGACGTACATTAAGCGCGCGCCGCCCTGAGCGGCGCTTTTTGGATTTCAGGTCTTCATGCGCGCGAGCGTTGGCGCCTTCGCTGACCGTCGCACGGCCGCTCCGGCCGGCGTCGTCGCGCGCGCGCTTCTTCGGCTTCGCCTTACGCGCCCCTGAGGGCCGGCCGGGCGTTCCGCCCTGGCGCTCAGGGGTGACGACGCCAACGAGCCAGACCCGAACTCCGCTGTAGCCCCGCGTATTCGCCCGAAGCGATCCCAACAGGCGGCGCAGCGCCCGACAAGGACCTCCCGAGATGACCGCTTCCACCGATCGCGTCGTGATCTTCGACACGACGCTGCGCGACGGCGAACAGTGCCCCGGCGCCACCATGACCTTCGAGGAAAAGCTCGAGGTCGCGGCGCTGCTCGACCGCATGGGAGTCGACGTCATCGAGGCCGGCTTCCCGATCGCCTCGAACGGCGACTTCGAGGCCGTCGCCGAGATCGCCCGGCGCGCCGAGAACGCGACCGTCGCCGGCCTCGCCCGCGCCATCCCCGCCGACATCGCCCGCGCCGGCGAGGCGGTACGCCACGCCCGCAAGGGCCGCATCCACACCTTCGTGTCGACCTCGCCGATCCACCTCGCGCACCAGATGAAGAAGACCGAGGATCAGGTGATCGAGATCATCCAGGCGACGGTCACGCAGGCGCGCAACCTGGTCGAGGACGTCGAGTGGTCAGCGATGGACGCGACCCGCACGCCGATCGACTACCTCTGCCGCGCCGTCGAGACCGCGATCAAGGCCGGCGCCACGACGATCAACCTGCCCGATACGGTCGGCTATGCGACGCCCGTCGACTACGGGAACATGTTCCGTCAGGTGCGCGAGCGCGTGCCGGGCGCGGACAAGGTGATCTTCTCCACCCACTGCCACGACGATCTCGGCCTCGCCGTCGCGAACTCGCTGGCCGGCGTCGCCGGCGGCGCGCGGCAGATCGAATGCACCATCAACGGCCTCGGCGAGCGCGCGGGCAACGCGGCGCTGGAGGAGATCGTGATGGCGCTGAAGGTCCGCCGTGACGTGCTGCCCTACGGGACGGGCGTCGAGTCGACCATGCTGACCCGCGCCTCGCGGCTGGTCTCGGCGGCGACCTCGTTCCCGGTGCAATACAACAAGGCGATCGTCGGCAAGAACGCCTTCGCCCATGAGAGCGGCATCCACCAGGACGGAATGCTGAAGCACAACGAGACCTACGAGATCATGACCCCGGCCTCGGTCGGCGTCACCAAGACCTCGCTGGTGATGGGCAAGCATTCCGGCCGCGCCGCCTTCAAGGACAAGCTGAAGGCGCTCGGCTACGAACTCGGCGAGAACGCGCTGCAGGACGCCTTCACGCGCTTCAAGGATCTCGCCGACCGCAAGAAGCACGTCTATGACGAGGACATCGAGGCGCTGGTCGACGGCCAGATCGCCTCGGCGCATGACCGGGCCAAGGTGCTGTCGCTCACCGTGATCGCCGGCACGATGGGCCCGCAATCGGCGACGCTGACGCTCGACATCGACGGCGTCCACACCACCGTGCAGTCCACCGGCAACGGCCCCGTCGACGCGATCTTCAATGCGGTCTGCAAGGTCATGCCGCATCAGGCGCGGCTCGCGCTCTACCAGGTGCACGCCGTGACGGAGGGCACCGACGCGCAGGCCGAGGTGTCGATCCGGCTCGAGGAAGGCGACAAGATCGCGACCGCCCGCGCCGCCGATCCCGACACGCTCGTCGCCTCGGCGAAGGCCTACGTCGCCGCGATCAACAAGCTCGCCGCCAAGCGCGGCCAGCTCAACCCGCAGGCGGCGATGACAGCATGAGGGGGCCGGCCTCGACGCCTCCAACGTGATCCTCGGGCTTGACCCGAGGATCCATTGGCCGCGGCTGTCGATGGATGCCCGGGTCGAGCCCGGCATAACGGCGAAGGGACGGTCTCAACGCGCCTTCGCAAACACCAGCGAGGCGTTTAGCCCGCCGAAGGCGAAGGAGTTCGACATCGCCGTCCTGATCGCCATCGTTCGCGGGACGTTCGGCACGTAGTCGAGGTCGCAGTCGGGGTCCGGCTCGTCATAGTTCGCGGTCGGCGGGGCAACGCCGTTGCGGATGGCGAGCACGGTCGCGATCGCCTCGAGCGCGCCGGCGGCGCCGAGAGAATGGCCGGTGACGCCCTTGATCGAGGAGATCGGCGGGCAGGCCCCGGGCCCGAATACCGCCTTCATCGCCTCGGTCTCGAGCTTGTCGTTTGCGGCGGTGCCGGTGCCGTGGGCGTTGACATAGGCGACATCGCCCGGCGAAAGGCCCGCGTCGGCGAGGGCGAGCCGCATCGCGGCCGCCATGCCCTCCGGATCCGGCGTAAAGAGGTTGCCGGCGTCCGCGTTCGAGCCGAAGCCGGCGAGCTCGACATCCGCCGCGCGGCCGCGGCGCGTGGCGTGCTCGGCCGTCTCCAGCACGATCAGCCCGGCGCCCTCGGCGAGGATCAGCCCGTCCCGGGTCCGGGCGAATGGGCGGCAGGTCGTCGACGACATGATCTTCATCGCGTCCCAGGCGCGCAGCACGCCGTTCGACAGCGGCGCCTCCGTCCCGCCGGCGATCGCGACGTCCGCCGCGCCGCTGCGGAGCAGCTGGAACGCCGCGCCGATCGCGTGCGCGGCGGAGGCGCAGGCGCTCGACGTCACGAAGCAGGGACCGCGCGCGCCGGTCGCCATCGACACCCAGCTCGCCGAGGAACTGACCATCGCGCGCGCCACCGTCATCGGATGGACGCGCGCCTGGGCGTTCTGGTGGATTCGGTCGTACTGCTCCTCGATGCTGACGACGCCGCCCGCGCCGTTGCCGATAACGACGGCGACGCGCTCGGGCCTTGCGAAGGCGTCGAACCCGGCCTCGGCGAGCGCCTGCCGGGCGGCGGCCACGGCGAACAGCGCGCTGCGGTCGCATGATGAAGCCTTCACGCCGAGATCCGCGATCACCGCGTCGTCCAGGATTTCCGCGGCGAGGATGCCGGTTCCCGGGACCGCCTTCGCCTCCGCGAAGCGCGGCCGGGCGGCGAGCAGGGCGTCCCAGAACGCGGGAACGGAGAAACCCGCGGCGCAGACGACGCCCGCGCCGGTCACCACGACACGGTTCATGCAGGGGACTTCGCCGCCACCAGCTTGGAGATCTCGTCGGCGAAGTCGCCGATGGTGGTCAGCCGGGAAAAGGTAGAGTTCGCGTTGTAGTCGACGTCGATCCCGTATTTCTCCTCGATCTGGAAGATGATCTCCACGAAATCGAACGAATCGATGCCGATCTTCTCGATCTTCGTTTCGGCCTTCAGGTCGTCCCGGTGGCCTTTGGCGTAAGGCCCGATGATCTCCACGAGATCGGACAGGACAGGACCGTCGGCGGAGCCGCGGCTCCCGGATATGTCGCTCACCTGATCTTCCCCCCGGAAATCCTAAGCGCCCTAGGGAAGGTTAGTTCAGCTGCGCTCGCTTAGAAAGCGGTGTCTTTCGGGGTTCATGATCATCACGACGTCGTGATGTCGCCCGATCGACAGATGCGAGCGGCCTTACCCGTCGGCCCTGTTCATCGTATTGCAATGAGCCGGACGGCCGGCTTCGGCGCCCAGGCCGGAGAGTCCGGCCGGCTCATGCCGCCGATCTTTCCGGGGGGTGGATCGTGAAGCTGCTGCATCTCGTGATCATTGCGGCTCTCGCCGCGAGCGCGCCTGCACAGGCCGAGACGGCGCCGCCTGCCGATCAGGCCGAAGCGACCCACGCCGTCATCGCCAAGCTCAACGCCTATGTCGGCCTGCTGAACCGGACGCTGCGGGCCTCGGAGTCGCTGTCGCGCTACGAGAGCTGGGTCAACATGAAGTCTGGTCCCACGGGCAAGGAGCGCGTGGTCTACGGGCTCTACTCGCTCTACGACGTGCGCGACGAGATCGAGAAGGCGAAGGCCGCTGTCCCGGCAGCGCCGGCGATGCCGGAACTCGACGCGGCGATGCCGGGCTACATCGCGGCCTATGAGGCGCTCGCGCCGATCGTCGCGGAGGCCGACGGCTATTACGAGCGGCAGGACTACAAGGACGACAGATTCGCCGAGGCCAAGAAGCTCCATGCGCGGCTCGCGCCGGCCGGCGCCGCCTTCAAGGCGGAGCGGGCGAAAGTGGAGGCGCTGTTCGCCGCCGAGAAGGCGAAAGGCGACCTCGCCGAACTCGCCATGATCGAGCAGGCGGAAGGCCGGAAGGCGCGCTGGCACGTCTCGAACGTCATGATCCGCGCGCGCCAGGTCATGGACCTGCTTCCGAGCAACGAGAAGCCGGTCGTCGCCATGCCGGCCTTCGAGGCGGCCGTGCTCGCCTATGCCGGCGCGGTGAAGGAGATGGACGCCTACGGCGCAGCCAACCCGAACTCGTTCTTCGTGTTCGAGTCGCAGCCTCGATCCCTGCTCGGCAAGCTGCGTGAGTTCCGTGACAGGTTGCAGAAGGCCAAGGGCGACGCGCGCAAGGGCGCGGGTCGCGACCTGACGTGGATCGTCAACGACTACAACATGATGGTCTCGACCTCGCGGAGCGCCACGCAGTTCGCCAAATAGGCGACGCGTCCGGCGTTCCGGGGGGAGGGGCCGTCAGGCGCCGGATTTCGCCTTGGCGGGCTCCTGCGCGGCTTCGTCGGCCGCGCCGGGCTGATGGCCCACGGCGGCGAGAAGCGCCCTTGCGTCATAGGGCTTGGTGAGCAGCTGCACGCCGGCCTCCAGCTTCACGGCGGTCGCGTCGCCGGTCGCGAAGACCAGGCGGGCCGCGGGCCGCAGCTCCCGGGCGAAGGCGGCCAGATGCTCGCCCGACGCGCCTGGCAGGTTGAGGTCGGTCACGACCACGTCGATCGGCGTGGTCTGGAGCGCGAGATGCGCCTCCTCGGCGCTGCCCGCCTCGATGACTATGTAGCCGGCGCTCTGAAGGATCTCAGCGCTGTTCAGGCGGATGAGCGCGTCGTCCTCGACCAGCAGCACCGTTCCGCCCGGAGCGGCGCCTGACGGCGCAGGGGGCGGGGCGGGCT
>JADBEO010000012.1 GCA_031316315.1 Chelatococcus sambhunathii
CCACCCTACCCTCCCCTGTCCCAGGGGAGGGATCCGGAAGCCTCCCCGCCACAACCGCCGTCCTCCGCGAAATCCGCGACGTCATCGCCCCGCGCGTCGACATGAGCGGCGCGGCCGAGATTGACGGGCTGCTCGCCGCGCTCGACGGCCGGTTCGTGCCGCCCGGTCCTTCCGGCGCGCCGACCCGCGCGCGCCTCGACGCGCTGCCGACAGGGCGCAACTTCTTCGCGCTTGATCCGCGCTCCGCGCCGACCGAGGCCGCGTGGCGATTGGGGCGCGCAGCCGCCGACGTTCTCTGCCGCCGCCATTTTCAGGACCACGGCGAGTGGCCGCGCCGGCTCGCGATCTCCGCCTGGGGCACGGCGAACATGCGCACCGGCGGCGACGACATCGCGCAGGCGCTCGCGCTGCTCGGCGTCGCGCCGCAGTGGGAGGCGGGATCGTCGCGCGTCGTCGGGCTGGAGATCATGCCGCTATCCGACCTGAAGCGGCCCCGGGTCGACGTGCTGTTCCGCATCTCGGGCTTCTTCCGGGACGCCTTCCCGTTCCAGATCGACCTGATCGACGAGGCGATGCGGCTCGTCGGCGAGCTGGATGAGGACGACGGGTCGAACCCGATCGCCGCCCGCTTCCGCGAAGAGGGCGCGGCCGGGCGCGAGACGCACGCAATCTTCGGCGCGCGGCCGGGCGCCTACGGAACCGGCCTCGCGCCGCTGCTGAACGAGAGCGCCTGGGAGCGGCGCGAGGACCTCGCGGAAGCGTATCTCGCGGCGAGCGGCTTCGCCTATGCGCAAGGGATCGAGGGCGCGCCGGCGCGGGACACGCTCGAAGCGCTCGCGAGCGAGGTCGACGGGGTGGTGCAATCGCAGGACGCCCGCGAGTTCGACCTTCTCGACAGCGACGATTTCCACGAGTTCGCCGGCGGGCTGTCGGCGGCGGTTGAGCGTCTGAAGGGCGCGGCGCCCGCCGTGTACCACGTCGACACGTCGCGGACGGAAACGCCGCTCGCCCGCACGCTTGCGGAAGAAATCGCGCTCGTGGTGCGCGCCCGCGCCGCGAACCCCAAGTGGATCGCGGCGATGCGCAGCCATGGCCACAAGGGCGCGGCCGAAATGCTCGCGACGGTGCGCAACCTCATGGGTTTTGCGGCCACGACCGACGCGACTGGCTCCCACCAGTTCGAGGCGCTCTACGAGGCCTATCTGGCCGATCCGGACACCCGCTGCTTCATCGCCGAGGCGAACCCCGCCGCGCTTCGGGAGCTCGCCGCCGCCTTTCTCGAATCCGAACGGCGCGGCTTCTGGCGACCCCGCCGCAACAGCGCCCATGACGAACTCGCCGGACTTCTGGAGGCCGCCCAATGACGACCGACGTCGATCGCCACGCCGAGAAGATGAAGGCGCGCAAGGCACATCAGGACAAGATCGTCGCTGAGCGTCAGGGCGAAAAGGGCCTGCTGATCGTCCACACCGGCAAGGGCAAGGGCAAGTCGACCGCCGCCTTCGGCATGGCGATGCGCGCCATCGCGCACGGCATGAAGGTGGGCGTCGTACAGTTCATCAAGGGCCCGTGGGAGAGCGGCGAGCGCGACCTGCTGCGCAAGTTCCCCGATCAGGTCGAGGTCCATGCCATGGGCGAGGGCTTCACCTGGGAGACGCAGGACCGGGAGCGCGATGTCCGCGCCGCCCGCGAAGCGTGGGAAATGTCGAAGAAGTTCATCGCGGACCCCGAGGTGAAGCTCGTGGTGCTCGACGAGCTCAACATCGTGCTGCGCTACGACTATCTTGACCTCGCCGAGGTGATCGAGGCGATCGCCGCGCGCCCGGCGGGCTGCCACGTCGTCGTCACCGGCCGCAACGCCAAGGACGAGCTGATCGAGGCGGCCGATCTCGTCACCGAGATGACGCAGGTGAAGCACCCCTTCCGCGACGGCATCAAGGCGCAGGCGGGGATCGAGTTTTGAGGGGGGTCAGGCGTCATCCCGGTCGCAGCGACGCCAAGAGCCGGGATCGGCTTCGGAATGCGACGCCGTCATCCTCGGGCTTGACCCGAGGATCCATCATGACGGGCGCGTCCGCGCCCGATGGATGCCCGGATCAAGTCCGGGCATGACGGTGGAGAGGCCATGGTTCTATCCTGACGGCGATCCCGGATCGGCCATGCGGCCGTCCGGGATGACGCCGCCCTAAAAGTCGCCTCATGACCCGCCCCACCCCCGCGATCATGTTCCAGGGTACCGGCTCCAACGTCGGCAAGTCGCTGGTCGTCGCGGGGCTGTGCCGGCTGTTCGCGCGGCGCGGCGTCTCGGTCGCGCCGTTCAAGCCGCAGAACATGTCCAACAACGCGGCGGTGACGGCCGACGGCGGCGAGATCGGCCGCGCGCAGGCGCTGCAGGCGCGTGCGGCGCTGCGAGAGCCGCTGATCGACATGAACCCGGTGCTGCTGAAGCCGGAGAGCGAGACAGGCAGTCAGGTCGTCGTGCGCGGCCGGCGCATCGGCAGCTATCGAGGGCAGTCCTACGCCCAGCTGAAGCCGACGCTGATGCCGGCGGTCCTGCGAAGCTTCAATGCGCTGGCGGAGACCGCCGATATCGTCCTGGTCGAGGGCGCGGGCTCCGCGGCGGAGGTGAACCTCCGTAAGGGCGACATCGCAAACATGGGATTTGCCGAGGCGGCTAAAGTCCCGGTCGCTCTCGTGGGCGATATCGACCGAGGCGGCGTCATCGCCTCTCTGGTCGGCATCCATGCTTTGCTCCCCGACGAAGATCGGAAGCTGGTGCAGGCATTTATGATCAATCGTTTCCGCGGCGACTCAAGCTTGTTCGCCGACGGCATGACGCTGATCCGCGACCGCACCGGCTGGGAGGCTCTTGGTATCGCTCCCTGGTTTCCCGAAGCCGGCAAACTTCCAGCGGAGGATTCGGTCGATCTCGGAAGCCGCTCGAGTCGGACGAAGGACGGGCTCACGATCGTCGTGCCCGCCCTCCCACGGATCGCGAATTTCGACGACCTCGATCCGCTGGCGCAGGAGCCCGGCGTCACGCTGCGCCTGCTCTCGCCAGGCGAGCCGATTCCGACCGACGCCGCGCTCGTCCTGCTTCCCGGCTCCAAGGCGACGATCGCGGACCTCGCGGCGCTGCGTGCGCTCGGTTGGGATCACGACATCCACGCCCATGTCCGCCGCGGCGGTCGCGTGCTCGGCCTTTGCGGCGGTTACCAGATGCTCGGCCGGTCGATCGCCGATCCCGACGGCGTCGAGGGGCCGCCGCAGGCGGTTCCAGGGCTTGGGCTGCTCGACGTCGACACCGTGCTCGACGGCGAAAAGCGGCTCGCACGAGTCTCGGGTCGCAGCCTCATCCACGACCGGCCGGTCGAGGGCTACGAGATCCATATGGGCCGCACTGGCGGGTCGGATTGCGCCCGGCCTCTCTTCGAGATCAACGGCCGGCCCGAGGGTGCCGTCTCGAAGGACGGGCTGGTTCAGGGCGCCTATCTCCATGGCGTCTTCGCCGCAGACGGCTTCCGCCGCGCCTTCCTTGAGGGACTGGGCGTCGCTGGCTCCGCGCTCGCCTATGAAGCGACGGTCGAGGAGACGTTGGACAGGCTCGCCGATCACCTCGAGGCGCATCTCGACATCGAGGCGATCGTCCGCATCGCGCATCGGCGCGGCGGCTAGCGCGGCGCGTTACGCGGTGACCAAGAACGCCGCCGCGATCAACGCCACCAACCCCGCATGGACCACGCAGGCGGCGCGCAACAGGCGCAGCGCCTCGCCGATGTCGCCGATCGTCAGCGTCTTGCGCCCCGCGGCGTTCATGTAAGGCAAGTCGCGCGTCACGCCCGAATAGACGCGCGGGCCGCCCAGCGCGATCCCGAGCGCGCCGGCGAAAGCGGTCTCCGGCCAGCCGGCGTTGGGCGAGGCGTGGCTTCCCGCGTCGCGGCGCATGGCGGCAAGGCCCGCGCGCCAGTCACGCCCGGTGACGAGCGCGGCGAACGCGACGATCGCGCCTGAGAGGCGCGAGGCCGGCAGGTTCACAAGGTCGTCGAGCCGCGCCGCGGCCCAACCGAAGGCTCGGTGGCGCTCGGTCCGGTGCCCGATCATGCTGTCGGCGGTGTTGATCGCCTTGTAAGCGAACAGGCCGGGCAGCCCGAACAGCAGGCCCCAGAACACGGGCGCGACGACGCCGTCGGAGAAGTTCTCGGCGGCGGATTCGATCGCGCCGCAGGCGACGCCGCTCTCGTCGAGCTTCGTCGGATCGCGCCCGACGATCATCGACACGGCGTGGCGCGCAGCGCCCAGGCCTCCCGCGGAGAAGGCGTCGCGGACGCGCGCGACATGGACGTAAAGGCTGTTCTGCGCGAGCAGGATCGAGCCGATAGCGCCCTCGACGAGGACGCCCCACCCGTGGTCGCGGAACGGAAAGGCAAGCAGCCAGCCCACCGTTGCGGCCCCCAGCGTAATGGCCGCGATCGCGACGACGCCCCTGCGCCTCCGGACGCTCTCGTCCAGCTCGAGCCGGTTGAAGCGCCGGTCGAACCATCCGATCGCGGCGCCGATCACCGCGACGGGATGCGCGAGCCGCCGCCAGATCCCGTCGGGATCGCCGACGACGGCGTCGATGACGAGCGCGACCAGCATGGCGGCCGCGTGATGGCCGATGTCCAAACCCCTGCGCCCTTCAGGCCGCCGTCTGCAGCGCGTTACGCAGTTCCGCCCTCAGCCGTTCGAAGCCTTCCTCGTCCGGCGGCAGACCGAAACGGAGCTGGTCCGGGCGTTCGTCGAAGACGCGGCACCAGATGCCGGCGCGCGCCAGCTTGCGATGCACAGCCCCGGCGGCTGGGTGGCGGACCGTGCGGAACAGGTCGCAGCCCCGCACGTTCTCGAAGCCGGCGTCGGTGAGGATCGCGTCGAGCTTCATCGCCTCGACGGTCAGCTGCAGACGCGTCGCCGCGGCCCAGGACTCGTCGGCGAGCGCGATCCTGCCCGCCTCTAGCGCCGGTCCCGAGACAGGCCACGGCCCGAGTTCGCCCGCGAGCTCGCTCACCATCTCGGCGTCGCCGGCGGCGAAGCCGAGCCGCAGGCCCGGCAGCCCATAGAACTTTCCGAACGAGCGCAGCACGATCATGCCCTTCGGACCGACTCTCTGACCAATCGCGGTCTCGACGGAAACATCCGCGAAGCTCTCGTCGACGATCAGCAGCCCGTCCCGCTTGGCGAGATCGGCGGCGAGCTTGGCCAGCACCTCGGGCTCGGTGGTGCGCCCCGAAGGATTGTCGGGATTGACGACCACCACGACATGGCTGTCCTCGGCATGTGCGAGCGACCACGCCTCACGCACCTGATGGCCCGCGCGCGCCCAGAGGTAGGCGTGCTCGCCATAGGTCGGCCCGACGACCAGCACCGAGCCGCGCACGCGCAGGTAAGGCAGCAACTGGATCATCGCCTGGGCGCCGGGACCGGCGACGGCTGGAGTGTCCGCGCTCCAGCCATAGGCGCGCCGCGCCGTCGCAAGAAGGTCCTTGACGTGCTCGGGATCCGGCAGCCGCGTCAGCGCCTCGGCGCTGAAGGGCGGCAGCGGATAGGCATGGGGATTGACGCCGGTCGACAGATCGAGCCAACCCTTCGCCGGTCGGCCGAACGCGGCTTCCGCCGCCGCGAGATCGCCGCCGTGCCTCATGAACGCTCCTAAACACCCTCGCCGAAAAGTTGAGCAGATTTTGCGCCGCGTCAATCTGACTTGCGACAAGCACTTAGCGACAGGTGACCGCCGATCCTCGCCGATGCGCTACTACGCCGAAGCCGAGAGACGCGCTTGATGGCGGGCACGATCACCACTCTGACGATCTGCCGCACCTGCCGCCCGGAGGGAGCGGCCGCTGACGCCGAACCCGCAGGCTCGGTCCTCGTCAGAGCCGTCGCGCGGGCGGCGACCGACGCCGCCGCGGTGGAGGTGCGGGCGATCGCCTGTCAGTCGGCCTGCTCGCGCGCCTGTTCGGCCACCGTCGCGGCGGCGGGCAAGTTCTCCTACGTGATCGGCAATCTCGTCCCCGAGGACGCCGCGGACCTAGTGGCCTTCGCGGAGGCGCATGCGGCCGCCGTCGACGGCGTCCCGCCATGGCGGTCGCGGCCGGAACGGATCCGAAAGAACACGATCGCGCGCGTCCCGCCTCCCGGCGCGGACCATCCGCTCGTCGAGCGCCTGGAGCCGGCCGGCGACGCCTGATCAGGAGGCGTCGATCAAGTGCAGGAACGATCCGGCGACGGTCCCGACGGAGAGTCCCGCCGTCGTCCCCTCGCCGAGCCGGAACAGCGGCGCCGCCTCGCCCTCCCAGAGGGTCGACGCGTAGTGGAACTCGTGCGCCCGGCAGTCCAGTCCGGCCGGGCCGAGCGGGCCGTTCGCCGCGAGGGCGGCGCGGCGATAGCCGAGGTGGAGCTTGCGGCGCTTGAACGAGGTTTCGAGCGGCAGCAGGCCGAGCATCTGGTGGCGCGCTCCGTCGGCGTCGATCAGCCCCTCGCCCAGGACCATGTAGCCGCCGCACTCGCCATAGACGATGGCGCCTCGAGCGGCGGCGGCGCGGACGCCGGACGCGAACCGCGCGGCGGCGGAGACCCGCCCGGCATGGAGCTCGGGATAGCCGCCGGGCAGGAACACGGCGTCGGCGAAAGAATCCGGCGGCTCGTCCGCCAGCGGCGAGAACGGCAGGATCTCGGCCCCGGCGGCGCGCCAGCCGGCGAGCACATGGGGATAGGCGAAGCGGAAGGCGACGTCGTCGGCCACCGCGATGCGCGCGCCGAGCGGCCGGACCGGCGGCGAGGCCGGCGCGTCGGAATCGGACGACGGAAAACGGGCGATCGCCTTGAGCACCGGGAGATCGACATGGGCCGCGACTTCCCGGGCGGCGGCCGCGATGAACTGTTCGAGCCCTTCGAGTTCTTCGGCCTGGACAAGCCCGAGATGCCGCGAGGGGGTCCCGAGCTCCGTCCGCCTGGGGATCGCGCCGAAGACCGGCACGCCGGCGGCAGCGCAGCCTTCCCGCAGCAGCGCCTCGTGCCGCAGGCTCGCGACCCGGTTCAGGATCACGCCTGCAAACTCGACATCGAGGTCGAAGATCCGGAACCCCGAGGCGAGCGCGCCGACCGACTGCGCCATGCCCGAGGCGTCGACGACCAGCACGACTGATGCGCCAAGAGCCTTGGCGACGTCCGCGGTTCCGCCGGCGCCGAGGCCCGGCTCGCCGGCCTTGTCGAACAGGCCCATCACGCCCTCGACGACCAGCACTTCGGCGTCGCGGCCGGCGTCCGAGGCGAGCGCGAGCAGGCGCTCGCGGGACATCGCCCATCCGTCGAGATTGAGCGAGGCGCGCCCGCTCGCCGCCGCATGGAAGCGGGGATCGATATAGTCGGGGCCGATCTTGGCGGAGCCGGCCGCGACGCCGGCGTCGCGGAAGGCGCGCAGCAGCCCAAGCGTGACGAGCGTCTTGCCCGAGCCGCTCGAAGGCGCCGCGACGACGAAAGCCGGCGTCACCCGCCGAGCGCCTCGGCGTGCAGCGCCTCTCCCTGCGCCGCCGCAGCGAAGCCAAGGACCGGAGCCAGCGCGACGACCCCGCCGACCACGATGATCGCGGGGGGCGCTATGCCCTCCACGTCGAGGCCGGCCGCAAGCCGGCCAAGCGTGGTGCGGGCGACCTGCTGACGATCGGTGGTGGCGTTCGCGACCACCGCGACCGGTTCGCTCGCCGGCCGACCCGCGTCGAGCAGGCGCTCTGCGATCACGCGCATCAGCCGGAAACCCATATAGACGACCAGCACCGGCGCGCCGCGCGAGAGCGCCGGCCAGTCGAGCCTCTCGGAGAGGCCGCCGCTGGCGTCGTGCGCCGTGACGAAGGTGACGGACTGGTTGACGTCGCGATGGGTCACCGGAATGCCGGCCGCCGCCAGTCCTCCGATGCCGGCGGTGACGCCCGGTGAGACGCGGAACGGCACGCCGGCCGCCACGAGGCCCTGCGCCTCCTCGGCGCCGCGCCCGAAAACGTAGGGGTCGCCGCCCTTCAGGCGCACCACCCGCTTGCCGCGCCGCGCCGCTCCGACCAGCAGCGCCGTGATCTCGGACTGCTTCGGCGACGGACAACCGGCGCGCTTGCCGACGAAGATCCGCTCGCAATCGACCCGCGTCAGCCTCAAAACCTCCGCATTTACAAGCGCATCGAAATAGAGGGCGTCGGCCTCGCCGAGCGCCCAGGCGGCCTGCAGCGTGACGAGTCCCGGATCGCCGGGCCCCGCCCCGACCAGCCAGACCGTTCCCGGGGGGAATGGCGGCATGGCGCGCGCGAGCGCGGGCGGCAGTTCAAGCGGAGACGGGGCGATATGCGACAACTCGGGCGACATGCGCCGGACCATGACGGTTCGGCCGATCCCGCACAATCCCGCGCGCGCGTCCATGACGACGCGCCGCGCGTGCTCATTCTGGGCGGCTCGTCCGACGGCTTCGCCGCGGCCGAGGCGTTCCACGACGCCGGCTATGACGTCGTCACCTCCTTCGCCGGGGTGACGGAGACGAGGCGGGCGCCCGTCGGCGTCTTCCGCGTCGGAGGGTTTGGCGGCGTCTCCGGACTGACCGCCTATCTCGCGGTCGAGAACATCGACCTCATCATCGACGCCACCCACCCCTTCGCCACCAAGATGACGGCGAACGCCATGGCCGCCTCGGCGAATTCCGGCGTCCCGCTCGTGCACGTCCTGCGGCCCGCCTGGGCGCCGGAGCCCGGCGACGACTGGCGCTTCGCGCCAGACCTCGTCTCCGCGGCCGCGATCACGCCGGTCACCTTCGGTCCCTGCTTCCTGACGGTCGGCCGCGGCAAGATCGCGCCCTTCGCGAGCCGTCACGACCTGCGCTACCTGATCCGCACCGTCGACAATCACGTCATCGCCTTCGACCATCCCAACACGCATGTCGTCTATGGCCGCGGGCCGTTCTCGATCGAGGACGAGCGGGCCTTGTTCGACAGGTTCGCCGTCGGATGCGTCGTGACGGCGAACAGCGGCGGCGACGGAGCGGCGGCGAAGCTCGCGGTCGCGCGCGAGCGCGGCCTGCCGGTCGTCCTGGTCGACCGCCCGCCGCCGCCCGAAGGCGTGGTCGTCGCGACGGCGACGGAAGCGCTCGCCGCAGCGGAAGAGATGATCAGGCGTCAGGCGGCGTGATAGAGACGTCGGGTTCCGACCTCCGCGAGCCCTCATGACCTCCGCCGCCCTCAAATTTTCGCCATCGACTTCCGCCCCGGCGTCGTCGGGCGCGAAATGGCTGACCATCGTCGGCGTCGGCGAGGACGGCGCGGCGGGGCTCAGCCAGCCGGCGCGCGTCGCGCTGGAAGCCGCCGCCTTCGTCGTCGGCGGCGAGAGGCATCTTGCGCTCGTTCCGGCTTCCCTCTCGCCCTCGGCGGAGCGCCACGCCTGGCCCTCGCCCATGCTTCCCTTCCTCGACGTCGTCGCCGGCTGGCGCGGGCGAAGCGTCGTGGTGCTGGCGAGCGGCGATCCGCTGTTCTACGGCGTCGCGGCGACGCTGGCTTCGCGGATCGACCCGAATGAGATCGCCGTCCTGCCGGCGACGTCCTCCCTTCAGCTCGCCTGCGCCGCGATGGTCTGGCCCGTGAACGAGACGGCCGTCGTCTCCGCCTGCGGGCGGCCGATCGAGCAGCTCACACTCGAGCTTTTCGACGGCGCCCGCATCGTCCTGCTCAGCGCCGACGGCGCGACGCCCGCCGCAGCCGCGGCGCTGCTCGTCGCGCAGGGCTATGGCGACAGCCGGCTGACCGTGCTCGAACGTCTCGGCGGACCTGGCGCCGCCGCCCTCCCCCTCCTCGCGCGGGACGTTGGCGCCAGGCGGTTCGATCCGCTCAACGTAGTGGCGATCGAAGCCGTCGCCGGACCCGAGGCGCGGCTGCTTCCGCGCTCACCGGGATTGCCGGACGACGCGTTCCTGAACGACGGCCAGATCACCCGCCGCGAGATCCGGGCGCTCACCCTCGCCCGCCTCGCGCCGACGCCCGGCGCGCTGCTCTGGGACGTCGGCGCCGGCTCCGGCTCGATCGGCATCGAATGGATGCGCGCGGCCCGCGGCGCGAAGGCGATCGCGCTGGAGCCGCGCGCCGACCGCGCGGCGCGCGCGCGGGAGAACGCGAGCCGCCTCGGCGTCCCCGGCCTCGACCTGCGCGAAGCCGCCGCGCCGGACGGTCTGGCGGGCCTGCCCCGTCCCGACGCGATCTTCCTCGGCGGCGGCGCGACGGCGGAACGTGTGATCGACATCTGCTGGGCGGCGCTGAAGCCCGGCGGACGTCTCGTCGCAAATGCGGTGACGCTGGAGACGGAGACGAAGCTGGTCGCGGCGCGCGAAGCCTTCGGCGGCGATCTCGTGCGGCTGCAGGCGACCTATGCCGATCCCGTCGGCCGGATGACCGGCTGGCGACCGGCGATGCCGGTCACGCAATACGCCGTCGCCAAGCCGCGCTGACATGACCGTCTATTTCATCGGCGCAGGTCCCGGCGATCCCGATCTCATAACCGTCCGCGGCCGCGACCTGATCTCCCTCTGCCCGGTCTGCCTGTACGCCGGTTCGCTGGTGCCTGAGGAGGTCGTGGCCTTCGCGCCCAGCGACGCGCGCGTGATCGACACCGGGCCGCTGTCGCTCGGCGAGATCGTCGCGGAGTTCGAGGCCGCGCACGCCGCCGGCCTCGACGTCGCGCGGGTCCATTCCGGCGACCCGTCGATCTACGGCGCGACGGCGGAGCAGTTTGCGGCGCTGAAGACGCGGGGAATTCCGTACGAGATCGTGCCGGGCGTCCCCGCCTTCGCAGCCGCGGCGGCGCGTCTCGGCGTCGAGCTGACCGTCCCGGAGATCGCGCAGACGATCACACTGAGCCGCCTGTCGGGCCGCGCCTCGTCCATGCCGCCAGACGAAACGCTGGAGGCGGTCGCCGCGTCGCGCGGGACGCTGGTGCTGCATCTCGCGGCGAAGCAGCTGGCGCGCATCGCCGAGGAGCTGGCGCCGCTCTACGGCGCGGACTGCCCGGTCGCCCTCGTCGCGCGCGCGACATGGCCGGACGAGGCCATCGTGCGCGGAACGCTCGCCGACATCGTCGAGAAGGCGGCGCCGCTCGGCGTCGAGCGCACCGCGCTGGTGATCGTCGGCCGCGCGCTCGACGGCGTCGGCGAAGCGACGAGCGCGCTCTACGCCGCCGACCATGGCCGGCATCTGAAGCCCACGAAGGGCTGATCGAAACAAAAACGGGCCGGCTTGCGCCGGCCCGTTCCGTTGACGTCGGAGCCTTGTCCGCTCAGCCGGCGGAGTGCGCCAGGATCGCGAGCAGCAGCAGCGCCACGATGTTCGTGATCTTGATCATCGGGTTCACCGCGGGGCCCGCCGTGTCCTTGTAGGGATCGCCGACCGTGTCGCCGGTCACCGCGGCCTTGTGGGCTTCAGAACCCTTGCCGCCGTGATGGCCGTCCTCGATGTACTTCTTGGCGTTGTCCCACGCGCCGCCGCCCGAGGTCATCGAGAGCGCGACGAACAGGCCCGTCACGATCACGCCGAGCAGCATCGCGCCGACGGCCGAGAACGCTTCGCTCTTTCCGGCGACCGCGAGGATGATGAAGTAGCCGACGATCGGCGACAGCACCGGCAGGAGCGAGGGGATGATCATCTCCTTGATCGCCGCCTTGGTCAGCAGGTCGACGGCGCGCCCGTAGTCCGGACGGTCCTTGCCTTCCATGATGCCCGGCTTCTCGCGGAACTGTCGGCGGACCTCCTCGACGATCGAACCGGCGCAGCGGCCGACCGCGGTCATGCCCATCGCGCCGAACAGGAACGGCAGCATGCCGCCGAACAGCAGGCCGACGACGACGTAGGGGTTCGCCAGCGAGAAATCGAGCTTCACGTTGGCAAAGTACGGGTACTGCGCGGCGTTGGCGATGAAGTGGTTGAGGTCGGACGTGTAGGCCGCGAACAGCACCAGTGCGCCAAGACCGGCAGAGCCGATCGCGTAGCCCTTCGTGACGGCCTTGGTGGTGTTGCCGACCGCGTCGAGCGCGTCTGTCGAGTTGCGCACCTCGGCGGGCAGGCCCGCCATTTCGGCGATGCCGCCGGCGTTGTCCGTGACCGGGCCGAAGGCGTCGAGCGCCACGACGAAGCCGGCGAGCGCGAGCATCGCCGTCACCGCGATCGCGATGCCGAACAGGCCCGCGAGCGAGTAGGTGACGATGATGCCGGCGATGATCACCAGCGCCGGCAGCGCCGTCGCCTCGAGCGAGACAGCGAGGCCCTGGATGACGTTGGTGCCGTGGCCGGTGACGGAGGCGGCCGCGATCGACTTCACCGGCCGGAAGTTGGTGCCGGTGTAGTATTCGGTGATGACGACGATCAGCCCGGTGATGACCAGGCCGACGATCGCGCAGAGATAGAGGTCCCAGCCGGAGAAGGTCGTGCCGCCGGCGGTGGTGTATTCGGTCGAGAAACCGACCAGCAGCGCGGTCGCGATCGCGATGCCGACGAGGGACAGCGCCGCCGCCACGCCGAAGCCGCGATAGAGCGCGCCCATGATCGACTGGCTGGCGGGCAGCTTCACGAAGAAGGTGCCGGCGATCGACGTCACGATGCAGATGGCGCAGATGCCGAGCGGGTAGAGCATCAGGCTGGACAGCGCGGCGTTGCCGGCAAAGAAGATCGAGGCGAGGACCATCGTGGCGACGACCGTCACCGCATAGGTCTCGAACAGGTCCGCCGCCATCCCCGCGCAGTCGCCGACATTGTCGCCGACATTGTCGGCGATGGTCGCCGGATTGCGTGGGTCGTCCTCGGGAATGCCGGCCTCGACCTTGCCGACGAGGTCGCCGCCGACGTCCGCGCCCTTGGTGAAGATGCCGCCGCCGAGACGGGCGAAGATCGAGATCAGCGAGGCGCCGAAGCCGAGCGCCACGAGCGCGTCGACCACCAGGCGGTCGCCGGGCTGGTAGCCGAGCGCGCCGGTCAGCACGCCGTAATAGATCGCGACGCCGAGCAGCGCGAGGCCGGCGACGAGCATTCCGGTCACCGCGCCCGACTTGAACGCGATCTCGAGGCCCGCGCCGAGCGACTTGGACGCCGCCTGCGCCGTGCGGACGTTGGCGCGCACCGAGACGTTCATGCCGATGAAGCCGGCGACGCCCGACAGCACCGCGCCGATCAGGAAGCCGACGCCGACGGCGAGGCCGAGGAAGTAGGACACAAGGACGAAGATCACGACGCCCACGATCCCGATCGTGGTGTACTGGCGCCGCAGATAGGCCTGCGCGCCCTCGGCGATGGCGCCCGCGATCTCCTGCATGCGCGCCGAGCCGGCGTCCGCTGCGATCAGCGATTTCGTCGCCCATGCGCCGTAGACGATGGACAAGAGTCCAAGAATGATGATCAGCAGCAGCGCCATCGCGTGCGTTCCTCAGTCTGTTTCAAGACCACTGCGCAGGCTCGTCTTCGGCTTTCGGCCGAGCGGCCTGTCGTTTTGTTGGGGGAGCAGTCGTTCTCGCCCTTCAAGCGGGCGGGAAGCTGCCAGAACGGCGTGCGTTCCGCAATGCGGTAAGCCTCTGCGAAGGCTCATTCGTACGAATGTCGAAAGGCCGCGCCCTGAACGAGCGCGGCCTTTGGAAAAGTCCTGCTAAATCAGCCGGACCCGCGAGGTCATTCGGCGATCTTGTTCGCCGCGTAGGCGATGGCCTTCTGGTAGACCGAGGAGGCGTTCCAGCCCGCGAGCGCGCCGTACTGATCGAAGCCGCCGCCGCGTGACCAGCCGTGCTGGCGCAGGTAGTTGGCGATCGAGGCGACCGTGTCGGCCGAGGAGCGGACCATATCGACGCGGCCGTCGCCGTCGCCGTCGACGCCGAACTTCTGGTAGGAGGTCGGCAGGAACTGGCCCTGCCCGATCTCGCCATGCTCGGCCCCGCGCATCTCGCTCATCGAGAGCTGACCGTTGTCGACGAGTTGCATCGCGGCGATCAGCTCGCCCTGGAACTTCTCGGTGCGGCGGCAGTCATAGGCGAGCGTCGCGAGGCCGTTGAACACGTTCTTCTTGCCCTGGATCGCGCCGAACGCGGTCTCCATGCCCCAGATGGCGAGGATCACCGGCGCCTCGACGCCGTACTTCGCCTCGACCCGGTCGAACAGCGCGCGGTTCTTGGCCCAGCGCGACTTGGCCTGGCTGATCAGCGAGGCGGGCGCGCGCTTGGCGATGAACTGCTCCAGCGACAGCTTGAAGGGGCGCTGGGTGCGGTCATAGGCGATCAGGCTGCGGTCATAGGCGACGCCGGACAGGGCGGCGTCGGCGACGCGGGCCGAGACGCCGCGCGCCTGCGCCTCCGACTTGAAGTCCTCGACCCAGGCGCTGAAGCCAGAGCCGTCGTTGCCGCACTGCGCGGCGTGGGCGGAGCCCGCCGCGAAGAGAGCCCCGAAGCCGACGGCCGCGGCCGCGAAGAGGGTTGAAATGGGTCGCATGTGGCGCGTCGCCTCGCTCGTGAATGAATGCCGGCCCGGGACCTCTACCGGTGAAAATGGCGAGGATTCGACGGCGGCGCATCATGCGTGCGCGATTTCGAGGTTTCAATCAGACGGTCGGACCGTTGCGGGCGGTGAGTGGCGCAAGCGCCACAAATCCCAGTCAGAAGTGGGAGAAGGACCGCGTCTCCAGCGCCAGGGGGCGGCCGTTCGATTCGACCTCGACGCCTGCGCCCTCCACCAGCGCGCCGACGTCGACGACCGGCACGCCCGCGGCGCGCGCCTCCTGCTCGAAGGCGTCGACGTCGTCGGGGTGGATCGCGAGCAGCAGCTCATAGTCGTCTCCGCCGGTCAACGCGTCGGTGAGCGAGGACGGATCCGCCCGGATCGCGCGCGCGGCGGCGCGCGAGAGCGGCACACGGTCCGCCTCGAGGATCGCGCCGCAGCGCGAGGCCTCGGCCAGCTTCTCGAGATCGCCCACGAGGCCGTCCGAAAGATCCATGGAGGCAGCCGCATAGGCCGCGACCACACCTGCGAGGGCGAGACGGGGTTCGGGAATGAGGTAACGGTCGAGCAGGTGCTCGCGCTCGTCGCGCCTGAGGTCCCACTTCAGCGCGAGGCGCTCGTCCTGCCGCAGGCGCAACCCGAGCGCGGCGTCGCCGATCGTTCCTGTCACGTAGAGCCGCTGGCCCGGCGCACCGCCGCCACGGCGCGGCGTGCGGCCCTCCTGCGCGAAGCCGAGCGCGGTGACGGAGATCATCAGCGGGCCGGGCGTCCTGACTGTGTCCCCGCCGAGCAGGCTGACGACGAACTCCTCCTGGTCCGCGGCGAGACCCTCTGCGAAGCCGTCGAGCCAGTCGGTCTCCCAGTCCTCCGGCAAAGCGAGCGTGACAAGATAGCCCGCGGGCCGCGCGCCCTTGGCGGCGAGATCAGAGAGGTTGACCCTCAGCGCCTTGCGGGCGACGGCGTCGGCGGGATCGTCGGGGAAGAAATGGACGCCGGCGACGAGCGCGTCGGTCGTGACGACGAGATCGGGCCCGTCGCCGGTCGGGATGGTGGCGGCGTCGTCCGACAGGAGCGCGGCGCCGGGCGCCGCCGCGAGCGGCCTGAAGAAGCGCGCGATGAGGCCGGCCTCGTCCAGCCGGCCCTCGGCGCGGCTCATGCGAGCGCGGGGCGCGCGCCGTAGACCGTGTCCGCCCGCTGCTCGAAGGCCTCGGCGTAACGACGGAACACGCGGTCGAAGACGGAGCCCACGAGCATGGCGAGCGACCGGCTTTTCAGCTCCCACTCGATGAAGAACTCGACCTCCGAGCCCCCGCCCTCGCGCGGGCGGAAGGTCCAGCGGTTCTCCAGGTGCCTGAAGGGCCCGTCGAGATATTCGACGAGGATCTTCTTGGCGTCGCGGTCGAGCGTCACCCGGCTGGTGAAGGTCTCGCGGAAGATCTTGTAGGCGATCGTCATGTCCGCGACGAGCACCGGCCGCGCCACGCCCTCCTCCTTCTTCCGGATCCTGAGCGCCTCGCAGAGCGGCAGGAACAGCGGATACTTCTCGACGTCCGCCACGAGATCGAACATCTCGTCGGGCGAGTGCGGCACGCGGCGAACGGTGCGGAAGGCGGGCATCGAGACTCGGACGTCTCCGTTGTCGTCAGGAGAAGTATAGGAATTGCCGGCCGGAACGTCATCCCGGCCGAGGGTCTGAGGGCCAGCGCCGTCGGATCCAGCCCTACGGCAGCAGGACGCTCGAGCCCGTGGTCGCCCGTCCCTCCAGCGCACGGTGGGCGTCCGCCGCGTCGGCGAGCGCGAAGCGCTGGTTGACGTCGATCCTCACCTTGCCTGAGCCCACGACGTCGAACAGGTCGGCGGCCGTCATCTCGAGTTCGGGACGGGTGCCGACATAATGGAAAAGGCTCGCGCGCGTCGCGAACAGGGAGCCCATCTTGCCGAGCAGCGCCACCGGAAACTCGGGGACAGGTCCCGAGGACTGGCCAAAGCTCACCCACATGCCGCGGAGCTTGAGGCACTCGAGCGACCCTGGAAAGGCGTCTTTGCCGACGCTATCGTAGACGACGTCGACGCCCTTGCCGCCGGTGATCTCCTTCACCCGCTCGACGAAATTCTCGCGCTTGTAGTCGATGACATGCGTGCAGCCCTTGGTCTTGGCGAGCGCGACCTTCTCCTCGCCGCCGGCCGTGCCGATGACGGTCGCGCCGAGATGCGCCGCCCACTGGCAGGCGATCTGGCCGACGCCGCCCGCCGCCGCGTGGAACAGGATGGTGTGCTCCGGGCCGACCCGGAATGTGCGGCGGAGCAGGTACTGCGCGGTCATCCCCTTCAGCATGATGGCCGCCGCCGTTTCGTCGGTCACCCCGTCAGGGATCCTCACGAGGACCTTGGCCGGCATGACGCGCTCGGTCGAATAGGCGCCGAGCGGGCTGTTGCCATAGGCGACGCGGTCGCCGACCGCGACCTCGGTCACGCCCTCGCCGACCGCCGTTACGACGCCTGCCCCCTCGCAGCCGAGCCCGAACGGATTCTCGGGCGCCACATAGGCGCCGGTGCGGTAGTAGACGTCGAGGAAGTTGACGCCGACGGCGGTGTGGCGCACGGCGGCCTCACCCGGCCCGGGCGCCGGAAGGTCGACGTCCTCGAACTTCATCGCTTCCGGGCCGCCGGTCTCATAGACGCGGATCGCTTTGGCCATGTCGTCGTCTCTCCCGCGCTTTCGCGGCCTCGCGGCCGCACTCGGTTCACGAGCGCAAACTAGTCATCGGCGCGCGTGGGGGAAGTTATTTCGGCCGCAAGGCCTCATCGCGCGGGCGCAGCCGGCGCGAAGTCGCGGAAGGTGATGTCCGGCGCGCTGGTATTGTGGCTCGATCGCTCGATCCGGTCGAACCGCGCCTCGCTGACGTTCGCGCCTTGAAAATCGAGCACCGGCTCGTTGTAGAGGCCCTTCTCGGTGCGCCAGTTGACGCGGGCGATATCGGCCTTGGTCGGCGACACGAACATGGAGCGCAGCGCCGCAAAGGGACGCGGCGGATCTGTCTCTGACAATCCGTCGAGCGAGACGTCGAGCACGGTCTTCTTCTCGTCGACGCCGGCGATGCGGACCTCTCCGACGCCGCCTTTCGCGAAGGTCATGCGGAAAGCGCGCGTCGCCGGGTCCACCTTCAGCCTGGCGACGTCGACCATCGGCCGTTCGCCGCCCTCGACCGGGCCGACGAGGACCGCCGCGCCGTAGGCCGCGTCCGGAAACGCCTCTCCGGGCACGGGCTTCACCCGCCAGGACCCGCCGACTAGGTCCGCGACGAGGATTTCCGTGAACGCCCCTCGGACCCTCTGCATCCAGCGCAACTGGTGAAGGCCGCCGAAGGACTTGTCTCCGACCATCACCTCTGCGCCGCGCTCGCGCCAAGAGGTCGCAAGCGTCACGCCATCGAGGCGGACGTCGGCGTCCTCATAGAGCGTCAGGGTTCTCGGCTTGAAGCGGAACGCGGGTTCAGGCTTCGGCGACTCGCAGTTTTCGAAATCGGGCTTGGTCGCGTCGAACTTCAGGTCCGGCAGATAAACCGGCGCGCTCGCCTCGATCCGGAATCTGCGGACCTTCGGATTGGCGAAGGTCAGCACGACGTTGTCGAGTTCGGCGCATTGCGTCGGGCGGCTGAGGTTCTCGACCCAGGCGCGGTCCGGCGTGTCGGCGGCGAGCGCCGGCGTCGCGGAGACCATGGCGAGGAGCGCGGCGGCGAGGCGTCTCATCTGCGCGTCCTGCGGCGGGAACGCGCGTCAGCGACCGCCGCCGACGCGCAGGTTCGCTCCCGTCACATAGGACGCGGCGTCCGACAAGAGCCAGACCCGCGCCGGTCCGCTCAAGGCGCGACGCGCTCCTGCGGCTTGGCCGGGGCGTCCTCGACGCCCGCGGCATGGGCCAGCTTCGCGCGCTTGGTCTTGGCCAGCACGTTCAGCATCTCGACCAGCAGCGAGAAGGCCATCGCGGCGTAGATGTAGCCCTTCGGGACATGGAAGCCGAAACCGTCGGCGACCAGCACCATGCCGATCAGCAGCAGGAAGGACAGCGCCAGCACCTTCGTGGTCGGGTGCTTGGCGACGAAGGCCGAGATCGGGCCGGACGACACGAACATCACCGCGACGGCGATGATGACGGCCGCGATCATGACCTCGATGTCCTCGGCCATGCCGATCGCCGTGATGATCGAGTCGATCGAGAAGACGAGGTCGATGACGATGATCTGCGCGATGATGACGGCGAAGGCCGCCTGAACGCCGCTCTTGGAACCGTGCTCCTCGCCCTCGATCGAGTTGTGGAGCTCCAGCGTCGCCTTGACGATCAGGAAGCCGCCGCCGGCGATCAGGATGATGTCGCGCCAGGACAGGCCCTTGCCGAAGATCGTGAGCACCGGATCCTTCAGCGCGATCAGCCAGGTCAACATGAACAGCAGGGCAATGCGGAAGACGAGCGCGAGCAGAAGCCCGAGCTTGCGCGCGCGGTCGGCCTGTTGCTGCGGGAGCTTCGAGACCAGGACCGAGATGAAGACGACGTTGTCGATGCCGAGGACGATCTCCATGGCCGTCAACGTGAGCAGTGCGGCCCACGCTTCAGGCGTCGAAAAGACTTCAAGCATCGCGCGTCGTTTCCCTCGGGTTCAACTTAAGTTGCGGCCGCGAAATAAACCGAGGGAGACGAAATACAAGGCGAGCGCGACGAGACCCCAGATCACGAACGCATCAGGTCTGAGGTCGCTCCAGACGGCGAGAGCGGCCAGAACGCTCCAGGCGAGGAGGGCCGCCAGCGTCAACGGCCGCAGCAGCTTCACCCGCATCGGATGCACGAACACGATGGGCGCGAAGGTCAGCGCGGACAGGGCGACGACGAGCGCTAAACCGATCCAGGGCGGCGGCGCCAGAACGAAGAGATAGAAGGCCGCGACGTTCCAGATGCCGGGAAAGCCGCGGAAGAACAGGTCTTCCGTCTTCATGTCCGTGGTCGCGAAGTAGAGCGCGGCCGTCACGCAGACGAGAAGCGCGGCGGGGACGCCAAAGCCGTGCGGCATCAGCCCCGAGACCGCGAGCGCATAGGCCGGGACCAGCACGTAGGTCACATAGTCGACCACGAGGTCGAGCACGTCGCCCGACAGTTTCGGCGCGCGGGTGTGGACACGGGCCTTGCGCGCGAGCGTCCCGTCGACGCCGTCGACGAGCAGCGCGACCGCGAGCCAGAAGAACATCTTGGCGAAGTCGCGCTCCGTCGCCGCGATCAATGCGAGGAAGCCGAGCGCCGCGCCGGACGCCGTGAACAGATGCACGGCGAGCGCCGCCAGCCGTTGCGGCGGACTCAAGAGGTCAGGCGGGGCTTCGGTCGGGTCGGTCGCGGCCATCGCGCGACCATGACGGCAAGACGACGGGGCGGGAAGCGGGACCTTCGCCGAGAGCCGCAGCCGTCCCCGCAAAAGCGCGCAGGGGTCATCGGCGGGTCGCCGGGAGGACGCCGCGCGCGCGACGCCCTATAGTCCGCGCCATGCGCGAACGAGACTTCACAAGATGACCGCCACGACCTGCGAGGTCGCTGTGGTGGGCGGCGGCCCGGCGGGGCTGCTCGCCGCGCTGCTCGTGGCGCAGGCCGGCGCGGAGACCGTCCTGGTGGCGCCTCCTCCTCGTCCGGACGCGCGTACGACCGCCCTACTCGACGGCTCGGTGTCCGTGCTCAGGTCGGCCGGCGTCTGGTCCGATCTGCTGCCGCAGGCGGCGCCGCTCAGGTCGCTCCGGATCGTCGACGTCAGCCGCCGGCTGTTCCGCGCGCCCGAGGCGCTGTTCCACGCCTCCGAGCTCGGTCTCGACGCCTTCGGCTGGAACGTCGCGAACGCCGCCATCACCGCCGCTCTCGGCGAGGCTCTCCGCTCGTTGCCCAACGCGCGCCTCATCGAGGCCGCCGCCGAGACCGCCCGACCGGGCGAAAACGGCGTTGAGATTTCGGTCGCAGGCCGGACCGTGACGGCGCGCCTCGCGATCGCCGCCGACGGCCGCGAGTCGCTTCTGCGGCAGGCGGCCGGGATCGGCTTCAAGACTCGCCGCGCGCCGCAGGACGCGCTCGCCTTCTCGGCCGCGCACGGCCTGCCGCACCGCGACGTCTCGACGGAGCTCCATTCCGAGGAAGGCCCCTTCACCATGGTGCCCATGCCGGGGCTGCGCTCCAGCTTCGTCTGGGGCGTGACGCCGGAGCATGCCGACCGGCTGATGGCGCTTTCGCCCGACGCGCTCTCGCAGGCGGCGACCGCCGCGAGCGGACGGCTGCTCGGCGGTCTCTCGATCGACGGGCGCGTCGGCCGTTTCCCGATCGTCATCGGCGCGGCGAAGCGTTTTTCGGCGAACCGCGTCATGCTCGTCGGCGAGGCCGGCCATGTGCTGCCGCCGATCGGCGCGCAAGGGCTGAACCTCGGCGTCCGCGACGCCGCAGCCGTCGCGCGCATCGCGCGGGCGGAGCGCGCGGCCGGGCGGGACGTCGGCGGAGACGCGGCGCTCACCGCCTACGCCCGCGCGCGCGCCGCCGACGCCTGGACTCGGACCGCCGCGACGGACCTGCTGAACCGGTCGCTTCTCACCGATTTCCTGCCGGTCCAGGCCGCGCGCGGGCTCGCCCTCGCCGCGATCTCGCGCATCCGCCCGCTGCGCCGCTTCGTCATGCGCGAGGGGCTGATCGGCGGGCCGGCGCTGTAGGCCTGACAGGCGCGCCACCGGTAGTTAGAGGAGTTCGTCATGACCGGCACCACACGAACCGGCGAAGGGCTCGATCCCGCACGGCGCCGCGCGCTCTACCGCTCCTGGCGGCGCGGCACGCGCGAGATGGACCTGCTGATGGGCCGCTTCGCCGACGCGGAGATCGATCGCTTCGACGAAGAGGAATTCGCCGCGTTCGAGGCGCTGATCGAGGTTCCTGACCGCGACCTGTTCGCCTGGATCGCGGGCAAAGCCGAGACGCCGGCGAACTACGACACCGAGGTGTTCAGGCGGTTGAAGGCGTTCCACGAGGCGTTTCCGACCACCGAACACATCGGGTAGGAATTGGACAGACGCACTGCGCGCTTCGAGACGGCCCTGACGGGCTTCTTAGCATGAGGAGCGTGGAGATCGCCAAACTCAACAATCCTCATGCTGAGGAGCCTCGCGTCAGCGAGGCGTCTCGAAGCACGCGGTTCGTCTCCGTCCTTGTCCCGGCCTCGAGCCGGGACCCAGAACCTCGACCCCTGTCGGAACAAGCGCCACGTCCCCCGCATTCCTTTCCGAAGCGCGGGCGGCTATGGGTCCCGGCTCAAGGCCGGGACAGGACGCCGGCGCTATCCTTTCTCTGAAGACATGACGCTGAACCTCAAATCCCTGCTCGACCGCGCGCCCGTCACCGTTTCGAGCGTCCCGGACGGCTTCGACGCCCTCGTCGTCGCCGATCTGGCGCGCGCGCTCGTCGGCAAGGCGTACGATTCCGCCGGCGTCGTCCATGTCTCGCGCGACAGCGCGCGGATGGCGGCGATGGAGCGCGCGCTCGCCTTCATGGCGCCGGACGTCGAGGTCCTGACCTTTCCCAACTGGGACTGCCAGCCCTACGACCGCGTGTCGCCCAACGCCGCGGTCGTCGCGGCGCGCACCACCGCCCTCGCCCGCATCTCCGCCTCGCGCGGCGGGGAAAAACCGCGCGTGGTGCTGACCACCGTCAACGCCGCGCTCCAGCGGATTGCGGCCCCTGAGACAGTCGCGCGCCAGAGCTTTTCGGCGGCGCCTGGCAACGTCGTCGACATCAAGGCGCTCGCCGAGTGGCTCGAGATCAACGGCTTCATGCGGGCCTCGACCGTCCGCGACTACGGCGAATACGCCATCCGCGGCGGCATCGTGGATCTGTTTCCGGCCGGCCACGCCGAGCCGATCCGCCTCGATTTCTTCGGCGACCAGCTCGAGACCATCCGCCCCTTCGATCCCGAGACGCAGCGCTCGACCGGCCAGCTCCGGGCGCTCGACCTCGTGCCGATGTCCGAGGTGCAACTCACCTCCGAGACCATCCGCCGGTTCCGCCAGTCCTACGCCGCAACCTTCGGCGCGCCCGGCCGCGACGACCAGCTCTACGCCGCGATCAGCGAGGGCCGACGCTATCCCGGCATGGAGCACTGGCTGCCGCTGTTCCACGAACGCCTCGCCACGCTGTTCGACCACCTGCCGGAGGCTCGCTTCGTGCTCGATCCGCTGGTCGAGGACGCGGCCGGCGAGCGGCTCGCCCACATCGCAGACTATCACGACGCCCGCGTGGAAGCTCTGAAGCACGACAAGTCCGGCGGGGCCTATAAGCCGCTGCCGGCCGACGCGCTTTATCTCGCGCCGAAGGAATGGAACGAGCGGCTGGAGGCGGCGGCGCCGATCCGCCTGACGCCTTTCGCGCTGCCATCCGGCCAGGGCGGGAAGACACTCGACGCCGGCGCCCGGACGGGGCGCAGCTTCGCGGCGGAGCGCGCGGACGAGAACGCCAACGTCTTCGACGCCGTCGTCGGACATATTCGCGCGCTGCGCGAGGACGGCCGGCGCGTGATCGTCGCCGCCTGGAGCGAGGGCGCCCGCGAACGCCTCGGCACGGTGCTCGGCGATCACGGACTCGCCGCGACACGGCCGGTGAAGAGCTGGCGCGACGCGATGGCGCTGCCGCCGGACGCGGTCGCGCTTGCGGTGCTCGGCCTCGAACAGGGGTTCGAGACCGACGACGTCGCAATTGTCGCCGAACAGGACATCCTGGGCGACCGCCTTGCCCGCGGTCCGAAGAAGAAGCGGCGCGCGCAGGACTACCTGACCGAGGCCGCCGGCCTCGCCGCTGGCGATCTCGTCGTCCATGTCGACCACGGCATCGGCCGCTTCGTTGGCCTCAAGACCATCGAGGCGGCCGGCGCGCCGCATGACTGCGTCGAGCTGCATTACGCCAACAACGACAAGCTGTTCCTGCCCGTCGAGAACATCGAACTGCTGTCGCGCTACGGCTCGGAGGACACCGAGGCGCAGCTCGACAAGCTCGGCGGAGTCGGCTGGCAGGGCCGCAAGGCCAAGCTCAAGAACCGCATCCGCGAGATGGCGGGCGAGCTGATTAAGATCGCCGCCGCCCGCATGACCAAGGAGGCGCCGCGCAGCGTGCCGCCGGAAGGGCTCTACGACGAGTTCGCGGCGCGCTTCCCCTATGACGAGACCGAAGACCAGCAGGCCGCGATCGACGCCGTGCTGGACGATCTCGCCGCCGGCCGCCCGATGGACCGGCTGATCTGCGGCGACGTCGGCTTCGGCAAGACGGAGGTCGCGCTGCGCGCAGCCTTCGTCACCGCGATGAGCGGGCGGCAGGTGGCGGTCGTCGTGCCGACCACGCTGCTGTCGCGCCAGCACTTCAAGACCTTCGCCGACCGCTTCCGCGGCCTGCCGCTGAAGGTCGCGCACGCCTCGCGCTTCGTCGCCGCCAAGGAGATCAACGAGACCAAGAAGGGCCTCGCCTCCGGCGACGTCGACATCGTCGTCGGCACCCACGCTTTGCTGGGCAAGTCGGTCGAGTTCAGGGATCTCGGCCTCGTCATCGTCGACGAGGAGCAGCACTTCGGCGTCGGCCACAAGGAGCGGCTGAAGCAGCTTCGCGCCGAGGTCCACGTGCTGACGCTGTCGGCGACGCCGATCCCGCGCACGCTCCAGCTCGCCATGACGGGCGTGCGCGAGCTCTCGATGATCGCGACGCCGCCGGTGGATCGCCTCGCCGTCCGTTCGTTCGTCGCGCCGTTCGACCCGCTGATCGTGCGCGAGGCCCTGCTGCGCGAGCGCTACCGCTCCGGCCAGTCCTTCTTCGTCTGCCCGCGCATCGAGGACATCGCCGAGGCGCGCGCCTTCCTCGCCTCCGAGGTGCCCGAGGTGAAGGTCGCCGTGGCGCACGGCCAGATGGGCGCGACCGAGCTCGAGAAGGTCATGACCGACTTCTACGAGGGCCGCTTCGACGTGCTGCTCTCGACGGCGATCGTGGAATCCGGCCTCGACATCCCGAACGCCAACACGCTCGTCGTCTACCGCGCCGACATGTTCGGCCTCGCCGCGCTCTACCAGCTGCGCGGACGCGTCGGCCGGTCCAAAACGCGCGCCTACGCGCTGTTCACCGTGCCGGCGAACAAGACGCTCACCGTCAACGCGGAACGCCGCTTGAAGGTGCTGCAGTCGCTGGAGGGTCTCGGCGCCGGCTTCCAGCTGGCGAGCCACGACCTCGACATCCGCGGCGCCGGCAACCTGCTGGGCGAAGAACAGTCCGGCCATATCCGCGAGGTCGGCTACGAGCTCTACCAGCAGATGCTGGCCGACGCCGTCGAGGCGCTGAAGGAGGGCGGCGCCGAGGTCGCGGACGACCGCTGGTCGCCGCAGATCACGCTCGGCGCGCCGGTGATGATCCCGGAAGAGTACGTCGCCGACCTTGCCGTGCGCCTGTCGCTCTACCGCCGCCTCGCCGAGATCGACAAGGACGAGAGCCTCGACGCCTTCGCCGCCGAACTCGCCGACCGCTTCGGCCCTCCGCCGACCGAGGTCAAGCAATTGCTCGAGATCGCCGCCATCAAGGCGCTGTGCCGCCGCGCCAACGTCGAGAAGATCGACGCCGGTCCGAAGGGCGTCGTGCTGTCGTTCCGCGACAACTCTTTCGCGAACCCCGACGGTCTCGTCATGCACCTCGCGCGCGAGGAGGGGCCGAACGCGAAGGTGCGGCCGGACATGAAGGTCGTCTTCAAGCGCGAATGGGCGACGACGAACGCCCGCCTCAAGGGCGCCGCCAAGCTGCTTCGCGAGCTCGTCCGCATCGCCGAGGCGCCTAAAAAGGCGGCGTGACGCGAGCGTCGGCAGGCTCTGTCGCCCCGCCTTCGCGCCTGCGACCGCCGCCCGGCGGACAGCCCTTTCTCAGGGGCGGCGCAGGGATTCGCCGCCGGGGCCCCATGCGCCGAAAAACGATCGCATCGTTCTAAAAACTGGATCGGACCCAAATTCTGGGCGAGAGCGGCGGATCTGCGGCCATAATATGGCCTTGGTACGCCAGAATTGCGCCGCCTAGCATCCGCTCTGCAGCTACCCCCCTCTGCAGAGACATTCCGATGAAAAAGATGCTCCAATCGCTCGCGGCGGCGCTTGCGCTCGCCGTGGGCTTGTCTTCGTCCGCGTCCGCGCTCAACGGGCCGAACAAAGTCGTCACCGGATCCTACAAGTTCGAGGCCCGATCCGAGCCGCTGGTTGCGACCGACCGCATGGTCGACCTCTGGGCCGAGGTCTACCGCCCGGCCACCGTGGCGAAGAAGTCGCCGCTGTTGATCTTCCTGCATGGAAATCACGGCACCTGCGGCTACTACGACACCGCCGCAGGCGTGCGGATCGACAACCGCGCCGACTACACGACGACCGGCGCCTGCCCGGAAGGCTACGTCGTCACGCCGAACCATCTCGGCTACGCCTATCTCGCCGAGGAACTCGCCTCCTGGGGCTATGTCGTCGTCTCGATCAACGCCAATCGGGGCATCACCGCCGGCGCCGGCATCCCGGACGTCGATCGCGGCCTCAACCTGATGCGCGGCCGGCTCATCCTCCGCCACCTCGCGCTGCTCTCCGACTGGAACCGCGGAAAGGGCGACATCCCCCCGCCCGAGTCGCTCGGCTTCGACCCGAAGGGCAAGCTGGACTTCTCGCAGGTCGGCATGATGGGCCACAGCCGCGGCGGCGAGGGCGTGCGGGCCGCGCTGCAGCAGTATCGTGACGAAGGCAGCCCCTTCGCTCCGCTGATCGAGCCGATGACCATCCGGTCGCTGTTCGAGATCGGACCGGTCGACGGTCAGACCGGGCGCGTGCTCGACGCCGACGGCGTCAACAGCATGATCCTGCTGCCCGGCTGCGACGGCGACGTCTACAACCTGCAGGGCATGAAGGTGTTCGACCGCGTCTTCTCGCGCATCACGCCGAAGGACAAGGTCGAGGCGTTCCACGGCACGTTCCACGTCTGGGGCGCCAACCACAACGCCTACAACACGGAATGGCTCGCCTCCGACTCGGACGGCTGCCGCGGCTCCAACCAAATCTTCCCTGCGAACGGCCGCTCGCTGCCCCAGCAGGAGACCGCGTTCAAGACGCTGGTGCCGTTCTTCCGCGCGACCGTCGGAACGAAGCCGGTGACGAACCTCGCCGCGCGCTTCGATCCGGCCGTCGACCTGCCCCAGTCGCTCGTGCAGATCACCCGCTATGAGCGCGGCTACCTGCCGGGCCCGATCGGCAAGCAGGTGAAACTGCTCGAGAGCTTCACGAGCGAGGGCGAAGGAAGCGACGACGGCGTGGCGTTCACCACGGTCGGAGTGGACGTCGTCAAGCAGCCAGCCTCGTACGAGCACGACCCGTCCGTGCGCGTCGCGACGGTCAGCTGGGCGCCGGGCGAGGCGGACACGCGCTACTTCCAGCTCAACTTCGGCGCGGGCGGCGAGGACCTCTCCAAGTTCAAGACGCTCGCCTTCCGCACTGCGCTGCGCTGTTACGCCAAGATCTGCGAGAAGCTGCCTTCGAAGAACGGCGAGATGAAGTACACGGTCGCCCTCGTCGGCAAGAAGGGCAAGCTGTCGGAGGAGGTGCCGACGACGTCGATCCTGCGCATCAGCCGGCCGGCCGGACCGAACTTCGGCGCCTTCGTCGACACTCCCGACGACTACCTGCATTCGACGCTCTACACGGCCGAGATTCCGCTCGAGGCCTTCAGCGGCGTCGATCTCGCCGAGGTGAAGGGCGTGCGCTTCACCCTCGAGAACAGGTCGCGGGGCGTCGTGGACATCGGCGCGGTGACGGCCTCGACGGTCGCGGCGGGCTCCGGCGGCGAAGCCAAGGCCCTCGTGGCCGCGGCTTCGGACGCCGTCTCCGCCGCGGCTCCGGCGAAGGCGGCGCCGTCCGCGCAGGCCGACGGCAACAGCATCCGCGTCGTCCGGACGAACGCCTCGGCCGCCAAGGCCGACGCGCGCGCCGGCGCCCCGGCGGTCGAGATCGTGCTGTCGTCCAAGCGGAGCTTCCCGGTCACGGGCGCCTTTCCGAAGCTGAAGGTCGGCTCGACCATCGTGGAGGGCGGCGACGTGTCGGCGGACGGAAAGTCGATGACGATCTCGGTTCCGACGGCGCAATACGACGCGCTCGAAAAGGGCGGTCAGGTCACGCTGTTCGTGCAGACGAGCTCCGCGCCCTGGTCGTTCGGCGCGCTGCCGAACTGATCGCGACAACCAGCGGCCCGGGGCGATCCAGCCTCGGGCCGCTCCGGAAAACGCGGCGCGGCGGCGCCCTCCCCTTGCGCCGCGCCGCGCCTCCGGCCTCAATCGAGCCGATGCGCGACTCCCGCCTTGATCCGCTGTTTTCCGCCGCGACCTCCCTGCCCGGCGTCGGCCCCAAGGTCGCGAAGGCGTTGGCGCGGCTGCTTCCCGACGCGCCCGACACCGGTCCGCGCGTCATCGACGTCCTCACCCACGCCCCAAGCGGCGCGATCGACCGCCGCGCGCGTCCGACGATCTCCGAACTCGTTCCCGGCGAGGTCGCGACCGTCGAGGTCCAGGTGGAGCGCCACCAGCCGCCGCGCTCGACCCGCGCGCCATACCGTGTGGTCGTCGCCGACGCGACGGGCGCGATGACCCTGGTCTTCTTCCGCGCGAACGCCGCCTACATCGAAAAACTCCTACCGTTCGGCGAGACGCGCTGGGTGTCGGGCGCGCCGGAGCTGTTCGACGGCGCGTTCCAGATGGTGCATCCGTCCCACGTGCTCGACGCGGCCGGGCTGGCCAAGCTGCCGCCCGTCGAGCCGACCTATCCGCTGGTCGAAGGACTGACGCACGGCCTCGTCTCGAAGCTCGCGCGAGCGGCGCTGGAGCGCGTGCCGGAACTGCCGGAATGGCAGGACCCGGCCTTCCTCGCCGCACGCGATTTCCCCGCCTTCCGCGAGGCGCTCGACGCCCTGCACAGGCCGCGTCGGCCGCAGGACGTCGCTGCGGACGGGCCGGCGCTGACCCGCCTCGCCTATGACGAGCTGCTGGCGAATCAGCTGGCGCTGAGGCTCGTCCGCGCGCAGATGCGCCGCGGCGCGGGGCGCTCGACCAAGGGCGACGGAGGGCTCTCCCGAAAGATCGAGGCGGCCTTGCCCTTCGCGCTGACGGGCGCTCAGACGCGCGCGCTGGAGGCGATCCGCGCCGACCTCGCAGCCGAGCAGCGCATGCTCCGCCTGCTCCAGGGGGACGTCGGCTCCGGCAAGACGGTGGTGGCGCTGCTCGCCGCGGCGACGGTGGTCGAGGCCCGACGTCAGGCGGCGCTCATGGCGCCGACCGAGATCCTCGCGCGCCAGCACCTCGCGACGCTGGAGCCGCTGGCCTCGGCGGCCGGCGTCCGCGTCGCGCTGCTCACCGGGCGCGAGAAGGGCCGCGAGCGCGCCGAACTGCTGATGCGGCTCGAGGACGGCGGGATCGACCTTCTGGTCGGCACCCACGCGCTGTTCCAGGACGATGTCGTGTTCCACGACCTCGCTCTCGCGATCGTCGACGAGCAGCACAAGTTCGGCGTCCGCCAGCGTCTTGCCCTCGCCCAGAAGGGCGTCGCGGTCGACGTGCTGGTGATGACGGCGACGCCGATCCCGCGCACGCTCGTGCTGACCGCCTTCGGCGACATGGATCATTCCGCGCTCGACGAGAAGCCGCCCGGCCGCACGCCGATCGACACAAGGCTCGTCAGCCTCGAACGGCTCGAGGAGACGATCGGCGCCATCGGCCGCGCGATGGAGAAAGGCGCGCGCGTCTATTGGGTCTGCCCGTTGGTCGAGCAGTCGGAGACGCTCGACGTCGCCGCAGCCGAGGATCGCTTCGGCGCGCTCTCGGAAGTCTTTCCCGGGCGCGTGGGCCTTGTCCACGGCCGGATGAAGGGCGCCGAGAAGGATGCGGCGGTCGAGCGGTTCGTGTCGGGCGAGACGCCGATCCTCGTCGCCACGACCGTGATCGAGGTTGGCGTCAACGTGCCCGAGGCGACGGTGATGGTGATCGAGCACGCCGAGCGCTTTGGCCTGGCGCAGCTCCATCAGCTCCGCGGCCGGGTCGGACGCGGGGTTGGTCGGTCGACCTGCCTCCTGCTGTGGAAAGGCCCGCTCGGCGAGACCGCGAAGGCGCGTCTCGAGACGCTGCGCGACACCGAGGATGGGTTCGTCATCGCCGAGAAGGATCTCGAGCTGCGCGGCGAAGGCGAAGTGCTCGGCGCCCGCCAATCCGGCGCCGCCGTGTTCCGGCTGGCGCGCATGGAGGTCCATGGCGAACTTGCCCGAATCGCCCATGACGACGCCGGGCTGATCCTGTCACGCGACCCGCATCTCACCGGCGAGCGCGGCGAAGCGCTCAGGCTGCTGCTCCACCTGTTCGAGCGCGACGCCGCCGTGCGGCTGCTGCGGGCCGGATGAGCGCCCTCACCTTTTCCACTTGCAGGTCCAGCGGGCGAGATACCAGCCGGGTTCGACCGTGACCGGATCCACGTCCTCGACGATGGCGCAACCCTGCATCGCGGACGGCGAGCGATGATGAAAGATGCGGCAGGCGGCCGGCTCCGCCTGAAGACAGATCGCGACGACCAGTTCTGCGACGCCCATGCCGTGCTCCTCTCGTACGACTTTCGTCGATAGGTCGAAGCAAGGGCGGCGCCACGCTACCCGTGCGTTCAGCATAGCTGGCTTGCGGCGCGCCGGAGATCAGGAATTCTTAACAGCGCCTTGGGCCGGCCTACCTGGCCGCCACAGCCTCTTCGGGGCGCCGCGCCGGCTCGGCCGAGGCTGGCGGCGACGGCGGCGCCTCGGGCTTCGTCGGCGCCAGGAGATCGGGCGGCTGGATGATGCCCATGGACATGATGAGCTTGAAGGCCTCGTCGCTGGTCACCCCGATCTCGACGACTTTCGACTCCTCCATCATCACCAGATAGCCGGTTGTCGGGTTGGGGGTGCAGGGCACGAACAGGCACACATGGTCCGGGCCCGGCAGCCCCGCCGCGAGCGCGCCGCGCGCCGGCTCGGTGATGAAACAGATGGACCACATGCCGGGCCCTGGCCACTCGATCAGACCGACGCGGCGGAAGCTGGTGCCGTCCTGCTTGAACACCGTCTCGAAGATCTGCTTCACGCCCTTGTAGAGCGAGCGAACCACGGGCATGCGGTCGAGCACGCTCTCGCCGGACTGCACGATGGTGCGGCCGACGAGGTTCGCGGTCAGGGCGCCCAGAATGGTCAGCCCGATCACCGCCGCCAGCACGCCGACGCCCGGAACGGCGACCGGCAGGTAGCTGTTCGGGTTCCAGGCCGGCGGGATCAGCGGCTTCACCCAGCCGTCGATCAGGTTGATCAGCCAGAGGGTGAGCCAGATCGTGATGGCCACCGGCCCCGCGACCACGAGGCCGGTGAGGAAATAGTTGCGCAGCCGCGCCGTCCCGTGCGGCTTCGGCGGCGGGACCGGCTCGCCGAGGGATCCGAGCGCATTGGGCAATGGCCCGGGGGAAGACTGCGTCATCGCGCTCCGCCGAAAAGTCCCCGTGCGGCGCAGCAACAGCCGCTGCGTCGCGTCATCCGTCATAACATGTGGCGCGCTCGATCGGCGATGCGATAGGGAGTCGCCGGACCATGCACCTTCCGACCCCGCCGCGAAGACCACGGACTGCGCCCGCGCCGGGCGCGGCGTCGCGTCTCGCCTGGCTGGCGGGGGGGCTCGCGCTGACGGCGCTCGGCGTCGTCGGGCTGATCCTGCCGGTCATGCCGGGCACGATCTTCCTGATTCTCGCCGCCGGATGCTTCGCGCGCGGCTCGCCGCGGCTCGAGCGCTGGCTGCTCGAACACCCGCAGCTCGGGCCCTCGGTCGTGGCCTGGCGCAGCGATGGCGCGATCCCGATGAAGGGCAAAATCGCCGCCTTCGCGGGAATGGGCCTGTCGATCGTGCTGGTCAGCCTGTCCGGCGCCCCGCCGGTCGCAATTGCGGCGACTGTGGCGCTCGTTCTTGCGGGCGCGCTTTACGTCGGCAGTCGGCCGACGCGAGCGAAGCGTTGACGAGCCGCCCGCCTCAGGCGGCCTTGCGGGCGAGGCCGAGCTTCGGCGGTTCCCGATCCTCGGCGAAGGCGGCGTAGCGCCGGAAGTCGAGCCCGACCTCGTCGCCAACGGACACCTCCTGCTCCGGAGGCAGCAGCGCCTCGACGCGGTCATGCTTGACGCCGACCGAGATGTCGGCGCGCCGATAGCCCCCGGAGCGGCGCAGGCCGATGATCTTGCCGTGCACCACTCCGTCAGACGGCGCGGTCAGCGTGACGTCCTGAGGGCGGATGTGCAGACGGCCCGGACCGTCCGGAGAATCGACGCGGCTGATCCGCAGCGCGCGGCCTTCGAAGACCGCCTCGCCGTTCCGGAGGTCCACCGGCAGCGACGTGGAATCGCCGATGAAGGCGTAGACGAAGGGCGTCGCCGGATTGTCGTAGATCTCGTCCGGCGTGCCCACCTGCTGCAGGCCGCCCTTGTGCAGCACCGCGACGCGGTCGGAGAGCTCCATCGCCTCCTCCTGGTCGTGGGTCACGAAGACGGTGGTGTGGCCGGTCTCGTCGTGGATCTGGCGGAGCCAGCGCCGCAATCCCTTGCGGACCTGCGCGTCGAGCGCGCCGAAAGGCTCGTCGAGCAGCAGCACCTGCGGCTCAATGGCGAGCGCGCGGGCGAGGGCAACGCGCTGACGCTGACCGCCGGAGAGCTGCGAGGGATATCGACCCTCCAGCCCGTTCAGCTGAACGAGATCGAGCAGCTCCAGCACTTTCTGGCGGATCTGCGCCTCGCTTTTCCGGCGGCCCTGGCCGTAGCGCATGCCGAAGGCGATGTTGTCGAGCACCTTCATGTGCTTGAACAGCGCATAGTGCTGGAAGACGAAGCCGACGTGCCGCTGCTGGACGCTCTGCCGCGAAGCGTCGCGCTCGCCGAAGAAGATCTGGCCGCCGTCGGGCATTTCGAGGCCGGCGATCGCGCGCAGGAGCGTTGTCTTGCCGGAGCCCGACGGGCCGAGCAGCGCGATCAGCTCGCCCGAGCGGATGTCGAGGTTCACGCCGTTCAGGGCCGGGAAGTTGCCGTACTCCTTGCGGAGGTTTCGGATCTTCAGTTCCACGGGTCGTCTCCGAAAGGTCAGTGGCGGTGCGCGGCCGAGATCTGGTCGCCGTAGCGCCACTCGAGGCCCGTCTTGATGGCGAGGGTGACGAGGCCGAGGCCGGCCAGCACCGAGGCGACCGCGAAGGCCGCGACGAAGTTGTAGTCGTTGTAGAGGATCTCGACCTGCAGCGGGATCGTGTTGGTAAGGCCACGCAGATGGCCGGAGACCACAGAGACGGCGCCGAACTCGCCCATCGCGCGGGCGTTGCAGAGCAGCACGCCGTAGAGCAGCGCCCAGCGCACGTTCGGCAGCGTCACCGACCAGAAGGTACGGAAGCCGCCGGCGCCGAGCGACAGCGCCGCCTCCTCCTCGCTCGTGCCTTGCTCCTGCATCAGCGGGATCAGCTCGCGGGCGACGAAGGGAAACGTCACGAAGATCGTGGCGAGCACGAGCCCCGGCAGCGCGAAGATGATCTGAAGGTCATGCTTGGCGAGCCACGGTCCCAGCACGCCGTTCGCGCCGAACAGCAGCACGTAGCACATGCCCGAAACGACGGGAGACACCGAGAACGGCAGATCGATCAGAGAAAGCAGGAAGCTCTTGCCCTTGAACTCGAACTTGGCGATCGCCCAAGACGCCGCGAGTCCGAAGACGATGTTGAGCGGCACCGCGATCAGCGCGACCACGACCGTCAGCCACACCGCCGAGAGCGTGTCGGGGTCCTCGAAGGACTCGAGATAGGCCCCGACGCCCTTGCGGAACGCCTCGACGAAGACAGCGGCCAGCGGCAGCAGGAGAAAGAAGGCGAGGAACCCGACCGCGAGCGCGATCAGTACGGCCTTCGCGACAGGGCTTTCCGTCACCGGACTCGGCAGGCGGACCGGCGCGACCGTTCCGGCGCTGGGCGCGACCGCGAGCGTGTCAGCGGACATGGCCGAGCCTCTTCCGCGACCAGGCCTCGGTGAAGTTCACCAGGAGCAGGATGACGAATGACAGCGCCAGCATCGCGGTCGCGATCGCGGTCGCCCCGCCATAGTCGAACTGCTCGAGCCGCGTGATGATCAGCAGCGGCGCGATCTCGGAAACGCCCGGAATGTTGCCGGCGATGAAGATCACCGAGCCGTATTCGCCGACAGCGCGGGCGAAAGCCAGCGCGAAGCCGGTCAGCAGCGCCGGCGCGAGCGTCGGTAGGATCACCTTGAACAGGGTCGTCGGACGCCGTGCGCCGAGGGTCGCCGAGGCCTCCTCGAGCTCCTTGTCGAGATCGACCAGCACCGGCTGCAGGGTTCGCACCACGAAAGGCAGTCCGATGAAGACGAGCGCCACGAAGATGCCAAGCGGCGTGTAGGCGATCTTGAGCGGGCCGAAAACCGACGCCCACAGGCTCCCCGGCGCGAACAGGGAGCCGACCCAGCCGTTCTGCGCGTAGATCGCGGTGAGCGCGATGCCGGCGACCGCAGTCGGCAGCGCGAACGGCAGGTCGACCGCGGCGTCGAAGAAGCGCCTGCCGGGGAAGGAGTAGCGGGTCAGCACCCAGGCTACGATCAGGCCGAAGACAGCGTTGACGCCGGCGGCGAGCAGCGAGAGTCCGAAGGAGAGCCTCAGCGCGGAGAAGGTGTCCGGGCGCGTCAGGATCGCGACGAGCTTCGCCGGGCCAAGCGAGGCCGCCCAGAGGACGACCGCGCCGAGCGGAATGAGGATGATGATCGAGAGATACAACCAGACGAAGCCGTAAGTCAGGCCGAAGCCCGGTATCGCGCTCGGCGTGCGGAACTGCGGCATCCGTCGCTTCCGGTTCGCTTCGCCGGTCCAGCCGGACGAAGCTGATGCAAGGTCGCCTTCGGCGATCGTCGAGACGTGGGTCAAGCAGACTTTCCGCGCCGTTGGAACACAAAAAAAAGGCCGCGGCCGGATCAACTCCGGCCGCGGAGGCTCAGGAGAGCGTGAATCTCACTGCGGCTTGTAGATCTGGTCGAAGGTGCCGCCGTCGCCGAAATGCTCGGCCTGGGCCTTCTTCCAGCCGCCGAAATCCTTGTCGATGGTGACGAGCTTCAGATCCTTGAAGCGCTTGACGTCGTCCGGATTGGCGAGCTCGGGCTTGATCGGGCGGTAGTAGTTCTTGGCCGCGATCGTCTGCCCTTCCTTGTCGTAGAGCAGGTTGAGATAGGCCTCGGCGGCCTTGCGCGTGCCGTTCTTGTCGACGTTGCCGTCGACGAGCGCCACAGGCGGCTCGGCCAGGATCGAGATCGACGGATAGACGATCTCGAACTTGTCCTCGCCGAACTCCTTGAAGGACAGGAAAGCCTCGTTCTCCCAGGCGAGCAGCACGTCGCCGAGCTCGCGCTGCGCGAAGGTCGTCGTCGAGCCGCGTGCGCCGCTGTCGAGCACCGGGACGTGCTTGAAGAGCTCGCCCACGAAGGCCTTGGCCTTCGCTTCGTCGCCGCCGTTCTTCTCGCGCGCCCAGGCCCAGGCGGCGAGGTAGTTCCAGCGCGCGCCGCCGGAGGTCTTCGGGTTCGGCGTGATGACCTGGACGTCGGGCTTGATGAGGTCGTCCCAGTCCTTGACGCCCTTCGGATTGCCCTTGCGCACGAGGAATACGATCGTCGAGGTGTAGGGCGAGGAGTTATGCGGCAGACGCGACTGCCAGTTCTCCGGCAGTTTGCCGGTCGCCTTCGCGATGGCGTCGATGTCGGCCGCAAGCGCGAGCGTCACGACGTCCGCATTGAGGCCGTCGATCACCGACCTCGCCTGCTTGCCGGAGCCGCCATGCGAGGTCTGGACGCGGACGGTTTCGCCGGTCTCGGCCTTCCAGTTCTTCTCGAAGGCGGCGTTGAACTCTTTGTAAAGCTCGCGGGTCGGGTCGTAGGAGACGTTGGTCAGCTTGGCCTGCGCCATCGCGGGGGACGCGCCCGCGACGAGCGGCGCGGCCAAGGCCAACGCGGCGGCGATGCGCAAGACGAAACGGCGGTCCATGGAAGTCGTCTCCGAGTTGTGCGACGCCGCATACACGACACGAGCGGTCGGGATTGTCAACGCGGGGAATCGTAAATTCTATAGATTTTATGTAGAAAGCTCGTCGTCGGGCGCTTCGCCTGTCGCATGAGGCGGGATCGACGCGCTCTCCAGGGCGTCCATCAGCGTGGTTCGGTCGAGCACCGCGACGGTCGTCTCGTACATTTCCGAGAAGATCGCGCGCACCGTGCAGGACGCCTCGTCGACGCAGTCGGCGCACCGGCGGTAGGCCGTCCGCGACAGGCACGGCAGGGGCGCGACCGGTCCGTCGATCAGCCGCAGGATCCGCCCCAGGCCGATCTCCTCGGGGGGCGCGGCGAGCAGATAGCCTCCCTCCTTGCCGCGTCGGCTTTCGACCAGGCCGGCGCGCCGCAGTTCGATCAGGATCTGTTCGAGAAAGCTCTGGGGGATCTGTTCGCGCGCGGCGATGTCGCGGATCGACGACGGGCGATCGGCCTCGGCGCGCGCGAGCGCGACAAGCGCCTTGATGGCGTACTTGGCCTTCTGAGTGATCATGCCGACGGCTTAGCAAGCCGCTGCGGCCCGCGCCATGCAGGCGGCGTCGCGGCGCTTGCGCGCGCCGCCGATTGGCGTTAGGCCGATGCGGCCCGAAGGGGCCAAGTCGGAGCGTGGCGCAGCCCGGTTAGCGCACTAGTCTGGGGGACTAGGGGTCGTGGGTTCAAATCCCGCCGCTCCGACCATTTATTTTCCATCGACCGCCTCCGCGCCGCTCGGCGTCGGCGTCCCGTGCAGGACGACATCCTCTTATGGACTATCAGGGACTGCTTGATCGCATGAAGGCGGCGCAAGCCGAACTTCTGGCCGCAGCGGCGCGCAGCAAGACGCTGCCGTCGGACGGCGCGTTGCGCAAGATCGCCGATCTCGAGGTCGCGATCGGGGCGTTGGAGCACCTCATCGAGGAAGGCTCGCTGCCGAATCGCTAAGGTTCGGCGCGCTCGACTGTAAAGAAACTGTGAAATTTCGGCGGGCGGCTGGAACTCGCGCCGCCTGTCCACGTTATGCGCTCGGCTTCGGTAGGAAGCGGACCACGGCGCATAAGATGTTTTACGTATACGACGTTTCCCAGGACTCGACGCGACCGGCGATCACGCTCGGTTCGCTCGAAGAGAGCGCGGCCGAACAGCCGGCGTTCGCCCGCGCCGAAGACTTCGGCGACAACGACATCGATTTCGTGGACGACGCTTTGCTGAACACGACCCCGCACAACAGAATCGAACAGCAGCTGTTGCGTGGAGACGTCGTCGGTCTCGCCCTGATGTCCGGCGCTATCCTCTGGAGCGCCATGGGCGCCTTCGGCTGACGGGCCCTTTGTAGAGGACTGCGCGGTTTCTTCCTGGCTTGGGTTCTGATCAAGGCGAGCGGCGCGTGCGGGTCCTCTACGTCGACGACGAGCCGGACATCCGCGAGATCGCCCAGATCGCCCTAAGCCTCGACCCCGAGATAACCGTCGAGACCGCGGCGTCGGGCGCGGAGGCCATCGTCAAAGCGATCGCGTGGCGGCCCGACGTCATTCTTCTCGACGTCATGATGCCTGTGATGGACGGGCCGAGCGTCCTGGAGAAGCTGCGGGCGCGGCCCGACACCCAAGGCATTCGGGTCGTGTTCATCACTGCGCGCACACAGGCTCACGAGATCGAGCGGTTCCGCGCCATGGGCGCCGCCGCGGTGATCTCGAAGCCGTTCGACCCGATGCTGCTCGCCTCGCAGATTCGCGCCGCCGAGTGACGCCTCACGGCGTCTTTCTGATGAAGGTCCCAAACGCCCTCGGCCCGTCTCCCGTCGGGATGTCCTTCACGACCTTCAGCGTCGCGACATCGATTTTGCTGAGCGTGTTCGCGAACCAATTCGACACGTAGACGGAAGCGCCGTCGGTCGAGGCCTCGATGCCCTCGGGATAGTCGCCGACCGGGATGTCGGTGATCTTGGCGAAGCTGGTCAGATCGAAGACGGAGACGCTGTTGGCGTATTGATTGGTGACGAACGCCTTCCCAGCGACTAGGGCGACGGCGTAAGGCCGCTCGTCGACCGGCACGGTCGCGACCGTCTCCCGCTTGGCGAGATCGATCACCGAGACGTTGTTGGTTCCGACGTTCGCGACGTAGGCGCGCTCGCCCTTGGCGTCGATGGTGACGCCGAACGGCCGGTCGCCGACCTTGATCCGCGCCGTCCGCTTCTGCGTCGCGACGTCGACGACGGACACCTCGTTGGAGTCGCGGTCCGCCGACAGCAGCGTCTTGCCGTCGGGCGTGACGGCGAGGCCCGAGGGCGACAGCCCGACCTGGATGTCAGCAGTCACCGACTTCGAATCCGGGTCCACCACATGGATCTTGTGGTTGTACCAGTCAGCCACATAGACCGGCTTGCCGGATGGATGGACGGCGACGCCGAGCGGCCCGCCCGCGACCGAAATCTGGGCCAGGACCTTGCGCGCCGCCGTGTCGACGATCGACAGCGTCTTGCCTTCCGGGCTGGTCACGTAGGCGCGCGCGCCGTCCGTCGAGACCGCGACGCCCGCGGGACGCCCGCCGATCGGGATCGTCGCGACCGGCTGCCCGGCCGCGAGATCCAGCACCGACAGGTCGTCGCTCGACTGGTTGGTGACGAAGGCCTCGTCGGCGCAGGCCCCACCCGCCAGGACGAGGCCGAACGCCGCGAGGGCGACGAGCGCTTTCATCGCCCTATCGCCTCAGCTGCCGCCCTCGATCTTCTTCTTGAGCGCTTCGAGCCCGGCCTTGTAGACGCCGTCGACGGCCTTCTTGGCGGCCTCGTCCGACAGCTCCGGCGGCGGATCGTTGTTCGGGAAGCCGCGATAGAACGCGCCGTCCCAGACGACCTGCGACTTGCCGCCGGCGTCCTTCACCGTGATCTTGGACGAGTAGTTGCTGACCGGCAGGACCTTCACGTCGACGTTCGTGATCCGGTAGGAATACATCATCTTCGCCGCATCGAAGGTGTTGAGCTCCTCCTCGATCACGCCGCCGCCCTGCAGGGTGAGCTTGCGCGTGGCGCCCTTGTCGTTGCCGCCGGAGCCTTCGGTCTTCTGGATCGCCGGATGCCAGCTCATGTCCTGGAAGTTTCCGACGACGGCCCAGACCTTGTCCGGCGCGGCGTTGATCTCGATCGTCTGCTCGGTCTTCTGGCGCGTCGGGCCATGCGCGTCGGCTGCGCCGGCCGCGCCGACGGCGAGCGCCGCGGCCGCGAGGAGTTGAAACTTCATCCGTGTGCGTCCTCTTCTTGTCCCGGCCGATCTACGACTGGTTCCGATCGCCGGTTCGCGCGCATAGAACCAAACCGCGACAGAGGGATAAAGGGCCGCCGCATGGTCCCTTCGACGCAGCCAAGCGCCATGATCGCGCCTGAATTCTTCTGCGAAGACTTGGGCTTCGCTTAACCCGAGCTCTCGCCTCCGCGAGCCGGAAGGAACCTTTTCCGCGCCATGGAGCCTACCCCGCAGTTCCGAGCGCGAGCCGTCGAACGTATCGCGGACGTCGAGCAGGCGATCTGGAACGCCTGTGCGGCCAGCGGCGGCGCTCCCCACAATCCCTTCGTCGATCATCGCTTCCTGAAGGCCCTGGAGGAGTCCGGTTCGGTGGGGCCTCGGACCGGCTGGACGCCGGCGCATATCGCGCTCGAGACCGGCGCCGGCGCGCCGGCCGGCTTCGCGCCCTGCTATCTCAAGACCCACAGCCAGGGCGAATACGTGTTCGACCACGGCTTCGCCGACGCCTATGAGCGCGCCGGCGGCAGCTATTATCCGAAGCTCCAGGCCGCAGTGCCCTTCACCCCGGCGACCGGGCCGCGCCTGCTCGCAGCTCCCGACCAGCGCCGCGAGCAGGCGCAGGCCGGGCTCGCCGCCGCAATGCTCGGTCTGATGCGGCAGACGGAAGCTTCGTCCGTCCACGTCACCTTCGCGACGGAGGAGGAGCGCGCCCTGCTCGTCGAGCGCGGGTTCCTCGCGCGTGACGACCAGCAGTTCCACTGGCGCAACGACGGCTACGGCTCCTATGACGACTTTCTCGCCGACCTCGCCTCGCGCAAGCGCAAGCAGCTGAAGCGCGAGCGGCGCGACGCCGTGACGGGCGGGATCACGATCCGCAGGCTTGCGGGCCGCGACGTCACGGAGGCGCACTGGGACGCCTTCTTCGACTTCTACATGGACACCGGCTCCCGCAAATGGGGCCGCCCCTATCTCAACCGCCGCTTCTTCAGCCTGGTCGGTGAAGCGATGCCGGAGTCGATCCTGCTGGTTCTCGCCGAGCGCGACGGCCGGCCGATCGCCGGCGCGCTCAATTTCATCGGCGGCGAAGCCATCTACGGCCGCTACTGGGGCGCGATCGAGGAACACTCGTTCCTTCACTTCGAGGTCTGCTACCACCAGGCCATCGAGGCGGCCATCGAACGCGGACTCGGGCGGGTCGAAGCGGGCGCGCAGGGCGAGCACAAGCTCGCGCGCGGTTATCGGCCGGTGACCACGCGCTCGGCGCACGCCTTCGCCGATCCGGGCCTCGCCCGCGCCGTCGCCGACTATCTCGCCCGCGAGAGGCGCTACGTCGCAGCCGCCCAGGCGGAACTTGAGGCGGCGACGCCTTTCCGGCGCGCCGAGGCCGGCTAGTATCGGCTTCTCCTTTCGGTTGCTCCACTTAGTCAAAAATGCAACCGTCTCGGCAGCTCAAACCGGAGACGACCGGGATGCTTGCTCGCCTCTTGCTGTGGCTGGTTGGCTCAGCCGCGATTGGCCTCGTGACGTTTCAAGCATCCGCCCAGACGTGTGAAACGCCGGCGAAATGCGAACAGCTTTGGATCGCGGCCCAGAATAGCGGAATTCCCCTGTCGTTCCTTTCACAAGTCGTTCCCCCAACAGATGCAAGGGAAATCCGTGTCGGAGACACGTTGGCGACCACCACCCCGCTCAACGTACGTCCGAAACCTCGCGACTATTCCAAGAAAAGGAAGATAGGCATACTAAAGAAAAACTCGATCGTCATTGTCGAAGATTTGCGAATAGCCTTGAATGAAAAGAAAGTTCCGCAAATTTGGATTAGGGTGTCCGTCGATAAGGGAGCAATTACGAAGCCCGCACTAACTTCGACTTCATCTCCCACGGTGCCTCCCGAGGAGACCGCGCCGAGCGCGCCGGTCGATGACGCACCCGAAGCAACGCTTGACCCGGTCGCGAAGAAAATTCTCGGCTGTTACAAAGCCCAGGTCGCCGGCGACAAGACAACGACAATCAGACGACTGTTCGAGTGCTCAGGACGGTGGGTGACGCCGCGCGCGCTGCTCGCATGCAGTATGGGCGCGAATTGCGCCAAGACCGTCCTCGGCGACACGATTGATGGACGGGCGATCGTCGAGGCGCAGCTTGCGGCCAACATGGACGGCTTGAAAAAGGCGCCGCTCACCATCGACAGCGAGTTGAAGCTTTCCCCAGCTCAGATCCCCCGCCTGCCGGACGCGGCCGAGATCAATGCGTGCAGGGGCGCGAGCGCGTCGACGAGCGATTTCTCCGAATGCATCGCCGGATCCCTGTCCAAAAAGTATGATCAGCTATTCCAGTGCTTCACCCGATTGACGGATGGCGAGCAGAACGACTGTCTTCAAAAGCAGGTCAACAACGCAGACTTCACACGGCTGATGGACTGCCTGGCTGGCGGAAAGCCGACGACAAGCAAGATAACCGTGTGCGTCACCGACGCGAAACTTCGTGACGAGATCGAGACGGCGCGCTCGTGCGTCGAGGGAAAGACCGGACAGGCGGCTCGTTCCTGCCTGCTCGTGAAGCTGCCCCCTCAACAGCGAGAAATCGCGACCTGCCTGGAGAAACTCTCGGAGAGCGAGGATCCGTCGGCGTGCATGGACACGCTCTCGCCCGAGATCAAGAAGTTCCGGGCGGTCGCCGCCTGCCGCAAATTCACGGACAAGCTTGAGTTGGCCAAATGCGTGGCTCCTCATGTCTCGACGGACGTCGCAAAGATCGCTGCCTGCGCCGGCGAGAAGGACAAGGTTGCGTTAGCCGCCTGCGTGCTAGGCGACAGCAAGGAGCTTCAAGCGGCGCAAAGGATTCAGCGGTGCCTGGCTGGCGGTCGGACAGCAACCGCTATGCTGGTCAACTGCACTGACGGCGTCCTTGACGACAAATCCCGTACCGCGATCGCCTGCGTGGCGGAAGCTGGAACGGATCGCGTGAAGCTTGCGAATTGCGCCGCCGGCGCTGTGCTTCCCAAAGACGCGGCGCGGGTGGTCTCCTGTGCTGCGAACAGCACGGGTCCGACCTCTTTCGCGCTGTGCGCAGCCGGTCCTGCAATGAACGAAGAATGGCGGATAGCCGCTGAATGCGCGGTTCAGTCCGGAGGAAATCCGGTTGGGTTTGCTGGATGCACGGCTGGCCGCCTTACCGTACGCGAGTTTACGAAATGCTTTACGGGCGAGATCGGAAAGGATTGCTTTGGTCCAAACAATACTATTGTTAAGGGCTTGAATGATGCTTTCAACGACATCACCAAAGGTCCTGGAAGGAATAATGAAATCGTCAAACTGATCGGAGCGGTGGAGAATATTACCGGCGGATCCAATTCGGTGATCAACAACCCGTCGCAGATTTGGGGCGGCGACAACTCGGTTTTCAATAACCCTGGCCAGATCTTCGGGGGGTCCGGGTCAGTTTTCAATGATCCGGGTCAGGTGGTCGACCCGAGACGATGGCGGTGGTGACCACCGGCGGCAACGGCCGGTAGCGCCTCAAAGCGGGAAATGACCACCTCGCAGCGGGCTGTGGCCCCGACGCGCTTGACCGGCGCTTCCGCCTCATGTCCCTTGCGCCGCTCCAGACGCGAGCGAGCGGAGGCCGGCGTGGCCGACTACGATCCCCAGAACGTCTTCGCCAAGATCCTTCGCGGCGAAATGCCGGCGCAGAAGATCTACGAGGACGAGGCCGCCATCGCGATCATGGACGTGATGCCGCAGGCCGACGGCCACGTGCTCGTCATCCCCAAGGCCCCGTCCCGCAACTTGCTCGACATGGACGCCGAGGTGCTCGGACCGCTGTTCGCGGCCGTCCAGACCGTCGCGCGCGCGGTCAAGAAGGCGCTCGGCGCGGAGGGAATCACGATCACCCAGTTCAACGAGGCCCCCGCGGGCCAGAGCGTTTTCCACGCCCACGTCCACATCCTGCCGCGCTGGACCGATGTGCCGCTGCGGCCGCATACGAGCAAGATGGAGAAGCCCGAAGTGCTCGCGGCGCATGCGGACAAGATCAAGGCCGCTCTGCGCGGCTAAATCAGTAGCCGAACGCGGCGACGCCGCAGACCAGCGTCGCGGCGCCGGCGCCGACTCCCAGCGCGAGCGAGCGGCGGCCAGCCGCATAGGCGGCAAGCCCGATCGCGACGGCGGCGAGCCTCAGCCACAGCGGAACCTGGGCGAGACCGCCGCTCGGCGCGACCACGAACTTGGCGACGAGACCCGCGACGAGCGCGGTCGCGACCAGCCGGATCCAGACGAACAGCGGACTGGCTTCGTCGATGCGGTCGGAGGCGACGACGCCCAGCCAGCGCCAAAGGTCGTTCGCGAGGAAGGCGAGCACCACGGCGACCAGCAGCAAAGCTGTATCGGATCCGGTCACGAGCCTGCTTGTTCTGTTCTAAACCGTTCCGCGAAGAAAGCGGCGGTTCCGCCGATCAGGCCGGTCGCGATCAGATCGAACTCCTGCGTCAGAAGGCCGGCGAGCGGACCAATGACGAGGCCGAGGCCGATCGCAAGCTTTTCGGCGAAGCCGTCGGCGCCGCGCTCGAGCGACATCAGAAAGTACATCGGCGTGAGGCCAAGCAGCCCGACGGCGAGCGCCCGCGGAAGCAGACCCGCGGCGGCGTGGCCCGTCGCGGTCGAGACGACGCTACCCACGACAAGGCCGGCGGCGAGGCCGAAGAAGAACGGCATGCGCTCGGCTCGCGGGAGCGCCGACGCCAGGCGAAGCCCCTCGAACCACGCCGTCACCGCCACGAAGTGGGCGGCCAGAATGCGTGTCCAAAAGCGGGTCCGTTCCGATCGCAGCACGGGCATGATGGCGACCACCATCGGCAGCAGGCGGACGCCGGAGATCGAAACGGCGAAGGTCGCGCCGGCGAGGCCCGCCCCGCTCGCCAGCGCCCCCGCCAGAACGAGCTGACCGGGCGCTGCCCAGATCAGAGCCGTGGAGAAGGCGGCGAGCCAGAGCGGCCAGCCGAAGTCGTGCGTCATCGCCCCAAAGCCGATGAAGCTGCCCCAGAGCACGAAGCCGGGCGTCGAGATGGAGGCGCGCAGGCCCTGCAGGAAAGCGTCGCGCGGCGGTTTCGCCGGCCCGCCATCGACCGCGACCGGCTCGGGCTCCGCTTCGGATCGCCGAAGCGGAGCCGAAGGCTCAGCCGTCACTGCGAACGAGCGGCGGGGTCTTCACCGTTTTGCGCGGCGCGCAAGGCTTGCGTCGAGCGACCGGCTTCTTGCCGCCCTCGCCGGCCGTCCGCTCGATTTTCTCCGGCTTCGGCGTGACCGGACCTTCCGGGAACTCGAAGCCGAGCCCGCCTGCCCCGTCCTTCGCCTTCGGATCGACCACGACGCGCACGGCGCCGCCGCCCTTGAGCCTGCCGAACAGCACCTCCTCGGCGAGCGGCGTCTTGATCGTCTCCTGGATGAGCCGGGCGAGCGGCCGCGCGCCCATCATCGGATCGTAGCCACGCTCGGCCAGCCAGTCGCGCGCCTCGTCCGACAGCTCGATCGTGACGTTGCGGTCGGCCAGCTGCGCCTCGAGCTGAAGCACGAACTTCTCGACCACCTGCCGCACCACCTCGATCGGAAGGTTTCCGAAGGCGATGGTCGCGTCGAGACGGTTGCGGAACTCCGGCGCGAACAGACGGTTGATCGCGTCGGTGTCCTCGCCGGTGCGCTTGCCGCGGCCGAAGCCGATCGGCTCCTTGGCGAGGTCCGAGGCGCCGGCGTTGGTGGTCATGATCAGGATGACGTTGCGGAAGTCGACCTGCTTGCCGTTGTGGTCGGTCAGCTTGCCGTGGTCCATGACCTGCAGGAGGATGTTGAACAGGTCCGGATGCGCCTTCTCGATCTCGTCGAGCAGCAGGACGCAATGCGGATTCTGGTCGATGCCGTCCGTCAGCAGGCCCCCCTGGTCGAAGCCGACATAGCCGGGAGGCGCGCCGATCAGACGGCTGACCGTGTGGCGCTCCATGTATTCGGACATGTCGAAACGCAGCAGCTTCACGCCGAGCAGCGAAGAAAGCTGCTTTGCGACCTCGGTCTTGCCGACGCCGGTGGGGCCCGAGAACAAGTAGCAGCCGATCGGCTTCTCCGGATCACGGAGCCCGGCGCGGGCGAGCTTGATGGTCGAAGACAGCGCCTCGATCGCCGCCTCCTGGCCGTAGACGACCCGCTTCAGATTGTCGGTCAGCGAGCGCAATACCTCGGCGTCGTCCTTCGACACCGACTTCGGCGGAATGCGGGCCATGGTGGCGATCGTGACCTCGATCTCCTTCACGCCGAGCGTCTTGCGACGCTTGCCCTCGGGCAGCAGCATCTGGGAGGCGCCGGTCTCGTCGATCACGTCGATCGCCTTGTCCGGCAGCTTCCGGTCGCTGATGTAGCGATGCGACAGCTCGACAGCCGCCTTCACCGCCTCGTTGGTGAAGCGCACGCCATGGAAGCTCTCGTAATAGGGCTTCAGCCCCTTCATGATTTCGATCGCGTCCTCGACCGAAGGCTCCGCCACGTCGATCTTCTGGAAGCGCCGGACCAGCGCCCGGTCCTTCTCGAAGTGCTGGCGGTATTCCTTGTAGGTCGTCGAGCCGATGCAGCGCAGCGAGCCCGAGGCGAGCGCCGGCTTCAGCAGGTTGGAGGCGTCCATCGCGCCGCCGGAGGTCGCGCCGGCGCCGATGACGGTGTGGATCTCGTCGATGAACAGGATCGCGCCGGGCGTCGCCTCGAGCTCCTTGACGACCTGCTTCAGCCGCTCCTCGAAGTCGCCGCGATAGCGCGTGCCGGCAAGCAGCGAGCCCATGTCGAGCGAGAACACGGTCGCGTCGAGCAGCACCTCCGGCACCTCGTCGCGCACGATGCGCAATGCGAGGCCCTCCGCGATCGCCGTCTTGCCGACCCCGGGGTCGCCCACGAACAGCGGGTTGTTCTTGGTGCGGCGGCACAGGATCTGGATCGTCCGGGTGATCTCCGCGTCGCGGCCGATCAGCGGATCGATCTTGCCGTCCCTCGCCTTCTTGTTGAGGTTGACGCAGTAGGCGTCCAGCGCGTCGGCCTTTTTCTTCCCGCCTGGAGCTTCTTCGGTGGTCGTCCCGGCGTCGTCGTCGGCGCCGCGCGGGGCGCGCGTCTCGCTGAGGCCCGGACGCTTGGCGATGCCGTGGCTGATGTAGTTGACCGCGTCGTAACGCGTCATGTCCTGCTCCTGCAGGAAGAACGCGGCGTGGCTCTCGCGCTCGGCGAAGATCGCGACGAGCACGTTGGCGCCGGTCACCTCCTCGCGGCCGGACGAGGTCACGTGGATCACCGCGCGCTGGATGACGCGCTGGAAGCCGGCGGTCGGCTTGGAGTCCTCTGACGTGTCGCCGACGAGGTTCTCGAGTTCGGAGTCGACGTATTCGGCGAGGTTGCGCCTCAGGATCTCGAGATCGACGTTGCACGCCCGCATGACGGCGGCGGCGTCCTGATCGTCGACCAGCGAGAGCAGCAGGTGCTCGAGCGTCGCATATTCGTGGCGGCGCTCGTTGGCGAAGGCGAGCGCACGGTGGAGCGATTGCTCGAGACTGCGAGAAAATGACGGCAACTCGTTACCTCACTTCTTCTCCATGACGCATTGCAGCGGGTGCTGATGCTTGCGCGCGAAGTCCATCACCTGGGTGACCTTGGTCTCCGCGACTTCATAGGTATAGACGCCGCACTCGCCCGCGCCGTGATTGTGCACGTGGAGCATGATGCGCGTCGCCGCTTCGCGGTCCTTGGAGAAGAACTGCTCCAGGACGTGAACGACGAACTCCATCGGGGTGTAGTCGTCGTTGAGAATGAGCACGCGATAGAGGCTCGGCCGCTTCACCTTCGGGCGGGTCTTCGTGACGACGGCCGTCCCGGGCCCTGCGTCCTCGACGCGGCGTGAACCAAACACCGGAAGGCGCGAACGATCCGCCGCCATCATGGGCCGGGACGCCGCTGCATCAGGCCGGCCCGCGCAGCGGCGAGGCCGCCAATGGGCTGAATGACCACGTCCGTCGTTCATGGCTCCCGATCGAGGCTCCGTCGCTTCCGCCCTCGCCGCACCGCCGCCTCGTCGCCTGAACACCTCGGCGCCGGAGCAAATCGGCAGGACGAATGTTAGCATGGATGGCCCGCCGCGCCAGACCGCAGGCCGCTGTTCCGCTCATCAGCTATGATCGAATCCGCGGAAAAAAAGACCGCACGCCAATCGGCTAGTCGGCAGCGGCGGAAAGCAGGAGGCCAGAACGAAAAAGCCCGGCGCTAGGCCGGGCTCATCGATCTCGGATCGCCGACGGACGTCGGCGAGGCGTCACTTGACCTTGGAAAGCGCGGTCTCGACCGGCTTGTAGGTCTCCTTGGCGAGGTCGGCGTAGAGTTCGCCGATCTTCGTCATACGCGCGAGATAGGTCTCATAGCTCGACTTGACGTAGGCCGACTGGACCTCGATGGCCTTGTCGATGGTCTTCGCGCCGAGCAGCTTCTCGACCAGCGCCGAGCTGTCCTCGAAGGACTTCTTCGAGTAGTCGGCAACTTCCACGGCGATCGCCTGGAAGCCCTTGCTCACTGCGCCGAAGCTCTTGAGCGCCTGGTCGACGCCCTCGCGGCCAAACTTCTGAAAATCGTCGAACGACGGGGTCGTGGTCATATGCATCCCTTCCGGTGCGATTCATGGATCGACCGGAGCGCCGCTACTCCAGACCTGCCACGGCGTACGGTCGCGCCGGGAGGCGTCTTCGTGTCCCGACGCGGCGATTTATATGCACTGCAACATAACTGTCAACCTCGTGCATTGCGTCGCAAAAACCGCGACGCGCGCGTCGCGTCGGCTTAACCGGTCCGTAACCGCATCTCCCTACCGTCATTGACAGCGCCGTGAGGGACACAGGCTGGCGGCGCTCCATGAGTCGGCGCAGCGAGCGGCGCCATCGCAAGGCGGCGGGTGAAATGTCGGGTAGCGTAAGGAAATTCGGCGGGAAGTTCGCTTGGACCGCCGCGATCGTGGGCGTAACGTCGGGACTTCTGGCCGCGAGCATCGTTGACGCAGACGCGCGGTCCCGCAGGTCGCATCACAGGGCGATCAAGCCCACGCCCGCCGCGACCTTCACAGGCGCCTCGAACTACGCCGCCCTCGTGGTCGACGCCAAGACCGGACGGACGCTTTACGAGGCGAATCCCGACGCGCTCCGCTATCCGGCGTCGGTCACCAAGGTGATGACGCTCTACCTCGTTTTCGAGGATCTCGAGCGCGGCCGCATCCGGCTCGACACGCAGCTGACCATGTCGTCGCGCTGCGCCGCGATGGCGCCGTCCAAGCTCGGCATCCGGCCGGGCCAGACGATCGACGTCGAGGACGGCATCAGGGCGCTCGTGACGAAATCCGCCAACGACGTCGCCTGCGCCTTCGGCGACAACCTCGAGGGCTCGGAGAGCGCCTTCGCCGACCGCATGACCCGCAAGGCGCGCGCCATCGGCATGAGCCGCTCGACCTTCCGCAACGCCTCGGGCCTGCCGAACCCCGAACACATCACGACCGCGCGCGACCTCGTCACGCTCGGACGCGCGATCCAGGACCGCTTCCCGCGCTATTACGGCTACTTCGGGACCCGCGTCTTCGCGTGGGGCCGCCAGCGGATCGGAAACCACAATCGGCTTCTCGGCCGTGTCGAGGGTGTGGACGGCATCAAGACCGGCTACACCAACGCATCCGGATTCAACCTGCTGACCTCGGTCAAAAGCAATGGCCGCAGCATCGTCGCCGTCGTCATGGGCGGCCGCACCGGCGCCTCGCGCGACGCCCACATGCAGCAGCTGATCGCGCTGAATCTGCCCCGCGCGCAGCCGGGCTCCCGCACCGCGCCGCTTGTCGCCGACGCCAGCGAACGGGTGACCCCCGTCAACGCCCGGCCGGCGGTCATGTCCGGCGTGCCGATGCCGCTCGCCGCGCCGCGGGTGCCGACCACCGAACGTGTCGCCTCGCTCGACGCGGACGTGCCGCTCCCCCCGTCGGCTCCGAGCCGCGAGGCCTCCTCGCCGCGTGAGACGCAGCCGGCAAGGCCGATCTCCTCCGGCGCGACGCCGCGCGCATCCCAGCGCGTGGTCCCCGAGGACGAGGCGCCGGTCGAGGCCGCCGCAATCGCCCCGGCCGCCGAGCGCCGCCCCGTCGACGCGCCGAAGCCGATGCGCTGGATCGTCGGAACGGCGCCCGCGACCACGGGCAGCGTATCCACAGGAGAGTCCGGCGTCGCGGAGCTTGCGGCCGCCGAGCCAACCGCGACCCAGGCTGAAAGGCCGGTCAAAGCGGCCATGACGCAGCCGGCCGTCGAGCGCGAGCCGACACCTCCGCGCAAGGGCTGGATGATCCAGATCGGCGCCACCACCGAGGCGTCCGCGGCCGAGGCGCTGCTGTCGAACGCCCGGTCCAAGGGCGGCAAGGCGCTCGGCGCCGCCGAGCCCTACACCGAAATCTACACGAAGGGCGCGACGACCTATTACCGGGCGCGCTTCGCCGGCCTCAACGAAGAGTCGGCCGACGCCGCCTGCAAGGCGCTCAAGCGCAGCTCGGTGAGCTGCTTCGCGATCAAGAACTGATGCGGGAGGGGGCCTCAGCCATGGCGCCGCTTCGCGAGAAAGTCCTTGGCGGCGTTGGCGAGCGCAGCGAGGTCCGTCGAGCCCCCCTGGTCGGGATGGATTTTCTTCATCAGCGCCCGATGCGCACGGCTGATTTCTTCCGTGGACGCCCCCGGCTGCACGCCAAGGATCTGATACGCCTGCTGTTCCGTCATTACGCCCGGATCGAGCCCGACCTCGCCGGACCGCGCGTTCGCGTCACGCTCGAAGTCCGGACGCCGACCGGACGGCCGGCGGCGACGGTGAGCTTCGGACGGAGCTGACCGCCGCTTCGGACGCGGCGCAGCGAACACGCCGAGCGCGCCGAGTCCCATGAGCGTCAGGCCGTAGAGCGGCTTGCCCAGAAGGGTGAGCATTAAACCGAACACCCAGACCGCGAGCGCCGCCAGCCGGATCTGGCGGCGCGCATGCGCCGGGTCCGATTCGACGAGGATCTGCCCGACGGCGAGGAAGGTCGCGACCGCCATCGCCCCGAACACGATCCAGATCATGCCTCTCCCCGGCGCCTCCGCGCCCTGTGCGCGCCCTTTCGAACGTCGCGTGGCGTCGCGCCTGCTTGCCTGATAATCGGCTGCCGCGAAACGATTGTCGACGAAGGGCCGCCGCGCAACCATGCCTGCTCCCGCTGTCGTGACCACAGTTGAAGCCCTGCGCGCTGTCGTCGACGGCTGGCGGCGTGATGGAGAGCGCGTCGCGCTCGTGCCGACGATGGGCGCGCTCCACGCCGGCCATCTCGCGCTGGTCGCGGAAGCGCGGCGCGCCGCGACGCGGACAGTCGTTTCGATCTTCGTGAACCCGACGCAGTTCGCCCCGCACGAGGATCTCGCGACCTATCCGCGGAACCTCGAGAGCGACCTTGCGGCGTTGGCGCCGACGGGCGCCGATCTCGTCTTCGCGCCTGACGTCGGCGAGATGTATCCCGAGGGCGCCTCGACGGTGGTGACCGTCGGCGGACCGTCCGAAGGGCTGGAGAGCGTCGCGCGGCCTCATTTCTTCGCGGGCGTCGCGACGGTCGTCGCGAAACTCCTGATCCAATGCGCGGCCGACGTCGCCGTGTTTGGCGAGAAGGACTTCCAGCAACTCGCCGTGGTTCGGCGAATGGCGCGCGACCTCTCGATCCCGACAACCATCCTGGGCGTTCCGACGATCCGCGAGCCGAGCGGTCTCGCGATGTCGTCGCGCAACGCCTATCTGTCGGACGAAGAGCGGGCGCGCGCCGCCGGTCTCCATGCGGCGCTCGCGAGGGCCGCCGAGGCGATCGGATCCGGCCAAGCCCCCGCGGACGCTTTGACGCGGGCGACCGCCCAGATCGAAGCGTCGGGTTTTACATTGGACTACGTGGAACTGCGTGACGCCGAGACGCTCCAGGCGTTCGAGCCACGCTCCGGGCGGCCGGGGAGGCTGCTGGCGGCGGCGCGGATCGCCGGAGTGCGGTTGATCGACAACGTTCCGGTCACGATCTCGCCGGATCACGCGTGAAGACGGGCCTTTTGTATTAAGATGTGAAACAATTGGTGAGTTCGGCGCGTTCGCCGAGCGACCGCACAGGAACTGGAACTGCCATGGCGACCGCCGCCGTCCGTTTTTCCCCGCTCTCCGCCCCGGCCCGGACCAAGGCCTCGCCCCGGGCGCGCAAGTCGATGGTGATCGGCGCGCGCGAGGCGATGAAGCTTTCCCGGGCCAAGCAGGCCGTGTTCATCGATCTCCGAAACTGGGAGATTGTTGACCAGACCGGCTGGATCGAAGGCTCGTTCCACTGCCCGCCCGGCGAGTTTTCGAACATCGTCTCCCCGACGAGCGCGCTGCACGCGCGTCTGTTCGAGCCAGGCAAGACCTTCATTTTCTACGGCGGCCCGGACTGCGCGCCGCTGGCTTCGGCCAAGCGCGCGAAGGAACTCGGGCTGGAGAAGGCGCTGGCGTTACGTGGCGGCCTGAAGGCTTGGCGTGCCGCTGGCGGGCGGATTTCCGGCCATCCGAACAGCCCGTTCCCTGTGCTTCGCGCCTCGTTTGGGATCGCGAGCCACTTCGCTCGGCGGCGCTTGCTCGCCTGGTGGCGCGGAGAGCGCGCCCGGAGCCGCGGGAAGCTCGAGCGCGCCTGATCGACCGGGGAAGCCTCGACGCCATGGGCCAGACCATCGTTGTCGGCTACCGCAAGCTGCTCGACGACGCGGACGCGCGGGTCGCAAGCGTCGATGCGGCCAAGGCCGTTTCAATGATCGGCGAGGACGACGTCGTTTTCGTCGATCTCCGGGACCCACGCGAGCTTGAGCGCGACGGCAAGATTCCGGGCGCGTTCCACTGTCCGCGCGGCATGCTCGAGTTCTGGATCGATCCAGACAGCCCCTATCACAAGCCGACCTTCGCGGCGGACAAGCGCTTCGTCTTCTACTGCGCGAGCGGCTGGCGCTCCGCATTGGCGGCCGACACGGCGCAGACCATGGGGCTGAAGCCGGTCGCGCATCTCGCGGGCGGCTTCAAGGCGTGGAAGGACGCTGGCGGTCCCGTCGAGGCCGTAGATCGTAAGGCGTGAAGCGGCCGATCAACGACCGTCGCTGCGCTCCGCGCGCAAAAGCGAGAAATTACTCGCCGTCCTGCGTCAGCGCATGTCCGTCGAGTTCGTAGACGCGCGGCGTGTACATCCACAACCGCCCGTCCGTCCGCGTAAACACGCGGGTCTTGGAGGATCCGACGACGATCATCGTCCGCATGTCCACCACAGCTGGATCGAGTTCGCCCAGGGTGATCACCGAGACGCTCTCACCGCTCCGCCCGACGCTGCGGGCGAGCGCGACCGGCGTTCCGGGCGCGCGGTGGCGGCGGATGATCTCCACGGCGTCGACGAGCTGCTTGCGCCGGCGCAGCGACGCCGGATTGTAGAGGGCGAGCGCGAAGTCGGCTCCTGCGGCGGCGTCGAGGCGCACCGCGATCGTCTCCCACGGCTTGAGAAGGTCCGACAGCGAGATCACCGCGAAGTCGTGCCCGAGCGGCGCGCCGAGGCGCGACGCCACGGCCTGCATCGCGGAAATGCCGGGCGTCACCTCGATGGCGACGCTCGGCCAGCGCGCAGGCTCCGCGGCCGCCGCCTCCATCACCGCAGCCGCCATGCCGAAGACGCCGCTGTCGCCCGACGAGACGACCGCGACCTCCCTGCCCTGCGCTGCGAGGGCGAGCGCGGCGCGCGCGCGCTCGATCTCGACCCGGTTGTCGGAGCCGTGCCGGCGCTGGCCCGGACGCTCCGGCGTCATGGCGAGATAGCCTTCATAGCCGACGAGGTCGTCCGCGCGGTCGAGCGCCGCCGCGGCCTCCGGCGCGAGCCAACCCTTGGCGCCCGGCCCGAGGCCGACGACCGTCACCCGTCCCGGCGCGCGGCCGAAATCGCCGGCGAAGACCGGCGACGCGAACCGGCGCAGCCTGAAACCGGCTTCCTGGAGGATCTCTTCGCCATCCGCGATCTTGTGGTCGAGCAGCCGCAGCGGCAGGGCGCGCTCGGCGAGCATCGCGCGGAAGCGATGATCGACCGGCGCGCCCTCGGGCGCGGTCGCGAAGGCGAGCGATTGCGGCACGATGCCGAGCTTTTCGAGCGCGTCGTCCAGCCGCTCGATCGTTTGGGGATCCGCGCGATCGAACTCGGCGACGATGATCTTCGGATGGTAGAGCAGGCCGCCGGCGGGCGGCTCCCCTGCCATTTCCGAGACCCGCAGCACGACCGCGCCATCCTCGGCGAGCGGTAGATCGCTGGAAGCGAGCCAGGGCGCGTCGCCTTCGATCCGCGCCGAGGCGCCGGCGAGCAGGTCGGACGTCGCCGTCTTGGCGGATTCGGGATTTGCGAGCGCGTATCCGGGCGGCGGCGACTCCAGCACCAGTCCGAAACGGCGCGCGCCAGCCCCCGTGATCGCCGCCGTCGCGTTTAGCGCCGCGGCCAGGCGGCGAGCGAGCGCGTCGCCTCCCGTCAGGCCACCGAGCAGCGGCACGACGATCTCGCCGTCGTCGGACAAAGCGAGGACCGGCGGTTCGGCGCGCTTGTCCTTCAGGAGCGGGGCGAGCAGCCGGATCAGGATGCCGGCGGCGCAGATTCCCAGGATCGGCCGACCCGCGCGGAACAGATCCGCCGTCTGAGCGGCCGCGTCCCCGAAGGTCTGATCGAGATTTTCAGCGCGGCCTTCGAGGCCGAAGGTCTCGCCGTCGATCAGGGCCGCGACGCGTGTCGCGAGCTCCGCGCCGGCGGCGTTGAAGGCGAGGATGGCGGGTCGCGTCACGGCCGCTCGGGCCCCGGCACGACGATGATCGAGAAGTACGGCACCGTCGCCGCGTCGACTTCCGCGGCCGGCATCACGCGCTCCCCGGACTGGCTCGCGCGCTCGACATAGAAGGCGCGCTCCAGCGCCCCGGCTTCCGCGAGCGCGTCCCGCACCCTGGCGAAGGTGCGGCCGAGCTTCATGACCACCGCCGCGTCGGCCGCGCGGATGCGGCGCACGAGTTCTTCCGGCGCGAGGGTTCCCGGGATCACCGTCACGGTGTCCTTGCGCAGGCACAGCGGCACGCCGAGCGCCACCGGTCCGGCCATTACGGACGAGACGCCGGGCGTCACGGTCGTCTCGTAGCGGTCCTTCAGACGGTCATGCCAGTAGATGAAGGAGCCGTAGAAAAAGGGGTCTCCTTCGCAGAGCACGCAGACGTTCTTGCCGGCGTCGAGCTTCGCGGCGATCTCGGCGGCGCTGCGATCGTAGAAGTCGCGCATCACCTGCGGATAGCTCGGCAGGTCCGCCGCCGGGCTCGCCGTCACCGGATAGACCAGCGGAAGCAGCTCCTGATCGTCGCGGATGTGCGGCCGCGCTGCAGCGAGCGCGACGCCGTTGCCCGCCTTCGCAGCCGGATAGGCGACGACGTCGGCCTCCCCGATCAGCCGAACCGCCTTCAGCGTAAGGAGCTCCGGATCGCCCGGTCCGACGCCGACCCCGGAGAAGCGCCCCGCCGTCATTCGCGCTCGCTTGCGGCGGCGTTGATCGCCGCCACCGCCATGGCGCTGCCGCCGCGCCGGCCGAGCAGGGTGAGGAACGGGACGCCGCGCGGGTCGCGCGCGAGCTCTTCCTTGGACTCCGCCGCGCCGATGAAGCCGACCGGCAGGCCGAAGATCGCGGCCGGCTTCGGCCACCCCGCGTCCAGCCGCTCCAGCAGATGGAACAGGGTCGTCGGCGCGTTTCCAATGGCGACCACCGCTCCCTCGAGCCTGTCGCGCCAGAGCTCGACGGCCGCCGCCGAGCGCGTCGTGCCGAGGCGCTCCGCAAGACCGGCGGTCTCCGGCGCGTCGAGCGTGCAGAGAATCTCGTTGCCGGCGGGCAGGCGCGAGCGTGTGACGCCCGAGGCGACCATCTTGGCGTCGCACAGAATCGGCGCGCCGGCCCTGAGAGCGGCGTTCGCGGACGCGACGACATCCGGCGAAAACCGGACCTCGGCGGCGAGGTCGGTCATCCCGCAGGCATGGATCATCCGGACGACCACCCGGGCCACGTCGTCCGGCAGGTCGTCGAGGGCCGCCTCCGCGCGGATCGTCGCGAATGATCTGCGATAGATCTCCGCGCCGTCCTTCACATAGTCCATCAGCATTCGGGTTCCTTGAAACGCGTCAGCCTTGTGACGGGGCGGCAGGCCGCGCGCAAGACGTTCTTTCGGGAACCGCGCTTCAGTCGGCGAGCTGGGCCAGCACAGCCGCCGGGCCAGCGCTTTCGAGCCTGTCGAGCGCTGGCCCCGGCCGGCGCGGCGCGCCGCCGGCGTGAACGGTCCAGCCGGACCGCTCCGACGCGCCAAGAAGCAGCAGGTCCGCAGGCGCCGATCCGGCGCAGCCCTTGGGACAGGCGGACAAATGCACGCGCCTTCGCCCCTCCGGCAGCCGGCCGGGCTCCGCCGCGGCGAGCGCGAGAAGCGCCGCGCCAAGCGCCCTGGCGGGCTCCCGGGCCCTCTCGCAGGCCGGCGCGCCGGAGCAGGCGACGACCGAGAGCCGGTCGGCGACCGCGACCGGAACAAAGCCGGCGGCCTCGCTTGCGGCAAGGACGCGCGCCGCGCGCTCCGGCCGCACGCGGGGCAGAACTACGGCGGACCACGGCGCAAGGATCATGCGGCCCCGCCCCTCGGTTTCGGCGACGTCCGCCAGAAAGCGCAGCATTCCGGCGTCAAGCCTGCCGACCGGCGCGGGGATTGAGATCGCGACGGCCCCGCCGCTCGGGAACATGGCGCCGTGACGCGGCCGCAGAGGCGCGGCGGCGGCGCCCGCCGCTCCGGCCGGACCCCGCTCGGATCCCAGCGCGGCGCGCATCGCCGTCTCAGGAATTCCGGTCGCCCGTGCGTCGGGACCGACATCGGCGGCGCAGGCCGCTACAGCGAGCGCGGCGGAGAGCGCATCTTCCTCGCTCAGGGCCAACGAAGCGAGGCCGGCCGCCGAGACCACGATCCCCTGCCCTGTCGCCAGCAACGTGACGTCGGACGGAGTGGCGGCGACGCCGCTTTCGCCGCCGCCGTCCAGAACGAAGCAGAACTTCGGCGACAGGCGCCCGATCCACGCGGCGCCGATCAAGGCTTCGTCGAGCGCTTGGGCGAGCGGCCGAAGATCTCGCGCCTCGCGCGGGTCCAGCCCCGAGAACGGATCGAGCAGGATGTTTCGGCGCCGGTCGGCCTCTCCGTGGAAGGCGAAGGCGGCAGCCGACAACTGCTCGGCGAGATCCCCACCTGCGTCGCGGGAAAGACCCCGAATCTGGAGGTTCGCCCTATTCGTCAGGTCTACGAGGCCGGAGCCAAGCGCCTCGGCGGCGTCTGCGACGGCCCGCGCCTGCGCCGCCGACAGCAGCCCGCCGGGCACGCGCAGCCGCGCGAGGCCGCCGTCGGCCATCTGCGCGAGGTGAAGCAAGCCTGGGCAATCCGCCATGCGCCTGTCGTCGCGCCTCGCGCACAAAAGCGCAAGGCGCTGGACGCTGCGCTGCAAAATCGGGCGGAACCCCGAGCGGCGCCATTACGTTGTACGGCGGAATGCGGGGATTTATCTCCAGCCAATCACTCACGCGAGGAGTTCATCATGGCGCAGAGCAGAGCGAGCGAGATCGCCGGCACGGCGCAGAGCAGAGCGAGCGGAGCAGCCCGCGCGGCGCAAAACACGGCGAGCGGAGTGGCCGGCGACGCGGCTTCGCAGATGAGCGAACTCAGGTCGACAATCGCAGATCTCAGCGAGCAGGTCGCCAGCATCACCGCGACGCGCACGCGCGACGCCCGACGGCAGGCGCGCGCGGCCGCCCGGTCGATCCGCGCAAGCGGCGGCCAGCTTTACAGCGACGGCGCCGAGGCGCTTAGCGCAGCTGGAGACGCAGCGCTTTATTACGGCCGCCGCGCCGGCTACCTCGCGAAGCGGAATCCCGGGCTTTCGGCGCTTGGCGTCCTGGTCGGCGTCGGCATCGTCGCCGCGATCGTCTATGCGGCGAGCCGCGAGGAAGAGCCGCGCTGGTACGAGCGCCCGCGCAGCTGGTTCTGACGGCCGCAGGGTTCAAAGCAAAAAAGGCGGCGCCTCGCAGCGCCGCCTTTTTCTTTGGACCTCGACGGATCAGTCGACCTGGGCCCCGGACTCCTTCACGATCGGAGTCCACTTGTCGATCTCCTTCTTCGTGAAGTCAGCGAGCTCTTCCGGGCTCGAGCCGACGACGACCGCGGTCGCGTCCGCAAGCTTCTGCTTCACGCCCGGATCCTTGAGCGCCTCGACGCCGGCCGCGTGCAGACGGTCGACGATCTCCTTCGGCGTGCCGGCAGGCCCGTACAGCGCGTTCCAGGAATAGGTCTCGTAACCCTTCAGCGTCTCGTTGATCGCCGGCACGTCGGGCAGGTTCGGCACGCGCTCGGCGGTCGTCACGCCGAGCGCACGCAGGCGGCCGGCCTTGATGTGCTCGATCGAGGACGGAAGGTTGTCGAACTGGATCGGCACCTGCCCTGCGATCACGTCGACCAGCGCAGGGCCCGATCCCTTGTACGGGATGTGGACGAGGTCGACGCCCGCGAGCTTCTTGAACAACTCGCCGGAGAGATGCAGCGGCGAGCCGTTGCCGGAGGAAGCGTAGGAGTACTTGCCGGGGTCCTTCTTCGCTATATCGATCAGCTCCTGCACCGATTTGGCGGGGAAGTTCGGATTGACGGTGAGGACGTTCGGCAGGTTCACGAGCAGCGAGATCGGCGTGAAGTCCTTGATCGGATCGTAGGAGATCTTCTTGTAGAGCGCGGGGTTCAGCGCCTGCGTCGCGACAGTCGCGTAGAGGATCGTGTAGCCGTCGGGCGTGGCCTTCGCCACGACGCCGGCGCCGAGACTGCCGCCGGCGCCGCCGCGGTTCTCGACGACCACCTGCTGGCCGAGGATGTCGGACATCTTCTGCGCGATGATCCGGGCGCAGAGATCCGTCGAGCCGCCGGGCGCGAATGGCACGATCAGGGTGACTGGCCGTTCGGGATAGGCCGCCGAGGCGGGGCTCGCCACAGCGGCGAGCGCGAGCGCCGCGAAGCCGGCGCGCAGAAGTTTCTTGAGCATCGAGAGCATCCTCACCGTCTCGGTCGCCCTTCGCCGGGCGATCTCCTCGTCCGGCGCGATTGGAGGCCGGTCCTAGACATTGGCATGCCGGAAGCGGAGCGTCGACAGGCGCTCAAGCGGCGCCGGACCGGTTCGGCGCCGAAAGCCCTATCGCCCGATCAACTTCACGTCGTCAGCGGTCGGGAAACATGTCGGGGCGCGGCCGTTCTGCGTCTCCCATCTCCCGACCGCGACGCGCGTTCGGAAGCCCACGAGCCCGTCAGCCGTTCCGACGTCGTGCCCCTGGCGTTCGAGCCGCTTCTGCATCAGCGCGATCTCGGAGCGCGCCACGCCCTTCGGCGTGGTCCACTTGCCTTGGATGGGGCCGCCGCCCTTGAAGCGATCTGCGAGATGGCCAACGAACAGCGCGTAAAGGTCGGACTCGTTGTACTCCTTGATGGCGTAGAAGTTCGGCGTCACCAGAAAGGTCGGGCCGGTTCGCCCCGCCGGCGCCATCAGGTTGACGTCGCCGCCCGGCAGCGCCCCCGTCCTGCCGGCGACGCCCAGCTTCCTCCACTCGGCGACCGGCTTGGCCTGATCGGGGCCCTCCAGCGTGCAGGGCGCGTCCTTCGGAAGGTCGACCTCGATTCCCCATGAGCGGCCCGGCTGCCAGCCGTGGCGCTTCAGATAGTTCGCGATGGAGCCGAGCACGTCGGGAACCGAGGTCCAGATGTCCCGCTTGCCGTCGCCGTCCATGTCGACGGCGTTTTCGAGATACTTGGACGGCAGGAACTGCGGCTGACCCATGGCGCCGGCCCAGGAGCTCTTCATCTCGGCGAGGGAGACGTGATCGCCCTGCAGCACCTTCAACGCGGCGATCAACTCCGTGAAGAAGCGTTCCTTCCGCGCGCCGATGAAGGCTTCGGTCGCGAGCGCGCGCACCGCCACGTTGCCGATCTTGGCCTTGCCGAAGCGGGATTCGCGCCCCCAGATCGCGACGACGATCTCGCGCGGCACGCCGAACCGCTTCTCCACCGCGTCGAGCGTCGCGGCATGCTTCTTGAGCTCTGCCTGACCCTCGGCCGCCAGCGCGACGAAATTCGCCTCAGCGACATAGCGGCCGGGATCGGCGAACTCGGCCTGTCGCTGCGGACCCTCCAGCTTTGGCGCGCCGGGCGGCGCAAGGTCCGGAAGGGTCCAGTCGATGGCGATGTCCTTCGTTGCTGCGTCGAAGGTCGCCTCTGAAACACCTTCCTTGAGCGCGGCGGGCTTCACGACATCCTGGAGCCACGAGCGGAAATCGGATTCCACCTTGGGCTTGTCGACTGCGGCGCGCGCGGAACCGGTCCCGACGAACAGGCCGACCGCGAGAATCGCGGCGGCCGCGTCTGCGCCGATCGAGCGCGCCTTATTGAAGATAATCCGGCGCCGACGCCCTTTTCCGCAACACGCGCGGTAAAATCGAAAAACCAGCGTCATCGAATCGGGAACCAATCGTCGCTCCTGAAGTTTCTGTCCCGCTCCGATCGCGGTCGGGAGCGATCGAGCCTGTCGTTAACCAACGGTTAAGGCGTCAGGCACACGCTTTGTTAAAGGAATGCTTGGTGAGGAATCCTGCAATGGCCGTCGCCGCAGCGATCGTACAGCAGCCAGCGCCGAAGACGCTCGGCGTCCTCGCCTCGCAGCAGGACCGCAAGGTCTCGGAGATGCGGGCGCTGCTCGCGCGCCTCTCGCCTCAGAGCGCATCCGAATCGCTGCGTCTCCTCAGAAACGCATTTCCGGACGCCCCGCTCAGTCTGCGCGTCGCCGCCGTCGGCCTCAGCGCGCGCTGACTTCGACTTAGGACGCGTTCGTCGACTCCTGCGGCGAGGCCAGCGCCCTGTCGCGCAGCTTCAGCTTGCGATGGTGCGCCAAAGCGAGCGGCAGCAGGCCCAAATAGACCAGCACGACCGCCGTCAGCACGAACCAGGGATAGCTGATCAGCAGCGCGACGAAGATCGCCGCCAGGATCAGCACGGGCGCCACATAGGCGCGCTTCACGCGCGCGCCGAGTTGCTTGCCCGACCATGTCGGAAGCGGGCTCACCATCATCAGCGCGACGAAGATTTCGTAGGCGAGCACGACCGGCATTCCGATCGGCGTGCGCGGTATGCCGAGGAATTCGAGGTAGATCGGCAGCAGCGAGCCGATCGCGCCGGCGGGAGCCGGGACGCCGGTGAAGAACGCCCCCGCCCAGGCAGGCTTGTTGGGATCGTCGAGCGCGACGTTGAAGCGCGCGAGGCGCAAGGCGGCGGCGATGGCGAGCACGAGCGCGCCGAGCCAGCCGACATGGCCGAGGCCGTTCAGCCCCCAGATGTAGAGGATGAGCGCCGGCGCGACGCCGAAATTGACGAAGTCGGTTAGGCTGTCGAGCTCCGCGCCGAAACGCGAGGTGCCCTTCAGCAGCCGCGCGAGACGCCCGTCAATTCCGTCGAGCGCCGCGGCCAGCACGACGAGATAGACCGCGATCTCGAGCCGCCCCTCGATAGCCATGCGCACGCCCGTCAGGCCCGCGCAAAGGGCGAGCAGCGTGACGAGATTCGGCAGCAGGGTGCGCAGTGGAACACGGCGCAGCTTGACGCGCTTCTGCAGCGCCTGTCCGGCGTCGGCGTCGCGTTCCAGCAGGGGGTCGCTCACGTGGCCCTCCTTCTTCAGTCCTTCCGGAACGCGCGGATATCGTCCCTGCGCGCCAGATCCGCGATGACGGTTTCGCCAGCAACCGCGCGCTGGCCGACGCCGACCAGCGGCTCGGTTCCGGCCGGCAGGTAATGGTCCACGCGGCTGCCGAAGCGGATCATGCCGAAGCGCTGGCCGGCCGCCAGCGTCTCCTGCTCGCGCGTGAAGCAGACGATGCGGCGCGCGACCAGGCCCGCGATCTGCACCGCGCCGACCTTGCCATACGCCGACTCGATGACGATGCCGTTGCGCTCGTTGTCCTCGCTCGCCTTGTCGAGGTCGGCGTTCAGGAACTTGCCCGCCGTGTAAGCGATGCGCGCGACGCGCCCGCCGATCGGCGCGCGGTTCACATGGACGTCGAACACGTTCATGAACACCGCGACGCGCGGCAGCGGCTCTGCGCCGAGACCCAGTTCTGGCGGCGGAACCGCCGCCTTGACGTCGCACACGACGCCGTCCGCTCCGCTGACCACCAGCCCCTCGCGCATCGGCGTGACGCGCACGGGGTCGCGGAAAAACAGCGCGCACCAGACGGTGAGCCCTGTTCCGATCCAGCCGAGAGGCTGCCAGATCAGGAACAGGATGAAGGCGACGACCGCAAAAGCGGCGATGAAGATCCGCCCTTCCGGATGGATCGGGACAATCGCGCTGCGGATGGATTTCGTGACGTCGTCGAGGGCCATGGGCCGGCTCTTTACGCGATGCCGAAGAGGAAGGCATCCCCCACAAGGTGTGATGCCGAGGGCATGCGCCTATTCCGCAGCGTCGCGCGGCCCGTCGCCCTCCGCCAGGCGGTCCTCCTCGAGCAGCAGGTCGTCATGGCCGTCGTCATCCTCGACCCGCGCGAGCGTCTCGCGCGCCTCGTCCGCCTCGCGCTGGCGGTTCCAGAGGGCCGCGTAGAGCCCGCCTTGAGCGAGGAGCTCTTGATGGGAGCCGCGCTCGGCGATCCGGCCGGCCTCCAGTACGAGGATCTCGTCGGCCGCGACGATGGTTGAGAGGCGATGCGCGATGACGATGGTGGTGCGGCCGGACGCGACGCGGTCGAGCGCGTCCTGGATGTCCTTCTCCGTCGCCGAATCGAGCGCCGAGGTCGCCTCGTCGAGGATCAGCAGCGGCGGCCCTTTGAGGATCGTGCGGGCGATCGCGACACGCTGCTTCTCGCCGCCGGACAGCTTCAATCCGCGTTCGCCGACCTCGGTGTCGTAGCCCTTCGGCATCTGGCGGATGAAACCGTCGATCTGGGCGAGGCGCGCCGCCTGCTCGACCTCATCGTCCGTCGCATCCCAGCGGCCATAGCGGATGTTGTAGCGGACGGTGTCGTTGAACAGGACGGTGTCCTGCGGGACCATGCCGATCGCCTCGCGCAAGGAGTCCTGCGTCACGTCGCGGATGTCCTGCCCGTCGATCGTGATGCGGCCGGACTGGATGTCGTAGAACCGGAACAGCAGCCGCGAGACGGTGGACTTGCCGGCGCCCGACGGCCCGACGATCGCGACCGTGCGGCCAGCCGGGACCTCGAAGCTGACGTCTTTCAGGATCGGTCGGTCGGGATCGTAAGCGAAGGAGACGTTCTCGAAGCGGACGGTCCCACCCTCGACTGCGAGCGGTTTCGCGTCCGGCCTGTCCTCGATCTCCGGATCCTGCGCCAGCAGCCGGAACATCGCCTCGAGATCCGCGACCGCCTGTTTGATCTCGCGGTAGACGAAACCCATGAAGTTCAACGGCACGTAGAGCTGGATCATCATGGCGTTGATCAGCACGAAATCGCCGATCGTGTTTCGCCCCGCCTCGACGTCGCGCACCACCATGACCATGCAGACCGTGAGGCCGGCCGTGAAGATCGCGGCCTGCCCGAAGTTCAGCCAGGCGAGCGAGGTGTAGGTGCGGACCGCAGCCTTTTCATAGCCCGCCATCGAGCGGTCGTAGCGCTCGGCCTCGCGCGCCTCGTTGCCGAAATACTTGACCGTCTCATAGTTGAGCAGGCTGTCGATCGCCTTGGAGCTGGCGTCCGTGTCGTTCTCGTTCAGCGCGCGGCGGTGCGCGATGCGCCGTTCCGTCGCCGCGTACGTGAAGGCGAGATAGACGACGACCATGGCCGACACGACGGCCGAGTAGCGCCAATCGAACTGCCAGGCCAGCACGCCGAGCACCAGCACGAATTCGAGGATCGTGGGGGCGACCGTGAGCAGCGCGGTCCGCGTCAGCGTCTCGATGGCGAGCCGCCCCCGGTCGACCACCCGGCTTACCGCGCCGGTGCGCCGTCCAAGATGGAAGCGCAGGCTGAGGCGATGCATGTGCCGGAAGACGCGCAAGGAGAGCCGCCGCACGGCATGCATGACGACGGGCGCGGTGATGCCGTCCCGCGCCTGCGCGAAGCCGACCATCAGGACGCGCCCGAGCCCATAGGCCAGCACCATGGCGATGGGCGCGCCGAGGGCGAGCGCGCGCCACGTCTCGGCGGACGGCGCCGGGCCGCCCTTAGCTGCGAGCGTCAGCGCATCGGTCGCGAACTTGAAGCCATAAGGCACAAGCACGGTGACGAGCTTGGTCGCGACCAGCAGGACGATCGCGATGGCGATCCGTCTCTTCAGGTCGGGCCGCTCCCCCGGCCACATGAAGGGCTGGAGCCGCCGCATCGTATGAAAGAAGGCGAGCCCGCCCGCCGAGGCCGGCTCGGCGCCGCCGCCGTCGCGGCGCCGCCTCACCATGCGGCGCGTCTCCGCGCGCGATCGTCTCGCGACAGGCGGCGAGAATATGTCCGGAGAGTGATCGGCATGCGCCTCAGCACTTAGGCGTCCGTCGCTCTCTGGACAAGCGACGGCGCCGCTTCAGCGTCGCGCCGCCTTGTCGGGATCCTCCGGCAGCACAAGAACCTGACCAGGATAGATCAGGTTCGGATCGCGGATCTGCTTGTCGTTCGCTGTGAAGATCACCGTGTACCGCATTCCGCTGCCATAGGTTTTGCGCGAGATGCGCCACAGGCTGTCGCCGCGCCTGACGTTCGCCGTGTCGATCGAGGCGATCACCGGATTGGCGGCGTCCGGCGCGGGCGGTGACGGCGTCCGCTCCGCCGCCGACGCCTCGTCGGGCTTGGGTGCCTCGTCGGGCTTGGGCGCCTCGACGCTCGGCTGCGTCGGCGCCGGGGGCGCTTCGGGTTCGGCCCGCTTGGCCTGCTCCCGCTGAGGGCTTTCCCGCTGAGGGCTTTCCTGCGGAGCGGGCGTCGGCGCCTGCGCGGGCGAAGCGAACTGCTCCGACGCCTGTGGCGCGGTCTTCGGCGCTGCCGCCTGCGGCTGGGTCGAGCTCGGCGCAGGCCCGGGGGCTTCGGCCGGCGGCGCTACGGCCGGCGGCTGAGGCTTGACAACGGGCGACGACGGCGGCCTGAGCGCCGCCTGCGGGGCCTCGGCGACCTCGCCCTCATAGGAGAACCGCGCCTCGGCGCGCGCGATCACCTTGCCGGCCGCGCCCTCGACATGATCGACGCGCGCGACGTAGTCGCCGGGCGTCAGTCCGCGCTCGACGCGAACGGACCAGCGCTCGTCGCGACCGGCGACCGGCTGCGCGATCAGCGCGTTGTTGAGGTAGACGCGCAGCTTCGCGCCGGCAGGCGCGGCGCCCTGAACGAACAGCCGTCCCTTCTCGGCGTCCACGGCGCCGATCGAGACGGCGGCGGCCTTCGGCGCCGGCGTCTTCGGGCCGGCCTCGGGCTGGAGCGCGGCGACAGCCGGCGGCGCGGCCGCGGGCGGCTGGCCCGGCTGCTGCAGCACCTTCGACGGCGCGTTCGGCTCGTTCAGCACCACGACGACGTCGCCCTTCGGCGTCTGCGGCACCGAAACGGTGACGGACTGCTCGGACGTCGCGGTCTTGCCGTCCGGCGTCGTGACCTTGAGGCCGAGCTGGTAGTCGCCGGGGGCAAGGGGCGGCGGCGTCATGGCCCAGGCGCCGGTCTCGTCCGCCGTCGCCTTGTCCTGCGTCTTGCCGTTCGCCGTGAGCTCCACGGTGCACCGCGCCGCGCAGCGGCCCGCGACGACCGCCTCGCCGCTCGGCTCGACCCGGATGACGTCAAAGGCGCCCTTGACGACGTCAGCGGGCGAAGGCGATTTCGGATTGTCGGCGGCGCGCCCGGCTTCCGACGGCGGCGTCAGCGCGGCCACGCCGTCCTCGGGCGCCTTCGGACGCGAGGTCGTCGGAGGCGCCTTCGCCTCCGCAGGACGCGGAGATACGGGTCCAGGCGCAGGGGCAGGCGTCAGGTCCGGCTTCTTCGCGTCGGCGTTTGGCGATGGCGCGCCGCGCTCAGGCCCGCCGACGATGGCTTCCTTGACCGCCGGAGACGGCCACCAGCCTTCACGCCAGCCGAAATAGCCGAGCGCCACGGCGGCCACGAGACCGATCACAAATCCCTGCCTGACCGCGGGGTCCATCGCGCCTGCACATCCTTCCACGACCCGCCGGCGGGCCGTCGCGGCTTCGTCAAACCCAAGTCCTACAAGGAGTTTGACGAGGATGCATCTTGTCCGATCGGCGAGCGCCCACGCATGGCCGAGCGCTTGACCGTCCCGACAGCGCGGGGCTCACTGCCTGGATGAACCGAATCCGCACCGTTTGCGTCTTTTGCGGCTCCAGCTCCGGAGCGAAACCCGAACACATGGAGGACGCCACGTCGCTCGGCCGCGCGCTCGCCGAAGCCGGCGTCGGTCTCGTCTATGGCGGCGGCAATATCGGCCTCATGGGCGCCGTGGCGCGCGCGACGCTGACCGCCGGCGGCCACGTCACAGGCGTCATCCCGCGCTTCCTGGTCGAACGGGAGGTCATGCTGGCCGACGTCCACGAACTGGTCGTCACCGAGGACATGCACGAACGGAAACGTGTGATGTTCGACCGGTCCGACGCCTTCGTCGCCCTGCCGGGCGGCATCGGCACGCTGGAAGAGCTCGTCGAGCAGATGACCTGGGCGCAGCTCGGGCGGCACGAAAAGCCGATTCTGGTGGCGAATTTGCACGACTTCTGGACGCCGCTGCTGACGCTGCTCGAGCACATGTCGTCGGAAGGCTTCCTGCGGCCGGGCCTCGAGGCGCCGCACGTGGTCGCGACACGGGTCGAGGACATCCTGCCGACGCTTGAAGCGGCCCTGCCCTTCGTCCAGGACCTGGCCGACGACGCCGAACCGGTCGCGCCGGTGGAGCAGCTTTGAGGCGTGCTGGGGTTGAGCTCGCTTACCACCTCATGGCCGGCGAAGCCGGCCATGAGGCGGTGCCTCAACCCGCAGTCATTCCGCCTACATCCTAATGAGGCACCTGCCTCCTCACCTGATTTCCTGGAGACCGAGCAACTCGATTCGGACTCCCAACAAATCGGAAGCCACTCCCAGTTCCGCCGCGATATCCTCGCGAAAGCGGTCTCGGAGGTTCTGGATCACGTCTGCGCGCGGAACGCTCGAGGCGCGTGTCGCAGATGAGCTCACCGCGGCGGGCACGGTCAGCGCCTCGGAGGTCGTTTGGAGCGCTGCCGCGATACGCTCGAGCGTAGCTGGAGACGGGCGGCTGCGCGCCCTTTCATACGCGTTATATTGCGTAACGTTCATCCCCGCCTCGAAAGCGACTTGCTCCTGCGTCTTGCCCATCGCCGCTCGCGCGGCTTTTAAGCGTTCACTGATATCCATGTGAGCCTCCATAGATCGATAACATGAACTTGTGTATCATGAAGTTTTATAAAACGTCAATGAGATTTTAAAAACTAGAACGGCGACTCCCTTCGGTTCGCCCGCCACAGCCGCAAGAGCAGTCGCCAGCGAGAAAAATTCGGCGCGATTGCGAGCGGCACCGCAGCGTACTCAAACCGGTCAAGCACCGGCGTTACCATGGCCAGAGGCAGGACCGCCGCCTCCGCGGCCCTATCGAGCGTTACGAGTGCGGCCCTTGCCTGGGAGAGCCGCCGCCGCGCGTGCGCCACAAGTTCGAAGACGACTTCTCTGACGCGGGCCTCCGTACCCGATATCAGCTGCTCACGTGTGACGGCATGCTTCGCCATCAGGTCCGTCGGCAGCAGGATCTGCCCGCGCGCCACGTGCCTTGGCAGCAGGCGGAGCATCCGGACGATCCCGTCCGCGACGCCGCCATAACCGGCGACGTCGGCGCCGCCCGGGTCTCGCCCTCCGGCCGCGATCAGGCTCGCCAGCCGGATGACGGCGGAGGCCGTCGCCCCGAGCCGGGCTTCGAGATCCGTCAGGGTCGGAACGGGGTCGTCGTAGAGATCGTCGAGCCGCGCGTCGATCAGACCGAGCAGCGCCTCGGTGGGCAGCCGCCCGTACTCCGCTGCGGCGTGCAGCGCGCGCGCGACGGGATGCGAGACGACGTCCGCGCGCTCGGGATTCTCCAGCGCGTCCCGCCACCACTGCAGGCGCAGCTCCCCGGGCAAAGGCTCGCTGACGATGTCGCGGACGCGCGCAAGCTCGGCGTCGAAGGCGTAAAGCGCCAGAAGATGCGGCCGGGCCTCGGCGGGGGCGAACAGCGCGGCGGCGTAGCGGGCGAAATCGGCCTCGCGCACGATCGTGGCGACCGGGTCGATGTCCGCTCGAGTCGCGCTCACCCCGGCCTCACTCGACCGCGATCAGGGCGGCGGCGACCCGCCTGCGCTCGCCGACCAGCACGTTCCAGGTGCGCGCCGCCGCGCCCGTCGACATCGGCTCGGCCACGACGCCTCGCTCGCGCAGCGCGGCGCGAATGTCGGGCCTGAGCTGGGCGATGTCCTTGCCGGTGCCGACCAGCAGCGTGTCGATCTCCTCGGCTTCGGCGAGCACCGCCGCAAAGGCGGCGACGTCGAGTTCGTCGACGCTGGAATAGGGCCAGGCGCGCATGCCGGATGGGAGTCCGAGAAGCGAGCCTTTGTGGCCAAGGTCGGCGAAGCGGAAACCGCCGCCGCCATAGGCGTCGATCAGTTGCCGGCCGGGAAGATGGCGGTCATCCGCCTGGTCCATCGGGCGCGCGTCCTCGCGAGGCTGGGTCGGCGCGCCCTAACCGGAACCGGGGCGCGACGGGGGCTAAATGCGTCTCCGTCGCGCCAAGGTCAAAGGCTGGCTCACTCGTCGGTGAGCGGTCCGAGCGCCAGAGGCTCGATCTTGAACCAGCTCGCGAGCTGCTGGTAGGTGAGGCCGACCGGCTTCAGGTCGTAGACCACCTCGGAGCGCGTCGGGCCGACGCATTCGTCCTCGCCCTTCTCGCCCTTCTGCTTCTTACAATAGTCCTCGCTGTCCTTGTAATAGACCTTGCCGTAGAGGCCGGGCTTGGTCTGGTCGGACGAGGAGAAGAACGCGTCGGCGTCCTGCGTCTGATTGTTGGAGAAGAAGGACTGATCGTTGGCGGCCGTCTGCTCGTTCCAGCGCAGGTTGTAGTCGTAATAGCCGGTGTATTCCCGCTTCTTGCCCGCCGGATCCGTGAAGCTGCCCTCCTCTTCGACGAAGCGGATCGAACCCGAGATCTTGTCGGAATAGGGCCGGTCGCCGATCGTGTAGGAAACGTTGAGGCCGTTGGCGTCGGTCAGCCAGTTGCCGAGCTCGTAGTCGTAATCGAGATTGCCGGAGACCTTGGCCGGCACGAGGAACGAGAACGGCCCGGCGGCGAGGGTTACGTTCTCGAAGCCGAGCGGGTCCGGGTTCTTCACCGCGATCGAGACCGTCTTGCCCTCGACCACGCGCGAATAGATCTTGGTCGCCTCGGACTTGGCGTCGCGCAGCCGCGAGGCGACGTCCCACCACTTCAACACCTTGCGGCCCTGCAGCACGCCGCCGAACTTGGACGACGATTGCTGGCCCTTGACGACGTCGATGCGCAGGTTGCCGTCGCCCGGCAGGTAGCGGCCGCGACGGTCGATCGGCAGGTCGCCGCGCAGGATCGCCACGTCGCGCGCGATTTGCCCCGGGTTCTGCGGATTGAAGACGTCGTAGCGCAGGCTGTAGGTCATGCGCTCGCCGGGCTGCCGCTGCACCGAGCCGCGCATGATGAACAGGTCGCCGACCTTGAGCTCTTGGAGATCGTAGGTGTCGATGCCGCTGGTCGACCGCTCGGAGCGTGAGGCGTAGTCGATCGTCATCTGCCCCGTCACGCGCGCCTTGTCGGCCGGAACCTCCATGGACGCCCGGTTCTGCGCCAATGCGCCCGTCGAGACGGTAGCGGTCAAAGCCAGCGCCAGCGAGGCGCTGCGAATGGAAATACGCGTCATCCGGAATACTCCCCCCGTTTCTTCCTGGGCCGGGACGCTAGTCACGGCCGCGCCAAAGCTCAAGCGCGTCCCGCGCCTTGCGCTTAAGCCTTCGTATGGAATTAGCCGCGGTCGCAAGCGGTTGACGCTTTTGCGCCGAGCCCGCATGAACCGGTCAAGGACGTCCTCCAGACGAAAGACGTAGCCCATGGCCAGCGGCGAGAACGACCGCTCATTCGGTCCGCTCACGGAGCTCGTGACGGCGGGGCGCGACCCCGACGACAGCTACGGCTTCGTCAATCCGCCCGTGGTGCGCGGCTCGACGGTCGTGTGGCCGACCGTGGCCGACATGAAGGCGCTGCGCGGCCGCTACACCTACGGCCGCCGCGGCAGCCCGACCTCGGACGCGCTATGCGACGCCCTCATGCGGCTCGAAGGATCCGACCATGTGTCGCTCGTGCCTTCGGGGCTGAACGCGGTCGCGCTCGGCCTCCTGGCGACGCTGTCGGCGGGCGATCATCTCCTGATGGTCGACACGGTCTACGAACCGACGCGCAAGCTCTGCGACGGCCTCCTCAAGCGACTGGGCATCGACACCGACTATTACGACCCCCTGATCGGGTCCGAGATTTCGGGCCACATGCGGCCGAACACCAAAGCGGTGTTCGTCGAAAGCCCCGGCTCGCTCACCTTCGAGGTTCAGGACGTGCCGGCGATCGCAGGCGCCGCTCACGCCCGCGGGGCCGCCGTCGTCATGGACAACACCTGGGCGACGCCGCTGTTCTTCCGCGCGCACGACTTCGGCGTCGACGTCTCGGTCTCCGCCGGCACCAAATATCTCGGCGGCCATGCCGACGTGCTGATCGGCTGGGTTTCGGCGACCGGCCAATACGCTTCCGCCGTCAAGCAGGCGCACGGCGCCCTCGGTCTCTGCGTCGGTCCCGACGACATGTTCCTCGGGCTGCGAGGCCTGCGGACGCTCGGCGTCCGCCTCGCCCACCACCAGGCCTCGGCGCTGCGCGTCGCGCGCTGGCTCGAGTCGAGGCCGGAGGTCGAGCGCGTCATGCACCCGGCGCTCGAGAACGATCCCGGCCATGCTCTCTGGAAGCGCGATTTTTCCGGCGCCTGCGGCCTGTTCGCGCTGGAGCTCGCGCCGGGCTCCGACGAAGCCGTCGCGGAGTTCCTCGACGGGCTCGAACTGTTCGGGCTGGGCTACTCCTGGGGCGGCTACGAGAGCCTGGCCATCCCCTATGACGCGCGCGCCGTTCGCACCGCGACCCGCTGGGCGCCGACCGGCCCGACGATCCGGCTGCATATCGGCCTCGAGGACGTCGAGGACCTGATCGCCGACCTCGACGCCGGGCTGGCCCGATACGCCGCGGCCAGCTGAGCACTGCTCACGCGGACAAAGAAAAACCCCGTGCGGGGGAGCCGCACGGGGTTCGAAACTTGCGTGAAAGATGAGCTTAAAAGCTCAGAGCTCAGCCGGGCTGTACGAGGTGACCTCGAGGCCGACCGGGGTCTCGGAAACGATCGGGGCGGTCCACAGAGCCATTTGATCCTCCTGAAGAATCTGTCTCGCGGTAGGTCGCCACCGCGGGGCGTCGGATCGCTGTCCGCGTCCTGTGAGAGTGAAGATAGGGGCCCCCGCCGGGGAAAGCTAATTAATGTTCTGTCATGTTTGGCCGCCCGCCAAACGCCTCAAACTATTAGAGAACGCTCAGCACGCCGCCCTCACCTGAACTCGACCATCGTGCGCTTCGGCTGGATCATCGAAGCCAGTTCGGCGGCGTCCCAGTTGGTCAGGCGCACGCAGCCGTGGCTGTTGGTCTTGCTGATGTCGTTCGGCTCCGGCGTGCCGTGGATGCCGTAGGTGGGCTTCGCCAGATCGATCCACATGCTGCCGACCGGCCCGTTGGGGCCGGGCTTCAGGAGCAGCTTTCGCGTGTTGCGGCCCTGCTGGAAGTTCTTCTTCGGATCGTATTTGTAATAGGGGTTGGGGAAGGCGCCATTGACCTTCATCGTCCCCTCGGGCGACGGCGTGTCGCTCGACCCGACGGTCGCGGGCGCCACGAAGACAAGCTTTCCGGCGTCGTCGAAGGCGCGCAGGTCGCCCTTCTTCTTCTCCACGACGATCTTCGCGACCTTGGCCGTCGGCGCCGCGCCGACGTCGGCGACCAGGATCGTCTCGCCCGCCGACTTGAAGCTGACCTTCGGGTTCAGCGCGCGCAGCAGGCGCTCGTCCATGTGGAAGCGTTCGGCCAGCATCTCAGCCGGGCCGCGGAACCCGATCCACTTCAGCCTGGCCAGCTTGGCGTAGTCCTTCGGGACCGTCTCGACGTACTTGCCGTCGATATCGGCCTGGGTGATCTCGTATGTCTTGGTCGCCTTGCCCTGATCCGCCGACAGCGCCTTCCAGACGTCGGCGTCTATCTCGCCGTCGACCGGCAATCCCCGCGCTTCCTCGAACGCCTGGACGGCCTTCGTCAGGTTGTCGCCAAGCCGTCCGTCGATCACGCCGGGCGAGACATGCGCCCGGTCCAGCAGGACCTGGACGTGGACCAGGAACGGGTCCGGCTCCGGTCGCTTCGGCTCGGCAGGCGGCGGCGCGGATCGCTTGCGTCCGGTCGGCTTGGACTTCGCCTCCTGCGCCGCGGTCCATGAGTCGACGCGCGAGCGCCATCCATCGAAATCGGCGGCGTCGATGCTCTGCTCCGTAAGCTCCCGCAACGGAAACTCAACAGGCTTGGCGACCGCCGCTTCGGCGAACAGGGCCGCGAACGCGACGCAGACGAAACCGAAACGCACCAACGGCATCCAAACGCACCTCTCACCGCGCCCTCGCGGGCCGACGACACGGCCGCCTGAGACAACGCGAGGCGCTTCGAATTCGATCCATTTTCAGACGTGGGCAGAAACCACGATCTGCGTCGGATGAAACCGCCCAGGGGCGCCGTACGCGATCGAGAATGGTATCTGAGCGCCGCTGTGGCGCCGGCCCGACCCCGAAGGCGCGACATCATGCTGGACGTACCGACTGCACTCGCGCGGCCGACCCCGCGATCGAAGTCGCAATCGCTGTCCGTGCTGCAACGCGCCACGAAGGCCGACGTCCGACTGGACCCCTATCCCCACATCGTCCTTCCCAACGCGCTTCCCGAGGACCTCTACGAGGAACTCGCCGCGACCTTTCCGGATCCCCAGACGCTGACGGGCGTCGGGAGCCAGAACAACAAGCGCTGGAATTATCTCGCCTGGCGCGTCCGCCGAAACAGCGCGATCCCGAAGCTGTGGCGGGACTTCATCGCCTATCACGCGTCGCAGGCCTTCTACGACGAGATCGCCGCCCTGTTCGCCGAGGCGGTGTGCGCGACCTACCCGGATCGCTTCCCCGACGAGGCCAGCGTCAAGGCGTTGAGGGCGGGGCTGCGGGAGTACGACACGTTCGCCCGGGCGGACATCCTGATGGACGCGATGTTCAGCGGGAACACGCCGGTCACGACCGCGACCTCGGTGCGCACGACCCATGTCGATCGCGGGGACAAGCTGTTCTCCGGCCTGTTCTACATGCGGCCGGACGACTACGACGCGATCGGCGGCGATCTGACCATCTCGCGCTTCCGCGCCCATGCGGACGATCCGCTGGCGCGTCTCGCCTTGTTCGACGGCCCCTATGTCGACGATTCACACGTCGAACACGTTCACACAGTGCGCTACGACAAGAACCTGCTGGTCCTGTTCATCAATTCGCTCGACGCGATCCACGGCGTCACGGTGCGCGAGCCGAGCGACCAGACCCGGCTCTTCATCAACCTCGTCGGCGAGATCGAGACGCCGCTCTATCTGGTCGACAAGAAGACCGGCCCGGCCAGGCTCGTCCCGCCCGGATACAGGGTGGGCGCGCGCAACAGGGCGAAGCGCTGGTTCACCGCCGCCAAGCACAGGCTGCGCGGCTGAACGCGCAGCGCAGCTTCATTCGTCGACGAGTTGACCGTTGCCAAGCGTGCCCGCGAAGCGCTCCGCGCGGGTCTTGAGGCGGCCGACCTCGACATTGCCGACCAGCACATACGCGACCTCGCCGACCTGCCAGTAGGCGGCCGCCGTGGTCCGGTCGATCTGCTGGCCGACTGCGGACTTGAAAGCGAACTGCCCCGGCCGCACGGCGAACAGCGACAGCAGCCCGAACTCGGTCGAGTTGATCGCCATCTGGACGCTCGGTCCGAAGTCGGACGGGAACACCTGGACGTCCGCGACCTTCCAGTCGGCGGGCAGCTCCGGCATGACGATGGCCGTCGCGGCGCGGATCTCGTCGCGATCGTAGTCCGGCGTCTCGATCTGGCTCTTCATCTCGGCGCGCAGCTGGGCGGTGCGCTGGGACATCACCGCCTCGCTGACATAGGCCGGCGGCTGCGTCGAGGCGGAGACGCGGCCGATGAGGAACGAGCCGAGGCCGGAATTGGCCGCCCAACCGAACCCGATAAGCAGCAGGATGACGGCGGCCCTGCGCGCGAAGACCAGCCTCCGACGCCAAAGAATGCCGCTTTCGAGCCGGCGCGCGAGGCGCTCGGTCTCCGGCCTGAGCGGCGCGGGCTCGCCGACCATGCGGCGCATCTCGTTGCGGAGCTTCAGATCCGCCATGACGCGGCTCGCGAGCTCGGGATGCGCGGCGAGCCAAGCCTCGACCTCGATCCGCCGCTCCGCCGACAGCTCGCCGTCGACATAGGCGTCGAGTTCGCTTGCGAGGATCGGATCATCCGAGCTCATCGGAACCTCCCACGAGCCTGAGCCGCCCCAGTCGCGCCGACTCGCCGCCTTCGATGCGCCGCAGCGTCTCGCGCGCCCGCCCGATGCGCGACATGAGCGTCCCGAGCGGCACGTCGAGCACGGCCGAGGCGTCCGCGTAGGACAGCCCCTCGATCGCGACCAGATGGAGCGCCGCGCGCTGATCCTCCGGCAGGCGCTTCACGGCCTCGAGCACGCCGGTAAGCTGCGCGGCGTGCTCCTGGGACGGGCCGACCTCGAATTCGGCGAGGCTGGCCGCCTCCTCCGCGCGCCGGCGGTCTGCGGTGACGCTTCTCAACTTGTCGACATAGGCGTTGTGCAGGATGGCCAGCAGCCACGAGCGCAGCTCACGACCCGTGTCGTACTGGGAGCGCTTGGCGTAGGCCCGTACCAGAGCGTCCTGCACCAGATCCTCGGCGTCATGCTCGTTCCGCGTCAGGGTCAGCGCGTAGCGGCGAAGCGTCCGAAGCTGGCCGATCACGTCGAACTGCGGGTCTTCGCGTCTCTTTCCGAACATACGGAGCGCCCCCCGCCTCTCATCCGGCTCTCGATTCAGAACGAAGCGCCAGAACGGCGCCGATGGCAAGGGACGGGGGAGCGTCACCAATCGCGCATGGCGTGAGCGCAGCAGGCCAACGAGCCGTTGGCGACCCCGGCTGGATTCGAACCAGCGACATTCAGCTTAGAAGGCTGACGCTCTATCCAACTGAGCTACGGGGCCGTGAGCGGACGCTCGGGGACTCAATGCGTCCAGGGTTCGAGGATGCTCGTGCGGAAGTTGTCCGCATAGGCGGCGGTCTTCGGGGTCTTCGTCTTCGGCTCCACGACGTGGTAGGCGAGGCCTTCGCGCGCGGCGTAGGCGATCGCCTCTTCCTTGGTCGAGAAATAGAGACGGACCTGCTGGCGGGTGTCGGCCGACGACGTCCAGCCCATCAGCGGCTCGACCCGCCGCGCCTCGACGGGCTCGTGCTCGAGCACCCAGCGCTTCGTTCTGGCGGTTCCCGACTGCATCGCGTTACGGGCTGGCTTGAAGATGCGCGCTGTCATGAACGGACGCTTCCTTCGGACGGACCTTTGTCCCCTGCCCGGCGGTGGTCGGGGCGACACGATTCGAACATGCGACCCCCTGCTCCCAAAGCAGGCGCTCTACCAGGCTGAGCTACGCCCCGACGCCATCGGACGCTCGGTTTCTAGCTTGCGAAGCCGGTCGGCGCCAACCGGCAAATGGAGCGGCGCGCGCAGAAGCATCAAGACATCCGCCTCTTCCCCTTCAATGCGCGTCCCGACGTTTCGGAAGCATCGGTCGGTCTCGGCCGGGCTTCGGCGCCGGGCGGCAGACGCGGACCGGCGGACAGGGCGCGCGCACGCACTTGACCTGCTCCTCGACGCAGACTTCCGTCGCCGGGCCATCGGCCGGCGCAGAGGCCGTCAGCAGCAAGGCGGCCAGCGACAGGGACAGCATCGAGCCCTCCCGAAAAACACTCGCTGAAACTATCCCGTGAACAGGCCGTTCCGGCAAGCGCGCCGCTCTCGCGCGATCTGACGCCGCCGGCTATCGTCACGTAGAGGAATGAGTTGGAGCCGCAGATGTCGAGACGCCCGAGCGATCCGAGAGCCGCCGCCGAAGCGGCCTTCAAACCCGCCCGTCCGGCCGCGCCTCCTCCTCCCCGCGCCACCGCCGTGCCTGGCGCGCGCGAGCAGGTGACGCTGCGGATCGATTCCGACGTGCTCGAGATCTTCCAGGAGGACGGCGCCGGCTGGCAGGACCGGATCAACGCCGCGTTGCGCGAGTCCGTCCGGGCGAAGCTGGCCGCGCGATCCGGCCAGGGCTCGATCCCCGTCGACCAGTTGAACGGCGAGAACGACGACGGCGCCGGTTGAGGAGTTCAGGATGACCAACGACAACGCGGCCCACGCCGGCCAGAAGACCCCGGCGGGATGGCGGCTCACCCTGCCGCTCGCAAATCTGAGAGGCGAGGAGCGCGCCAAGTCCGGGTCCTGGGCGGCCGCGATCCCGGATCGATCCGCCGCCCGCAAGGCGATCCCGTATGGCGCTTCGGTCCCGAGCGCGCCGCTTCAGCCGCTTTCGGCGGAAGACCTCGAGCGGCTCGGCGTGCCGCCCGGCGGCGTCAAGCAAATCTGAGAGGGACTTACGCGCCGACGCGCGGGTGGACCACCCTGTCGCCGGGCTTCAGCCCGATCCGCTGCGCCGCGCCCGCCACGAGTTCGACGACGTAGCGCGCCGGCCCCTGGGACGGGATGATCCGGGTCGAGAGCGGCTCGGTGCGTTCGGCGATGCGGGTGACGCGGCCGTCGCCGCCGACGAACACCATGTCGAGCGAGATGTAGGTGTTCTGCATCCACATGGAGACTTCCTGCGGATGGCCGAAATCGAACAGCATGCCGTGATCGTCGGGCATGCTGCGACGGTACATCAGGCCGACCTCGCGCTGTTGGGGGGTGTCGGCGGTCTCGATCTGGAAACTGCGCGGACCGCCCGAGGTCTCGAAGACGAGCTTCGACAACTCGGCGCCCGCGACCGTGTGCGCGAAAAGCCCAACCAAGGCGAGCACGATGAGGCTTGGCAATCGGATGAGACGCATGGCCGGGACGCTAGCAGTCTGTCGGCGTCAATGCGAGGACGGCGCGCCGCCCGGGCCCTCGGCGCCCTCGGGGCGCACTTCCGCGGCCATCATGCCCTTCGGCCCCGGCCCGAAGCGGGCGAAGACCTTCTGTCCCGGCCTCAGCTCCATAATGCCGTAGCGCCTCAGCGTCTCCATGTGGACGAAGATGTCCGGAGAGCCGTCATTGCGCGTCAGGAAGCCGAAACCGCGCAGGCGGTTGAACCACTTGACCTCGACGAGTTCGAGCTTGCTCGTCGGCGTGACGGTGACGTGGGTGCGCGCCGGCGGCAATTCCCCCGGATGCTTGGCTACGCTCTCGTCAAGAGAGATGACCCGAAAGGCCTGGGCGCCCTTGGGCCGCCGCTGCACCTCGCAGACCACCCGAGCGCCCTCCGCGGCGGTCTGGAAGCCGTCGCGCCGCATGCAGGTGACGTGGAGGAGAACATCGGGTCCGCCGTCGTCGGGCACGATGAAGCCGTAGCCCTTCGCGACGTCGAACCACTTGATCGAGCCCGAAATCTCGTAGAGATCCCCCGGACTGCCGTCGGCCGTCACGGCCAAGCGCTCGTCCGCCGCGAATTTCGCCCGCTCTTCACTCATACGAACCGCCTGCCCGGATACACCACCAGCGGCGAGCCGACCTGCGACTCGTTATCCCCAAACGATAGCATCCAGGCCGCTGGGGGGAAGAGAAAAATGGCTCAAAAATGGCGCCTTCGTCGCGATTAGGGCGAAGAGGCGGTTAAGGCGCACCTGCATACGGCGCGAAAAGCGCGACCAGATCCGAGCGCAGCACGAGATCGGCATAGGGGTCAAAATCGGTCGGCTCCCGATTCGCGATGACGAGGGCGGCTCCCGCCCTCTTGGCCGTGATCGGCAGCGCGGCGGCGGGATAGACGACCAGCGACGAGCCGAGCGCGAGGAAGAGATCGGCCTCCTCCGCCGCCGCATGAGCGCGCTCCATCGCGTCGACGGGCATGGCCTGCCCGAAGGAGATCGTGGCCGACTTCACGAAGCCGCCGCAGGCGCGGCAGTCGGGCGGATCGCCGGTCGCCTCGAAGACCCGCCGCACCTCGTCGAGTTCGTGACGCCGGCCGCAGTCGAGGCATGCGGCGTAGGTGCCATTGCCATGGAGCTCGATCAGTTTGTCATCAGGGACGCCCGAGGCGCCATGCAGCCCGTCGATGTTCTGCGTGACGACGACGGCGGCCGTTCCCGTCTCCACCAAGCGGGCGACCGCCCGATGCGCGGCGTTCGGCTTCGCGCCGCGCGTGGCGTCGTCGATCGCGAACTTGCGCCGCCACGCCTCGCGCCGCATCTCGGCGGAGGACAGGAACTGCTGGAAGTCGATCGGCCGGTTCTTCGCCCAGATCCCTCCAGGGCTGCGGAAGTCCGGAATGCCGGAGCCGGTCGAGATCCCGGCGCCGGTGAACACGACGGCCGAGCGCGCCTCGGCGATCAGTTTCCTGAGCGCCTCGATCTTGCGTTCGTCGTCCCGCTCCATAGCTTCCCCCACTCAGAGACCGCCGGAGGCGCCGATGAAGTATCTTCACACAATGGTCCGCGTGAGCGACGTCGACGCGTCGCTCGACTTCTATTGCGACAAGCTCGGGCTCGAGGAGGTCCGGCGCATGGAGAACGAACAGGGCCGCTTCACCCTGATCTTCCTCGCGCCTCCCGGCCAGCGCGACGCCCAGGTCGAGCTGACCTACAACTGGGACCCGGAAGCTTACGGGGAAGGCCGCAACTTCGGCCACCTCGCCTATGAGGTCGACGACATTTACGGCCTCTGCGACCGCCTCATGAAGGCGGGCGTGACCATCAACCGCCCGCCGCGCGACGGACGCATGGCCTTCATCCGCTCGCCCGACAACATCTCGATCGAGCTGCTGCAGAAGGGCGGCGCCAAGGAGCCGGCCGAGCCGTGGAAGTCGATGCCGAACACTGGCAAATGGTGAGAGGCGCCCGCCCTTCCGGGCTCGGGCTCAGTAGGTTCGCCACACCTTCGGCGTGACGAACTCCAGGAGGTTGCCGTCCGGGTCGCGGAAGTAGAGGCTTCTTCCGCCAAGCGGCCACGCCATGCGGCCCTCGACCGCGACGCCGAATTCTTCCAGCCGGCGCTCCCAGGCGCCGAGCGCGTCGTCCGTGATCGCGAAGGCCATGTGCAGCGGCCCATGGCCGTCATGGGCGGGAATGACGCCGCCGGGCAGCTTCTGCTCATGCGCAGAGCCGCCCCGCTTAAACAGCAGCAGGACGCTGCGCCCCGACACGTCCAGCGCGACCAGCGTCGGGCTTTCGATCAGATGAGGAAATCTGAACAGGCGGTCGTAGAAGGCGAGCGCCCGCTCGAAGTCGTCGACATAGAGCGCGGTCTCGAGGACCGCCTCGACAGCAGGAGGGGCGTGAGGATCCTGCGTCACCACATATCGAGGGCGACGCGCGCCTCGTCGGACATGCGGCTCTGATCCCAGGGCGGGTCGAACACCATGTTGACCTTGACCGCGTTGACGCCCGGCGCCGCGCCGACGGCGTTCTCGACCCAGCCCGGCATCTCGCCCGCGACCGGGCAGCCGGGCGCGGTCAGCGTCATGTCGATCGTCACGTCGCGGTCGTCCGAGATGTCGATCCGGTAGACCAGGCCGAGCTCGTAGATGTCGACCGGGATTTCCGGGTCGTACACGGTCTTCAGCGCCGCGATGATGTCGTCGGTCAGCCGGTCGAGCTCCTCCGGCGGGATCGCGGAAGCTTCGGCGGGCTTTTCGGCCGTCGCGGCGTCGCTCATCTCAAGCCTTTCTCACGCAAACAGCTGGCGCGCCTTGTCCAGGGCTTCGGCCAAACGATCGACCTCATCGGTCGTGTTGTAAAGCGCGAAGGACGCCCGGCAGGTGGACGTCACCCCGAGCCGCTTCAGGAGCGGCTGGGCGCAATGGGTGCCGGCGCGCACCGCGACGCCGGAGCGGTCGAGCACCGTCGCGACGTCGTGAGCATGGGCGCCTTCGAGGTTGAAGGCGACGATCGCGCCCTTGCCCGGCGCGCGCCCAAAGATCTTCAGCGAGTTGACCGTTTCGAGCCGCTCATGGGCGTAGTCCGCGAGCCGCGCCTCATGCGCCGCGATGGCGTCGAGGCCGACCGCGCGCATGTAGTCGAGCGCGGCGCCGAGGCCGATCGCCTGCACGATCGGCGGCGTGCCGGCCTCGAAGCGGTGGGGCGGATCGCCGTAGGTGACGTTCTCTTCGGTGACGTCGCGGATCATCTCGCCGCCGCCGTTGAACGGCGGCAGGGCCTCCAGCCGCTCTCGCTTGCCGTAGAGCACGCCGATCCCGGTCGGGCCGTACACCTTGTGCCCGGTGAAGACGTAGAAGTCGCAGTCGATGTCGCGCACGTCCGGCGCGAGATGGACCGCGCCCTGGCTGCCGTCGACCAGCACCGGCACGCCGCGCTCGTGCGCGAGGCGGCAGACCTCCTTCACCGGCACGACGGTCCCGAGCACGTTCGACATGTGCGTGACGGCGACGAACTTGGTGCGGTCGCTCAGCGCAGCGGCGAAGGCGTCGAGGTCGAAGGAGCCGTCCTCGCGCACCTGCACCCACTTCAGCACCGCCCCGCGCCGCTCGCGCAGGAAGTGCCAGGGCACCACATTGGAATGGTGCTCCATGATGGTGAGGACGATTTCGTCGCCCTCGCGGATCCCGTTCAGGCCGACGCCGTTGGCGACGAGGTTGATCGACTCCGTCGCCGAGCGCGTGAAGACGATCTCGTCGGTCGAGGCCGCATTGAGGAAGCGGCGAACGCTCTCCCGCCCCGCCTCGAAACCTTCGGTCGCGGCATTGGCGAGGTAGTGCAAGCCGCGATGGACGTTGGAATATTCGCTCTCATAGGCGCGCCGCATCCGGTCGAGCACCTGAACCGGCTTCTGCGCCGAGGCGCCGTTGTCGAGATAGACCAGCGGCCTGCCGTGGATGATCAGCGACAGCGCCGGAAAATCGGCGCGCAGGCGCTCGACGTCATAGGCGGCCGCTTCGGGCGCGAGAGGTTCGGCGAGGGACATGGCACTGATCTAACCGCTTGCGGCCGGAACACAAGGTTGGAGGGTCTGGGACGGGCGGACTGCGTCCTTCGAGACGCCCGCCTGCGGCGGGCTCCTCAGGATGAGGACCGTGAGTGATCGCCATCTTTCCCCGCTCCTCATGCTGAGGAGCGGCCGTCAGGCCGCGTCTCGAAGCACGCAGTCCGCCTCGTCTTATTCCGCCGCGATCGCCGAGACCGGCTTCGCTTTCGCCTCGCGCGCAGCCTTGAGCTTCGCGAAATCGTCGCCGGCGTGGTGCGAGGAGCGCGTCAGCGGGCTGGCGGAGACCATGAGAAAACCCTTGGCGTAGGCCATGGTCTCGAAGGACTTGAACTCGGCCGGCGGCACGAAGCGCAGCACCGCGTGGTGCTTTCTGGTCGGCTGCAGGTACTGGCCGATGGTCAGGAAGTCGACGTCCGCCGAACGCAGGTCGTCCATCAGCTGCAGCACCTCGTTCCGCTCCTCCCCGAGGCCGACCATGATGCCGGACTTGGTGAACAGCGTCGGGTCGAGCTCCTTCACCCGCTGGAGCAGCCGCAGCGAGTGGAAGTAGCGGGCGCCGGGGCGGACCGTGAGATAGAGCGACGGCACGCATTCGAGATTGTGGTTGAAGACGTCCGGCCGCGCCTCGACCACCACCTCGAGCGCGCCGTCCTTGCGCAGGAAGTCTGGCGTCAGGATCTCGATCGTGGTGTCCGGGCTCGCCGCGCGGATCGCGCGGATGACGTCGGCGAAGTGTTTCGCGCCGCCATCCGCGAGGTCGTCGCGGTCGACCGAGGTGATCACGACATGGTTGAGGCCGAGCTTCGCCACCGCGTCCGCGACACGGCCGGGCTCGCCGGCGTCGACGGCCTCGGGCAGACCGGTCTTCACGTTGCAGAAGGCGCAGGCCCGCGTGCAGGTGTCGCCGAGGATCATGAAGGTCGCGTGCTTCTTCGACCAGCACTCCCCGATGTTCGGGCAGCCCGCCTCCTCGCAGACCGTCACCAGCTTGTTGGAGCGGACGATCTCGTTGGTCTCGCGCCACACGGGCGAACCCGGCGCGCGGACGCGGATCCAGTCGGGCTTGCGCAGCACGTCGGTATCGGCGCGGCGCGCTTTTTCGGGGTGCCGGGGCCGAGGCGTTTCAAGGTGATCGAGGACGGTGACCATATCGGGTGAAGCGTCCAAACAAATGAGGGAGAGCCGGCGGCGACGCCGGCTCTCCCGTCAATTTAGACCAGCGGCGCCGCGCCGTCGATGCGCGGAGCCCACCGCAAGGCGGCCCCGCGCGAGGCGCAGGGCTTTCCGCGTCAGACCGCCGAAGGCCGTCCCCGGATCATCCGGTAGACGCCGATCAGCAGGCAGGCGCCGATCACCGCGATCACCGACTGCCAGATCCAGCCGCCCGGCGGAATGATGCCGATCATCTTGAGAATGGCGTTGAGCACGAGCGCGCCCACGATGCCGAGGATGATGTTCATGATCACCCCCATGTCGGACTTCATGATCTGTTCGGCGATCCACCCGGCGATACCGCCGAGGATGATCGCCATGAGCCAACCGACGCCTTCCATGCCACGCACTCCTCGTTTGTCCCGTCGCCAGAAAAACCCGCGCAGGCGGCGCTGGTTCCGTTGAGGAACATATGGCGCGGCTTTCAGGTGTGAATGACCCGCCCGTAAGCGTCGAGCACGCTTTCATGCATCATTTCGGAGAGGGTGGGATGCGGGAAGACGGCGTGCATCAGCTCTTCTTCGGTCGTCTCGAGGTTCATCGCGATGACGAAGCCCTGGATCAACTCGGTGACCTCCGCGCCGACCATGTGCGCGCCGATCAGCTCGCCGGTCTCGGCGTCGAAGATCGTCTTGACGAGACCCTCCGGCTCGCCGAGCGCGATCGCCTTGCCGTTGCCGTTGAAGGGGAAACGACCGACCTTGACCTTGCGGCCCTGCTCCTTGGCCTTCTTCTCCGTCAGGCCGACCGAGGCGATCTGAGGCTGACAGTAGGTGCAGCCGGGGATCTTGGCCTTGTCCATCGGATGGACCTTCAGACCCTTGATGCCCTCGACGCAGATCACGCCTTCGTGCTCAGCCTTGTGCGCCAGCATCGGGGGGCCGGCGACGTCGCCGATGGCGTAGATCCCCTTTACGTTGGTGCGCCCGAGCCCGTCGGTGACCACGCAGCCGCGGTCGGTCTTCACGCCGAGCGCCTCGAGGCCGAGGTCCTCGATATTCCCCACGACACCGACGGCGGAGATCACGCGGTCGACCTTGAGCGTCTCGGTCTTGCCGTCCGACGTCTCGATCGTGGCCGTGACGTCGTCCGATCCCTTGTCGAGCTTCGTGACTTTGGCGCTCGTCAGAATGCGGATGCCCTGCTTCTCGAAGCGTTTCCTCGCATGCGCCGCGATCTCCTCGTCCTCGACGGGCAGGATCTGCGGCAGGACCTCGACGACCGTCACCTCGGCGCCCATCGTCTTGTAGAAGCTCGCGAACTCGATACCGATCGCGCCCGAGCCGACGACCAGCAGCGACTTCGGCATCTTCTCCGGGACCATGGCCTCGAAATAGGTCCAGACCAGCTTCTTGTCGCCTTCCAGCCCCGGCAGGACGCGCGGGCGCGCGCCGGTCGCGACGATGATGTTCTTCGCCTGGTAGGTCCCCTCCCCGAGCGCACCCTTAGGCGCGGGCGCCGGCGGCCCCTGGACGGATTTCTTCGGCGCGACGACCTTCACCTCTCCCGGCTTCGTTATGGTCGCCTCGCCCCAGATGACGTCGACCTTGTTCTTCTTCATGAGGAAGCCGACGCCGCCGTTGAGCTGGGCGGACACGCCGCGCGAGCGCTTCACCACCGCCGCGACGTCCGCCGAGACGTTCGACGCCTTGAGCCCATAGGCCTCGGGGTGCTGCATGTAGTGAAACACCTCGGCCGAGCGGAGCAGCGCCTTGGTCGGGATGCAGCCCCAGTTGAGGCAGATGCCGCCCAGGTGCTCACGCTCGACCACCGCGGTCCTGAAGCCGAGCTGGGCCGAGCGGATCGCCGTGACGTAGCCGCCGGGGCCTCCGCCGATGATGAGGACGTCGTAAGCGTCGGCCATGATGCGCTCCTTCGAGAGGTCTTGTTATCCGCGCCGCCCGCGAGCCGGCGCATCGGTGGACATGGTCAGGTTGGGACGGCTGGCCACTCGCCTGTCCTTCAGGCGTATTGCGCGACGCCGTCGCCGAAGGACCAGTTCTCCTTCTTCACCTCGACGAGATTGACGAAGACGTTGCGCCGCTCGACGCCGGCCGCCTCGAACCGGTCGGCGATCGACTTGTATAGCGCCTTCTTCAGTTCGACCGAGCGGCCCTCGTTCGCGGTGATCTGGACGATGACGAGGCCGTCGTCATGCTCGACGCCCAAGTAGCTTCGGGCGTAGACGAAGTCGGCTTTCTCGTGCTCGTGGACGACGATGAACTTGTCGTCCGCGGGCACGTTGAACGCCTCGCGCAGCGCCTCGTAGACGCCCTGGCAGAGCGCGAGCTTGCGGGCCTCGTTGTGGCCCTTCAGAAGCGAGATGCGGACGAGGGGCATGCGGTCTCCTTTTCAGGCCGACGCCAAGCGCGGCCGTCCCTCGCGGCGCTCGGCGAGCGCGCGGACGCAGGTTTCGAACAGAGCGAGGTCCGCGAGGTCCCTCGCCTCGCCTCCCTCCGGCTTGAGGAACAAACTGCCGGAATCGGCGATCGCCTCCTCGATCATGAGGTTGTCGGCGAGGCCGAAGTTCTCGATGGACATGCCGTCGGGGTGAAAAACCCGCCCGTCCGCGAGCGTCTGCAGGTCGTCGACGCCCTCGACCGTGCGGTCAAAAAGCGGACGCGGGTCGTTCGAGTAGCAGAGCGTCGGCTTGCCGAGGCCGAAGGCGAAGCCGACCTCCCACACGGTTCCGGCGTCTGCGCCGATCCCGCGGAACGGCGAGAGATTGGCGATGACGGCGTCGGCGCGCCGGATCGCGTCGACGTTGGCCGCGAATATCGCGCGGGTCAGCCGGTCCGGCGCCACGCCCTCCATCGACTGGTCGAGCGGATAGAGGCCCTCCAGTCCATGGCGGCGGCAGACATCCTTCTTCGCCGCGCCGACAGCGACGGCGTCCGCGAGAAAGACCTCCGGCCCTGCGAGATAGACTCTCATGGAACCCGCCGGTTCAGGCGCCCGGCCACGTCTCGAACGCGGCCGGGCGCGCTCAGACCAGCATCCCCATCGGCTTCTCGACCAGCCGCTTGACGGCCGAGAGCAGCGTCGCGCCGAGCGCGCCGTCGACCGCGCGGTGATCGCAGGACATCGTCAGGCTCATGACCGTCGCGATCTTGATCTCGTCGCCCTTCACCACCGCGCGCTTCTCGCCGCCGCCGACCGCGAGGATCGTCGAGTGGGGCGGATTGATTACCGCGGTAAAGTCCTTCATCCCAAACATGCCGAGGTTTGAGACCGCGGTCGTCCCGCCCTGGTACTCCTCCGGCTTCAGCTTCCGCTCCTTGGCGCGGATGGCGTAGTCCCTCATCTCCTTGGCGATGGTCGAGAGCGTCTTCGTCTCGACGGCGCGGATGATCGGGGTGATCAGGCCGTTGTTCGGGAGAGCGACGGCGACGCCGACGTCCGCGTGCTTGTGGCGGAGCATCGCGCCCTCGGTCCAGGTCACGTTGGCGTCAGGCACCTGCGCCAGCGCGACGCCGAGCGCCTTGATGACCATGTCGTTGACCGAGACCTTGAAGGCCGGCTTGCCGTCCTTTTCCGGCGCGGAGGCGTTGATCTGCTCGCGCAGCGACAGCAGCGCGTCGATCTCGCAATCGACCGTCAGATAGAATTGCGGCACGGTCTGCCGCGCCTCGGTGAGGCGGCGCGCGATCGTCTTGCGCATGCCGTCGTGCGGGACTTCCTCGAAGGAGCCCTCGGGGAAGAGCTTCTTGATCGCCTCGTCCGACGCGCCAGCTGGCGCAGGGGCCTTGGCGGCCGGGGCGGCTTCCGGCGCCTTGGCCGAGGCCGCCGGCTTGGCGCCGCCCGAAGCCTTGGCCTCCTCCACGTCCGCCTTGATCACGCGGCCATGCGGGCCCGAGCCGGCGATCGAGCCGATGTCGACGCCGGCCTCCTTGGCGAGCCGCCGGGCGAGCGGCGAGGCGAAGACGCGCTCGCCCTTGTCGTGCCCGTTCGGGGCTGGCGCAGCCGTTTCCGGCTTGGCCTTCTGGGACTTTGGGGGCTCGTCATGCTTGGCTTCGCTCGGGCGCGCGGCGGACGCATCCTGCTTCGGCGCTTCGGCCTTCGCCTCGATTTCGGCTGATGTCGGGGGGGGCGATTTGGCGGCAGGCTTCGGCGCGGCGTCCAGCGCGCTCGCGTCCTCGCCCTCTTCCAGCAGGATGGCGATCAATTCGTTGACCGGAACGTCGGTCGCGCCCTCAGCGACCACGATCTTGCCGACCGTGCCCTCGTCGACGGCCTCGACCTCCATGGTCGCCTTGTCGGTCTCGATCTCGGCGATGACGTCGCCGGATTTCACCGCGTCGCCTTCCTTGACGAGCCACTTGGCGAGATTGCCCTTCTCCATGGTCGGAGAAAGCGCGGGCATCAGGATGTTGGTGGGCATCTCTCAGGCCTCTTCGGAAGGCTTCTGTGGGGCAGGTTCATCGAAGGGAAACAACACGTCGAGCGGAAAGCCCACGGCGTCGAAGGGTTCGACGCGGACCTCGTCACCGGGCTGGAAGGTCGCCTTCAGCATCCAGCTACCGGCGGCGAGAGCGAAACATTCGAGCTGCCGCTCAGCTGGGTCGAGCAGCCATAGGAACGCGACGCCGGCCTCGGCGTAGATACGCCGCTTGGGACCCCGATCGAGCCGAGCGGTCGCGGGCGACAGGATCTCGCAGACCCAGTCCGGCGGCGTCTCGATGTAGGCGGTCTCGGGCTCGGTCGGCAGCCGCTCGCGACGCCATCCGGCCAGATCGGGCACGACGACGTCCGGGCCGAGATGCAGTTCCGGCTCAGGGATGAAAATCCAGCCGCCCGGTCCGCCGCGGCCGCGCCGATAGGGCCCAGTCAGCTCATAGCTCAGCTCAATGGCGGCGCCGCCGTGCCTTGGCCTTGGCCGCGGATGCGTCTCCAGCCGGCCGTCGACGATCTCCGCCACCAGATGCGACGGGACCGCCTCGAGATCAGCGTAGGTCGCGCGTTTCAGGGCGGGATCGGCGTTCAACGGCGCGTCCTATTGGATGGCGCTGGTGGTTCCGACGTCGGCGCCGTCATCCCACTCTGCGTCCAGCGTGAACTTGATCTTGGCGAGCGCCTCTTCCTGGGTCGAGACGCCTTCTGTCTCGTAGATGCGGGAGACGTGCCGCGCGAGATCGGTCAGCAGTACGCCCCAGACCGCGGGGTCGTCGAATGCGCGCTGCAGCGAGACGTGCAGCCCGTTGTCGACGATCCAGGCGCGCAGGATCTCCGTCGCCTCCGCGGACTCATGCGCCGCGAAGGGGATGGCGAGTTCCTTCTTCGACGGACCGGACATCAACGGTAACAGACGGCCTTGGCCGCCTCGACGACTTCCTCGACGCTCGGCAAGGCCAGCTTCTCGAGATTGGCCGCGTAGGGCATCGGAACATCCTTGCCGGAGACGCGGGTCACCGGCGCGTCAAGCCAGTCAAAGGCCTTCTCCATCACGCGGGCGGAAATCTCCGCGCCGACGCCAGACTGCGCCCAGCCCTCCTCGATCGTAACAATGCGGCCGGTCTTCTTGACCGACTCGACAATCGTCTCGGTGTCCATCGGGCGGATGGTCCGAAGGTCGATCACCTCGGCCTCGATCCCCTCCTCCGCGAGCTTCTCGGCCGCTTTCAGCGCGTAGGTCATGCCGATCGACCAGGCGACGAGCGTCACGTCCTTGCCGGGCCGGGCGATCTTGGCCTTGCCGATCGGCACGACGTAGTCGTCGAGCTTCGGCACGGGGAACGACTGGCCGTAGAGGATCTCGTTTTCGAGGAAGATCACCGTGTTGCCGTCACGGATCGCGGCCTTCAGAAGTCCCTTGGCGTCGGCCGCGGTGTACGGCGCGATCACCGTGAGGCCCGGCACGTTCGAGTACCAGGAGGCGTAGTCCTGGCTGTGCTGCGCGGCGACGCGCGCGGCCGCGCCGTTCGCGCCGCGGAACACGATCGAGCAGCCCATCTGGCCGCCGGACATGTAGAGCGTCTTCGCCGCGGAATTGATGATGTGGTCGATCGCCTGCATGGCGAAGTTGAAGGTCATGAACTCGACGATCGGCTTCAGCCCCGCGAGCGCGGCGCCGACGCCTACGCCGGCGAACCCGTGCTCGGTGATCGGGGTGTCGATCACGCGCTCCTTGCCGAACTCGTCGAGCAGGCCCTGGGAGACCTTGTACGCCCCCTGATATTCGGCGACCTCCTCGCCCATCAGGAAGACGCGATCGTCCTTGCGCATCTCCTCGGCCATGGCGTCCCGCAGCGCCTCGCGAACGGTCTGCGTGACCATCTCCGTGCCTTCGGGCACGTCCGGCTCAGGCTGCGCCCTTGGCTGCGGAGGGTTGGCGGCGGCTGACTCGACCTTGACCGGGCCGGATGCGGGCGCACCGTCGGACTTGACCGTGGACGGCCCCGCGCCCTCGGTCTTCGGCTCCGCCGACGCCTGCGCTCCGGCCGCCGGCGCCTTAGACGCGCCGCTCGCCCCGTTCTTGAGCGCGCCGGCGTCCTCGCCGTCGCCGAGGATCAGCGCGATCGGCGTGTTGACCTTGACGTCCTCGGCGCCCTCGTCGATCAGGATCTTGCCGAGCGTCCCCTCGTCCACCGCCTCGACCTCCATGGTCGCCTTGTCTGTCTCGATCTCGGCGATGACATCGCCGGACCTGACCTCGTCGCCCTCCTTCTTGAGCCATTTGGCGAGCTTGCCCGCCTCCATGGTCGGCGACAGCGCCGGCATGAGGACTTCGATCGGCATGGTGGACGTTCCCTTGTCCTGACGTCTTCTTGGTAGCCCCGACCTTCCCGGGCGGGGCGGACATGAGGCGCTGTCGTCAGCGCAGTATGTCGGTCCAGAGCTCGGACGGATCGGGCTCGGGGTCGTTGGTCGCGAACTCTGCGGCCGCGTTGACGATATCGCGGACCTCCTTGTCGACGCCCTTCAGGTCGTCTTCGCTCGCCATCTTGCCGTCGACGATGCGCCTGCGGACCATCTCGATCGGGTCGTGGGTCTCGCGCATCTTCTGGACCTCCTCCTTCGACCGGTATTTCGCCGGATCGGACATGGAGTGGCCGCGATAGCGGTAGGTGATCATCTCGAGGATGTACGGGCCTTTCCCGTCGCGGGCGTGCTTGACGGCGCGGTCGCCGGCCGCCTTCACGGCGCGCACGTCCATGCCGTCGACCTGCTCGCCCGGGATCTCGAAGCTCGCGCCTCGCTGGCTGAGGTTCGTGGTCGAGGAGGCCCGCTCGACCGAGGTGCCCATGCCGTATTTGTTGTTCTCGATGACGTAGACGATCGGCAGCTTCCAGAGCTTCGCCATGTTGAAGCTCTCGTAGACCTGGCCCTGGTTGGACGCGCCGTCGCCGAAATAGGCGAGCGCGACCTTGCCGTTCTTCCGATACCTGTTGGCGAAGGCGAGGCCCGTGCCGAGGGATACCTGCGCGCCGACGATGCCGTGGCCGCCGTAGAACTGCTTCTCGACGCTGAACATGTGCATCGAGCCGCCCTTACCCTTGGAATAGCCGCCGCGCCGGCCGGTGAGCTCGGCCATGACGCCCTTCGGGTCCATCTCGCAGGCGAGCATGTGGCCGTGATCGCGGTAGCCGGTGATGACCTGGTCGCCCTGCTCAAGAGCCATCTGCATTCCGGTGACGACGGCTTCCTGGCCGATGTAGAGATGGCAGAAGCCGCCGATCAGGCCCATGCCGTAGAGCTGGCCGGCCTTTTCCTCGAAGCGGCGGATCAGGAGCATGTCGCGATAGGCGCGAAGCTCCTCGTCCTTGCTGAATTCGAGCGGGCCGTTCGAGACCGAACTCTTGGCGCTCGCGCCGGACGCGCTCCTGGCGCTTGGCTTGGGAGCCGATTTACCGGCGGTTTTGCGCGGCGCTGCCTTGGCGGCTGTAGCGGCCATGTCGTCCCCTGGCTCGTTTCCTGGTCTTCTTATTCGAGAAAGCTAACGCGCTGCCCGACCGAAATCGAGCGTGCCGCCGTCTCAGAAGACTCTTGTGAAGCAGGGTTAGACCAAAGTCTGAGGCGCGTCATCCTTCTCGACGCGCATGGCGGGTCTACTCGCGCTGCAGGACACGCTCGTTCGGGCTGATCCAGCCGAGGTCGGAACGCGCCTGCTCGTCAAGCAGGTCGGGATCGATGCGCTCGGTCGAGAGCAGGTCGATGCGATGCTCGACCGCCGCGCGCTCGACCTTCACGGCGTCGAGCCGGGCCTGCAGCTGCGCGATCTCCGCCTCCATCGCGCGGCTGGCGACGAGACCATGATCGCCGACATAGGCCTGCTGGCTGAAATAGGTCACCGCGCCGGCCGCCACGAGCCAGAGCGCGACCTGGGCGACGACGATGCGCCATTTGGTGCGGACGATCATGACGCGAACATCGCAGCGACATGGTTTCCAAAGCGTTTAGCCCGCCTTCTTCCGCGCCGCCGAGGTGATGCGAACGATGGCGTCCCTCAATCCGGCGCCGGACAGCGCCGAGGGCTCGCGCTGCGAAGCCTCGGCGCCTCTCAGCGTCTCGTCCTGTTCTCCCTCGTCCTCGATCCGCAGGCCGGCGCGCACGACCTTGCCGTCGTCCACGGCGCGCGCGATCAGCGTCGCCGCGCCGAAGTCGAGCGTGTCGCCGACCGTGGGCTCGTTCTCGAAGCGCGCGGCGAACACCCCGGCGACCGTCAGCTCCGCCTCGTCCGGCGGGACGACAAGCCCGTACATGCCGACCAGCACCGACAACGCGGTCTCGCCGCGCAACGGGAACTCGCCGAGCGAGGGCCGCGCTCCCTCGGTCGAGGCGAAGAGCCCGTCCAGTTCCGCGACGCGCTCGGGAGCCGCGAGGAAGTAGCCATAGTCGCCGGGCTTCAATGCGCCGGCCTGCCTCGGGTCGAGAATCGCCGACTCCCGCACGACGAAAACCGGCTTCGCCCATTTGGGCACGGAGTCGCGGAACAGGATCGGGCAGTGCGGGGTGACCTGATAGCCGACCATTTCCTGCGCGAGCTGGCCCGGCAGGTCGATCTCGACGCGCTGCACGCTGCGGACGGTCTTGCGCACCGCGAGACCGAGGCGCTTGGCGAGGGGCGTCAGCGTCCAGCCCTGGACGATCAGCGACACGATCACGACCACGAAGGCGACGTTGAAGATGACATCGGCGTTCGGCGCCTTCGCGAGCGTCGGTATGGCCGCGAGGAAGATGGAGACCGCGCCGCGCAGCCCGACCCAACCGACGAAGCCGATCTCCTTCCTCGAGAAGCCGAACGGCGCGAGGCAGAGAGCGACGGCCAGAGGTCGCGCGACGAAGATCAGCCCGACCGCGATGGCGAGAGCGGGGAGCAGCGTCCGGACCATCTCGCTCGGCGTCACCAGCAGGCCGAGCACGAGGAACATCACGATCTGGCAGAGCCAGGTCACCGTGTCGTGGAAGGCGATGATGCTCGGCAGCGCGCGGACCTGCCGGTTCCCGACGACGATGCCGGCGAGATAGACGGCGAGGAAGCCGGAGCCGTGCAGGACCGCAGCCAGCGCGAAGAGCGCGACCACTCCGGTCACCACGAACAGCGGGTGGAGGCCCGAAGGCAGATCGACCCTGTTCAGCACGAAGGCGAGCGCGAACCCGCCCGCCACGCCTGCGGCGGCGCCGATCACCGCCTCCTGCAGGAAGTGGCTGATGATGTCCGCCGCCGTGTGGCCGCTCGCGGCGGTGGCGAGGCCTACGAGCAGCACCGTCAGGAACACCGCTACGGGATCGTTCGTGCTGGACTCGATCTCCAGCGTCGCGCCGACGCGGCGCTGCAGCTGCAGGCCGCTGGCGCGGATCAGGAAAAACACGGCCGCCGCATCGGTGGAGGCGATCGTCGCGCCGATCAGCAGCCCCTGCAGCCAGCTGAGATTCAGGACGATGGCCGCGAAGCAGCCGATGAGGCCCGCCGTGATCACGACGCCGGCCGTGGCGAGCGACACCGCAGGCCACAGCGCGCCAGCCATGTGGGAGACGCGCGTGCGCAACCCGCCGTCGAACAGGATGATCGCGAGGGCGATCGAGCCGACCATGTAGGTGAGCCGATAATCCTCGAAGCTGACGCCGCCGGGGCCGTCGACGCCCGTCAGCATGCCGATCAGCAGGAAGACGAGCAGCAGCGGAGCGCCGAAGCGGGATGCCACGAGAGACGACAGGATACCGACGAGCAGCAACGCAGCGCCGAAAAGAACGACGGCGTTGACGACCGCGATGCTGTCCATGCCCACCCGCTTGCCGAGCAAGGCGGCCGGATCGCGCCCGGCCGTGCGGGCCGAGCGTGTTCCGAGCGCCGAAGCCTCAGAGAGAAGCAGCGAGTGTCGGCGAGGATTGGCGCCACATCAAGGCGAGTCGGCGCAATCGGAACGTAAGAGCGCTAGCGGCGGACGTTACAAGCTCTTGTCGATCAGCGCCGCGATGGCGCTCTCCGATGTATCGCCAGTCGAGCGGGCGACCTCCTTGCCTTTCGCGAAAACGAGGATGGTGGACCTCTCGGGCGCCGAGAGTTCGCGCATCACGGGCTTTTCCGAGTCGTAGTCCACGGAAAAGGCCGTGACCGCGGCGTATTTCGGCTGGGCGAGGAGCCGGTCGAGGATCGGCTTCTGAGCGCGGCAGGTCGGACACCACGTCGCGTCGATATGGACAAGCACCGGACCGCCTTTCTCCAGCGCGGCCGCGAAATTCACCGAGGCGAAGCGCATGACGCCCGCGGCGTGCGCGGCCAGAGGAGCCGCGAGACAAGCGGCGGCGATCAGAACGAAGCGTCGCGAGGGCATGACAACCTCCGGATCCAGTCCGACGGCCCCCTTACGCAGTTCACCGCCGAAGGGATTACGCTTTGGAGGAACGGCCGCACGGAGGAGGAGGTTGCGGTGACGCGCGGCCGTTCCTTTGGGCTTATTGAGTCTTAGTCTTGCCCTTCTCGCCGGCGGCGCCGTCCGCATAGGCGAGCGCGCCGTCCTTGACCGTAAGCTTGTCGCCGGTCTTGGCGGACACGCCGTAGCTGTTGAGGCCGATGGCGCGGACCTCGCAGCCTTCGGGGCAATCCAGCTTTGCGGACTTGCCAGGCTCGACGGTGACCTTGGGTTCGGTCGCGCCGAGATCGGCCACGACTTCGAGCGCCTTGTCCGTAGGGTTCTGTACGGTCACCGCGAGCGCGGGACCGGCCGCCAGGGCCATCGCGGCGAACCCAAGCGCAGCTGTTTTGACGGTGGTCGGCATATGCATCGTCGTCCCTCTCATCGTTTGTTCGCAGTCTTCGACATGAACGCGATCAGTCGCGAGCAACGATTTATGCTTACGCCCCGCCGATTCCATAACATCAACACCCATGTGAAAATCGATTATCTATTACTGACGTACGCGTGAGTTTAACTTGATAAGAATAGCGTAAGATCGTCGTCGCGGGCATCGTTCGGACGGGTCTGACAGACGGCTGGAACACTGTTGCGCGTCGCCAACCCAAAGCAGGGCGGGACTATTCTCCTGCTGTCCGGGAATTGGCTTATCACTCGCGAACAGGCGGCCTCACGCGCGACTCGCGCTAGAACGCCGGTCGCACCTCTGGGCTGGAACCTCTGCGCATGCGCTGGTCGCCTCAACAGGACGCCGCTCTGAAGGCGGTCGCCGACTGGTTCCGGCGGCCGCAGGAGCAGGTGTTCCGGCTGTTCGGCTTCGCCGGCACCGGCAAGACCACCCTCGCCCGTCATCTCGCAGAGGACATCGATGGCGACGTCGCCTTCGGCGCCTATACCGGCAAGGCGGCGCTGGTGATGCGCGGCAAGGGCTGCACAGGCGCGACGACCATCCACGCGATGATCTACCGGCCCCGGGGGGGCGACGAGGAAGGCCCCTCCTTCGCCATCAACCGGCAGGGAGCCGCGGCGGAGGCGGACCTCATCGTCATCGACGAATGCTCGATGGTCGACGAGGAGCTCGGGCGCGACCTGCTGTCCTTCGGCAAGAAGGTGCTGGTTCTCGGCGATCCGGCGCAGCTTCCGCCGGTCAAGGGCGGGGGCTTCTTCACCGACGCCGAGCCGGACGCGATGCTGACCGAGGTCCATCGCCAGGCCGCCGATGACCCCATCATCCGCATGTCTCTGGACGTGCGCGAGGGCCGGGAGCTCGCCCCCGGCGACTACGGCGAGAGCCGCATCGTCTCTCGACGCCAGCTCGAGACGGACATGGTGACCGCGGCGGACCAGGTGCTGGTGGGGACCAACCGCACCCGCCGCCTCTACAACGGGCGGCTGCGGGAGCTGAAGGGCCTGCACGATCCGATGCCGGCCGTCGGCGACAAGCTCGTCTGCCTCAGGAACGACAAGACCAAGGGTCTGTTCAACGGCGGCACATGGATCGTGCAGCGTCTGAAGGGCGCAGATTCGGCGCGCGTGAAAATGGACGTGCTGCCGGACGAGGAGGGCGCGCGCCGCTCGGTCTCGGTCTCCGTCCTGCGCTCCTTCTTCGAGGGCGAGATCGAGCAGATCCCGTTCGCCCAGCGCCGTCGCTCCGACGAGTTCGACTACGGCTACGCGCTCACCGTCCACAAGGCTCAGGGCTCGCAGTGGGACGACGTCGTGCTGTTCGACGAAAGCTACGCCTTCCGCGAGCACCGCGAGCGCTGGCTTTATACGGGCCTCACGCGTGCGGCGAAGCGGATCACCGTGGTCCGGTGACCGCTCCGCGGCCCGGGACGCCTGCGGTCAGGTGATGATGCCCGCGAGATCGACCACCACATGGGCCGCGGCGGTCGGCTTGAGCTTGATCCGCCGCGCCGCATCCGTGGCGACGATGACCTGACCCGCCGCCGGATTGCCGGTGAAGGACAGAGAGGGCGCCGGCGTCGTGTTATAGGCGCTGCAGACCGCCAGCGTTCCCGACGCCGCCGCGTTGAGCACCTGGACGTTGAGCACGACGGCCGCGGTTCCCGGCGGAACGCGCCCGGCCGGCAGAACGACCGTGCGTTCCTGGTTCGCGGCCAACCTTCCGCCCGTCACACGCGAGTCGTAGACATTCGTCGGCACGGACAGCATGGAGGTCTCGCCGCCGCCGTTCGAGAAGCCGAATCGCACCCCGTTGATCTGTACCGTGCCGTCCGTCGGCGTGTAGATCGACGCGCCCACTTTGCAGCCGAGCGGGAACGGCCCCCACTGACTCGACGACAGCTCGAGGAGCGTCGCGCTGATCGCGCCGCCGGGCGGGATGGACACCGTGCCGATGGTATCGAGCGTCGCGACGTCCGGGCGCCAGACGACGGCGTAACCTGTTGAGGGGTTCGCGCCGGAGTTGCGCACGTAAAACTCGACGTCCCTGAGAGCGGCTCCGGGCGATACGTGGCAGAAGGCGGCGATGTAGTCGGCCACCAGATTTGTGTACTGGCCCGCGCCGCCCCATTTGCGCCCCTTGGCCATGTCCGCCTCAGGCCAGAACTCGAAGCTGTTGCAGAACCGGTAGATCATGCCCGACTTCGGAGCGCTGCCGATGCTCGTGGTGATCGGCGTCGCCGAGGGATCGACGCCGCCGAGGCGACCGCTCGACTGCGGGCCGCCTACGGCGCGGGCTTCGACCTTGTCCCCTGCGACCGCCGTCCCGGCGAGTGCGCCGGCGCCGGCGAGGATCGCCCGGCGCCCGACCTTCAGCGTCCTGTCCGAACCATCCATGTCTGCGCCTCCAGCGTCTTATTGTTGACGGACCTTCAGACTAGGCGCTTGGACTGCTTTTGGATGTACGGAAAATCACATAGTCCCGCGTGCTGGAGGCGGCATAAAGAGCTCGCCGTCGGGTTGTTTGCGCATCGCCTTGCGCGCCTTATACTTCCGACAGACAGGCCGTCTGGTCACGGCCGCGCACGCGCCGCGAAGAGCGCGCTGTTCGGGAGAACGACAATGGCTTCGCGCACAGTCAGGTTGATCCAAGCCGCCGCGCTCGCGGCCTCGCTCGGCGCGCTCGCGACGGCCCCGGCCGTCGCGCAGGACGCGGCCCAGCCGAACTCGGACAAAACCTTCGAGAGCTTCAAGTCCGACGCCTTCGGCGACAAGGCGATCCAGCCTGGCGCCGACTTCATCAAGATGGACGCGCCCTATCGCGCGGAGGACGCCGCGGTCGTTCCCATCGACGTCAGCGTGGCGCTGCCGCAGGGCGACGACCGCACGATCTCGAAGGTTACGCTGATCGTCGACGAGAACCCCTCCCCGGTCGCCGCGACCTTCGCGCTCGGGCAGCCGCGCAAGGAGTTCGCGATCTCGACCCGGCTGCGCGTCAACGCCTATTCGACCGTGCGCGCGGTGGTAGAGACCAGCGACGGCAAGCTCGCGATGAACGGCAGGTTCGTAAAGGCGAGCGGCGGCTGCTCGGCGCCTGCTCTGAAGGATCAGGACGAAGCGATCAACCGGATCGGCCAGACGCGCTTCCGCAACGTCGCCGCGCAGGCCTCGGACACGCCGGCGCCCGAAGCGCAGGCGAGCAAGTTCGACCGCGCGCAGTTGATGATCCGGCACCCGAACTATTCGGGGCTGCAGATGGACCAGATCAAGCGCACCTATATCCCGGCGTGGTTCGTGAACCACATCGAGGTGAAGCAGGGCGACGAGACGGTGTTCACCATGGACGGCGGCATCTCGCTCAGCGAGGACCCGATGATCCAGTTCAGCTACAACAAGAAGCCCGGCGCCAAGCTCGCCATGACCGGCACGGACACGCAGGGTAAGGCGTTTTCTGCCGATCTCCAGGAGAGCGCCGCCAAGGCCGACAACCTCTAAGGACGATCGGCAGGCTCAAAAGAGAAAGGCCGGTCTCGCGACCGGCCTTTTTTGCTGGGATCGCGCGGTTGCCGGCCTCAATAGAAGCACTTGATCTCGGCTTCGGCCTGGGCGCGGCGCAAGTTCGAAACCTTGTCCTTCAAATCGCCGCTGCTGCGGAACAGCTCGGACGACTGACCGGCGATCTTGTTCATGCGGAGAACCGTCTCGGCCTCCTCGTACTCGTTGTACGGAAGCAGCGTCGCGATGGTGTCGATGGAGCAGGAGCACTTCTCCAGCGACTCGCGGGTCTGGCCGTTCGCAGCCATGCAGCCGAACACATAGTCGGCGCGTTCGGCCGTCGGATAGTCCGAGCCGATCGTCTGGGCGCGCGCAGGCGCCGCGGCGATCGCCGCCCCGAACGAGGCGGCGAGCGCGAGCGCGGTCCTGCTTCGCCGCGCAAACCTCACTTCGTGGCCTCCGCCTTGCTCTCGGAAGCGACCGTCAGCTCTTCGGTGAGCAGCGGCGCGCCGTCCGCCTTGGGCGTAACGGTCTTGAGCGCATAAAGGCCGCCCGGCACGGCGTCGCAAAAGATGAGTTCGTAGCTGCGCTCGGCGTATTGCCCGAGCTTGCCCTTGTTGGCCTCGTCGTTCTGGAACGGCTTGACCGTGACCTTCCACCCATCGACCGTCTTGCCGCCGAAATCGACCTTGGTCGGCTCGGCCGGGGTGTCCGCCGCGATCGCCTGGCGCAGGCGGTTGCGGAAATAGAACGGGCTGCCGCCGAGCGACTTGTTCATCTCCTTAACGTCCTGCTCGAGCACGGCGACGATCACCGGGTTGCCGCTCTTCGACATGTTCGGGAGATTGATCGCCCGCGCGCCGCTGAACAGATCGACCGTCACCGAGTCTTCGGCGCCGCTCGGACCGACCTTTACGCTCACCACGTCCTCGAAGGAGGGATCGAGCTTAGGGTCCTCGGCCTTCCTGACGAACTTGTAGGTGATGACGCTGCCGTTCTCGAGCTTGGAGAAATGCGGCGCGTAGAACACGAGATCGACGGAGGCCGGCGCGGCGGCTGCCGCGGACGAGAATATAACGGCGGCGCAGAGAGCCACCGCGCTCCGGCGTGGAAGAATGAACGACATCTGGTACGCCTTCCCTCACGTTTCTCTGGCGCTTGCGTCGGATCGCGCAGGAAAGCGTCGCCGCGCAGGCCTTTGTCTTGTGCGCCCATTATGGACCGCCGGCCGGGCGCCGCAAAGACCGCCGGGCGCGGCGGCGGGCCGCAATCCGTCTATGTCCCGCGCGGTCTCAGGCGGGCTGGTACATGAACCCCCTGCCCCGGACAGTCACGATCAGGCGTCCGCCGTCGGGCGTCGCCTCTCCGAGCTTGTGCCTGAGATAGCCGATATAGACGTCGACGACGTTCAGCGACGCGCCGCCATGCCCAGCCCAGAGCGCGGAGAAGATGTCGGCCCGGCTGAGCGGCTCGCCGGCGCGGCGCATTAGCAGCGCCAGCAGATCGACCTCGCGCTCCGTCAGACGGGTGGTTCCGGTCTCCGTGGAGACCGTGCGGGTCTCGAGGTCCAGATCGAGCGGCGGGACGACGAGGTGGCGGGGGTCGCCCTCGCTGTTCTCCCGCTTGAGCTCCTGCACCCGGACGCGCGCCAGCAGCTCCTCGAAATTGAACGGCTTGACGATGTAATCGTCCGCGCCGGCCATCAGTCCTTCGGTGCGCTCCGCCACCGAAGACCGAGCCGAGAGCATGATGATCGGCGCGGTTTGCCCGGAGGCCCTCAGCGCCTTGCAGACCTCGATGCCGGAGCGTCCCGGCAGCATGACGTCGAGGATGATCGCGCAGATCGACCGCCCGGTCGCGACCGCGAGCGCCTGCTCGCCGTCCCCGACGAGCTCGACCTCGTAGTCCTCGGCGACAAAGCCGCGGCGCAGAACGGATCCGATGTCGGCGTCGTCTTCGACGATGAGGATTGTCATTGGCCGGTTCCGGTGGCGAGGCGCGGGGTCAGCAGGGGCAGAGCGATGGTGACGGTGGTTCCGGACTTGACGCCTGGGGCGGCGACGCGGCTCGCGATCGAGATCGAGCCGCCGTGGCGCTCGACGATCCATCGGGCGAGCGACAGGCCGATGCCGAAGCCGGACCCCTCCTTCTCGCTGACGCCGCGATAGAAGCGCTCGAACACATGCGGAAGGTCCACGGCCGGGATGCCCTCGCCCTGGTCCGCGACGGTGACGACCGCACGGCCCCGCCGATCGACCGCCAGATCGAGGCGGACTTCTCCGCCCGCGCTCGAATGGCGCACGGCGTTCGCGATCAGCCCCTCGATGACCTGGCGCAACCATTCATGATCGGCCTCGACCAGAATGTCCTCAGGCATGTCGCCCGCGACGAGCGTCAGGCCGCGCGATCTCGCCGCCGCCAGAACGCCTTCGCAGGCCTCCTCGACAAGGCCTGCAAGGCCGATCGGCTCCAGCTCGAGATCGAGCTGCCCGCTCTCGGAGCGCGCGACGCGGAGCAGATCCTCGACGCGGCGGTGGAGCCGCTTCGCCCGGGCGCGGATCGTCGCGAGAGCTCCGACAAGATCACCATGCTCCGGCTTGCCGCGCAGCGTGACGTCGACCTCGCCGAGGATGACGGTCAGCGGCGTCCTGAGCTCGTGGCTCACGTCCGTGAAGAAGCGGCGGCGCGCCCTGTCGATATCGGACAGGCGCTCGTTGGCGGCGCGAAGCTCGGCGGTCCTTGCGTCGACGATCTCCTGAAGGCTGGACTGCGCGGCGAGCAGACGGCGCTCGCGCCTGGCGAGGCTGATGGCCATGCGGTTGAACCGCCTGGTCAACAGGCCCAACTCGTCATGCCCTCCCGCCGCGAGGCGAATATCCGTTCGTCCACGCGTAATATCCGCCGCCGCCCCCGCGACCTCGGACATCCGCTTCAGCAGCGGCATGGCGATCCAGCGATAAAGCAGAAACGCCAACATCGCCGCGGCCGCGATGGCGAGGGTCGCCAGCGGAGCGAACCGCGAGCGGAGCTTGGCCATCTCCGCCTCGGCCTCGCGGGCGGCGATGCGCTCCGCCCCGATCGCCTGTCCGAGCGCAGGTCCGAAGCTACCGGCGAAGTAGTCGAGAGACGCCCGCACCTTGTCCTCGGCCTGCTGCTGCGCCGCTTCGCCGCCGTTGCGGCCGTTGCGGATGGCGAGCATCACCTCCCGGTCCAGCACCTCGAAATGCGCCTTCATGAAAGCGAGCGCTCGCCCGCGGGAGGATTCGATCGCCTGTCCCCGCGCCAGGTCCAGGCGCGCGACGTCCGCGGCGACGTCCTGGCGGAAGCGCTCCAGCGCTTCCTGAATGCCCTTGCGCGGCAGCGAGAGCCGGTCGGTCTGAAGTTCGTGCGACTCCGTGGTCTGAAGCGCGGCGAGGGCGTAGTCGCCGATGCGGCTCGACGCCGTCGAGAGATCTTCCAGACGGCGCTGGGCCGACGACAGCTCGGCGACGTTATGGTTGGTGACGGACAGCGCCCAGGCGAAAACGAGGGCGGCGGCGACCGTCGTGACCACGACCGCGGCGACCAGCACCGCCAGTCTGATCCGCAGCGACCGCAACGGGTTGCGCAGCATGGCGCCTGCCCTCGTCATCCCCGCGCCGTCTCACAGAGTCCGGCGGCGCGTCGTCACCGGCCGAGCGCCTTCTTGGCGTCGGCGACCGCGTCGAGGCACTCGTCATACTCCTTTTCGCCCTTCTCGCGCTTGGCGACCTTGAGGGCCTTCTTCAGCGCCTCGGCCGCGGCCTTGGGGTGTTCCTTCGCGACCTCGGCGGAGATCATCTCGATGCCGGCGTCGCAGTCGGCGGCGGCGTCGGCGAATGCGGGCGCCGAGACGGACAGCGCCGCGGCGATCGTCAATGCCCGGAAGGAGTGCTGGAGCGCGCTCATTTTGCGGTGATGGTCCCGGCCATGCCACGGGACTCGAGCCCGTCGATCCACCATTTGAACGACCCCGGCCGAATCACGACGAACTCGATGCGGATCGCACCCTCGTCGTCCCATTCGAGATGATGCGGTGAGCCCGGGCCGTGGATCTCCAAATGATTGATCACGATCTGGTTGATCCAGATATTGCGGAAGAACTCCGGCGCGAAGAATTTGTATTCCTTGCCGCCCTTTGAGACGATGTCGAGCTGATAGGCCTTACCGGACTCTAGCTCGTAGTCCTTCTGGCTGACTGCGTAGTCGTCGCCATTGTCTCCGCCAAGCACGAGATCGGGCAGGGTCTGGCGGCCCTTGGCGAGATCGACCGCGCCTGCGGGCGTCGCGACAATACAAGCGACGGCGAGCGCCAGCGGCCGGGCCAAGCGTCGAAGCATCTGCAATCTCCCTGAAGCGTCGGCCCTTTGCGGGCCTTGTGTTTGGAACGGATGCGAGCCGCCAGGGACCCGCGCGCGGGTCTGCGCGTCAACCCCGCCGAACGGACGAAGCCGGCGGCCGACGCGCGTCTCCCGGCGCGCGCCGCTGGTCTGCTCAGCGTGTCTGACGGTCCCGTCGTCGTCCGCCACGGACGCCGCCATGAATTCCGTTTCCGCATTTCGCCCTTCGGCACGTTCGATGGCGCCGAAGACTAAATCTACGATGCGGTTCCGTCTATATTATTGGGTATTTATTGTTTTCTTATAATCCCGCTCTCAGGCCTGCTTCCGCAATTAATTGAAGTTGCGGGTGAGCCGTGAGGCGCCAGACCCGTCGCATTTCCAGCGAGAGACCTGATAGTCAGGGTGATCGCCGGTCCATTCCGCGATGATCGGCACCGCCCCCATCATGCAGGCGCGGGAATCGGTCATTTCATATGAGACGAGCACACGCTCCTCGCGGCACGAGTTAGGCGAGGAGATAAGGCACACAAGCAGCACGAGATCCATGATCGGCTCCTTGCCAAGAAACGCTCTTGGCGTCGACGGCGCGAGCGCGCCGTCGTCCGGCCCCGCGCCCCTGCGCAGGGCCGACTCAAAGCGTACGCCTCATTTTGTGCACCGCAACAGACAGGATGGTGCGTCGCATGAATCGCTGCGGAACCGTCGCAAATACGCCACTGTGACTCTCGTCGCGGGCATATGGTCGCCCTAAGAAGCGCTTGCGGTCCGCTCCGGGTCGCGAATAGTGTGCGCGCCGCATGTCCTTGCAATGCGCTATCCGGTCAACCGGTTCGGTTTCCCAGCCGAACGCAGACGCAACGATAGAGTTTGGGCATCGGCCGGTCGGCGCAATTCCCCGCGCCTTCGGTTACACCACGGAACAACCTGGGAGGATGTCAGCTTATGGCGAAGATCACCAAGACCCTCATCGGCGAGTCGCTCGTCGGCGACGGCAACGAAGTCGCTCACATCGACCTCATCATCGGCCCGCGCGGCTCGACGGCTGAGTCCGCGTTCGTCAACGCTCTCACCAACAACAAGGACGGCTTCACCTCGCTGCTCGCGGTCGTGACCCCGAACCTGCTCGCGAAGCCGAACACCATCCTGTTCAACAAGGTCACCATCAAGGACGCCCGTCAGGCCGTCCAGATGTTCGGCCCGGCGCAGTACGGCGTCGCCAAGGCGGTCGTCGACAGCGTCGCCGACGGCACGATCCCCGAGGACGAAGCCGACGACCTGTTCATCTCGGTCGGCGTGTTCATTCACTGGGAAGCGGCCGACGACGCCAAGATCCAGCAGTACAACTACGAGGCCACCAAGGAAGCCCTCAAGCGCGCCGTCAACGGCGAGCCGAAGGCCCGGGACGTGGTCGCGCAGTCCGGCACCGCGAAGCACCCCTTCGCCGCCAACGCCTAGAGCGGAAACCACCCTGGACAGAACGCCCCTGCAGCAAAGCCTCCAGGCCTGCTCCAGCGGTTGGCCGCCATCTTATTCGGTAAGTAAGACTGTCGGCGACGGCCCGAAGCGCAAGCTTCGGGCCGTTTCCACTTCCAGGCCTTGAACGTCGGTCTCCGAGGCGCGGCCCTCAGGCCCGCGCGACGGCCAGCGCCGGACCCGCCGAGGTCAGCGAGCCGCGCACGCGTTCAACCTCGCCGGCGTTACGTCGCGCCTCCGGCGACAGCTCGATGCGGACGTCGTGTTCGATCCGCACGGGCGGGCCGCCGAGAACCACGACCCTGTCAGCGAGCCGAACCGCCTCCCGGCTGTCGTGGGTCACGAACAGGATTGTGGCGGGATGGCGCTGCACCAGGTTCGCCAGCAGGTCGCGCAACCGGTCCGCCGTCTGCTCATCCAGCGATACGAACGGCTCGTCCATGAGGAGCAGATCGGGTTGCAGCGCGAAGGCGCGCGCCAGCGCGACCCGGCGCTGCATGCCGAGCGAGAGGCGCTCGGGATAGACGTCATGGGCGTCGGCGAGTCCCATCTCGGCGAGAACCGCCTTGGCGCGCTCGGCGCTCGCAGAACCCGGCTCCAGGGGAAGCGTCACGTTCTGAAGAACCGTCCGCCACGGGAGCAGGCGCGGGCTCTGAAACGCGTAGCCGATGCGCGGCGCCGCCTTGCTCTCGAACGTGACGCGTCCCTTGAAGTCGCGGTCGACGCCCGCGACGATGTTGAGCAGCGTCGTCTTGCCGAGGCCGGACGGTCCGAGCAGCGCGACGAAGCTCTTGTCCGCGACCTCGAGGCGGAAGTCGTGATAGAGGCCGCGCGCAGGGCCGCCGGCCACCGCCGGAAACACCTTTTCCGCGATGTCGATGCGAACGGCCGTCATCGCCGCCACCGATTGGCCGCCCGCTCCCAGGGCTGGATCAGGCCGAGCTCGATCGCCTGCACGATCAGGCCGAAAGCGAGCGCATAGGCGAGGATGGTCGCGACGTCCCAGAGCTGGAAGGCGGTCTGGAGTTCGAAGCCGACGCCGTTCGGCCGGCCGAGCAGTTCCACCACCAGCACGATCTTCCACACGAGCGCCAAGCCGGACCGCGCGGCCGCCGCGAAATACGGCGCGAGCTGCGGCAGGATGACGTGGCGGAGCGTCTTCCACCGGCTGAAGCCGTAGATCCGCGCCATCTCCGCGAGGTCGCGGCTAAGCGCGGCGGCCCCTTCCCTGAGCGTGACGGCGACGTTCGGGATCTTGTTGATCGCGACGGCGGCGACAGCCGCGGATTCGACCAGCCCGAACCACACATAGCACAGCATGATAATGACGAGCGCCGGCAGGTTCAGGAACAGCACGATCCACGGACTGATCAGCCGGTCAGCCGTCGGCGACATGCCAAGGAAGATTCCGAGCGCTGAGCCGATGATCATGGCGAGCAGGAAGCTCGCCGCCACGCGCGCGAGCGTCACTGCGAGGTTGGAGAACAGCGCGCCGGCCTTGGCCGAGGCTATCAAGGCGTCGAGCACCAGCGGCGGCGTCGGCAGCAGCTTCGGATCACCGTAATAAAGCGCCGCCAGCCACCAGACAGCCACGAAGACGCCGAGCGAAAGCGCCCACCATGCCAGTCGCGAAACCGCCGTCACCGCGTGGACGCCTCAGACCTTCGAAGACCAGAACAGCCCAGGATCGAATCGCGGATTCGGACCGACGAACTCCTGGCCGCCGAGCTCAGACAGCAGCCCGTAGAGCTTCTGCGACGAGGCGAGATCGGCCTCGCCCCACGGATCCGGGATTCCGGCGCGAAAATAGTCCTTCAGACGCGCGAACTCCGCGTCGGACTGGACCTGCATAGACGGCCTCAGCCGCTGCCACGCCTCGTCGGACTTTCTCAGCGTCTCGTTCGCAGCCTTGACGCCCGCGAAGAACGCGTCGAGCTGCGCGCCCTTCCTATCGGCCAGCTGGTCGCGCCAGACGAAGCCCACGAGCGGCGGCGGCGGCTCGAGCCCGAGGCGCTTCATCACCTCCGAGACGTCGACGAGGCGCCGGTAGCCTTCCGCATCGAGACGCGCCGCGAAGTTCCAGAAGGTCAGCACGGCGTCGATGCGGCCGAGCCTCAGCTGCTCGTTCAGCAGAGGCGGCGCGCCGAACACCGGCTCCACCAAGGCTGCGATGTCGCCGTCGACCTCCTTGTGCGCGTAGGCGCGGAACAGGAGCCAGCTCTTGTCGATCGGCCCGCCGGCGACGCCGACCTTCTTGCCCTTGAGATCTGCGAGCTTCTCGATCTTCGAGTTCTTGCCGACCATGAGCGCGCCGAGCGCGGAGGAATAGGGCGCAAAGCGGAACGGCTCGCCCTCGATCCGGCGGCGCATCGCCCAGGGCCAGTCGCTGACGGCGAGATCGCACTGCCCGGCCTGGAGCGCGACCGTCAGGGCCTGCGTCGAGGCGAGCTCGAGGCGCTCGAACGGCGCCGCCTGCCCGGCCTTCTCGCTCTCGGCCTTGATGGTGTCGAGCAGCCAATTGACGGTGCCGAACTTCAGCGTCGAGATCTTCAGGGGCTCGGCTGCGCGGGAAAAGCCGGCCGACGCGCCGAACGCGATCGCCGCGCCGACGGCGAGGACGCCGCGCCGGCTGAAGGCGAGCGGCGACGAAACCGCATCCGAACCGGCTCTGGCACCTTCGGCTCGCGGCGTCGTTCCGGACGACCAACGCATCCCTGTCTCCCTCGCGTCGCGTTCTTGTCTTTTTCGCTTACGCAGCGACCGCGATTTCGGTCCACCACGCACATTCGGGAACAATTTGCAATCGCTCACGCCACGCTCAAGCAATCATTACAACTTATTAATTTCTTATGCATTGCTTTCGGTCTTCAGCCGTCGTGAGTTGCGCGCCAGAATAGGCGGGAAGAAGTCCTTGGCCGAGCGGCGCTTCATGAGCAGATCGTCGGACTCGTCTCGCCCGCCGCCGCGCCTTAGATAGCGCCGCCGAATCCAATGATCAGGGCCGCGTGACGACGATGCCATTCGATGTTCGGACGATAGGTCTGCGACACGGTCGATCGCAGGCAACGCTCCGCTCGATCGCCGCTGCGGCGGCCGCTCTCCTCTTCCTCTCGGCCCAGGCGCCGGCGCCTGAGAGCGCAGCGCCCTCCCCCGCGCCCGAAGCTCCGAAGACC
>JADBEO010000013.1 GCA_031316315.1 Chelatococcus sambhunathii
TCGTTCAGGATCGAGCACGAACCCCGGGCGTCGAGCTTCAGGCCCGGCCCTCCCCACCCTACCCTCCCCTCAGCGAGGGGAGGGATCCGGAGGCGCCGCGCCAGACGCCGATCCGATCCTCACCTACGCCTTCGAGGGACGACGGTGATCGCAGGCCTGGTCCTCATGGGCGGCCGCGCCTCCCGCCTCGGCGGCGGCGACAAGGCGCTGATCGAGATCGCGGGCAAGCGCGTGCTCGACCGCCTGCTGGAGCGCTTTTCCCCGCAAGTCAGCCCGTTGGCGCTGTCGGCGAACGGAGACCTCACACGTTTCGCGGCCTATGGGCTTCCCGTCCTGCCCGATCCCGAGCATGCGCCGGAGGGACCGCTCGGCGGCCTCTTCGCAGGCCTCGACTGGGCGGCGACGCTGCCCGGCGTCACGCATCTCGCCACCGTTCCGGGCGACGCCCCCTTCCCTCCGGAAGATCTCGTCGACCGCCTCCGCGCGGCGGCCGGCGACGGAGCGGCGGCGGCGCATGGACCGCGCGGCGTCGAGCCGCTGCACGCGCTCTGGCCGCTCGCCGCCCTGTCCCGCATCACGGCGCTCGCCGCGGACGGCGTTCGTTCGCCGAAACGAATGCTGGAGCGGCTCGGCGCAGCGGCGGCGGCTTTCGACGACCCCGCGGCCTTCCTCGACCTCGACACGCCGGAGGACGTCGAGCGGGCGAAAGCGTTGCTGAAGGGAACCTAAAAGGTCGCGTTGCTGCGCGAAGCGGACGGTGGAATGGTCATCCCGTCGCAGCGCTCCGGAGATCCTCGGCCATGAGCATCGCGAACGTCCTCGCCCGCCTCGTGTTCGCAGCGGCCGCGCTCGCCGCGCTCGCCTCCGGCGCCGCCGCAAAGGAATGGAAGACGATCCGGATCGGGTCCGAGGGGGCCTACCCGCCCTTCAACCTGATCGACTCGAACCGGCAGCTTCAGGGCTTCGAGATCGATCTCGCCAAGGCGATCTGCGCCGAGGAGAAGGTGAGCTGCGAATTCGTCGCGCAGGACTGGGAAGGCCTGATCCCGGCGCTGCTCGCCGGCAAGTACGACGCGATCTTCGCCTCCATGTCGATCACCGACGAGCGCAGGAAGGTCATCGCCTTCACCGACAAGTACTACACCTCCCCCTCGCTGTTCGTGACCGCCCGCGAAAACGCCTCGCTCCAGCCGACGCCGGAGGCGATGAGCGGCAAGACCATCGGCGCGCAGACCGGCACGGTGAGCGCCCGCTACCTGCAGGAGGTCTACGCCCCCGCCGGCGCGGAGGTGAAGCTCTACGTCACCCAGGACGAGGCCAACCTCGACCTCGCCTCGGGTCGGCTCGACGCCATCCTCGGCGACAAGTTCGTGATGCTGAACTGGCTCGAGAAGTCGGCCGACGGCGGCTGCTGCCAGGTGGTCGGCCCGGACTTCTCCGATCCGAAATATTTCGGCGACGGCATCGGCGCGGGCCTCCGCAAGGGAGACGCCGACCTCAAGGCGCTGCTCGACAATGGCCTCAAGGCGGTGCGCGCGAGCGGCGAATACGACCGCATCAACGCCAAATACTTCCCGTTCAGCATCTACTGACTGGCCGATGCAAGCAGGCGGCACGTCGTTTTGGAAGACCATTCAATCCGAAGCGCTTTCGTCATGCCCGGACTTGATCCGGGCATCCATCATGCCGGGCGCGTCCGCGCCCGATGGACCCCCGTGTCAAGCCCGGGGGTGACGGCTGGACCTGATTGGGCGTTCCTTAAGTGACGGAGCTTCTGGCGCCCCTCGCCTTCGGCCCGTCCGGCTGGGGCGACGAACTCATCGCCGGCGCCTGGCTGACCCTGCGCCTCGCCCTCGCTACGCTGCCCATCGGTCTCGCGATCGGCCTCGGCGTCGCCCTGATGCGGCACGGCGACAGCCGGATCCTGCGGCCGCTCGGCGAGCTCTACGGCGCGGTGTTCCGCGGCCTGCCGGAGCTGCTGACGATCTTCATCGTCTATTTCGGCGCGCCGCGGCTCGCGACGCATCTCCTCGCCTTCGCGGAAGCGGCGCTCGGCCTGCCGCCCTCCGGAACGCAGGTCCAGATCGACGGCTTCATGGCCGGGGTCCTCGCGCTCGCGCTCGTGCTCGGCGCCTTTTCCAGCGAGGTGTTCCTCGGCGCGATCCGCAGCGTCCCGGAAAGCCAGCGCGAGGCCGCCGACGCGCTCGGAATGAGCCGCGCCCAAGCGTTCCGGCTGGTGATCCTGCCGCAGGTGATGCGGCTCGCCTTTCCCGGCCTCGCCAACAACTGGATGACGCTGCTGAAGGACACTTCGCTCGTCAGCGTCATCGCCCTGCCCGAGCTCATGCGGCAGGCCAATCTCGCGGCGCTCGCGACCCGGCAGCCCTTCCTGTTCTATCTCGCCGCCTGCCTGCTCTACCTCGCGATGTCGGTCGCCTCCGAGCGACTGCGCCTGCGCATTGAGCCGGCGGCCTCGCCACGCGGCGCGGAGCCCGCCCGATGAACGGCGAGGCGATCCTTTCAGTCGCGGGCGCGCTCGGCTTCGATGCCCCGCTGCTGGCGCGCTACGGGCCGCTGCTGCTGCAGGGCCTGAAAACGACGCTGGAGCTGGTCGCGATCTCGGTCCCGACCGGCTTCCTGCTCGCCCTCGTCCTCGCCTACGCCCGGCTGGAGGGCGGGCCCGCCGCGCGCGGTCCGGCCGCGGCCTTCATGGGCTTTTTCCGCGGCACGCCGGCGCTTTGCCAGCTGTTCCTGATCTATTACGGCGCCGGACAGTTCCACGCCGCGCTGCAGTCGGCGGGTCTGTGGTGGCTCTTCCGCGACGCCTTCTGGTGCGCGGCGCTCGCCTTCACGCTCAACACCGCCGCCTATCAGGCCGAGATCATCCGCGGCGCGGTCGCGAACCTGCCCGCCGGACAGCGCGAGGCCGCTGATGCGCTGGGTTACGGGACGCCCGGCGCGTGGCGGCGGGTGCTGCTGCCGCAGGCGCTGCTGGTCGCGCTCCGCCCGCTCGGCAACGAGCTCATCCTGATGATCAAGACCAGCTCGGTGGCGAGCGTCGTCACGGTCGTCGACGTCATGGGCGCGACCAAGCGCGCCTTCTCGGGCTCGCTCGACTTCGAGGTCTATCTCTGGGCGGCGCTGGTCTATCTCGCGCTGGTCGAGATCGTCCGCCGCGTCTGGAACGCGCTCGAGCGGCGCATGACGCGCCATCTCAGGACGGCGTGAGGCCTACTTGTCCTCGGCGTCGGCGCCCTTGTCGATCTCGTCGCGGTCGGACTCAGGCAGGTCCGGCAGCGCGTCGACGATCGCGCCATGGACGAGCTTCTGGAAATTCTGCGCCTTGTCGCGCAGGGCCGCGAATGCGGCCTCCACATGCTCCTTGTTGACCGGGTCTTCGCGCATCGCGCGGCGGGAGGCGCGGCGCGCCACCTTCAGCTCGTCGAGCGCCTGGCTCAGCTCGAACTTGCGGTCGAGCAGGCGCGTGCGGATCTTGTCGCCGACGCTCTTGGGATACCTGTTCGAGATGAACTCGATCGTGTTCTCGATGTTGCGCGGCCCCTTGCCGCCCTTCACCTTGTAGCCCGCATAGGCGATGTAGCCGAGGTAGCCGACGGCGACGAGGTTCAGCGCCACCGAGAGCGCGAGCAGCAGGTAGACCAGGCTGTGGGGCCGGCGCGCCGTCATCAAATGTCGGTTTCCAGGGAAACGAGCGGCGAGGCGAGATCGGCGTCGCCGTCGTCCGCCTGCGCCGGAACCGTCACCGCCCCGATCGCCACGCCGAGCGCGAGAGCGGCCACGCAGAAGCTCGCGCCTGCAAGCGCGAAGCGGCGCGGCGAGTCGAACAGCCAGCCGAGCCGGTCGGAGCGCCGCGACTGGACGTCCGCGACCACGCGGAACGCGAAACCGTTCAGGACGGCGGCCTCGGCCGCCTCCGCGACGATCTCGGCGAGCCTGAGCGCCTCGGCGTGGAGCCGCCGCGCCTCCGCCGACCGCGCGATCAGGGCGCGCGCCTCTTCGGCCTCCGCAGCCGGCCAGCGCGCGACGTCCGGACCGAGGGCGTCGAGCCGCTCGGCGAAGTGATCGATCCTCCTCACGTCGTCCATCTCAAGCCTCCTCGCGCGCGGCCAGTTTCGCGCGCAGCGTGCGCCTCGCCCGCACCAGCATGGATTCCACGGCCTTCTCGCTCGAGCCAAGCATCTTGGCGATGTCGGCGTTGGAGCGCTCGCCGTCCGCCGACAGCAACAGCGCGGCGCGCTGGCGCGCCGGCAGCGCCTTGATGTCTTCTCTCACCCGTTCGATCTCGTCGCGGTCGCTCAGCTCATGCTCGGGATCGGGATCGTCCGACGGCGGATCGAACGTGTCCGCGAAGGGAAGGAAGCGGCGTATGCGCTGCCTCCGCTCCCGGTCGACGCACAGGTTCACGACGATCCGGTGCAGCCAGGTCGAGACCTTGGCGCCGCCCGGCCGCCACCGCTCCGCCGCCCGCCAGACCCGCCAGAACGCCTCCTGGACGATGTCCTCGGCTTCCGCCGCGGAGCCGGTGAAACGATGCGCCAGCGCCTGCGCCTTCGGTCCGTGGCGCGCCACCAGCCGCGCGAAGGCGCGCTGGTCGCCCGCAGCGACGCGCGCCATCAGGGCGTCGTCCTCGTTCGGCTCATGCGACTCGGTCAAAGGAGCGTCAGTCACGGCGCCCCCGTCGTAGGCGAGTCTGAGCGCAACGCCATTGGCCATCCGTCAGCGCCCCTGCGTCAGGGCCCATTCACGAAGCGCGGGATCAGTCGCGCTTTTTCCGCGATCCCTTCCGGTCGAGCCACATCTCAAGCTCGGCCTTGGTCACCTTGCCGTCGCGATTTTCGTCGGCCTTGGCGAACCAGCGCGGCGTCATCGACATGAATTCCGACTGCGTGACCTTGCCATCGCGGTTCTCGTCGGCGCGCTGGAAGCGCTTGGCCATCTTCTCCCCGCCCTTGCCTTTGCCGTTCTTGGCGCGCTTGGCCTTCAGGGCCTCGATCTCGGCGCGGTCGATGACGCCGTCATTGTTGGCGTCGAGGCGCTGGAACGAGCGCTCCTGCTTGCGCTCCAGCTCGCTCCGGTCGACGACGCCGTCGCCGTTCTTGTCGAGGCGCTCGAAAGTGCGCGTCATGCGGTCCGCGCGCTTCTCCATCCGGCTGTCCTGCGCCATCGCGGGCGCCGACGCGGCGACGGCCACGCCGAGCGCGAGCGCAAGGGCTGCGAAGGCGGGCATACGACGGTTCATGACAGCTGCTCCATGGCGTTTAAGTGACTTCCTGGCGCTCTTACGCGGAGATCGTTCCGGCCCTGCGGAATTCATCCATCGACTGCGCAAGGCGATTCTCGAGAGCCGCCCGCGCGAGAACGCGATAAACCGGTAAAACCTGCTCCTCGAACCACGGGTTCCGCTTGAGCCAGGCGTTGTTGCGCCAGGACGGATGCGGCAGCGGCGCGACGACCGGCCGGCCCGGGCGACCCAGCGCGCGTCGCCAGTCGGCGACCGCCGCGGTCATATTCGGCCCGAATTCCGGCCCGAGATGCCAAAGCTGGGCCGGCCTGCCGACGGCGAACAGCAGCTGGACGCCGCCAAGCTCCGCAAACAGCCGGTCGCGCCAGGCCGGGGCGCATTCGCGGCGCGGCGGCCGGTCGTACCCGTCCGGCGTAAGCCCAGGGAAGCAGAAGCCCATCGGAAGGATCGCGACGTTCGCCTCGTCGTAGAATTCGGCCTCGTCCATGCCGAGCCAGGCGCGCAGGCGCACGCCGGAAGGGTCGGTGAACGGCACGCCGCTCGCATGCACGCGAACGCCCGGCGCCTGTCCGCAGATCGCGATCCGGGCGCTCGCCCGGGTCCGCACGACCGGACGAGGCGGATGCGGCAGGGGCGCGCCGCGGGGGCTCTCACGACAGATGACGCAGGAGCGGATCTCGGCGAGCAGCGCGTCGAGCCGGTCCTGTGGAGAAAGGCCGGGGGCGGCCTGTCTGGCGTCGCTTCGGTTCAATTGCCCTCCTTCGTGGTGAGCCGGTCTTAATGGTTTACGAGCCATGATGCCGCTCCTGTCGGTCGCGTATCACGGAACATCTCGTGGACATGTTCGAACTTCCGGCGGGCGGATCGCTCGACCGCCGGACGAGCGGGACGTCCGAGCGCCGTCGTCTTCTGACCCAGCAGGTCAAGGCGGCCCGGCATTCCTTGACCTCAGGGCCGGGCGAGCGCCCCGAATTCAAGGCCGAACTCGCGCGCGTCTACGCGCAGAACCGTCTCGGCGCGGTGCCGGTGATCATCACCCTCGCGGTCCTGATCGCCGGCGGCTCGATGTTCTGGATCTCCGCCGAGCTCGCCGTCGCATGGCTGGCGATCGCCCTCGTCGGCCATGCGCTCGTCGTGCTGTGTGTCCGTAACTTCGCGACGCGCGCGCCCGATTCCAAGACCGACTCCAACTGGGTTCGCCGTTTCGTGCTGGCCGAGGCTCTGAACGGCCTCGCCTGGTCCTCGATCGTGGTGATGATCGAGGTCACCGGCGCGATGGGCCAGGCGGCGGAGATCGTCTCGCTGTTCGTGATGCTGATCGGCGTCGCGGTCGCGACCATGCTGGCCGCCACCGTGCCGGCCGCGATGGCCGCGGCGACGCTCTCGATCGCCGCCATCGTCGTCAGCGTCTATGCGGTCAAGGGCGGCGTGACAGGCAATGCGGTCGCGGCCATGGCGGCCGGCGCGGAGATCTACTTCCTGCTGCTCGCCCAGCGCCTGCACCGCACCACGCGGGAGACGCTCGAATACCGCGCGGAAAAGGACGCGCTGATCGGCGAGCTCGAGCAGGCCAAGGCCAACTCCGACGAGGCCCGCCGCCGCGCCGAGGAGGCGAACCTCGCCAAATCCCGCTTCCTCGCGACGATGAGCCACGAACTGAGGACGCCGCTCAACGCCATCCTCGGCTTCTCCGAGGTGATGAAGTCGGAGATCCTCGGGGCGCATTCGGTCCCCACCTACAGGGAATACGCCGAGGACATCCACCAGAGCGGCCAGCACCTGCTCAATCTGATCAACGAGATCCTCGACCTGTCGCGCATCGAGGCCGGGCGCTACGAGCTGAACGAGGAGAGCGTGCGCCTCGCCTATGTGGTCGAGGACTGCCACCACCTGCTCAAGCTCCGCGCCAAGAAGCGCGGCATCACGATCAGGGCGTCGTCCGAGGCGGGCCTGCCGCCGGTCTGGGCCGACGAGCGGGCGATGCGCCAGGTGGTGCTTAATCTCCTGTCGAACGCCATCAAGTTCACGCCGCAGGGCGGCGAGATCCGCCTCAAGCTCGGCTGGACGGCTTCGGGCGGGCAGTATGTCTCGGTCGCGGACACCGGACCCGGCATCCCCGAGGAGGAAATCCCGATGGTGCTGGCCTCCTTCGGCCAGGGCACGCTCGCCATCAAGACCGCCGAGCAGGGCGCCGGCCTCGGCCTGCCGATCGTGAAGGGCCTGATCGACCTCCACGGCGGCTCGTTCTCGCTGAAGAGCAAGCTGCGTGAAGGCACCGAGGTGATCGTGACCCTCCCGGCCTCGCGCGTCATGGATACGCTGGCCCCCGAGCGCGCGGCCGGAACTCCGGCCCGCGACCGCGCCGAAGCGCCGGCGGGCGCGCTCAGGCGGACGGCCTGAGCGGGGCAGGCTCACTCCCGGTTAGAGACCGCCGCCTCCGCAAATGTCGCCATGCCGCCATGGCAGGCGGCGGCGGCGCGCACGACCGCGACGGCGAGCGCGCCGCCGGACCCCTCGCCGAGCCGCATGCCGAGATCGAGGATCGGGCGAAGCTCGAGCCGCTCCAGCAGCCGGCCGTGCGCCTTCTCCGCGGAGCGGTGGCCGGCGACGCAGTGATCCAGCGCGCTGGCGTCGAGCGCGTGCAGGACGGCCGCGGCGGCGGTCGCCACGAAGCCGTCGATCACGACCGGCACGCGCTCGATCCGCGCCGCGATGATCGCGCCTGCGATGGCCGCGAGCTCGCGGCCGCCGACGCGCCGCAGCGCCTCGAGCGGATCGTCGAGACCGGATCCATGCAGCGCGTGCGCCGCCTCGACCGCGGCGATCTTGCGCTTGACCGTGTCGTCGTCGGCGGCGGCGCCCCGCCCGACCCAGTCGCGCGCCTCGCCGCCGAACAGCGCCTGCGACAGCGCCGCGGCCACCGTGGTGTTGCCGATCCCCATCTCCCCTACCACCAGCAGGTCGACCCCGCCCGCGATCGCCTCCATGCCGTAGGCCATGGTGGCCGCGCATTCGGCCTCGCTCATCGCCGGCGCCTGCGTGATGTCGGGCGTCGGGCGGTCGCTCGCGAGATCGAACACCTTGAGGCCGATGTCGAAGGTCTTGCAGATCTGGTTGATGGCGGCCCCGCCCTTCGAGAAGGCGTCGAGCATCTGGCCCGTGACGCTCGCCGGGAAGGGCGAGACGCCCTGCTCCGTCACGCCGTGGGAGCCGGCGAAGATCGCCACCAGGGGCTTTGCGACCGTGGGACGGGCCTTGCCCTGCCAGCCGGCCAGCCATTCGGAGATCTCCTCCAGCCGTCCGAGCGCGCCGCCGGGCTTGATGAGCTGCGCCTCGCGCGCCCGCGCCTCCGCCATCGCCGCCTTGTCCGGTCCCGGCAGCCGCGCGAGCAGCGCGCGGATGTCGTCGAAGGGCAGGCCGGTCGGGGAACGGGCGGCGTCTGGGCGGGGGGACATGGCGTCTCGCGCGCAATCAATCCGGGCGGCCGGGATAGACCAAGCGAGGAAAGTCGCCAAGCCAGGATGAGGGACGCGAAGATTGAACGCCTGAGACCTCTTGTTCCCCTCCCCCTTGCCGGGAGGGGGACACGGACAGCGCTGTTTGCAGAGACCTCGCGAACGGGAGGAGGGGCGGCAGGCGTCGCGCGTCCGGAACTAAGGACAGCCAATGCGATCCCTTCCGTTGCTCAAGGAAAAGGATCAGACCGATTTCCGCCATGCGGCCTCCCTGGATCGTGTAGGGACGTCGGACGGCCGATGGATTGGCCGAACACGGAGCCCGCGTGAGCGCAGACGCCCCCTCCCCCGAGGCCCGTTCGTCGCCGATCGTCGCCTGCCGCGACGCCGTCGCCGACGCGGTGCGGTTCTTCACCCGCCTGCCCGTCCCAGCGGGCTGGACCCGCGGGCTGGACGGCCTGAAGGGCGCAGCGGCGGCCAGTCCTGTCGCCGGCGCGCTCGTCGGGCTGATCGCCGGGGCCGCCCTGACGCTCTCCTTGGCGGCCGGCCTGCCGCCGCCGCCGGCCGCCGTCTTCGCCGCGCTCGCCGCGACCATGGTGAGCGGCGCGCTGCACCTCGACGGCCTTGCGGACGTCGCCGACGGCCTTGGCGGCGCGACGCGAGAACGACGCCTCGAAATCATGCGCGACAGCCGTCTCGGCGCCTTCGGCGGCGCGGCGCTCGCGCTCGCCCTGATGCTGCGCGTGACGCTCGTTTCCGCGCTCGCCGTCCGCCTCGGCGCAGCCGACGCGACACTGGCGCTCCTCGCGGCCGCCGCCCTGTCGCGCCCCCTCGCCTTCCTGCCGACGCTGCTGCTCAACCCCGCCCGTCCGGACGGGCTCGGCGCCGGCGCCAGACCCGGCGCGCGCGCCGTCGGCTGCGGGCTCGCGATCGGCGCCGCGCTGGCGCTCGCGGCGACCGGACCTGCGATGGGCGTGGCGGCGATTGCGCTCGCCGGCGCCGCGGCGGCCGGCGTCATCGCGACCGCGCGCGCCAAGTTCGGCGGCCACACCGGCGACGTCTGCGGCGCAGCGGCGGAGGCGGCGGAGCTCGCCGCGCTGACGGGGCTTCTCGCGGCCGCGGCCTGACGATCGGTCCGGTTGCGCGGGCCGCGCGAAACGGCCAAATCAACGGCGATGGCCCGCCCGATCAAAACTCCTTGCGTCCAGGTCTGCGTGATGGACCCCGCCACCGGATGGTGCGAGGGCTGCTACCGCACGCTCGCCGAGATCGGCGGCTGGTCGCGCTTCTCGGAGGCGGAGCGGGACCGCGTCATCGCCTCGCTCGGCGCGCGCCGCCGCGCCGTCCGAAACGCCCCGCCGCGTCCGGAGACCGCCGAATGAGCCGCACCGCCAGCATCCTCGTCGCGCTGATCCTGGCGACGATCCTCGTCTTCGTGATCGCGGACCTCGCAGGCGGCCTGGGCGGCTTCCCCAATGAGAAGTGGGCTGCGGCGATCGCCATGATCGCGCTTGCGGTCTGGATCGGCCCCGGCGCCCTGCGGCGCTATGTCGGCAATCCGGGCGGCGCGCTATCCGCCTTCGCGATCTGGCTCGGCGTCGCGGTCGCCGTTGCGCTGCTCTACGTCTACGGCAAGGATTTTCTGGTCTCGATCGGCGTCAACGTGCCTTGAGCAGGGCCGGCTCCGCCTGAAACTTTTCCGGCGCCGACGCAGGCCGATTCCGAACGCCGCGTCATTCCGCGAGGAAAGCGGCCAACTCGTCCGCCGTTCCGCCGGGGAACGCCTGCTTCAGATGGTCGAGGAAGGCCGAGACGCGCGCGCTGAGCAGGCGGCGCGTCGGATAGAGGGCCCAAAGCGCGATATCGGGAGCATCCACGTCGCCCCAGTGCGCCAGCCGTCCGGCGGCCAGATCGCGGCCGACCATGGAGATTGGCAGACGCCCCGCGCCGACGCCGGCTCGAACGGCGTCGCGGACCATGACGAGCGACGACAGGCTGAGAACCGGCTCGACCCGGATCAAAGACGGGCCGGACGGCGTCTTCACCCGCCAGGCCGCGCCATCGCCGCTTCCGCGCACCACCGCCGGAACGGGCGCGCCCTCGGCCGGCCGAGCGAACTCGGGACTCGCCACCACCACCAGCCGGTCGCGCAGGAAGGCGCGCCCGACCAGGCTGTCGTCAGGGTCGGGATTCACCCGGATGACCAGGTCGTATCCCTCCTCGATCATGTCGACCGTCCGGTCTTCCGTCGTGACCTCGAGACGGACGTTCGGGTATTTGAGCGCGAAGCCCGCCGCGAGCCTTCCCATCGCGGTCTGAGAAAACAGCAGAGGGGCGCTGATCCGGAGCCGGCCGCGCACCTGGCCGCCCCCGGAAGCGATGGCTGCGGTGGTTTCCCCGAGTTCGGTGAGAAGCGCGCCGACTCGCTCGAACAGCGCCCGCCCTTCCTCCGTCAGCTTCAGGTCACGGGCCCCGCGCTCAAACAGGCGCAGGCCCAGACTGGCTTCCAGCTCCGCCACCCGGCGCGACAGGGTCGCTTTCGGTCGACCGGCGGCGCGCGCGGCCCTGCCGATCCCGCCATGGCGGGCGACGAGGGTGAAGTCGGCGAGGGCGAGCAGATCCATATCGTTCCACCAGCGAGACGGTACGTCCAATTATGGCGGCTATCGGCGCGAAAGTGGATCGCTAACTTCAGGGACAGCCAACCGGCTCAACTTAAGGAGCGATCTCAATGACCATCCTCGTCACCGGCGCCACAGGTCGTGTCGGCCGCCATGTCGTCGAACAGCTCGTCAAGCGCGGCGCGGCCGTGCGCGTCCTCACCCGCGATCCCGCGAAGGCCAGCTTTCCGGCGGGTGTCGAGGTCGTGCGCGGCGACCTTCTCGACCTCGAGGCGCTGCGCAGCGCCTTCGCCGGCGTCCGCACGCTGTTCCTGCTGAACGCGGTCACGGGCGACGAATTCACCCAGGCGATCATCACGCTGAACGTCGCCCGCGAATCAGGCGTCGACCGCGTCGTCTACCTGTCGGTCTTCAACGCCGACCGCGCTGTGAACGTGCCGCATTTCGCGGTGAAGTCCGGCGCCGAACGCATGCTTCAGCAGATGGGTTTCGGCGCCACGATCCTGCGTCCGTCCTACTTCATCGACAACGAGGTCATGATCAAGGACGTCGTCCTGAAGCACAGCGTCTACCCGGTGCCGATCGGCGGCAAGGGCGTCGCCATGGTCGACGCGCGCGACATCGCAGAGGTGGCGGCGATCGAGCTGATCCGCCGCGACCAGGCGCCGGGCGAGCTACCGGTCGAGACGATCAACCTCGTCGGTCCCGACACGCTCACCGGCGCGGATGTGGCCGCGATCTGGTCCGACGTCCTCGATCGCCCCGTCGCCTATGGCGGCGACGATCCGAGCGGGTTCGAACAGAACATGGCCGCCTTCATGCCGAAGTGGATGGCCTACGAGATGCGCCTGATGGCCGAACGCTACGTCAGCGACGGCATGATCCCGGAGCCGGGAGACGTCGAGCGGCTGACCGGCCTTCTCGGGCGGCCGCTGCATAGCTACCGGGATTTCGCAGCGACGGTCGCACGGTCGCACACGGAGGCCTGAGCGGCCGGTCCTGGATGTTCTCGGCGCCTGGAAGCCGGCCGCGATGCTTGCCACGGCATGTCGACCTCGCGGCAACCGTCGCGCTGCTGTACGTCTACGAGAAGAACCTTCCGGTCTCGATCGGCGTCAATGCGCCTTGACCGCCGCCGGACGGTTTTCGCCGTCGCTTTCCCCGTCAGGGAGCGTGAATTGCCCTGCCCTTTCTGCGGATCGTCGGACGGCTTCGACCGCGCCGCCTACGCCAACAGCGGCGCGCACCGCCATGCGAGCTTCGACGGCCTCGAGCTTCTCGGCTGCCGGTCGTGCCGATCGGCCTGGGTGGAGACGCCCCCGAGCGACGTCGCGCTGATCGATTACTACTCGACCTCCTACCGGCCCGGCCGCATGGCGCCGGTGCAGGAGGACAAGTGGCCCCACTCGGACACGCGCGTGCTCAGCCTGCTCACGCTCGCCCGCCTGTTCTACGAGGTCCGGCCGGGCGACCTGTTCGTGGACGTCGGTCCCGGCAACGGTTCGGCGCTGAGCGTCGCTCCTTACCTCCTGTCCGCGCCGCGGCGCGCCTGCATCGAGTTCAACGCCGAGTCGATCGCCTATTTCCGCAGGCATGTCCCGGACATCGTCGTCGCGCCGGACGTCGCGACGTTGGCCGCGACATTCGGCGAAGGCTCGGCCGCACTGATCTATTCGGCGCACTGCTACGAGCATTTCACGCCGGTGGGGCTCGCGCAGCACCTCGCGGAGATACGGCGGCTCATCCGGCCGGACGGCGCGCTCGTCGTTGAAGTGCCGTTCGCCGAGTTCGGGAAGATCGCCAAGGCGGACTTCCACACGCCGCATTTGCTGTTCTTCTCGAAGGAGGGCTTGGCGGCGACGCTGCGCCGGGCCGGGTTCGAGCCGCGGCTTTGCGTCGATGTCGTCGGCCGCGTAGTGAGCCGGCCCCACCTCGACGCGCTCTTCAAGGAAGAACCGGAGGCGAAGAAGCTGCAGAACGTCTTCCGAGCGCTCAATTCCGGCGATTTTATCCACCGCGACGTCGATCCGTCGGAAGCGCACGGCTTCGTCCTGAAATGCGTGGCGACGCCGGCCTGAGCCGAACGTACCGGCGCCGGCTCACCGCCAGATGAAGCCGATCAGGAAGTGCGCCGACACCGCGGCGAGGAACAGGCCGAAGCCGACCTCCAGCTTTCGCTTCGTCAGCCCGTGCGCGAGCCGCACGCCGATCGGCGCGACCAGGGTCGAAACCGGCGCCATCAGCGCGATCCCGATCAGCGAGACGAAGCCGAGCGACAACGGCGGCAGCTCGGCCTGATGCGGCAGGCCGGCGATCACGAAGGAGATCGCGCCGGGGATGGAGATGATCGCCCCGAGCCCGGCCGAGGTCGCGATCGCCTGATGGATCGGCCGGTTGTGCAGCGTCATGATCAGGCTGCCATAGGTGCCGCCGCCGATCCCCATCAGCGCCGAGATGACGCCGATGAAGAGGCCGTAACCGGTCATTCCGACGGCCCCCGGAAGCTCGTCCGAGATCGTCCAGCTCGCCTTGGCGAACAGCAGGCGCAGGGACATGAACAGCGCGAAGGCCGCGAAGATGCCCTTCAGCCATTCGGAGCGGAACAGCGACGCCGCCGCCGCGCCGATGACGCAGCCGACGACGACGCCGGGCGCCCAGGCCCTCAGCACGCTCATGTCGACCGCGCCGCGCGCGCGGTGGGCTTGAAGCGAGCGGATGGAGGTGGGGATGATGATCGCGAGCGACGTGCCGACCGCGAGCTGCATCTCAAAACCCTTGGCGGCGCCGAGATGTTCGAACAGCGACGCGAGGACCGGCACGATCACCGCGCCGCCGCCGACGCCGAACAGGCCGGCGAGCACGCCGGTGATGACGCCGGCGACGAGCAGGCCTGCGCCGAGCGACATGAGTTCGCCGACCGGCAGCGACGCGAACAGGTCCATGCGGGATTTGGCTCCGGGGGGGAGCGGCGGGACGGCTCTCAGGCCGCGGCGGCTTCGCCTGCGACAAAACCCCGATCGCCGATCAGGTCAAGCGCGCGCGACAGCACGTCCAATCCTGCGGATTCGCGCGGCGCCTGTTCGCTCAGCAGCCGCCGGAACGCGCGCGCCCCCGGCCGGCCGGGGAACAGGCCGAGCATGTGGCGGGTGAAGTTCGACAGCCGCCCGCCCCGCGCAAGATGCGCCGCGATCGCGGGGTAAAGGCTCTCGACGGCCGCGCGGGCGGTGTCGTGCGGAGGCGCCGCGCCGAAGATCTCGGCGTCGACCCGCATCAGCAGCTCCGGATTCTGATAGGCGGCGCGGCCGAGCATCACCCCGTCGAGCGCGACGCCCTCGCGCGGCTCGAGCAGCGCCTTCGCCTGGTCGAAATCCGTAATCCCGCCATTGAGCGACACGGGCGTATTCGGCAGCCGCGCCTTGAGGCGGAACACCCGGCCGTAGTCGAGCGGCGGCACGTCCCGGTTCTCCTTGGGGCTCAGGCCCTTCAGCCAGGCCTTGCGGGCGTGGACGATGAGGCCGTCGCAGCCTTCCGCCACCACGAGGTCGGCCAGCCGGTCGAGCGCCTGCTCGGGGTTCTGATCGTCGATCCCGATGCGGCACTTCACGGTGATGGGGACGTCGACCGCCCGCTTCATCGCGGCGACAGAGGCCGCCACCCTCTCCGGCTCGGCCATCAGGCAGGCGCCGAAGCGGCCGTCCTGCACGCGGTCCGAAGGACAGCCGACATTGAGGTTGATTTCCGCATAGCCCAGATCGGCGCAGATGCGCGCGGCCTCGGCGAGTTCCTGCGGCTCCGACCCGCCGAGCTGGACAGCGAGCGGCTGCTCCTCGGGCGAGAAGCCCAGCAGCCGCTCGCGCGGGCCGAAGCGCACGGCGCCCGTGGTGACCATCTCGGTGTAGAGCAGCGCGCGGGCCGTCAGCGCCCGGTGGAACAGCCGGCAGCGCCGGTCGGTCCAGTCCATCATGGGCGCGACGGAAAAGCGGCGTGGGTGATGCGCTGTGGGGCTCAAGGTCGGAAACATGTCGGCTGTTCGAGCTTTATACGTGAAAGGCCTTCGCGACTAAAGCCTTCAAGATTGAGCCCCTGAGACAGACGGTCCGCTTGCCATCACGCGGTTGCGAGGCCATTAGGCGTCGCCGGGCGGCGTCGAATTGCGGAGCATGCGTATCGATGAGCCAGAAACGCGTCCTGTTCGCGTGCGACCTCGACAGCCAGGTGTTCGGCGCGCTTCCGCTGGCGCGCGCCTTCGCCAAGCGCGGCTGGAAGGCGGTGTTCGCGCTCGACCCGGCCAAGTCCCTTCCGGCCGTCGTCGCCGAGCAGCTGGCCGGCGAGTTCGAGGTCATGTCCCGGCCGATCAGCTCGCTGCCCTGCGAGGACGACGCCTACGCCTTCGACGCGATCGGCGTCTATGTCACCGGCAGCCGCATCTCGCTGTTCCGGCACGCGATCGAGCTCGCCGCCCGCATCAAGCCGGGCCGCCGGCCGGCCCTGTTCTGCGGCTTCAACGGCCTCGTCTTCCAGAAGTTCGAGGAAGGCGCCGCCTGGCGGCTCGGCTACGACGTCATCTGCCTGAACGGCCCGCGGGACCGGGACGATTTCGTGGACTTCGTGCAGGGCAGCGAGTTCGCCGGACAGCCCTATGCGACGGTCGGGCTGCGTCGAAGGCCGGATCTTCCGATGCGCCCGCAGCGCCCGCCCCGCACCGACGGCGGCCGCAAGACCTTCGTCTTCGCCGAGCAGGTTATCGTACCGCGAAGCCATCGGGAGCGCCGCGCGCTGGTGGCGACGCTGATCGGACTCGCCGAGCGGAGTCCGGACTGGGACGTCGTCATCAAAGGGCGCGTCCGCCCCGACGAGCAGACGTTCCACCAGCAGTCGATGCATATCGAGAGGCTGGTCAACGAGCATCTCGAGCGTCCGCAGAACCTCATCCTGAGCTACGACCCGCTCGGGCCGTGGCTCGAGAAGGCCGACCTGTTCGCGACGCTCTCCTCGACCGCCCTGTTCGACGCGCTCGACTATGGCGCGCCGAGCCTCGTGGTCACGGATTTCGGCCTGCGCAACGCGGACGGCGCGCACGTGTTCTTCTCGAGCGGCCTGAGCGCGCGCCTGCACGACCTCGCCTCGCTCGACGAGGCGCCGTGGCGCGAGCCCGACGCGCGCTGGCTCGACCGGGTCGGCTACGGGCCGAGCTCGTCGCCCGACGAGCTCGTCGACAGGCTGGAGGCCTTCGATCCCTCGACCCCGTTGCCGCCCTCTTTCGTCGCCTTCCAGGCGGCGGCGCAGGTGGCTACGGACTCCGTAAGCCGCGGCCCGGCCATCATCGAGGCGTGGAACGCGGCGAACGCCCTGATCCCCGCCGACGGCTTCCGGCCGGGCGACGACCGCTCGGCGGCCGAGGCGGCGCTGACCGCGCTCGGCGCGACAATCGAGGCGATGCTCGTGCGCCCCGGCGAGCCGGTCAACGACACGCCGCTCGCCGCCTTCATGCGCGCCCGCGGCATGTACTGGATCTACAAGCGCACGCGCCTGAAGCTCGGCCTGCCGATACGGTAGGCGTCAGGCCCGAGAAACCGCCGCGATCAGAGCCTCGCAGACCTCGCGCAGCGCGCCGCGGCCGCCGGGCGCGCTCGTCACGTAGCGCGCCACGGCCTTCGCCTCGGGCCGCGCGTCGGCCGGGGCGATCGGAAATCCCACCGCCTGCATGCAGGCGAGGTCGTTGACGTCGTTGCCCATATAGGCCGCCTCGGCGCGGGCGATCCCGTGCTCGGCGAGCCAGCGGTCGAGCTCGGGCAGCTTGTCGTCGATGCCCTGCCGGACCTCGATCGCGAGCTTCTTTCCACGCGCCGTCACCACCGGATTCGGCTCCTTCGACAGGATCAGCAGGCGGATGTCGGTCGCCTTGCGCAGCAGGCCAAGCCCCATGCCGTCGGAGCGGCTCGCGAACACCGCCTCGCGGCCGTCCTGATCGACGAGCACGCGGTCGTCAGTGAAGACGCCGTCGAAATCCATCACCAGCGCCTTGAGGCTCGGTGGGATAAGCGCGTTCTCGCGCCGGCTCCCGCGGAGGCCCAGGATCGTCTCGACCAGCTGGAAGTCCGCCTCGCTGTCGATCTCGACCGGCGGCGTGTCGACCGGCACGAGCCTGGCCGGCCCGCAGAAGCGCACGCCGGCGGCGCGGAAGGCGGTCGCGTCCATCGCATAGACGGCGCCGGTCTCGCGATATTGCGGCGGAAGCTCCTGGCGGCGGCGGCGCGGAGCGAGATGGTCGTGGTTGACGCCGACCGCGTAGCCCGCGCCGTCGACGCCCCACAGGAAGGCGTGGTCCGGCGAAGCGGTGAAGGCGCAGGACGCCCCGTCGCGCAGCACCGCGGCCGCGCAGGCGTCGATCTCCGCGGAGGTGGTGAAGGGCGAGGTGCATTGCAGGAAGACGAGCGCCCGGACCGGATCGCCTTCCGCTTCGATCATCTCAAGCGCGTGCAGGAGGGCGCTTTCGGAGGACGCGGCGTCGCCGGAGATCTCCGGCGGGCGATCGACGATCCCGGCGCCAGCGGCGCGCGCCGCGGCCGCGATCTCCGCGTCGTCGGTGGACACATAGACGGCGTCGACCAAGGCCGCGCCCCGCGCCGCCGCGATCGTGCGCGCCACCAGCGGGGTTCCGCCGAGCGGCCGGACGTTCTTGCGCGGGACCCCCTTCGATCCCCCGCGGGCGGGGATCACCGCAACGCAGCGCACTGGCTCGCTCCATAAAGCGGGGGCCGTCGCCGGCCCCCGATGGTCAAGGTCAGGACGGCGCAGATTGGCCGCGCCGGTTCATGAAGAGGTTCAGCTGACGGCGCGAAGGCCCGGCTGCCACTTGAGCTTCTTGCGCTGCACCTCTTCGATGTCGAGCACGTCCTTCGCCTTGAAGGTCAGCGCCTTTTCGACGTTGTGGAGATCGCGCACGAGGCGGCGCATGCCGTCCGGCTCCAGCGACGCCGCGTGGTCGGTGCCCTTCCAGGTGCGGTCGAGCGTGAAGTGCCGCTCGACCCACTCCGCGCCGAGCGCGAGCGCCGCGACGTCGGCCGCGATGCCGAGATGGTGGCCGGAGAAGCCGATCGCCTTGACGCGGTCGGCGTAGCGGTCCTTCAGCGTCTCGATTTCCCGGAGGCAGATGTCCTCGAAGGGCACGGGATAGCCGGAGGTGCAGGAATAGACGACGAGGTCCTTGGCGCGGCCGCGCTCCTCGTAGAACTTCACCACGCTCTCGATCTCGCCCTTGGTCGTCATGCCGGTGGAGACGTGGATCTCACCCTCGTAGTTCTCGGCGAGGAAGCCCTGCAGCTCGTAGTTCAGGTTGGTCGCCGAGGGGATCTTGATGTTGTCGGGCTTGAGGTTCGCGATCTCGCGCGCCGACGTCATGTCCCAGACCGAGGTCGAGTAGCCGATGCCCTGGCTCTCACAGAACGCCTTGAGCTCGGCGTGCTGATCCACGGTGAACTCCAGCGCTTCGCGATGCGCGCCATAGGTGTCGCCGTAGGAGTTGGCGGGGACCGGATGGGGGGCGTTGTACTGCGCCGGCGGCAGGAGCTCGCGGTTGTTCCGCTTCTGGAACTTGGCGTAGTCCGCCTTGCAGACATGCGCGGCGACGGAGATCAGCTCCTTCGCGACGTCCATCTGCCCCATGTGGTTGCAGCCGATCTCGGCGATCACTTTCACCATCGTCACTCTCCAAATCTGCGCCGCCGGGCCGGAACCCGGGGATCATCGCCTCGCGGCCTTGGGGGTCGCGATACACCTGAAACGAACCGGCGTCAGCGCCGAAGCGGCGCAGGTTACAAAGTTCCGCCCGGAATTGTAATGGCGTCACGGTTTTTGGCGGCGGATGGACCCGACCTGACGCAACCTCGAGGCGACCGCGCCGATGAAGGTGAGCCCCCGCATCGGTCGGTCGAGCAGGTGCGGCGCGTGCACCGCCACCGGGCCGCCGATGCCGAGCGCGTAGGCCACGAACCCCGCCGAACCGTAGGCCGGCGCGAGCGGTCGCAGCGGCAGAGCATGGCCCAAGGATTCCTGTTCGGCGAGCAGCGTCGCGCAGCGGCCGAGCAGCGCCTCCGGCTCCGCCGCGGCGCCGGAGCGCGCCTCCAGCCACGGGCGGCGGGTCACGTCCTTCATGTCCGGGGACAGGCCGGCCAGCGGCGAGAAGCAGCCGGATCCCACGAAATAGGACGTGCCGAGCGCCTCCGAGATGCCGAAGTCGGAAACGATCCGCGTCGGGATCCCGCGCGCCATCGCCTCGACGGCGACCGTCGAACTGACCGTCACGACCAGCGAGGCGCGGTCCATCAGCGTGTAGGCGTTCTCGTGGGTGAAGCGGAGATTGGCGGGCTGCGCCGTGCGCGCGAACAGGTTCTTTGCAAGGTCCTCGAGATGGAAGCGCGCCTCATGATGCGCGGTCTCGCTCTTGCTGTGCCTCAGCTTGATCAGCACGTCGACGCCCGGCCTCCCGCGCGCGACGTCGACCAGACCCGCCAGCAGATGGGTGCGCTGCATCTTGCGCGCCGGGATGACCGGCTGCTCGAAGAACACGATGGGGCCGCGCGAGGCCGCGGGCGCAGGCCGCCGCCGGCGGTCGACGCTCAGGAGCCCCGTGACCGCCGCGTTCGACGGATCGACGCCGATCTCGCTCGCGGCCTCCTCATACAGCGCGCGTTCGCCCTCGGCGTTGAAGCACAGCACGTCGGCCGGCGCCCGGCTCATATAGCCCGCGAGATGCTCGGTGAGGGCGAGGCCCGGAGAGGCGATCGCGACCAGCGGCCGGCGCTTGCCGCGCGCAAGGTCGCTGGCGTTGAGCGCGAGGAAAAGCTCGCGCGCCCGGCCTCCGTCGACGACCGCGACCACGACGTCGCTGTCCCGGAACAGCTTCGACCGCACCAGCGTCTCCGCCGACACCATGGGCACGGTGTGGTTGACGCCGCCCTCGCGCAGCTGACGGTCGGACAGCTGCGCGGTCTTGCCGGCCGCGGCGAGAACCGCGATCCGCAGCGTCGCGCCCTCCGCCTCGAACATCCGGCCGACGACGACGGACGTCCGCAGAAAGGAATCGAAGGTGCCGAGCGCCAGCACCTGGCGGCCGGCGAAGCGCCTCGTCCCTGCTCCGTTCGTCTTCGCGGCATCCGTCTCGATCATGTCGTGTTCGAAACTCAACTGTCGCTCGCAACGGCCGGCGTGATGACGCGCAGCCTCGGATTGAAGGCGTCGTGGGCCGCGATCACGGCGCTTATGTGCTCGGCCCGGCGTCGAAGATATCCCGAAGGCAGGGCGATCCGGCCGATCTCGAGCTCCGGATCCAGCGCCGCCAGCGTGTCGGCCGCCGAGGACGCCACGACCACCACCGAAGCCGGCCGCTCCGCCGCGTCGAGATAGTCGAGTTCGACCGGCGCGCCGGTCCTCACGAGCCGCATGCCGCCGGCCTCCGCGAGCGCGCGCGCCTTGGCCGCGCTTTCCCCCCGATGCGGGCGGTAGACGATCGGGCCGCGGCCTTCAAGCCTCAAGGCTTCAACGGCGCCCAGCACGAGTCGCTTGTAATCCTCCTGCGAGCAGATGCCGGCCTGCGCATGGTCCGCGCCGAGCAGCCAGACCTCGCCGCGCGACCTGGCCGTTCCCGCGCCGGAACGCCACGCCTCGTAGCCGTGCGGCGCCAGCCGATCCTGCGGCGCGAGCCGGCCGGACAGGATCGGGCCATAGATCGTGAAGAACGTCACGCTCGGCGGTTCGGATGGCGGCCTCTCGCCGAAGACGGAGCGCGCCAGCGCCGTCCGGAACCAGCCGAGATCGAACTGGCCGGGCTCCGGCGCGCGGAGGGGATCGGCGCGCCAGGCCGCCGCCTGCGGCGTCACCGAGCCGTCGTCGAGCAGCACGGCCTCGTCGAAGGCCAGGCGATCGACCAGCACCCGCTGCGAGACGTTCCGGTAGTCGCCGAACACCACCTGCCGGCGCCGGCCGGAGCCCAACCGCCGCGCCAGCCGCTCGAGGCTCGCGCGATGGGCTGCGTCGAGCGCGTCCTTCACGAGCCGGGGCGCGAGGCGCGGCGGCCTCGGCCGACGGGGATGCCTGACGACCCGCCGCCAAGAACCCTTGCGCGCCAGCAGCGCCTCGATCGTCGACCCCGCCGCGGCGTGGCGGTCGCCGATCAGCACGAGATCGGCCGGACGTCCCGCGCTCGCGCGCTGCTCCACCGCGTTCATGTACTGCAGCGGCGATGAGGCGATGACGATGTCGGCATCCTCGCCGCCCCGGTCCGGCTCAGCCATTGGCCGCGATCCGGCTCGGCGCGTCGCCCGCGACCTCGTCCCAGACGACCGCCAGCAGCCGCGCGAGCCGCAAGGGCGCATAGGCCTCGATCACCCTCGCCCGGCCGGCCTCGCCCATGCGTTGGCGCGCCTCGCGGTCGCCGGCGAGATCGGCCAGCGCCTCGATGAAGGCCGGCCGGTCGGCCCGCTCGACGAGCCGGCCGGTCACGCCGTCCTCGACCGTCTCGACCAGCCCGCCCGAGGCATAGGCGACGACGGGCCGGCCGGCCGCCCCGGCTTCGAGCGGCACGCGGCCGAAGGGCTCGGCCCAGAGCGTCGGCAGCGCGACCACGTCGCAGTCGCGATAGAGCGCCTGCAGCGCCTCTCCGGACAGGTGCCCGTGCAGACGCACGCGATCCCCGAGCCGGTTGCGGGCGATGACCGCCTCCATCGCGGCCTGGGTCGCGCCGCGTCCGGCGAAGTCGATCCGCGCGTTCGGGATGCGCGCGAACAGCTCCTGCCAGCCGCGCAGGAAGTGCAGCTGCCCCTTGTTATGCGTCAGCGAGCCGACGACGAGGATCGAGAAGCCGTTCTTCCTGGCCGCCAGGCCGTGCCCCGGCAGCTCGACCGGCTCGAGCGGGAGGCGCCGCAGCCGCCCTTCCGGCGTGACCGGCTCGAGCGTGCCCGCGAGATGGCGGCTGGTGACGATCACGACCGACGCCCGGCGCAGGCATGTCTGGCGATAGGCGAGCGCGGCCTTCGCGCAAGCCATGGCGAGCCGGCCGCGCAGGCTGAGCCCGCCCGCGCCCGGCGCCGGGGCCAGCGACTGGTCGAACTGCAGGCTGGTGAAGCGGTGATCGCGAACCAGCGCGACCAGCGGAATGTCGGAGCCCGACAGCGCGTCGGCCGCCATCATGATGGAGCGGGCGTTGTCGGCGTGGACGACCGCGGGCTTCACCCGCGCAAGAATGGCGCGGATCTCCGGCTGCGCCCTGCCCTCCGGCACCGTGGCGTGCGCCATCCGGATGCCGCCGGGCGGCGGGCCGGCGAGCTGGAGCGCGAGCGCCGGGCCGTGGATCCGAGGATTCCTGACGCCCAGCGCGGCGGCCTCGGCGACGAAGCGGCGCCACTTGACGCCGGAGCGCCGGCGCTTCAGCCGGTCGACCTCGTGCTGCGACAGGCGGTGCAGCGGCCAGGCGGCGCTCATCGGCAGCGCGATGACGTCGACGCCGTCGACCTCGCGGCGCTCGGGGGCGCCGAGGCTCTTGTCGAAGGTGACGACGACCGCCTGCTCGCGCAGCGGCTGTTCGCGCATCAGCAGATGAAGGCTGAGCTCGGCGCCGCCGGCGGCGTCCGGCGGATAGCGGTCCGACAGCACGACGACGCGGCGCGGACCGATCGCGGATACGATCTCCTCGAGCCTTGCGTCCACTCTCGACCTTCCGTCCTGCCACGCCCGGCCGCGAGGGACCGGCAGCGCGAGGGAATAGCACGGCCCGGCGATTGCGAAAGCCGCAAGCGGCGTGTTTTGCACGTCAGGTGGGCAGGATCCGGCCCGCCTTGACCCTTCGCCGAGGCGAGCGAAGTCACTCGCAGCTTCTCAGCGCGACGGGACGGGCTGCGGACCCCGCTCCCGAACGCCGGCCTATGCCTTGGCGAGCGCGGCGCTCGCGTAAAAATCCTTGAACGAAATCAGCTTCTGGCCGGCCTCGTCCCACAATGAGAGGGGAACGCATTTGAGGCTCTGGCGCAGGGTCACGCGGCCGATCTCGCGGAGCTCGGGGAAGGCGCGAAGCACCTTCGGCAGATTGTAGAACGGGATGCGGCTCGACAGGTGGTGGACATGGTGGATGCCGATGTTCGCCGTGAGCCAGTCCAGCCATGCGGGCATGTGGTAGTACGAGCTTCCGTAGAGGGCCGCGTGCGAGGCGTTCCAGTCGCCGTCCTTGCGCCAGTGCGTGCCGTCGAACTGGTGCTGTACGAAGAACAGCCACACGCCGATCGTGGCCGCGAGAACGACGATTGGCAGCTGGATCATGAGGAACGTCGCAGGGCCGACGGCCCAGACGAGCAGCGCCGCGACCGCCGCGATCCCGAGATTCGTGCCCATCGTGCTCACCCATAGCGCCCGTCCGCTTCGCATGAAGCCGACCGGCAGCCGGCCCTGGAGCAGGAAGACGTAGCTTGGCCCGATGCCGAACATCACCAGCGGGTTGCGGTAGAGACGGTAGCGCAGGCGCCCCCAGCGCGAGCGCGCGCGATATTCGTCGACCGTCAGCGTATCGATGTCGCCGACCCCGCGGCGGTCGAGATTGCCGGAGGTCGCGTGATGAATCGCATGGCTGCGCCGCCAGTGCTCGTAATCCGTGAGCGTCAGCACGCCGACGATGCGCCCGACCCAGTCGTTGGCGTTGCGGGTCGCGAAGAACGAGCCGTGCCCGCAGTCGTGCTGGACCATGAACAGACGCAGCAGAAGGCCCGCCGCCGGCGCGATCAGCGCCGCATAGAGCCAGCCGAGCTCGTAAGCCAGCGCGATCGCCATGGCCGCCCAGGCCGCCATGAACAGCCCGACCGTCAGACCGAACTCGAACACGCTGCGGGAGGTGTCCGGCGTCTGGTATGCGCGAAGCGACCGCCTCAGCTGATCTGCGTCGACGCCTTTGTCTTCGATCTCGTCCGCAGCCATGTCGCACTCGCCATTTTCACGGCGCCAGGACGACCGGACCGAAAATGCCACGATTGAATTGAAGCCGCCTCGGCGCACGTCCGCCGAGCCTCGAAGTGAGTCGCGCGGTAAGGCTATAGCACCGGCGCAGGCGGATTTCGCGGGAAAGCGAATTCCGAGGTGCGGCGGGCCGAGCTCGGCGGACCCCGCCGCGCGGGGCCTCGCTCAAATCGGACGGACGTTGTCCGGCGTGATGTCGGAGAGCCGCGAGCGGCAATACTTCCGCCTCAGGCTGGAAAGATCGACTTGCGGATGAGCTCAGCCGAGGACGCGAGGATTTCGCCTCAGGCACCAAGTGCGTTCAGCCCGGCTCGCTCTGATGGGCTGGAGACCTGCGCCGTTCGGCGGAGCGAGAGGAAGGCCCCTCTCAGCGGTTGCTTTTCCAGACCTGCCCTTTTCTGCTGCGGCACGTCCAGATCTCGGCGTTGTCTATGACGTCGGCGTTCACGATCGTCAGACACCTCTCGACTCCGTCCTGCCGGTTGAGAAGTCTCCGCTTGACGTACTGCCATGTCTGCGACGGCGAAGCGTTCATCGGATCCTTGTGATCGCACGGGCGCATGATGGGATACTCCCCGTCTGGAGCCGCCCGCGTTCGCGTGTCGACGCACTTGCCGTCGTAGGCTCGCATCTGGCCGCCCGGTGGAAGCCGCCATTCGGGGTCGACGTTGTTTTTTCCTCGAGACGTAACGACCGGCCTGTCGACTGTATAATCGCCCTTGTAGGCGGCGATGTGGAAGAAATCGGCGAACTCCACGAAAAATATTCTTACAGGCGCGATAGGAGTCGCCGGGACCCCGTACCCCCAAAGCTGATATTCGGTGTACTTGCAATTTCCGGCCGCTATTGGTGCGCCGTTCTCCCCCTCCCTGGTCATCTCCAGGCATTTGCCGCTGGCGTTCACGAACTCGCCCGTGGCCATCATGCGCCACGACTGTCCGCGCGAGCCATCGCATCTCGCGAGATCGACCTTGGCGCCATCCTTGGGCGGGTAGCTCTGCGTGCGGGCGCAGAGCCGCTTGTTCCCCTCCGGACGGATCGTTCCGGCCTCGTAGCTGTAGATCCACCTCTGGCTCCGGCCGCCCCGGCATGGTTCGGTCCGCAACAGCGATCCGGCGGCGGCGTCCTTCGAGCCGAGGCCGACGCACTTGTCGGCGTCATCGCCCGCCGCGCGCACCCGGAGCGCGGTCGCGCCGACTGGGGGCGTCGACTGATCGAGCCTGTACTGGCGTCGAAGCCAGCGGGGGTAGCCCCGGAACGTCCTTACGTTTTCGAAGTACGAACTGCAGTCCCTGTTGGCGCAAACCCGATCGTCGACGGCGGCGTAGGCTGCGAAAGAGGCGAGCGTCGCCTGAAGCGCGGCTCCGGAGACGTTCTGCTCGTAGTCCGCGGTGTCTTCGCCGCGATAGCCGACCAGAAAACCATCGACGTCCAGATCGTTTCGCTGCGCGTAGATTTTGGCCGCGCCCGCAGCCAGCCGGGCGCCGGCGATGTGGTCGGCGTGGTCGTCCGAGGCGCTGGCCGCGGCCTCATAATTCTGAACGCGCAGCTTGTCCGGGTGAAACTGCTCCATGAGCCCGAGCAGCGTGTCGGCAAGTTCGCTCTGGGTGTAGCTCGCGGCGCCCGCGAGGCCGTCCGCGGCGGCTTCCGGAACCGTCGAGATCGTCGCGATCTCGCCGGAAGCGAGCCTCGCCAGGCTCTCGCCTCCGTTGCGCCCGAAGCCCGAGCCATTTGGCTTACCCTCCGGCAAGCGCATGAAGACCATGTCAATCTGAGGCGCTCCGGCGAGCGATCTGTGCGCGAGCGTGCGGCCCTGCACTTGAAGCGAGCCGTCCGCCGTCGGCGCGTCAGCCACTCCGGCCATGACTTCGTGCGCGCGCTTCGCGGCGTCTTCGCGCGGAGCCCAGCGGGCGCGTGGTTCTCCGCCGTCGCCGGCCGTCACGTAGACGACGCGCACGCACCGGCCAGCGGTGATGTCGGCAGCCTGATCGGGATTCAGGAAAGTGACATCGTCGTCCTGATGGGCGACGATGATCATGGTTGATCCGGAGGCGCAGTCGGCCGCCTTTGATGGCGAGGCCCCGGTCAACACGCCAAGAGCGGCGACAAGTGCGGACGCGACGAGAACGCTTGAGCGCATGGAAGGGATCCCGCAACCAGGGGTCGGCCGGTTCAGGGATAGCTCATGGCGTGGTCGCAAGCCAGCGACTGCGTATTATTTACCGGTCGTCCACCGGAAGGACGGCCGCCCCTCGTCACTATGGCGCCCGCCGGCTCAGCGTGAGGCGGCCGCGGGCTTTCGTGCGCCGTTTAGGCTGGCACGAGCTCAAACCTGTCCACGTCCACCAGGCCGAAATCCGTCACCTTGAGGTGCGGGATCACGGAGAGCGGCAGGAAGGCGGCCTGCAGGAAGGGTTCGGACAGCATACAGCCGAGCGCCTTCGCCGCGGCGCGCAAGGTCAGGAGCTTTTCGCGCACCGCTTCGTACGGCTCGAGGCTCATGAGGCCGGCGAGCGGCAGAGCGAGCTCGGCGCGGACCTCGCCGCCCGACGTCACCACAAAACCGCCGCCGAGCGCGATAACGCGGTTCACCGCCGCCGCCATGTCATCGGCCGATACGCCGACGACGCAGATGTTGTGGCTGTCATGGCCGACCGAGGAGGCGATGGCGCCTTCGCGGAGGCCGAAGCCGCGCACGAAGCCGCGGCCGATGTTGCGGTTCACGCCGTGCCGGGCGACCACCGCGACGGCGAGCGCGTCCTGATCCGTGTCCGAGGCGACGACGCCGTCCTCGGCGGTGAGGTCGACCTCCAGCCGCTCGGTGACGATCTTTCCGGGCACGACGCCGATCACCGGCCTCGGGCCGCCCCGCCCCTTCGTCGCAAGGTCGTCGGCCGTCACGGGCTCGGCCTTCATGCTGTCGAGGCCGACCGGCGGCGTCTCGACGCGGCCCGCGAACAGCTCGGGCGTGACGAGGCGCCCGCCGGCGATCACCTGCTCGACGCGGCAGGTCTCGTAATCCGACAGCAGCACGAGGTCGGCGCGCTTGCCCGGCGCGACGAGGCCGCGGTCGCGCAGCCCGAAAGCGTTCGCGCCGCCGTATGAGGCGACCCGGTAGACATGCGCCGGGGCGACCCCTTGCGCGATCGTCCAGCGGATCATGTGGTCGATGTGGCCCTCCTCCGCGATCTCGACCGGGTTGCGGTCGTCGGTGCAGAAGCCGAGGAAGGCGGAGGTTTCCGGCGTGATCAGCGGCCAGAGCGCATGCAGATCCTTGGCGATCGAGCTCTCGCGGATCAGCACGCTCATGCCCTTGCGGAGCTTTTCGAAGGCCTCGTCGTAATTGTTGGCTTCGTGGTCTGTGCGGATGCCGGCGGAGAGGTAGCCGTTGAGGTCCTTGCCCATGACGAGGGGCGCGTGGCCGTCGATGTGGCCGGTCTGGAAGGCGGCGAGCTTGGCGAGGCAGGAGGGCTCCGCCGACAGCACGCCCGGAAAATTCATGAACTCGGCGAGGCCGATCACCTTCGGATGGCCATGGTACGGCAGAAGGTCAGCCACTTCGAGCCGCGCGCCCGAGGTTTCCAGGGGGGACGCGGGAACGCAGGAGGACAGGTTGACACGGATGTCCATCACGCTGGCCATCGCCGAAGCGAGCGCATAGTCGAAGGCGGCGACGCCGAGCACGTTCGCGATCTCGTGCGGGTCCCAGACCGCGGTGGTGACCCCATGCGGCAGCACGCAGCGTTCGAATTCGAACGGAGTCAGCAGCGAGGATTCGATGTGGAGGTGGCTGTCCACGAATCCGGGGACGACCGTGAGGCCGCGCCCGTCGATCGTCTCGGCGCCCTCGTAGGTTCCGAAAGTCCCGACGATCGTGTCGCCTGAAATCGCGACGTCGCTCTCGAACAAGGTCGCGGTGACGACGTCGAGGACGCGTGCGTTTTTGATAACGATATCAGCCGGTTCGAGCCCCCTGCCCTGCCGGATCCGGCGGGCGATGGCGGCTTCCGCGCCGTGGGTGTCGTGGGCCATGAAGCTCGCTCCGCTCGATGTCGCGCCGCGATCATGGGCGCCGCCGGAGCGGGGTCAAGGCGCACGGCGCTGAACGCGAAGACGCCGGCCCGGATGACCGGACCGGCGTCTTTCTGAAGCTCATCGGCTGAGCGGCTCAGTAGCCCCCGCCGTACACGATCACCGGACGCGGGCGATAGACCGGGTAAGGACGGTAGACCGGGCGCGGACGATAGCTCCCGCAGCCGTAGTAGCTGGTGCAGTGCCCGCCGACCCAGTGGCCGCCCGGACGCCCGCCATATCCCGGCCGGCCCCCGCCGTATCCGCCGTGGCCGCCGCCGTAGCCGCCGCCGCTGTTCCCGCCGGAGCTCGCTCCGGGCGTCCCGCCGTAGCCGCCGCCCCACTCGGCCGAAGCCGGAGAAGCGGTGAAGGCGGTGGCCGCGACCATCGCGGTGAAGGCGAACGCAACGAAGCCGAACTTCTTGGAAGTGTTGGTCATGTCAGTCCCCTGTCTGTCTGGCCGAACGCTCCATTGCGTTCCTGGCCATGGGTCGGGGCCGGCAAGAGAAAGGTTCACGGCTGAGGAATTATTTTTCGCGGATCCGCGACCGGCCATTGTCGAGGAAGCGGGAGAGCCGCCGCAGCGCCTCGTCGAGCGTCGCGTCGTCCTTGGCGAAGCAGAAGCGGACGACGGTCTTCACCGGGTCTTCGGCGTAAAAGGCCGACACCGGGATCGCCGCGAGGCCGCCCTCGCCGACGAGCGCCTCGCAGAGGGCGACGTCGTCGTCGACGCCGATCGGGGCGAGGTCTGCGTTGACGAAATAGGTCCCGCCGGAGGCGAGCGGCTCCAGGCCGGCCGATCGCAGTCCGGCGGAGAACCGGTCGCGTTTCGCTTGCAGCGAAGCGCGCATGCCGCGGATCCAGTCGTCCTGCGTGTCGAGACCGTAGGCGACGGCCGTCTGAAGACTGGGCGGCGTCGTGAAGGTCAGGAACTGGTGCGCCTTCGCGACCACGGTCAGCAGCTCCGGCCGCGCGCAGACGAGGCCGACCTTCCAGCCGGTCATCGAGAAGATCTTGCCGGCGGAACCGATCTTGATCGTCCGGTCCGCGAGGCTCTGGACGGAAAGCGCGGAGATATGCGCGCGCCCATCGAAGATCACGTGCTCCCAGACCTCGTCCGCCACCACGATGGCGTCGGAGCCGGCGAGCGCGCGGGCGAGCGTCTCCAGATCTTCGCGCGCAAAGACCGCGCCTGTCGGATTGAGGGGATTGTTGAACAGGACGGCCTTCGTCTTGGGCCCGACCGCGGCGCGGATAGCTTGCTCGTCGAGCCGCCAGTCCGGCGGCGTGAGCTTGACGAACCTGGGCGTCGCTCCCGCGCGCAGGACGAGCGGGAGGTAGGCGTCGTAGATCGGTTCGAACATCACGACCTCGTCGCCGGGCTCGACCAGCGCGAAGATCGACGCGGCGATGGCTTCGGTCGCGCCGGAGGTGACCATGACCTCGCGCTCGGGATCGAGCGAGACGCCCTGCCAGCGTGCGTAATGCCGGCTCGCCGCGGCCCGCAACTCGGGAAGCCCCATCATCGGCGGGTACTGGTTCCAGCCGTCGAGGACGGCTTCCGCAGCCTTGCGCCGCACGGGTTCGGGACCGGCGTCGTCGGGAAAACCCTGACCAAGATTTAGAGCATGATGGGCGCGGGCGAGCTGGGACATCCGCTCGAAGACGGTGACCGGAAGGCAGGCGTAGACGGGATTGAGCCGGAGATTCATACCGTTCTTTATTTAGAACAGTCCGATCTGTTTTCGCGCCGGCGAAGGCGGGCGCCGCACCCGCGAATGAGACGCCTTCGGCTGATTCCAGCCGTGTCTTCGGCTTATTATGCTTGGAAACCTCTTATGGATGAAGGAGAGGCAAAACGGTTGACTTGTTCGCTAGATCGAACGATAAGGAGGTGGGTGGCCGCATCGATACTTGGCCGATCCGCACACTTGATCGTCCGAGCGTCGTTCTGGCGTCCGGAATGCATACCCGGCAGACGTCACGACATGGCGAACGTATCGAAACGCATGGGCTGTTGAGCCCTCAGGGATCGGACCTCCCCCCGGAGCAAGGTCCCCTGTTTCGTATCGTTCGCAGGGTCCGCAAGGACCGAGCTCCGGAGCTTCATTGATGACCATGTCCCTGCGCCTCGCGCGCGCCTCCGAGTCCACAGAACCGCTGCTTCGCATTCGCGACGCGCGCAAGTCTTACGCGCTTCGCGACGGATCGGAGCGTCTCGCCCTCGACGGCGTCTCGATCGAGATCGCGCAAGGCGAAATCCTCGCGGTGGTGGGGTCGGCCGGCTCCGGCAAGTCCACCCTGGGACTGCTGGCCGCGGGGCTGGAGCCGCCGTGCTCCGGCCACGTGACGCTGGATGGCCATGACTACGAGACCGCCGGAGCGAAGGCGCGCAGGGGCGTCGCCACGCTCGGCGCTGACCCGGACCTGCCGCCGGGCAAGACCGTCCGCGAAATTCTGGCCGAGAGGCACGATCCGGCCGGGCTCGACGACGATCGGACCAGCGCCGCGATCGACGGCCTGATCGATCTGCTCGACCTGACGGAAGACGCCGACCGGCTCGCGGACGAGTTGTCCGATGGCGAGCGTCGTCGGGCCGCGCTCGGCCGGGCGCTGGCCGGCGATCCCCGCCTGCTGGTCCTGGACGAGGCGACCTCCGCGCTCGATCCGGAGATCGCCGCGACCTTCCTCGCCGCGCTCGACCGCATCACGCGCGAGACTGGCCTGTCGGCGCTGCTGATCACCCACGACATGACCGCCGTCACCGCTCTCGCGCGGCGTGTGGTCGTGCTGGATCGCGGCCGGATCGTCGAGGAAGGCCCGACGGCCCGCGTCTTCGCCCGCCCCGCGCACCCCGTGAGCCGGCGCTTCGCCGCCGCCGCGACCGGCGCGACCGTGCCGCCCTTCCTTGCCGAAAAGCTTGCGGAGACGCCCTCCGCCGGCGGCAAGGCGCTCATCCGTCTCGCGTTCGAGGGCGCGGCCGCGACGCGGCCGGTGCTCACCTCGGTCGCACGCGATCTCGGCTTCGATTTCGGCATTCTAGCCGGTTCGCTCGGAGCGGCCGGCGGAGAGCCCTATGGCGTGCTGATCGTCGCGGCGCCTGCCGACGAGCCGTATTTCACGGCGTCGATCGAACGCCTGGAGGACGCCGAACTCGGCGTCGAGCTGCTCGGCTTCGTGGACTGACTCGGGCCGGCGCCGGGGGCGTCGACCGAGCCGTCAGTCCATCACCGCCGCCTTCATGATGCATACCATGACGGCGCGCATCGGCTCGGCGCCGGTCGCTCGGATAACGTGCGGACGGTCGCAGCGATAGCGCAGGGTCTCGCCGGCCTTCGCCGTTTCGGTCAGGCCGCCGATCTCGACCTCGGCCTCGCCGGCGAGCAGTGACAGGCATTCGAGCGAACCGCGCTGGTGGGCGTCGGATTCGAGCGTCCCGCCGGGCTCCGCCGTCACGTCGTACCATTGCAGCCATTCGACGGTGCGGATCCAGCCGATCGCCGCGAGCCGGACTTTTCCGTCCTCGGAGATCAGGACCGGGGTGTCCGCGCGCGACAGCTTCTCGACGAAGGGCTCGTCGTCGGCCGAGGCCAGGACCCTCTCGATCGAGACGTCCAGCGCCTGACTGAGCCGCCAGATGGTCGCGAGGGTCGGATTGGTCTCGTTGCGCTCGATCTGACTGATGATCGACTTGGCGACGCCGGACTGTTCGGCGAGCTCCGACAGGGACAGGTTGTAGGCTTTGCGAAGCCGCTGGACGGTCTTGCCGAGATTGCCGGAGACGATCTGCGCGCCAGCCTCGAGGTCGGACTTCTGCCGGCCCGCCATTTCACCATCGTCCGTCGTTTGAACCGCCGAACGTCCGTTCGGCATGCCGGACGACGCTAGTCCCCCGCGTCCCGAGGCGCAACCCTGGTCCACCAGTCGTGGAAGTGATGCACCGGGCCATTTCCCCGCCCAATGTCGAGTTGGTCGGCGGCGGCGATCGCCGACGCGACATAGGCCTTCGCGTCACAGGCCGACTGCTCCAGAGGCTTTCCGCGCGCGAGCCCGGCCGCGATCGCTGACGACAGCGTGCAGCCGGTGCCATGTGTGTTGCGGGTGCCGACACGCGGCGCGGGCAGACGTACGGTCTCGGCGTTCGAGCCAACGAGGAGGTCGACGCTCTCGGACCCGTCCCCGTGTCCTCCCTTCATCAGCACGGCGCGCGGCCCGAGCGCGAGCAGCGCGCGGCCCTGCGCCTCCATCGCCTGCTCGGTGCGCGCCTCGGCCTCGCCCAGCAGTTCGGCGGCCTCCGGCAGATTGGGCGTCAGCACGAGGGCCAGCGGCAGCAGGCGCGCGCGGAGCGTCTCGATTGCGTCTTCCGCCAGCAACCGCGCGCCGGAGGTCGCGATCATCACCGGATCGACGACGACGTTCTCCGCGCCGCGGCGGATCAAGGCGTCTGCGATCGCGGCGATCGATTCGGAGCGCGAGACCATGCCGATCTTCACGGCGCCCACGGCGAGGTCGTCCATTACGGCGTCGATCTGGGCCGTGATGAAGTCGGCCGGAACGTCATGGATGGCGGAGACGCCGCGCGTGTTCTGCGCAGTCAGCGCGACGAGCGCCGAGGCGCCGTAGACCCCGAGCGCCGAGAACGTTTTTAGGTCCGCCTGGATCCCGGCGCCGCCGGAGGAGTCCGAGCCGGCGATGGTGAGGGCGATGGGCGTCATCTGGCCGGCTCCGCGCTGACTGCGCATCCCTTAGCGGCGCGGGGGGTCCCCGCCAAGCTCAGCCCGTCGGCGATTCGGGCGCGGCCTTCCGGACGCGGGCGCGCTTGATGCCGAGCTGATGCTCCCGGATCGCCACGGCGACGCCCGAGCCGACGACGATCGCGCCGCCTACCAAGGTCCAGAATGAGGGCAGGTCGCCGAACGCGACGAAGCCGATTGCGATCGCCCACAGGATCGTCGAATATTCGAACGGCGCGATCAGCGAGGCGTCGGCGCGGCGATAGCTTTCGGTCAGCAGGATCTGCGCGACGCCGCCGACGCATCCGGTCGCGACGAGAAGCAGCCCCGTCCGCCAGCCCGGCCAGGTCCAGCCCAGAATCGGCGCGGTGGCGAGGCCTGCGACCGCCGACCAGACAGAGAAGTAGAATACGATGGTGCCTGTGCCTTCGGTCCCGGTCAGCCGGCGGATCTGGATCATGGCGCCGGCCGTCAGAGCCGTCGCGCCGAGCGCGAAGGCGGCGCCGAGAGCGGTCTCGTCAGCCCCGCCGGCGCCCGAAACCAGCGCGGCGAGGGCGCCGGTCGAAAGCTGCGGCCATAGGATCACGAGCACGCCGAGAAGGCCGACGCCGACCGCGGTCCAGCGCATGGCATGGATGCGCTCGCGAAGCAGGATGGCCGCGAACACCACCACGAACAGCGGCGACGCGTAGCCGAGCGCGGTCGCATCGGGCAGCGGCAGCCGCGCGAGGCCCGCGAACATCAGGAACATGGACGACACGCCGATCATCGAGCGCAGCATGTGCCCGGCATGGCGCTCGGTGCGCATCGCCGCCCGCAGCACGCCGCGCCACTTCAGCCAGGTAACGATAGGGATCAGCGCGAAGAAGGATCGCGCGAACACGATCTCGCCGAGCGGCGTCTCGTCCGCGACGGCGCGCACGAGAGCCGCCATCACCGTGAACAGGAAGGCGGACAGAAGCTTGAAGACGACGCCGAGGATCATGCGGTAAGCGGTGCGATCGGAAAAGCGCGGGCGCCGATGCGCATCGCGTCGCGGGCCGTCTAGCATGCCAGGGCCGCCGCGGGCGCCGTCCGGGCCGCAACGCGGCGTTGCGCCTCGACACTGCGGAGAGACATTTGAAGCCGACGCCACTCCCCCGCTCGTCTTACCGCTTCGAGCACCGCATCACGACCCGCTGGGCGGACAACGACGTGTACGGCCACGTCAACAACGCGCTCTATTACAGCTTCTTCGACACGACGATCACGAGCTACCTGCTGTCGCGCGGCGGGCTGCTGCTGCCGGACAGCGGACCGATGATCTTCGTCGTCGCGAGCGACTGCGCTTACTTTCGCGCCTTCGCCTTTCCCGAGACCGTCGAGAGCGCGCTCGCCGTGGCCGCGGTGGGGGCGAAAAGCGTCACGTGGCGCATCGGCCTGTTCGGTCGGGACGAGGAGGAGCCGCGCGCGCAGGGACGCTTCGTCCATGTCTGCGTCGACCGCGGAACGCAGCGGCCGATGGCGTGGCCTCAAGACTGGCTGACGGCGTTCGAGTCGATCAGGATGACGACGGTCTGATCCGGGGCGCGGGCCTGCCCTTCCCCCGTTCCGTCTCGTGATCCTGCGGACGGAGCCAGCGCGCCACCATCCAACAGAGCAACGCCCAGGCCGCGCCAAGCGACCAGCCCGCGAGCACGTCGGTCGGATAATGCACGCCGAGAAACACCCGGCTGACGCCGATCGCCAAGGTGAGCAGCACCGAGACGGTCAAGATGTAGCCGCGGAGCGCCCAACGCGGCTCCGACTGCGCCAGAAGCGCGCCGATCGTGAGATAGATGACGGCGGACGACATGGCGTGCCCGCTCGGAAAGCTGAGCGACTGCACTGAAACGAGGTGCTCGACCATGTCAGGTCTCGGCCGCGCGAAACCGATCTTAAGCCCGGCGTTCAGCAGCGCGCCGCCAGTGATCGCGATGGAGAGGAACAGCGCGCTGGCGTAGCGCCGCGCCACGAGGAAATAGGTGATCGCCAGCACCGACAGCAGCGTCAGGACCGGCACGCTGCCGAGGCTCGTCAGATCGATCATCGCGCCTTCGAGCCAGTGCGGCCCGATCGGCTGCTTCGGATCACCCGCCTGCCTGAGCGCAAGCAGGATCGCGCTATCGAAGTCGTGGGTCTCGCCCTCGACCATCTCGTCCGCGATCTTGACGAAGGCGAAGCCGAGACCGGCGACGCCGGCAAAACCGATAAGTGGGCCGAACTCCGGCAGCCGCCATGACGCGATCCGTGACTGCGTCGAAGGCGGGGCTTTCTCGCTGAGGCTCACTTTTCCGTCTATCCTGCTCGTCGGATCCAGGATGAACCTAGCGCCCGAGCAGCCGGAATCGAGCGCAGCGTCCGGTCAGCCGCGGCCTTCCTCGGTCACATCTTTCGGCGCCTCGCCCGTGCGCTGCTGGCCAGTCTCGACCTTCTCCGCCTCGCCCTGCGTCCTGAGCTTGTTCTCGGTCGCCAGCTTGAGCTGCATCAGCGCCTCGAGCGGATAGGGCTCGATGCCGGTCCCGCCGGTCGCGTCGATATGGCGGAAGATCTCGGAGCGCATCCGCGGATCCCAGAAGTGCTGGATATGGTCGAGGACGCCCGGGACCCGCTTCTCCTCGGGCTGGCTCTTGAAGAACCAGCCGATCTGGTTGGCCATGTAGATCAGGCGATCGAGCGTCGACTTGTGCGAGTGCTCCTCGTCGTGGAGGGCCTCGGCCATTCCTGCGGCGCCGGGTTGATGGCTCATGATGCGGACGCTCCTGCGGGAACGGACTGCGCGCCGTCGACGACGCGGTGGGGATGGGTGAAGACTTCAAAGCCGTCGCCGCGGGCGATCGCGACGAGGGTGATCCCCGCCTCCTCGGCCATGCGCACGCCAAGCGCGGTTGGCGCGGAGACCGCGACCAACAGCGGCGCGCCGATCATCGCGGTCTTCTGGACCATCTCGACCGAGACGCGGCTGGACAGGACCACGAAGCCGTCGGAGGCGTCGACGCCCGTGCGGGCGAGATGCCCGGCCAACTTGTCGAGCGCGTTGTGGCGGCCGACGTCCTCGCGCGCAGCGACGAGACCTTCGCCGGGCCGGTAGAAGGCGGCGCCGTGCACCGCCCGCGTTTCGAAGTTGAGCGTCTGCGCGCGCTGCAGGGTTTCGAGCGCCGCGTGGATGTCGGCCGCGGTGAAGGCGCCTTCCGCCTCGACCCTGCGCGCGGGCTTCGCCGCCTGCTCCAGGCTGTCGACGCCGCACAGGCCGCAGCCGGTCGGCCCGGCGAGATTGCGGCGGCGGGAGCCGAGGGCGCGCGAGGGATCCTTGGCGAGCCACATACGGGCTTCGAGCCCGAGATCGTGGACGACGACGTCCAGGCTCTCGATCTCCGCCGCGTCGGAGACGATGCCCTCGGTCAGACTGAAGCCGACCGCGAAGTCCTCGACGTCCTGCGGGCTCGCCATCATGACCGCCTGCGTCGAGCCGTCATAGACCAGCGCGATCGCGGTCTCTTCGGGCGTCGCGCGGTCCGCCGTCTCGCGCAGACGCCCGTCGCGCCAGACGGCGCGGGACAGACGGGCGACGGGGGGCGGAAGCGTGGTCATCTGCGGGATATAGGTGTTCCAATCCCTCGTCCCGGCCTTGAGCCGGGACCCAGACGCGCCGAGGGCTAACTTACCTTATGGACGGTCGCGGTTCTGGGTCCCGGCTCAAGGCCGGGACAAGAGCGCAGCAGCTCTGCGCAAACTCATCAACGCGATCCCGGATCGGCGCTGTCGCGCCGTCCGGGATGACGCAGCGTGTTACTCCGCGGCTTCCGCCATGATGCGGCGGCTGAGCTTGGAGTGCTCCTCATACTCCTCCTGCCAAGCGGACGGGCCGTTGGACGGCGCCACCTGCACGGCGGTAACCTTGTATTCCGGACAGTTCGTCGCCCAGTCGGAGAAGTCGGTCGTGATGACGTTCGCCTGCGTGTTCGGGTGGTGGAACGTCGTGTAGACGACCCCTGGCGCCACGCGGTCGGTGATGAGCGCGCGGAGCGAGGTCTCGCCGGCGCGGCTCCGGAGAGTCACCCAGTCGCCGTCGCGAATGCCGCGGTCCTCGGCGTCCACCGGATGGATCTCCAGCCGGTCTTCCTCGTGCCAGCGCGAGTTCTCTGTGCGGCGGGTCTGCGCGCCGACATTGTACTGGCTGAGGATGCGGCCCGTGGTGAGCAGCAGCGGGAAGCGCGGTCCGACCTTCTCGTCGGTGCCGACATACTCCGTGATGACGAAGTTGCCCTTGCCGCGCACGAAGCCGCCGATGTGCATGGTCGGCGTGCCTTCCGGCGCCTTCTCGTTGCAGGGCCACTGGATCGAGCCGAGCTCCTCCAGCCGCTTGAACGACACCCCGGCGAAGCTTGGCGTGGACGCCGCGACTTCGTCCATGATCTCGGAGGGATGGCTGTAGTCCATCTCGTAGCCCATCGCCTTGGCGAGGAGCAGGGTGATCTCCCAGTCGGCGTAGCCGTTCTTCGGCGCCATCACCTTCGTCACGCGCTGGATGCGGCGTTCGGCGTTGGTGAAGGTGCCGTCCTTCTCAAGGAAGGAGCAGCCCGGCAGGAAGACATGGGCGTAGTTCGCGGTCTCGTTCAGGAACAGGTCCTGCACGACGACGCATTCCATCGCCTTGAGGCCGCCGATGACGTGCTTGGCGTCGGGATCGGACTGCGCGATGTCCTCGCCCTGCACATAGAGGCCCTTGAAGGTGCCGTCGACGGCCGCGTCCAGCATGTTGGGGATGCGCAGGCCGGGCTCCGGATCCAGCGGAACGCCCCACAGCTGCTCGTACTGCAGGCGCGTCTCGTCGTCGGAGACATGGCGGTAGCCCGGATATTCGTGCGGGAACGAGCCCATGTCGCACGAACCCTGCACGTTGTTCTGGCCGCGCAGCGGGTTCACGCCGACGCCCTCGCGGCCGATGTTGCCGGTCGCCATCGCAAGGTTCGCGATGCCGAGAACGGTGGTCGAACCCTGGCTATGCTCGGTGACGCCGAGGCCGTAGTAGATCGCGGCGTTGCCGCCGGTCGCGTAGAGCCGAGCCGCCTCGCGGATCAGATTGGCCGGAACGCCCGTGGTGAGCTCGACCGCCTCAGGCGAGTGGCGCTCCTCGGAGACGAACTCGGCCCAGGCCTCGAAGGTCTCCATGTCGGCCTCGGCGCGCACGAACTCCTCGTTGACAAGGCCTTCGGTCACGACGACATGGGCGAGCGCGGTGACGATCGCGACGTTGGTGCCGGGCTTCAGCGGCAGATGGAAGTCCGCGCGGATGTGCGGGCTCTTCACAAGGTCGATGCGGCGCGGATCGATGACGATCAGCTTGGCGCCCTGACGCAGTCGCTTCTTCATGCGGCTGCCGAACACCGGATGGCCGTCGGTCGGGTTGGCGCCGATGACCAGGATGACGTCGGAGTGCTCGACCGAGTCGAAGTCCTGCGTGCCGGCGGAGGTGCCGAAGGCCGTCTTCAGGCCGTAGCCGGTCGGCGAGTGGCAGACGCGGGCGCAGGTGTCGACATTGTTGTTGCCGAAGCCGGCGCGGACCAGCTTCTGGACCAGATAGGTCTCCTCGTTCGTGCAGCGCGACGAGGTGATGCCGCCGATCGACGAGCGGCCGTACTGGCCCTGGATGCGCTTGAACTCGGAGGCGGTGTACTCGATCGCCTCCTCCCACGAGACCTCACGCCACGGATCGGTGATCTTGGCGCGGATCATCGGCTTCAGGATGCGGTCCTTGTGGGTGGCGTAGCCATAGGCGAACCGGCCCTTGACGCAGCTGTGGCCGTGGTTCGCCTTGCCGTCCTTGTAGGGCATCATGCGCACGAGCTCGTCGCCGCGCATCTCGGCCTTGAAGGTGCAGCCGACGCCGCAGTAGGCGCAGGTGGTCACGACCGAATGCTCGGGCGTGCCGATCTCGGCGACCGACTTCTCCTGAAGCGTCGCGGTCGGGCAGGCCTGCACGCAGGCGCCGCAGGACACGCATTCGGAGGTGATGAAGGGCTCGTCCATGCCGGCCGACACGCGGCTGTCGAAGCCGCGGCCCGAGATGGTCAGCGCGAAGGTGCCCTGCACCTCCTCGCAGGCCCGCACGCAGCGCGAGCAAACGATGCACTTCGACGGGTCGTAGGTGAAGTAAGGGTTCGACTCGTCTTTCTTGGAGACGATGTGGTTCTCGCCCTCGTAGCCGTAGCGCACCTCGCGCAGGCCGACGACGCCCGCCATGTCCTGCAGCTCGCAGTCGCCGTTGGCCGAGCAGGTCAGGCAGTCGAGCGGGTGGTCGGAGATGTAGAGCTCCATGACGCCCTTGCGCAGCTGCTTCAGCCGCGGCGTCTGGGTCTTCACCACGATGCCCTCGGCGACCGGGGTCGTGCAGGAGGCCGGCGTGCCGTTGCGGCCCTCGATCTCGACCAGGCAGAGGCGGCAGGAGCCAAAGGCCTCGACCGAGTCGGTCGCGCAGAGCTTGGGGATCTCGTTGTTGAGCTCCATCGCCGCGCGCATGATCGAGGTGCCCTCGGGCACTGAGACCTTCTGGCCGTCGATGGTCAGCGTCACGCGCTTCTCGGACTTCGAGACCGGCGTGCCGTAGTCGATTTCCTGGATGAGGGCCATGTGCTTCCTCCTCACTCCGCCGCGACGGACAGGTGGCCCCGTCCAAAGTCTTCGGGGAAATGGGTGATCGCGCTCATCACGGGATACGGGGTGAAGCCGCCGAGCGCGCAGAGTGAGCCGAGCTTCATCGTATGGCAGAGGTCTTCGACGACCTGCAGATTGCGTTCGCGGTCTTGGCCCGCGATCACCTTGTCCAACGTTTCAACGCCGCGTGTGGATCCAATGCGGCAGGGCGTGCACTTTCCGCAGCTCTCGACGGCGCAGAACTCCATGGCGAAGCGCGCCATGCGGGCCATGTCGACGTCCTCGTCAAAGATCACCACGCCGCCGTGGCCGATCAGCGCGTCGATCTTCGTGAAGGCCTCGTAGTCGAACGGCGTGTCGAACTGATGGCGCGGCAGATAGGCGCCGAGGGGGCCGCCGACCTGCACGGCGCGGATCGGCTTGCCGGTGAAGGTGCCGCCCGCGACGTCCTCGAGGAGCTCGCCGAGCGTGATGCCGAAGGCGATCTCGAACAGGCCGCCATGCTTGACGTTGCCGGCGAGCTGGATCGGCATCGTGCCGCGCGAGCGGCCGAAGCCGACGTCGGCGTAGGTCTTCGCGCCGTTCGCGAGGATGAATGGCACCGAGCAGAGCGACACGACGTTGTTGATGACGGTCGGCCGGCCGAACAGGCCCTTGTGCGCCGGCAGCGGCGGCTTGGCGCGGACGAGCCCGCGCTTGCCCTCGATGCTCTCGAGCAGCGAGGTCTCCTCGCCGCAGACATAGGCGCCTGCGCCTTCGCGGACCTCCATGTCGAAGTCGTAGTCCGAGCCGGCGACGCGCTGGCCGAGATAACCCGCCTTGCGCGCGACTTTAATCGCCGCGTTCATCGCCTTGATGGCGTGCGGATATTCGGAGCGGCAGTAGACGTAGCCCTTGGTCGCCCCGACGCCGATGCCGGCGATCGTCATGCCCTCGATGAGGGTGAAGGGATCGCCCTCCATGATCATGCGGTCGGCGAAGGTCCCCGAGTCTCCCTCGTCCGCGTTGCAGACGATGTACTTCTGCTGCGGCGGCGTCTGGCCGACGGTGCGCCACTTGATGCCGGTCGGGAAGCCTGCGCCGCCGCGGCCGCGCAGGCCTGACTCGAAGACCTCCTCGACGGTGGCCGGGCCGCCGAGCGCGATCGCGCGCTCAAGACCCTTGTAGCCGCCATTTGCGCGATACTCGTCGAGCGAGATCGGGTCGATCAGGCCGCAGCGCGCGAAAGTGAAGCGCTGCTGGCGCTTGAAGAAGGGGATCTCTTCCGGATCGCCGAGCCGCAGTTCGTGGCCCTTGCCGTCGAGAAAGCCGGCGTCGAGAAGGCCGGGAACGTCCCTGGCCTTGACCGGGCCATAGGCGATGCGGCCTGCGGAGGTGACGACCTCCACCATCGGCTCGAGCCAATGCATGCCGCGCGAGCCGTTGCGCGTGATCTGGACGTCGAGCCCCCGGGCGCGGAACGCCTCTTCGAAGGCCTTCGCGACCCGGTCCGCGCCGAGAGCGACGGCGGCGGCGTCGCCCGGAACGTAGATTCGCGCGGTCATGAACGGCACTCCGCCGCAATCTCGTCGACCGCCTCGTCGTCGAGACGGCCGACGAGGCGGCCATTCACCATGGCTGAAGGCGCGCAGGAGCAGAGGCCGAGGCAGTAGATCGGCTCAAGCGTCACCTGGCCGTCGGGGCGCGTCTCGCCGAAGGCGCAGTCGAGAGCCTTGGCGATGCGCTCCGAGGTCGCGTTTCCGCCCGCAGCCTGACACGCCTCGGCGACGCACACCTTCACGATATGCTTGCCCGCCGGCTCGTTCCGGAAATCGTGATAGAAGGTCATGCTGCCGTGGACTTCCGCGCGCGACAGGTTGAGCGCGTCGGCGATGAGAGGCACGGCGTCCTGCGGCACGTAGCCGAAGGTCTCCTGCATGGCGTGCAGGATCGGAAGGGTCGCCCCTTCCATTGCTAGATGATCGGCGATGATCTCCGAGCCGCGGGCGGGACTCCAGGCCTCGTGACGCCCGCGCGCCTCGCCGATCACGGCATAGCCGCTCGACATGAGGTCGCTCTCCTCCAAGGAATGACTTTATAGTTTTTCTTATCCCACAGAGTGGGTGTTCCTTACGGCCAGATCAATGCCGATGTTTCGTCGCTTGATCGACGAAAGCTATCAGACGGCGTCCTTCGGCGCCTTAATCTGAGCCAGCCGCGCGGCGAGCGCTTTCGCCTCGGAAACCAACGCCTTGGTAGCCGGGGTCATGGGCTCGCGATGGGGCGCGACGAGGCCGACGGTGTGCACGACTTCCGGGTCGACGATCGGAATCGCGCGGATGTTGGACGGCAGGCCCATGATGTCGGCGAAGCTCTGTGGCATCACGCTCGCCCAGGCGCCGGTGCGCACATGGGTGAACAGCACCACGGTCGAATTCGATTCGAGCGTCGGGGCCGGCGCCGCGCCGGCCTCCCGCAGCAGCCCCTCGACGATCCGGCGGTTCTGCATGTCGGGCGTCAGCAGGCAGAGCGGCACGCGCCCGACGTCCCGCCAGGTGACCGTCTTGCGGTCGCCGAGCATGCCGTCCGCGGCGGTGATCAGCCGGTAGCCCTCGCGCCAGATCGGCACCGCCGAAACCCGGCCGACCGGCTCGTTGTCGAGATAGGTGACGCCCGCGTCGATCTCGAGATTGTCAAGCTCGGTGCCGATCTCGAGCGAGGTGCGGCTCAGGATCGTGAAGCGCACGTCCGGGTGCCGGGCGCGGAACGGCGTGGTCAGCTGCGCGATCATCGGCAGCGCCGTCGGAATCACCGCGATGCGCAGATGCCCGACGACGCCGCGCTTCAGCGCCTCGATGTCCTGCCGCATCGCGCGCGCGTCGCCGACGATCCGGCGGGCCCATTCCAGCGCGCGGTCGCCCTCCGGCGTGAACCCGTGGAACCGCGAGCCGCGCTCGACCAGCCGCACGCCCAAGATGTCCTCGAGCTGCTTGATGCCGGCGGAGAGCGTCGGCTGCGTCACGCCGCAACTCTCCGCCGCGCGCCCGAAATGTCGCTCCTGCGCGAGGGCAAGAAGGAAATCGAGCTTGTCGAGCATGCCGTCGTCGTCCCGCCTCGCGCGGTTCGGAACGCGCCGCGCCGCAACTCCATACCTTAGGAATGAAGTTTCCGGGACCAGTTTCTTGCGCCGGCGACAAACCTCGCGGATCGGTCTCCGACGCGCCGCTCCTTACTTCGACGGCCACCAGGCGATGTCGATCGCCTCCGCGGCGCCCTCCACGGCGCCGGCCTTCTTGGTCGCGCCGGTCTTCAGGTCGACCGAATGCAGTTCGCCGCCGGTCATCAGCCAGGCCGCGTTGGTCCCGTCCGCCTGGGCCGCGATTTCGAAGGCGACCGGCCCCGTCGGCTTCACGCCGATCTTCCCGATTGCGGACAGCACGCCGTCGTTCGGCGGCGCCTGCTTCACGAGCGCCGGAATCGTCGCGTCGATGTTGAAGAGTTCGGTCTTTTTGGCCTTCTTGCCGTTCAGCGAGTTGGTATAGGCGCCGGCGACCACGTTCGGCTTCTCGCCTTTATGCATGTCGGTCTCGGCGTATTTGTGCGCGCCGTCGACCGTCGCCTTGCCGTCGTCGACGTTGACGCGAAGGCTCAGGCCGCCGTCCGTCATGACGCGAAGGCGGTCGGCCATCGGGTTGAAGTCGACGGTGACCTTGGCGCCCGCCGGCAGCTTCTCCGAGAGCGTCGACCTCTTGGTCGCCTTGCCGCTGGACGGATCGATCGTGACGATGTCGCCGGCCGCGGTCACGCCGTAGAGCATGCCGTCGGCGGGACGCACGTCGATGCCGACGAGGGCGTCGGCGCCGCTGATCTCGGCCTTCCCCGTCACCTTCAGGCTGTCCGGATCGACGATGGCGAGCGTCTTGCCGCCGATCAGCGCGACGACGCTGTCGGCATGCGCGGGCGCGGCGAAACCGAGCGACAGGGCCGCAAAGGCTGCTGCGGCCGCAATGGCGGTATGGGATGCGGTCATGGAGTTCTCCGTCAGGATCGGTCGACGCCAGGCGGCGTCGCGACGGGAGAACACGGCGCACGACGCGTCCGGATGCAGCGCGGCCTATCCCGATTTGTTGATGACAAATGTCGGCGACGGCGCGCATCCGTTCGGGCGCGCGGCGGGTACCGTGCCGACAGTCCTTCTACGTTCGAGCCAGATGACAGCAGCCCCTCTCGACGCCCGCCTCGATCCGATCGCCGACTGGCTCGGCGGATGCGCTCGCGGCGATCGTTCGGCGCTCAAGGCGATCTACGACCGCGAGGGCGCCGCGCTTCTGGGAATGGCGACGCGCATCCTGCGTCGGCGGGAGGTTGCGGAAGAGGTCCTGCAGGAGGCGTTCGTCCAGATCTGGCGCCGCGCCGCAAGCTTCGATCCTTCGCTGGGATCGGGGCGCGCATGGGTGTTCGCTGTGGTGCGCAACCGCGCGCTGAACCAGCTTCGCGACGACCGCCATGTGCCGGTCGAGGACCACGATCTGGAGGCCTATGCGGCGCATGACGAGGCGACCGAGGACGCCTTCGACCGGCTGGCCGAGTCGGAGGCGCTCAAGCGGTGCCTGTCTCGGCTCGATCCAGTTCGGCGGAAAGCCGTTCTTCTCGCTTACTGCCTCGGGCTGACGCATGGCGAGATCGCCGGCCGGCTCGGCGCGCCGCTTGGCACGGTCAAAGCGTGGATCCGACGCTCGCTCGCCTCGCTCCGGACATGCATGTCATGACCGAGGATCGCGCCGCGCTTCAGGACCTCGCCGGCGAGTTCGTGCTCGGCCTTCTCGATCCGGACGAGAGCGCCGCCTTCGAGCGCCGAGCGGAACGCGAGCCGGCTGCGGCGTCGGCGATCGCCGAATGGCGCGAGCGCTTGCTCGTCCTCGACGCCGCCGCCGCTCCGGTCCTGCCTTCCGATGATCTCTGGGCGCGTATCGATGACGGGCTCGACGCCCCGGGGGCCGAAGCGCCCCCCGCGGCGCCGGCGCGAAAGTTTTCGCTGCTGACGCGGCTCTGGAGCGATCTTCCGGCTTGGCGCGGGGCGACGCTAGCGGGCGCGGCGGCCACGCTCGCCCTCGCGATCTTCGCCGCCGCGACCTATCGCGACGCGCAGCGTCAGCCGCAGGTGATCGCGGTGCTTCTGACGCCCGACGGCAAGCCCGGCGCGGTGATCGACGTGTTCGCCGACGGATCGTCCTATGTCGCGCCCCTGACGGACGTCTCGGTGCCGGCCGACCGGATCATGCAGGTGTGGACGCTCGCCGATCCTGCAGTGGGGCCCGTCTCCCTCGGCCTGCTGGCCGAGGACGGCAGCGCGAGGCTGCGCCCGGCCGCCCTGCCCGCTCCCAAGCCGCGCCAGCTCTACGAGATCACCCTCGAGCCGGACGGCGGCTCGCCGACGGGCAAACCGACCGGACCGATTCTTTTCAAGGGCTTCGCGGAACGCCCGCGCTGACTGAGCGCAGGCGCCCGCTCCTTGCCGATCCGCTCGCGGGGCATAGCTTCGCCGCTGACACACGCGAGGATGCCGCGATGGCCGAAGCCCCTTCCGCACCGATCGACCTCTATTACTGGCCGACGCCGAACGGCTGGAAGATCACCATCCTGTTCGAGGAACTCGGCCTGCCGTACCGGATCATCCCGGTGAACATCGGCGCGGGCGACCAGTTCAAGCCCGACTTCCTCAAGATCTCGCCCAACAACAAGATGCCCGCGATCGTCGATCCCGACGGACCCGGCGGCGAGCCGATCTCGGTCTTCGAGTCCGGCGCGATCCTGCAGTATTTCGGCCGCAAGACCGGCAAGCTTTATCCTTCCGACGAGCGCAAACGCGTCGAGGTCGACGAGTGGCTGTTCTGGCAGATGGGCGGCTTCGGCCCGATGCTCGGCCAAATCCATCACTTCCGGAACTACGCTCCCGAGAAGATCCCGTACGCGATCAACCGTTACGTCAATGAGGGCGAGCGGCTTTACGGCGTGCTCGACGAACGGCTGAAGGAGCGCGATTTCATCTGCGGCGACTATTCGATCGCCGACATCGCCTGCGTCGGCTGGGCCAAGGGATGGGAGAAGCAGGGGCAGACGATCGACGACACGCCGAACGTGAAGCGCTGGCTGGAACGGATGCTGGCGCGCCCGGCCGTGGCCCGCGGGCTCGCCGTCAAGGTCGACGCGCCGACGCTCGACCTTGCGGCGGACAAGGAGGCCCAAAAAGTCCTCTTTGGCCAGCGCGCCCGGCGCGCGTGAGGAACAACCGAGATCACGCGGACGTTCCGGGAATGACAGCCATCGCAGACGCCAGGCCGCGCTCGCGGCTCGGCCCCAACCCAACCAGGAGATCACTATGGCCGACACAATTCCGGGCGCAGGCGCCAGCGCCAGCTCTAGCGCTTCCGAAAGCGCGCTTGAATCCGACCTCGCCACTCTGAAAGCCGACGTCGCCCGGTTGACCGACACCTTGTCCGCTCTCGTCTCGGACAGCGCGGCGACGGCGCGCAACGCCGCCCGCGAAGGCGTCGACACGGCGAAGCTTCACGTCACCAACGCCGCTGACGAACTCAGCGAGGCCGTCGAGCAGAACCCGCTGACGTCCGTCCTCATCGCGCTCGGCGCCGGCTACGTTCTCGGCGTTTTGGGGCGGAGGCGCTGATGCTGCGCCTGCTGCTGCAGGCGGGATTGGGAGCCGCGACCTTCAACGTCGGGCGCAAGATCGCGGCGTTTAAGCGCTCCATGACCTATTTCGTGGTGGCGGGCGTGATCGCGCTCGCCGGCCTGGGCGCTCTCACGTCGGCGCTCATTCTTTATCTGGAGCCGCGCTTCGGCGCGGCCGGGGCGGCCGGGATCGTCGGCGGCGGCTTGGTGGTTCTCGCAGCGCTCGTCGGCTGGGCGGGGACCTGGAAACCGAAGCCCAAGCGTCCGACGCCGATTTTCGAGCGTGTTCGCGCGGAGGTCGGCGCGGCCGGGGCCGCCGTGGCGGCGTCCAGACGAAGGGCCGCGGCGCGCGCCGCGGCTGTCGACGAGACGCTCGCCGAGGACGTCCCGCCGCCCTTGCCGGCGACGCCGGGCCAGCGTCGCAAGAAAGCGCTCAACATGGTGCTGATCGCAACGCTCGCAGGCGTCGTCCTGGGCCGCCGCCTCTGACCTTTGACGGACAAAAAAGGGCCGCCGCTGAGAGCGGCGGCCCTTTTCTCATGTGACGCGGACCGCTCAGTTCTTCGTGTCGGTCGGCGAGGCTTTGGCCGGCGGGCTCTGCTCCGCTCCGCCTGTCTTGCCCGCATTCGAGTCCGCGTCCGGCCGCGACATCCCGCTACCGGAGCCGCCCGAACCGGAGGTCGGCGACGCCTTGCTGCTCGCGCCGCCGGCGGCGCCGCCGCCATTCTTGGTCGCATCGGGCCGGGCCTCGCCGCTGTTGGTCGTCGAACCGGACGACTTGCCGGCGCCGGTGTCGTAGCCCGACTGGGCGTTGGCGGTTCCCGCGAGCGGCGAGACGGCGAGCAGGCCCGCAACGGCCGCGCCGAAAAGCTTACGCATGTCGTTCTCCCTATCTTCTGCTCCTTCTCCAATCCCCGAAAGAACAGAGAAGGCCATAGCTGCGAGCTTGGCTCGCTATAGGACCGCAGATGCTAAGCAAAACGAGAAACTCAAGCCCACAGGCGCCGGATCACTGCACAAAAATACTTTTTTTCAGCGGAACAAAATCAGGGCGATTGCATCAACGTCGCGTGCGCGCATGCGCGGATCGGAGCATCCTGCAGCGAGACGGCTGCGCCCGCGCTTCGACGAACTTGGTTGCAAGATCGTTAACGCCGAGCCTCGGGCGACAGGTCAATCGAACTCTGTATCATGTGCTTTTCTTCGGATTCGGCGGTTAACGCCCACCTAAATTTACGTATCGTTTTCAGATGCTTCAGTGAGCATTCATCTAAACTTTTAAACAGCCGGTAGCGCGTCTGCGCGATGATCTCGGTCAGAACGGCGACGGCCACAGTCGCCGCAAGACGAAGACAGGCGGGATCAAGCAATGGCTCGTTACGACATCTCTTCCATCGAATGCGGCGCGCTCGGCGCCGTCGATACTGGGATCGTGTACTTTCAGCTCGGCCTCTCCTATGCGACCGGCCGCAGCGTGCCGCTCGACCGGGTGTCGGCGCACAAGTGGTTCAACCTGGCGGCCCGCGCCGGCGTCGCCGGGGCTGCCGGACTGCGCCGCGAGCTCGCCGCCGAGATGACCCCGGACGAGATCGCTCTCGCCCAGCGCGCCGCGCGCGAGCACTTGGGACTGCACTGAACGCAAAACGCCGCGCGCGGTCGTTGACCAGCCGGCGTCTTCGCGTGTAACCCTGCCGCCCACGGAGACGTGGCCGAGAGGCTGAAGGCACTCGTTTGCTAAATGAGCAGACCTGGAAACGGGTCTCGAGGGTTCGAATCCCTCCGTCTCCGCCATCCCATTTTATGTAACAATTTCAATTGCCTACGGTGGGATTAGTTTTGAAACTGTTACTGTGAAATGGGAGCGGACACGGGCGATTCTGTCTCCGCCTCGATGCCGGTTGTCTCCCCGAACCAATTATCGCATTCCTTTCTGCACGACGTCGCGGCGCTACGACGCCGCCGAGCGGGCGCGAGGACGGAAAATGGCTGTTTCACCTCAGGGCATGAGCATTCAGGCCCTCTACCGTGCTTATCGCGATGGCACGCTCATCGTTAACCGCCAGTATCAGCGCAAGCTCGTCTGGCAAATATTTGAAAAGCAGAAGCTTATTGATAGCATTCTGAAGGATTATCCTCTTCCTCTATTCCTATTGGCAGAGAAGGCTGGCAGCCCCGTGATTTGGGAGGTCATTGATGGCATGCAGCGGCTTAATGCTATATTTTCATTTATCGAGAATGGATTTTTGCTTGACGGACAATGCTTTGATGTAAAGGAATTTGCCAGAGCTAGACAGGCCGCTGAAAGCGGTGTTTTCAAGGAATACGAAGACGACGTTCCTCGCCTGTCGGCAAAACTTTGCGCAGATCTCCAGGACTATCAATTGGCGGTTACGGTGTTTCCGGGGGAGCATCCGGAGCGGATCACCGACGTCTTTGGACGGATAAACGCTGGCGGAAAGCAGTTGAGCGATCAGGAGCGCCGTCAAGCCGGCGTCCTTTCGCCCTTCGCCGAAGTCGTCCGAACCCTTTCCGCCGAAATACGAGGCGATGTCTCGCGGGACACACTCCTGTTAAGCGAGATGCCGGAGATAAGCATCGAAACCAGTCGTAATCCTCACGGATACGCCCTGAAGGCGGAGGATATTTTCTGGTGCTATCAAGGCATTCTTCGCTCCGGAGATCTGCGCGATAGTGATGACGAGCAGGCGATTGCAGACATATGCGCGTCTATTCTTTTTGAGGAGCCGGTTGAAGCATCAGGTGAATACTTGAACAAACTATATTCGAAAGATACTGACGAATATAAGGACTTGAATGCTCGACTGTCGGCATATGGCCGCGACCGCTTAGTCGACGAGGTCAAGTCAACATTCTCAACTATACGATCAGTCATCGAAGCTCATAATACCGCACGCTTTACCTTTAGGACGACCGTTTATCCAAAACCTACCTCCAATGCGCAGAAGTCTCCATTCTATGCTGTTTTCATGGCGTTTTTTGACTTGATGCATCGCCAGTCCATGCGGCCTGCCGTAGACGCCCCAATCATGAAGGCGCTAGAGAATCTATCTAACAGCATTGAAGTTGGGCAAAAACATATCAAGACAGAAGACCGTCGTAAGAATATAAATATTACTAAGGGTCTTATTCAAGACCATTTCGTAAAGGTTGACGTGGCAACGCTGGCTCACGGCCCCGGACTCATATTTGACTTTGAAAACTCAATTCGCAGAGCGCGGACAGAGACTGCGCGTTATGAATTTAAACAAGGACTTCTAGAGCTCGATGGCAACTTTAAAGTTGGCGCTACTATCGTAAACACAATTATCGAGACTGTTTGCGGAATCGCCAATGTTGGGCCCGACGCCGACGGCTTCCTCTACGTTGGCATTGCCGACAAGCCGGAAGACGCCGCTCGGATTGAAGCGCTATATGGGGTTGTAGCTTTAAAGTTTGATCATGTGTCTATCGTGGGAATAGATCGAGAAGCTAAACATACAGGCGTCGAGCTCGATAAGTTTGTCAGGATCATCGAAGATGGTATTCGCAACTCTGGACTTACCGATCCATTAAAGACGCAGGTTTTGTCTTCTATCGACGTTGTCAATTATAAAGGCTACAGCGTTGTGCGGATTAGAGTTCCAAAGCAGTCATCTCCTAGCTTTGTTGGTGATGACTGCTTCTTACGCGCTGGATCCTCTACGATCAAAGCGAAGGGTCCGCAGATTGCAGCGATCACAGCCAGCTTTGGGAAGGCGGGACAGAGCGGGCTCTAAATGCCTTCCTCGTGCTGCCTATGCTCCGACTCTTTCGGCTCGCCGATTGAGGAGACAACGCCCGGCGATTAGCCGGGCGTTGCTTGCGGTATCAGGCGGCAGCCGCGCGTTCACGCTTGATTACGCGCCCATTGCCGGGCCCAGCCTGAACGCGCGGCTGTCCGATGTCTACGTTGCACTCATCGGCTCGATCGAAGAGCCGGTGAAGCCGTCGACGAACGCCCCGACGCGCCTTCGCCGCTTCCCGAGTCGCCTTCCAATCCTGCGCGGCAGGACGCCTACGCGGCGCGAAGTGACATGCCGCTTCGCGATACAGGCGTTCGGCGAAGGCTGAGAGCACGGCCTTGCGGCTGTCCTCTGACATACGTGCTAGTTCGGCGTGTGAAGGGAGCGGCGTCATGCTGCGGCCTCCTCTAGCGCATGGATCAAATCGGCCATGATGAACTGAGCGATGTCGGCCGCATGCTCGTTCGCCGGCCTCGGATCCCGCCCGCCATTGGCGATGCGCGTCAGCTCCACAGTGACATCGCCGAGCGTGACGTCCTGACGGCCCGGGAAGGAGGCGTCGTCGGCGTTAGAGATCGCGATACTCGACATGATGGCATCGAGCGAGACCAGCGCATCTTGGTGGACGCCGGCACTCACTTGCCGGCCTCCCGTGCCAGCTCGCGCATCAGCATCTTTGCTAGCGTCTCGACGGGCGTCCCGCCGAGCTGCGTCGTTTTAGAGCCGCCGGCATCGGCGGTGACGGTGATCAGCCCGTCTTTCACCTGATACGAGCCGCTGATCTCGCGGCCGTCATGCTCAATCGATACGTCTGCCATTTCGTGTCCTTTCAGGACATAGAGTGTCGTTCACGGCCAAGACGGGATTGCCCGAGCCGCGCAGTTCAGTTCTCAGTTTCAGTTCTATTGGCCTCGCGGCCTGCCGATACGTCGGCGACGTTCCATCAACCGGCGCAAAAGATTGATGGCATTTCAAGTGGCAAGATTAGGAAAGATTAGGCGTTTCATGGATTTTCATGAGAAGCCCTAAGAGCCTCGCCAGCGCCCGTTTCTGCCCCGGCGGCGCTCGGGAGCCGCAACGCCCCAAACTGCCGCCCGCGGCCTTCCCTGAGTCACGCCGCGGCATCCTCCCGCCGGAGATGATCGACATGCGCCCGCACCACGTCGACCAAGAGCCCGTCCGGCCATATGCCGCCCGCCTCGCCAAGCGCGAGCTGTAAGGCAGTGCGGTCGACGCCGCCGGTGATTGGACACGCGCGACCGGCGGCGACCACGAGGGCGTCGACAAGCCGGATGTATCTCTCTTCGAGCATGTAATGATCTGCGACCACGTAAGCGCGTCCCCGATTGGTGATGCGCTTTGTGTGAGTCTATTCGATGAAGTCGTCAACATGTTTTCGCGTAGGTGAAAACACGTATTTGAAGGTAGATAAGTAACGAATGACTTATTTAACGCATGCGTCAATTCGTTATTTCTGGCTTTCTTGCTTGCCAGATAGCCAGCACGCCACTCGTCATAGAGGCGCTTAGCTTTCCGCCGGATGTCCTGCGTCGCCGAGAACGGCTTGCCGTTGAAGCCCCGCCGGGACCGATCAGCCCCAAGGTAGCGCTGCGCGACCGGCCCGAGGATGCGGAACCGCTTGGCGCAGTAGCCAGCCCATCCGTCATTGCGGAGCGACTTCAGCCGGAGCTGAAAGTCCGAAGCGTTTCCGCAATCGCCGCCTGCCCGCTTCAGCGCCTCGCTCACGGCCTCGAAGTCGCGAGGTTCGAAGGCAATGACGCCATGAAGGTGAAGGCGGCCGTCGCCGTCGCGCTCAAGCGCGAGCGCAAAAGGAAGCGCCTGCCCGACTACGTCCTTCAGAGCCCGCCGGACACGGTCATGCAGAAAGGCGGACTCGGACGGATGCTGAAGGGCTTCGGCCTCGATCTCCCGAGAGAGGTTGAGGTTGATGGTTCGGGTCGAGCCGAGAGCGCCTGCGCCCCTGACAAGCCATATGAAGCGCTCTTCGTCAGAGAGGTCGCGCCATTCGGCCGGCGTGCGGTGCCGGCGTGCTGATGGGAAGACGGGACGGAAGCGGTCGCCGGACGGAAGAGGAGCAGGGAGAGCGATGGGTGTCCTGTTCTCGGGGAACAAGCTCCGCAGCTCGTCCATGAGGTCGTGGATGTCGGGAGAGAAGGTTGGGAGCGGTTGCTCATATACTGAAGCGACCGTCTGAGACGCGCCGGCGATCCGACCAGCGTCGGCGAGGGCTTCTTGGGAGAAGCGGCGGTCCCGAGCGAGTGATCGCGTGCGGCTTTTGATCCGGTTTTTGACATTTCCGCCGCGAGGGCGAGGCGTCGAGATTAATCTCTCGGACGTCGATTTTCTCGGCAACGCCGCCGAGAGACTGCTATACAATGCGGTGTTCACGGACTGATCTGAGGCCCTTCGACCGTTGGCGCGGTCGGGGGCCTTTCCTTTTCGTCTGGTGGCCTATGGCCCGCTATAGCGACGCCGAGACGGCGTTGCGCTCGAAAGCGCCTATCGCCGTCCCGAATTGAGCATGCCGCCCTGCCGCAACTGTTGGCCAAGCTCGGATCGCACGAGCTCGCGTAGCGAACCTTCGACTTCGGCAGCGGTGCGCTTGGCGAGATCGTCGTTCTGCGCTGGCGTGCCGCCGGAGGCGTTCACGGTGATGTTTGGGGCGAGCGTGACGACGTTCGACGTCATGCCTCTCCCGAGCTGCGGCGTCGCCGGCCGGAGGGGCGTCGGAAGCTCCCGAGCGCGCGGCAGACTGACGGAGCCGCCGACAAGACCGCCGGAGGCGTATCCCTTCCCGGCGCGGTGCAAGGCTTCGAGATTGGCGACGCCGATGCGCCGGGTCGCCTCTTTCGAGATCACGAACTCCCCGCGGTGAACGACGCCGGCCGGCTCATACTTGCCGCCGTCGCCCGTGTAGCCGCCGCGATCGAAGCCGAGGAGCTTTCCGAGGAAGCCGAAGATCCCCACGCCCCCGGTCGTGCCGGCGGCGGCGGTCGTGCCCGAGGGCGGCGCGAAGGCGTTCTGGAAAATCTGCTTCACCGCCATCTCAATGAGCTGATCGGCGACCCGCCCGAGCGCGTTATTGAGGGCGTCAGCCGCAGTCGCGCCGGCGCGAAGATCTTGGAGGAAGCCCGACGTGGCGCTTGCGCCCATGTCGACGAAGGTCTGCCGCGCCTTGTTCGCCTGCTCGGTCGATTTGGCCGTCGCTTCCTGCGCGGCCTTCAGCCGGTAAATCTCCGCGATCTTCGCGGCGATGGCCTGTCCTTCCTTCGAGTTGATGTCGACGCCGGCCCGCTGGATTTGCTGAAGCACTTCCTGTTGCTGCGCGGTCTTGCCGATCTGGTCCGCTTCGAGCCCGAGAGCGTCCATCACGCGCTTGATCGCCTCAGCTTGACGATCGGCGGTCTTTTCGGCGTCCGTTCGGTCGCCGGCTGCGAGGCGCGTGGCGTTCGCCCGGCGCTCGGCGTAGGCGATCACGTCGTCGGTCGTCTTGCCCGCGCCGAGCAGCGACGGATTGGCCGCGATCGACTTCGAGCTGATCAAGCCAGCGAGCAGAGTGCCTGGCGCAGCCTTCAGCACCTTCGCGGCGTCGCCCGCGCCGAGGAAGTGCGACAGGTGTAGGGCAGCTTCGTTCACGCTGACGCCGGCCGCGCGGAGCGTCGCGGCGTTCTCCTTCGCGTAAGCCTCGATCAGCGTCTTCGTGACGTCGCTGTCCTTCCGCAGCGCGAGGATGGCGCTTTCGCCCATGGTGCGGGCCTGCTCGGGATAGTGCTTGCGGAAGAGTGCAAGCCACGTCGACTCGATGAACTGCCCCGCCCCGGTCGCGGTGCTGGTCGAGTTGGTCGCGTGATTGTTGCCGCCGCTCTCGGCGGCGATGACGCGCCGGACGTATTGCGCGATGGCGTCGCCGGAGCCGAGCGGATTGGAGCCGCCGGAGCCGCCCTCGCTCGGGATCACAGTCGGCTTGCCGGCGACCGCCGGAAGCCCGTCCGCCGTGAGGCCCGCATGCTTCGGCGTGAAGTCGAGCGGATTGGCGTTGATACGCCGGATCTTCTCTTCGATGTCCGCGAGCTGGCGCTTGTAATTTTCGAGCAGCGCCCCGCCGGGCGTGTTCTCCGGCAGCTTGGATGCTTCCTCGATCTTCGCGCGCAGCTCGTCAGCCTGCTTTTTCAGGTCGTCGAGGCCGGACGGCTGCGGCGCGGGCTTCCCCATGAAGTAGCCGAGGATGCCGCCCTCGATCTTCCAGCCCTCGAAGACCTTGCCGAGATCGCCGTCGCGGATGCCCTCGATCAGCGACTTTGCCTCGCGGAGCGCCTGCAGGAACTCTTCGAGCGCAGATTTCACGACGTCGCCGCCGAACTCGACGGCGATCTGCTTTCCGAGCCCGTCGAGCCCGTCCTTCAGCTCCGTCAGCTTGTCGTCGAGATCGGCGGCCTTTTTGACGAGATCGTTTCCGAGCACCGCGCCGGCTCGGTTCGCCTGCGCCGCCATGTCGGCGAGGCCCTTGCGTCCGTCCGCGAGCGCCAGCACAAGCGCCGGCCCGCCGCTGCGGCCGAAAGCCATGGTCGCGAGGTTAAGCCGGTCCTGCTCGCTCTCGGCGTTTTTGATCAGCTCGGCGAAGTCGCCGAGGAGATCGGATAGCGGGCGCATCTCGCCCTTGGCGTTCCGCATCGCGACGCCGTTGGCCTCGAAGACCTTGGCGAGATCGCCGCCGCCGGCCGCGGCCTTCGACACGTTGATGCTGAATTTCTGAAGCCCGTTCGCCGCGTCCGCGCTCTCGCCGCCTGACTGGCGCACTGCGAAGGCGAACTCTTGGACGAACTGCGCGGACGCGCCGGTGCGCTCGGCGACGTCATTGAGCTTGGCGAGATCGGCGATGGACTTGTCGACGCCGTCGATCGAGACGCCCGCGAACGCGCCGGCCGCGAGGCCCGCGAGCGCACCCTTCACGGCGAGGCCAACGGCGGAAGCGCCGCGCGAGAGCCGGGACAGGCTGTCATTCGAGCGATCGGCGGCGTCCGACATTGAGCGTTCAAGCCGGGACGCCGCTTCCTTCGCACGCGCCTCGATCGCGCCGAACTGGCGCTGCGCGGTGCGGTTCGCCTTCTCAAAATTGCGCTCAAAGTCGCGGATGCGGGCTTCGAGGTCGATAACAAGCTGCGCGTCTTCGGACGCCATTTCCGATGTTCCTTACCAGACGAGAAAGCCGTCGGGACGGGCGTCCGCGTCGGCGTAGATGCTGCGGGTTTCTTGGTTCATGAAGGCGCGGCCGACCGCCATCGCCGCCGCCTGCGCGCCGTCGATCCGGTCCCGGCTCTTGCCCTTGTGGAAGCTCTTGTTGCCGGGCGTGTCGGTGTGGACGGCGATGTTGCTGAAGTTCCAGCGCAGGACCGGGTGCCCGCCGTGCCGGAAGCGCCGGCCGATGATGGCGCGCTCCAATTCCTTCACGGCCGGGGCCATCGTGACCCACCCTTGGCGCATCTCGATCGCCGGCAAGCCGTCGTCGATCAGGTTCGCCATCATGTTACGGCCCATGTGCGGGTCGAAGGCGATCTCGCGGACATCGAAGCGATCGCAGAGATCGCGAATGCGCGCTTCGACGGTGCGGAAGTCGACCACGTTGCCGGGCGTAGCCTCGATCAGCCCGGCTTCGGCCCATGTCGGATAGGGAACGCCGTCCCGGTCAGCCCGGCCGCGCAGGTTGTCCCGCGGGCAGAAGAACCACGGCACGACCGCATAGCCTTCTTCGCCGTCGCGGAACGCCGCGACGACGGCCGTGAGGTCGCCGTTGCTCGACAGGTCGACGCCAAGCCAGCACGGCGCGCGGTCGCGCTCAAAGGCGTCAAGGTCGATTGGCTGCGCGCCCGCGTCATAAACCGCCATCTCGACGAAGGGATCGGCGCTGTGATCAAGCCAGACATTGAGGTGAAGCTGACGGAACGCCTCACGGTCGCCGGGACGGCTTTCCGCCTCGCGCGCGAGCTGGCGAAGCCCTTCGATGTCGGGATAAGGGGGCGAGCAAGACAGGCCGGGATTGACCGACCGCCACAGAGCTTCATCGCGCCAGTCGGCGTTGGCGTCCGCCTCGAAGAGGATCGGCAGCGTCGCGGGATCTTCGATCTCGCCGCGCGCGACCTTCCGCGCGTAGTCGACGATGTCATGGGCGACGTTATCCTGCCCCCGGCCGGCGGTCGTGGCGACCACGAGCAGCGAGCCCGGCGTCTTCGGCAGGCCCGATCGCAGCACGTCCCAGAGGTCGCGCTTCGGCCATGCGTGAAGTTCGTCGGCGAGCACGAAGACCGGCGTGCGGCCATGCTGAGTGCCGGCGTCCGCCGAGATGCTTTCGAGGAAGGAACCGTCGCGGACGTGCGTCAGCCGGTTTCGGCTGTCGACGATGCGGGTCGCGCCCAACGTCGCCTTGTGCGACCGGATGATGCCGACCGCTTCAGCGTAGGCGAGCCGGGCCTGCTTTCGATCTGCCGCGGCGGAGATCACTTCGCCGCCGGGAACCCGCTCGGGACCGATCGCGTGCAACAGCGCGAGCGCCGCGGCGATCGAGGTCTTCCGGTTGCCGCGCGGCAAGAGAAGCACGACCGTCTTCACGATGCGCGAGCCGTCGTCATGACGCGGGCCATAGACGCGCCGGACGATGCGTTCCTGCCAGCGGTCGAGCGCGAAGGCGCGGCCCGGCGCCCGGCTCTTCGGGTGCTTCAGCGCCCGCAGAAACCGAACCGCGCGCTCGCCATGCCCGAACGGGTCGGCGATCGGCGAGCCGTCAAAGACCCAAGTCGGCGTCGTCGTCGGCATGGTCTTCACGGATCGAGGGGCGCGAGCGCGAGACGGGCGTGAGCCCTAGCTCGGCGGCGCAAAGCCGCGCCGTCGTCATGGCGGCGTTCATGATGCCGAAAGCGGGATGGCGCTTTGGGCCGTCCGGCGTGGCGGTGATCAGCCCGTCCCGGGTGATGGCGCGCTGCGCCTCGCGCACGATGCCGGTGGCGGTCACGTAGCTTTCGAGGGTGCCGAGATCAGCTTCGGTCAAGGTGCCGCGTTCGGCGAGGATCGGCGCGACGCGCTTCCATTCGGCCTTGGCGTCGGGCGACAGCCAGGTAGGGGCGCGCGGCGTCGCGGCGACGGTCGCCGAACCGGAGACGATCGCGGCGGGCTTCCTTCCCCTCACGACGCGACGCACCTGATCTCGACGCCGGCGCGCCCGAGCGGGCGCAGCTCGACGATGTCATGGGCGCGGCCGGCGAGCGTGATGCGGTTCGCGGTCGAGAGGCCGGCGACGGAGCGAATGCGGAGCGTGACGGACTGCGGCGCGGCGACGCCCGGCCCTTCGTCGGAATCGATGACGCCCTGATCCATGATCCATGCGCGGACGGTCTTCACCGTCGCCCATGTCTCGGCGACGCCGCCGAACTCATTTGCGGTTTCGGTCGCAGCCTCAATCGAGATCAGACAGCGGCGCGCGGTCACTTCAGCACCACGCGCAGAGAAACGACGCCGTGCGTCGCGTTGTCGTCGCGCAGGAAGCGCGCATTCACGAGATGTCCGCGCGCGTAAGCGCGACCCTCGATCGGCCAGACGCCCGGCGGGAGCGCGTCGCGGATCGCGCCGACGATCGCCTTCGCGGCGGTCGTGTCGGGCCCTTCGGTCCACACATGAAGGTCTACCAAAGCGACGTCCGCAAAGGTCTCGTCATGGTCCGCATAGAAGACGATCGCCTCGCCGAGAATGACGCTCGGGAAGCGTTCCGGGAGGCCGTGGCGGTCGGCGATGTTCGCGGCCGGGACAAGCGCGGTCACGGCGGCCGCGGCCTTTAGGCGGCCGGCAACGTGCTTCTGAACGGCGAGCGCGGTCACTTCAGCACCCATGCCTGCAAGTGGATGACAGCGTGCCGCGCTTCGACGTAGTCCGCGGGCCAGATGATGCCGCGCAAGTAGCGACGGGACGCGGGCGCGATTGGGATCGTGCGCAGGTTTGAGTTGATCGCGTTGACGATAGCGGTGGGCGCGGGACCGTTAAGAGCGCGCGTGAAGACGTGAATGTCGCATTCGATCAGGTCGGTATCGGCGCGGGTATCGGTAACGTCGACAGCTTTCGCGATGATGACTTCCGCGTTGGTATGGGGGAGCCCATCTTCCAACGCGATATTCTCCGCGATGACGACGGCGGTGACGTCTTGCGAGGTGGTAAGCCGGGAGAGCAAATGCTGCTCGAAGGCATCCGTGATGACGGTCACTGGCGCGCCCATGCGTCTTTGACGGCCTTCGAGATCGAGCGCTTGATCCGGTTCGTGAGGCGCTTCCGCTTCAGCCGGAACGCCGGCCAGAAAAACGGCTGCGCCTTGGCGGTCTTGGTCCCGTATTCCTGAAGGTGCGGATAGCGGACGTCCGAGTTGCCCGCGGTCACGCGAACCGTCAGCTCCGGGACGACGGCCGCGCCGCCCGGCTGGCTATAGGCAGGCGTCGACTGCCCGGCGGGCGTGGCGACGATCGACGCTTTCAGGTCGCCGGTGTCCTCCGGCGCGAGCTGTTGCATCGTGCCGACAAGCTCATCCGCCGACTTCGTGAGAGCCGGCACGACGGCCGCGCGGGCGGCCGGCGGGATCGCCATCAGGCGCTTTTCGAGACGCTGAAGCTGCGCAGACGCCATCAGAAAGCCCACGCGCGATAGGGCGTGATTAGGTCGAAGACGCCGGCCGGGAGCGTGCCGCGCTCGACGCCGGCAAGGCTCGCTTCGCCGCTTTCATAGAGATGGCCGGCGAGGATGCGCACGGCTTCGAGTAGCGGCGCGGGCGACGCGGTCGTGAGCGGATCGCCGGTGAAGGCGGCGACCCATGTCTCCGCGACCGCAATCTTGCGCGTGAGGGTGGCGTCGTCGGCGTCGTCTTCGATGCCGAGATGCGCCTTCAGGTCTTCGAGGGTGAGCGTCATTTCCGAAAAATCCTAATTAGCTGCAATCTTGCGCGGAGCTTCCCCCGCCGGTCCCTAGTCGATCGACAGAAGTCGGGAGATACCCCCCGCCGCTCTTCCTTTGGCCGCGACCGGACAACTGCGCGTGTTCCGTCAGCATGCGCTCGACGGGCCATCCATTGCGGACGCGCTGATGCAGTGTGTTCGCGCTGATGCCGCTGCGTTCCGCCCATTCGGCGATGGTGAGCGACAGGCCGTCATAATGGATGATCTGCGCGACCTTCTTCCCGCGCTTCGGCTTCATGTCGGCTTCGGCGATCAGCCTCGCCGCTTCAGCGCGGACAGTGCGGGGATCGAGCGCCGCATTGACGCAAACCTCTTCGAGATCGCCGTTCGGCTGCATGAGCCACGCGCGGGCCTGTTCGCGGTCCTTGCGGGCATGGTCGCCCATCGTGGTCGCGTCTGCGATGGCTTGCACGACGACGGCTTGCCAGAGACGGACGTTGGCGATCTGGCAGGTCACGGCGCGCGCCTTTCTTCGGATTGGATCGGTCCCGAGTGGCAGGGCGTGCAAACGGCCTCCCAGTTCGACCGACGCCAGAAGAGCGAGCGGTCGCCACGATGCGGGATGATGTGATTGACGATGGTCGACGGCGCGCCGCAGCGGACGCACGTCGGATGGGCGAGCAGGTAAGCGGCGCGTTCGCGCTGCCACTTGCTGTCATAACCACGGGCGCGAGCGGTCGGACGGGCGGCGTCGTGCCGGGCCTTGCGCTCGGCGTCTCGCTTGATCTGACACGCGCAGCGGACGCCGGAGGCGACGACACGGCCGCAGCCGCAGACGCGAGGGGCGCGGGTAGGCATCACGCGGACTCGCTGCGAATGGAGAGGTGCGACCGCGCATCCTTGACCGTCGTATGCCGCTTCTGGAGCGTCAGGGGCGCGGAGGATGCTTCGCGTTGTTCGGCCGGTCGCGGAGCCGTCAAGACTTGCCCCTGATTGGAAATGGAGATCACGCGAGCATCCTCAGAATGGATGCGGCGTTGGGATCGCGCTCGGCGGAGGTCGGCGCGGCGTCGTCTTCAGATTTGCCACCGAAGATCGAAGACAGCAGCTCGACGCGGCCGGCGTAGGCGGCTTCGATTTCGGCGGCCGGCGTGTCGAGGGTCGCTTGCGCGGTCCATCCGAGCGCGCCGGTTCCGAGCGCAAACAGGCGATCGAAATAGGCGGCGTGAGACATCGCTTTGCCGGCGGGCTTGCCCTTCGGCGCGGGTTCGTCGCTCGCGCCAGCGAGGCGAAGCACATGGGCGATCAGATCGGGCGCGAGGCGGATCGCGTTGGCGATCGACACGGCGGGAAATGGATTGGCGTGCTCGGCGAGGATCGCGGACGTCGCCGTGACCGATCCTTCCGAGAGCAGTTTGAGCAGCTTCGGGAAGCCGAAGTCGCGCTCAAGGCGCATCGCGGCGCGCAGGGTCGGCCGGAGGCGAACGACGTCGCCCCCGATCTCAACCGTGATGTCGCGCGCCGCGAGCATGATCAGGCCGCGACCTTCAGCTTCACGAAGCGGTCGGGGTGCGTCACGTCCGAGCCAGTGCGCTTGCGGGCGTGGAAGCGAACCTGACCCTTGGTCGCGAGCGTGTAGGGATCGCGCAGGAGCGACAGGCCGATGCGGTCGACGATGCGGAAGCCGGAGAGGTCGCCGAAGACGATCGGATAGGCGTTGGCGGCGATGTCCGCCATGTCGAGCATTTCGACGATCGGGCGGCCAAGCAGCGTGGTCGCCGCGCCTTCGCTGATCGGATCGACGATCAGGTAGCGGCCCTGCCCGTCCTTCCACTTGCGGATTTCCGCCAGCGTGTTGCGGTTCATGACCCACGCGCCGCGCTGCGCATGAACGGTCGGGAGCTTGTGATACATGCCGATCAGGACGTCGGCCGGATTGCTCGCCGGGAAGGCGGAAGCCGCGCCGGTCTTCACTTCGGCGATGCCGGTCGCGGTCATCAGACCCTTCGGCTGACCGACGCCGGTCCCCTTCACGAAGGCGAGGCCTTCGGTCTTGCCGAAGTTCTCCGCGAAGTCGGCCTGAAGCTCGCCCTCGAGGTTGAACTGATTGTCCTCGAGCAGCTTGGTCGAGACGTCCGTGTAGGTGGCGAGTTCGTGGTTCGCGAGCGTGATCTGCTCATAGGCCGGCTGGGAGGCGGTGCGGTCTTCGGTCTCGCCGACCCACGTCGCCGAGGTCGTGCCGGTGCGGCGGGGATAGACGATCGAGTCGCCGGCCACGTTCACGACGTTGGCGTAAGCGCGGATCGGGGAGAACTCGGTCGTGAGCTTGATCAGCTCGGATGCGAAGATCTCCGGGGCGAGGAAGCCGCCGGCCGTGTCGACGGCGACAGTGAGGGCCTTGCGCTCGACGTCGTCCATGCGCTCGACGCCGCGGCGGGCGAAGGACATGAACGCCTTGCGCTCGACGTCGTCGGACTTGTCGGTCACGACGGCCGGGCGGTTGAGGCGGGCTTCGAGCTTGTCGAGCCGGGTGACGAGCGCGGAGGCGTCGGCCTTCGTCTCGACGGCTTTAAGGCGATCGTCGATCGAGCCGCGGAGCTCTTCGAGCGCCTTGGTCACGATGCCAGCGGCGTCGTCGCCCTCGGCATCCTTCAGTTCGATTGCGCCGGCGAAGGCGCGGTCATGAAACGTCACTTGGTAATTCTCCTAGATGCGAAGCGCCGAAGCGGCGCGGGTGATGGCTTCGGCGATCGCGAGAGCTGTCGAAGCGTCCTTCGCGGCGGTGATCCGCGCGCGGGGATGGCAGGGGACCGAAACGAGGCTGATCTCGACGAGGTCCAAATCCGTGATGGTGCGTCCGCCGCCGCGGCGCGGTGCGGCCTTGCGGGTGCTGAAGCCGATCGAGAGGCCGCCGACCGCGCCGGCGGTCACGAGGGCGCGGACTTCGCGGGCGCGCTCGACGCCCTCGATCAGAAGCCGGCCCTTCACCTCAAGGCCCTGGCTCGTCTCGACGGCGCTTTCCCAGACGCCGACCGTCTGCGCCGGATCGTGCGCGAACAGCATCGGGAGCGGGAGCGCCGCGGACTTGAACGAGCCCGGCTCGATCATGTCGCCGACGCGATCGGGCGTCCCGAACGGCCATGCGAGGCCGGTGATCGCGCCGGCGTCGTCGACCGCGAGCGCGGCCTTGATCTCAAGCCGGTTCAATGGAGCATCGCGCCATCGGGGCGCTCCTCTGTCTCGACATCGGAATGCGATCGAACCGGCGCGCCAATGACACGCTGAAGCGCCTGAAAGCGCAGCTCGGACATCTCCCGCTCGGCGTCGGCGATCCGTGCGAGTGTGATCTCGCGACAGAGCCGCCAGAAGGCACCTTCATGCGCCATTGTTCGCCTCCGGCTCGGCTGCGCCGAAGTAGGCGGCTCGCAGAATGTCGACGGCGAGCAGCCGGGCGTGAACGATCGGCTTGGCGGTGACGTGCTCGGCGACAAGCTGCGCGGCATCGGTTTCCGCGGTGCCGCCGCCGATCAACGCGAGCCGGACGATCTCGATCAGCTCGGCGTGCGCGAAGGCGTGCTCGTCAATGACGCGCCGGATGATCGCGCCGATACCTGCGCTGGTGATCTTTTCCAGCTCGGCGATGGCGTGGGGCGTGAGGCGGAAGTTGCGCTCGACGTCGAGCGTCGCGCGGTGAATGGTCGTCATGCCGCTTCGGCCTCCAGAGCCGGGGCGGCCGGCGTGGTCGTGATGTTCGGATTGGCGAGCGTGTCGCCGTCCGGTCGCGCCGGGCGGTTCTCAAGCTCTCGGATTTCGTTCGACGTCAGGACGCCGGCCGCGCGGGCCTGCGCGTAAGCGGCGAAGCGCGTCGCCGTGTCGGCGCGCATGAGGTCGTCCACGACGAACTCGATCGAGTGCGTCTTGCGCTCTTCCGACGTGAGCAAGAGCCGGGACAGGGCGTCGGTCCACGTCCGCAGCCACGGCAGAAGGGTGAGCCGGTAGAAGACACTTCCCATCTGCTCGGCGTTGCCCCACGTCGCGCGGCCAAGCTCGAAGAGCATGGACGGCGGCACGCGGAAGGCGCGGGCGATCTCAACGATCTGGAACGTCCGCATCTCGGCGAACTGCGCGTCAACGGACGTGAAGGCGAGCGGGTTGAAGTCGCCGCCCTCTTCCATGACCGCGGTGCCGCCGGCGTTCGTGCCGGCCGTCGCCGCCTGCCACGACGCCTTCATGCGGGAGGCGCTTTCGGGCGTGAGCTTACCGGGAAACTTCAAGACGCCGCTCGGGCGCGCGCCGTTGGCGAAGAGTTGTCCGGCGTGCTGCTCAAGCACGAGGGCGAGCGCGATAGCCTCGCGACAGAGCTGAACGGGCGAGACGCCCTTCACGCCGTCGAGGCTGAAGGCCGGGATATGCAGGATGTCTTCGCGCCGGAAGATGTCGTGCGTTGCGCCGTTAGAGACGCGATAGGCCGGCTCGCCGGTAAGATCGTCGACAAGGACGGTGACGCTGCGCGGATCGAGCCGGTTGAACTCGACGACGCGACCGCCGACTCGGTTGGCGAAGGCGAAGCCGTTGCCATGCAAGAGCGCGTCGGTCGTGAGCTGAGTGCGAAGCTGAGAGGCCGAAACCCAAGGCGACGCTTCGTCGTGCACGACGGCGTAAGCCGGATGCTCGGCTTTCGGCGACTTCCCGCCGGCTTCGTCGCTGGCGTAGAGCTTGACCGGAAGCGTGCCGACCGTGTCCGCGATCAGGCTGACGGCCGTCGAGACAGCGGCGCAACGCATCGCGGTTTCGGCGGTGATCGCCGGGCCGGCGACAGTATTGGAGGCAAGAAAGGCGTCGAGTCCCCACAGCGAGGCATTGCTCGGCGCAGACTTCGTTTCCAGCAGCCAGTTACGTAGGGCGGACTTCAGCGACACAGGTAAAATTCGGGGCCTTCAATCTTTGACCCAACAATTTTACCAACCCGCAATACGCTTGGCGCCTGTTTTATTTGACGATCTATCAAATAATTCTGGTGCTTTTCGCGGGCCGTTATGCTATAGAATGAGCACGGTCGCCTTGATTAGCTCTGATCAGCGATGACAAATCCAAACCATCGAAGTGGACTGTTTCAAGAGCGTCGCGCATCGCCTCAATGGCTTGCGCATGCACGTAGCCTGCGCCAGCGCTGTCATCGTCGTGTCCGGTGATCGCGTCGCTCATGTCTCGGCTAACGCCCGCCCGAGCGAGAGCAGTCTTCAGGCTGTGGCGTAGCGAATGAAACTTCTTCCGGCCGTCGACGATCCCCAACGACGGCAGAAGCGTCCGATTGAACCAACGCGGGACGTAATTCGCGAAGGTTTGGTTTGCGGACGTGCTCGTCTCTTTCCGGGCAACGGCTTTGCGATACCACTCGGGAAAGAGCTGATTTTCGCCGGCTTGTCGAAGCCGCTCGATATGGGCTTCCAGCCCGAGCGCGATCAGCGTCGAGTGAACCGGGACCACACGTCGCGACTGATCGTTTTTCGTCTCTTCCTCAATCGCAAAGACAAGGACTCCACGTTCAAGTCGCACGCTGTCGAGCTTGATCTGCGCGATCTCCGCGGCGCGGAGCCCGGTATGCAGCCCGATCAATAGCGCCCAATGTTCTTCGCCGAGTTGCTGATCCCGAGAGAACAACGGCGCGGCGAAGATCTTCGAAAGGTCGCCCGGCGTGAATGGAATGCGCGGGGGCCCCTTCCGGTCCCTACCCTGTTCGACTTTCACTCCGGTTGCCGGGTTTTCCTCGTCCGGAGGAAAGCCTCCATTGTCGCGCGCCCACGCGAGCAAGGTGCTGATCCGCGAAAGCCATTTGTTCGCGGTCGCACCATCGAGCGTGTCGAAGGGTTGAGCCCGCTCCCGGTTCGCATCTATCGCCTGCGGCAAGGTCTTGCCGGGGAAGCGTTTTGAGTAGTTCGACGGCGTCTTCATGAGCGCCGTTTTGAAGCCAAGAATGTCGCGACGCAGGATTGTGTAGACGGGGCGAGGCTCGCCGAAAAACTCGCCGAGCATCCGCGCCGCGACGCGATACTCATAGGCGGTGCCATTCGCCGGCCGCTTCTCGGCAATGACGAGATCAGCAATTTCAGTCAACGTCTTGTGGCTGTTTTCGCCGGCCATGCGCTTCGCCAGCGGGTCGCCGTTGACGACAAGCTGAGGGGCGGGCCGAAGCATCGGATGCTTCGGCTCGCCGACATCTTCGCCTTCGTCCCGACGTTCGCCGCGCTGGAGCACTTCGAGCTGAACGCTCGCCAACACCATGCAGCGCTCCCGCCATTCAGGAGAGCCGCGCTCTACAGCCACGTTTCCCCGCGCCGAAAACTTGTCGACCGCCCAGCCGATTGCGGCGTCCATCTCTTCGTTGGACGCCCTGCCCGATGCTGCTCGCTTCAGAACTTCCGAATAGGCCGGGCGAGCGCGGGCGAAGTCGCCAGCGGCAGCGCGATCCGACATCAAGCGGTCCGCCTGCTGGTGCTCCTCCTCTTCAGCGAAATGCGTCATTGCGAGCTGTCGATCAGATAGGCGTCGATCGGCCCGGATCGTCGGCGCAGCTCCGACGCGCGCCTGCGCCCGCGCCGCGTCGATCCGCTCGTGAAACCGCGCGACCGCGGCGGGGAGCCTGCGCAGGGCGACGGCGCGCTCGCCACCTAGCGGCTCGCGCAGGTCCGTAGATCCAATGACCGCGACGACGTCTGCCGGGACCACAACGCGCGCCCAATATCGGCCCCCGCGCTCGACAAGATGACGGACCTTCCCGGCCAATGCGTGCCCCGAAACTGTTACATAAACTGTTACATCGATATGAGCGCAATCGCTTCATTATGCAACATTTTCTACAGCCTCTTGGGCACTATTCGACCTTGGATGAGTCTCCCTCCGTCTCCGCCACCTGCCTCTTATAAATGTCTGCTTTGCTTGTTGTTTTTGCTGGACAATCGGTTCAGCCCTCTTTTTGCCCGCCAAGCAGTTTGGCCTCCAAGCGCCGCCAAGAAGGCCGCGCCGGTCTGCCCGTGCTCAAGGACTTCCCCGTCCCCGTGGTCATGGCGAATAAAACCTCTCGACGCCTCGGCCGTGGCCGAGGACGGCCTCGTCCTGGAAACGCCGCCCGACGATTTGTAAGCCGACCGGTAGCCCGTCGTCGGCCGGGCCGATGGGAACCGAAATCGCCGGGCACTGCGGCGTCAGGTTGAACGGGCACGTCATGTCGAGGCCGATCAGGTGCCCCGCCGCGTCTTCGTTGAAGTAGTCGCCGTCCTTCCTCTCGACCGGCGGCGCCGTCACCGCGCAGGCCGGGCAGAGCAGCGCGTCATAGGTCTCGAACAGCCGCGCCATGTCGCGCCACATCGCGGTGCGGAGCAGCTCGATCCGCTTGTAGGACGTCGCATCCTTGGCGAAGCCGCGCCGCATGATCTCGACCATGGCCGGGTCCATGCGGTCGCGGAAGGCGCCGAAATATGCCGACATGAACACGCACCAAATCTCGTACCACTCGTCGACCACGGCGCGGGTCCACGGCAGCGCGACTTCCTCGACCACCGCGCCCGCATCCGCCATCGCGCCGGCCGCACGCCGGATCGCGGCCTCAACCTGCGGCTCGACAGCGTAGAAGCCGAGGTCGATCGAAAGGGCGAAGCGCTTGCCCTTCAAACCCTGATCGCGCGCGCGCTCGGCTTCGAACGTCAGCGGGAGCGATAGGATGTCCTCGTCGCTCGGGCCCGCGGTCGCTTCGAGAAAAGCGACGGCGTCGTCGACGGTGCGGGCGAGCGGGCCGAAATGAGAGATGTCGTCGAACACGCTCGGCAGGATCGTCATCGGGATCCGTCCGAGACTGGGTTTCAGCCCGACGATCCCGCAGAACGAGGCGGGGATGCGGACCGACCCTCCCATGTCCGACCCCTCGGCGAAGGGAACGACGCCGGTCCCGACCGCGACGGCGGAGCCGCCGGACGATCCGCCCGAGGTCCGGCTGGGGTCGTGCGGATTACGTGTCGCGCCGAAGCGTGGGCTCCAGGTGAAGCTCGAATGCCCGAATTCCGGCGTCGTGGTCTTGCCCATCAGGATCGCGCCAGCGGCCTGCAGTCGGCGGACGCAGAGCGCGGTTTCGGACGGGACGTAGTCGCCGGAGCTCCAGGAGCCGAGCGTCGTCACGTCGCCCGCGGTCGGCGTGAGGTCCTTCGCCGCGAAGGGGACGCCGTGCAGGAAGCCGGTCGGCCGCCCTGCCTTGACGGCCTCGTCGGCGTCGCGGGCGGCGGCCAACGCCGCCTCCTCCCGGATCAGCGCGAAGGCGTTGAACGCGTCTTGCGTCGCGTGGGCGCGCTTCAGCGACTCATGCATGATCTCGACGGCCGAGAAGCGGCCGCCGCGCACGCCCGAAGCGATCTCCCGGGCCGGCAGATCAAGCGGATGGGCGTCCTGCGTCACGGTTCAGCCGGCCGCGGCGCAGGCTAGGACCGAGTCGTAGCGACGCCCCACATAGATCAGCCCCTCGCATGGCTCGCCGACGCCGATGTCGAGCACCTCGCAGAACAGCACGGCGTGGGTGCCGACGTCGACGACGCGGTCGATGCGGCAGTCGAAATGCGCGAGCGCGCCATCGAGCACCGGCGCGCCGCTCGGGCCGCGCCGCCAGGTCGCCGCCGCGAAGCGCTCCTCGACAGGCGTGCGCCCGCCGAACAGGTTCGATAGCCGCTTGTGCTCCGGCGCCAGCGTGTTGACGCAGAGCGCGCCGTTCGCTCGGAACGCCTCGCCGACCGAGCTGTCGCGCTTGACGCAGACCAGCAGCGTCGGCGGGGCGTCGGTCACGCTGCAGACCGCGGTGGCGGTGAAGCCGGCGCGGCCGCCCGGCCCGTCGGTCGTCACCACGTTGACGGCGGCCGCGACCGCCGCCATCGCGTCGCGATAGCGTTCCTTGGTGACTGGCGCTGCGGAAGCGAGGCCTGCTGCGTCGTCCATCGGGGCGCGCCTTTCGGTCCTCAGAAGTCGAGCAGGTTGTCGCGCAGCTTCTCGTGCGCATAGGCGGTGCGGGCGAGTCCGCGCTTCTGGAGCGCCGGCACCAGCCCGTCGGTCACCTCCGTGATGAAGCGACGGCTGACGCGCAGCACCGGCGTCGTGATCAGGAAGCCGTCGCCGCCGACTTCCTCCATAACCTCTCCCATGCGGTCGGCGACCGTGTCGGGAGTCCCGACCAGCTCCACCGACGACACCAGCCCGCCGCCTCCGGCGACCACCAGCTCCTTCAGCGTCTTGCCGCTGCCCCACTGCTGGAACTTGTCGAGCGTGCCGGACTCGCCGTTGGTGACGAGCTTTTCGGGCAGCGGCTTGTCGAGGTCGTACTTGGCGAAGTCGATCTCGGTGATGGCGGAGAGCGAAGCCAGCGTGTCGACGATGAAATGCGGGGAGTTGAGCATGCGCTCGTATTTCGCGCGCGCCTCGTCATCGGTCTCGCCGAGCGTCGGCGTCACGCAGAACATCACCTTGATCGTGTCCGGGTCGCGACCGAACTTCTCGGCGCGGGCGCGGATGTCGGCCCGGAACTTCCGCATCTCCTCGACGCCGCTCGCGACCGAGACGATCGAGTCGGCATGGGTCGCGGCGAAGTCCCGGCCTTTGGGCGAGGCTCCGGCCTGCACGTAGATCGGCCGGCCCTGCGGCGAGGGCACCGTGTTGAGCGGCCCGCGGACCTTGTAATACTTGCCCTCGAAATCGATGGGACGGACCTTGGTCTCGTCGGCGTAGATCCCGGCGTCGCGATCGAGCACGACGGCGTCCGGGTCCCAGCTCGCGAACAGCTTGCCCATCACGTCCATGTACTCGTCGGCCATCTCGTAGCGCTGGTCGCGCGGCGGCAGCCGGTCCATACCGAAGTTCTTCGCCATCAGGTCTTCGGCGGAGGTCACGACGTTCCAGCCGAACCGCCCGTTGGTCAGGCTGTCGATGGTCGAGCACAGGCGCGCCATCAGGAACGGCGGATAGGCCATCGTGGACATCGTGGCGATCACGCCGAGGCGTTGCGTCGCCATGCCCATCGCGACCGCGAGCGGGGCTGGGTCGTGCTTCGGCACCATCATGCCGTAGTTGAGCGAGGCCTTGGCGGAGCCGCCATAGGTCTGCGGCACCATCAGCTTGTCCTCGATCATGATGTAGTCGAAGCACGCCCGCTCGAGCGACTTCGCCATCTCGACATAGAACTTCCCGTCCCACGGCCGCCCGCCCTGCCCGAACGGCTCGCGCCATTCGTCCGGCGTGAAGTTCATGAACCAACCGAGGTGGAAGCGCTTGTCGGCCATGGGTCAGTCTTTCTCTCGGGTAAGCAGAGGCGTTTTGGCGGCAAGTTCGGCGGCGGCGCGCAGGCGCGCGGCCTCGAAGCGGAAGCTGTCGCGCACGATTCTGGGCTTGGCGCAGAAGTCGGAGGCGATGGTCGCGCCGTAGCGTTCGGGCGCTTGCGGATCGTTTCGGACCTTGTCGATCGCGACCACGCGGGTGCCGAGATGAAACGCCTCCATCAGGTCGTGCGTCACCATGACGATCGTCATCGACTGCTCTTCCCAGAGCTCCCGCACCAGCACGTGCATCGACCGGCGCGAGCCGGGATCGAGCGCGCCGAACGGCTCGTCGAGCAGCAGCACTTTCGGCTTGTTGATCAGCGCCTGCGCGAGCGCGAGCCGTTGCTGCATGCCGCCCGAAAGCTGCGCCGGATATTTGCGTGCGTGCTCGGCGAGCCCGACGCGGTCGAGCAGCGCCATCGCCTGGTCGCGCAGCGCGCGCTTGCGGGCGCCGAACAGGCGTCCGACCAGCGGCGATCCGGCCCATTGCGGGCCGAGCATCACATTGGCCAGCACGCTCTTGTGCGGGAACACCGAATAGCGCTGGAAAACGACGCCCCTGTCGGCGGTCGGCTCGCTCGCGATCTCGCGTCCGTCGAGCAGGATGCGGCCGCGCGTCGGCCGTTCCTGCGCGAGCAGCAGGCGCAGCAGGGTCGTCTTGCCGACGCCGCTCGGGCCGATCACGACGAGGAACTCGTGGTCGGCGAGCGCCAGATCGACGTTCTCGAGCACGATCGACGAGCCGTATTCCTTCCAGACCTTCTCGAAGCGGATCTCGGTCATGGCCTCACGCCTCCCTGAGCCGGGTCCAGGGAAAGGCGGCGGCGGAGAGCTTCCTCAGCGCGAAGTCGAGCAGGAAGGCGAGCAGCGTGATCCAGACGACGTAAGGCAGGATCACGTCCATCGCGAGATAGCGGCGCACGAGGAAGATGCGGTAGCCGAGGCCGCCCTCGGCGGTGATCGCCTCGGCCGCGATGACGAACAGCCAGGCCGAGCCGAGCGACAGCCGCACCGATTCGATCAGCCTCGGCAGCGCCTGCGGCAGCACCACGTCGACGATCATCTGCCAGGTCGAGGCGCCGAGCGTCTGCGCCTTGATGATCTGCTCGCGCGGAATAGCGGTGACCGCCAGCGCGACGTCGCGCACGATGAACGGCGCGATGCCGAACACGATCAGCACCAGCTTCGACGTCTCGCCGAGCCCGAAGGCGATGAACAGGATCGGCAACACCGCGAGCGGCGGAATGAGCGACAGCGCGAAGATCATCGGCTCGAACGCGGCGCGCAGCCACGGAATGAAGCCGATCAGGACGCCGCAGACGATGCCGATCAGCGCCGAGACGCCGATCCCCGCCAGCAGCCGCGCGAGGCTGCACCAGGTGTCGAACCAGAACAGCGGCTGGCCGACCACGGGATCGACCCGCGTCATCAGCCGGCTCATCTGGGCGTAGAAGGCCGACACCCCCGGCATCAGCTTGTCGGCGGCGTCGACCGCGAGCCGCGCGTCCGACGCCGCGAGATAGGCGAGGCCCACCGCGACGAAGGGCGCCGCGCCGAGCAGCAGGGCGAGCCCCGGCGACGGCGGGTAGTTGATGATGCGCCGCATCGCGGATCGCCTCGCCGCCGGCCGCTCAGAGCTTTCCTTCGGCGGCGAGCTTGGTGAAGCTCGGGTCGATGCGGATCTTCACGCTCTTCTGCGATCCCATGACGGAGCCGTCCGGATGCTGGATGCCGATGGCGTCGACGCTGTCGGCGCCCTGCCCGTAGAGCCCCTGCTCGAAGCAGAAGGTGCGGACATAGTCCCAGATCTCCTTCGTCTTCGGCGCGGTCAGGAAGTCGGCGGCTTCCTGAGCGCCGAAGAAGAAGTGCGTGGTGTCGATCTGAGAGGTCAGGCCGGCGTCGTCGGTCCCAAGGGCCGGCGCCAAGGCGGTGCGGACCGGTTCCGCCTCGGCGCCACCCGCCTTGAGCTTGCCGAGCGTCTCGTACCAGGCGCCGACGAAAGCTTTGGCGAATTCCGGATGGTCCTTCAGCGTCTCAGTCTTGGCGATGAAGATGTCCATGATCTCGCCTGGGATCTTGGAGCTGTCGAAGATGATCTCAGACCCCTTCGCGCCCTTGACCATGTCCGGCACCATCGGCTTCCAGGCGACCGCATGCTTCATCGCCGGCTGCGTGACGAAGGCGGCCGTGATCTCGGCGTCGGAGATGTTGGTGGTCTTGACGTCGGACAGCTTCATCCCGTTCAGCGCCAGCGCCCTGTTGAGCAGGTAGTGCGAAACGCTGAACTGCAGCAGGTGCAGCTCTTCGCCGCGCAGTTCCTTCACCGACTTCGCCGTCTTCGAGACGATGGCGTCGTTGCCGTTGGAATAGTCGGTGATCAGGAACAGCGAGCTGTCGACGCCGCCGGCGGCGGGCATCACGAGCTGGTCCATGTTGGTCAGGCCGACCGCGTCGAGGTCGCCAGCGATGAACTGGTTTATCCCTGCGACGTAGTCGTTGATCTGCACGAGCTGGACGTCGACGCCGTATTTTTCGGACCACTTCTTCATGACGCCGGACGACTGCATCCAGCTCAGCGGCATGAACCCGATATAGACGTTGTAGCCGATCTTGAAGGTTTTCTTGGCGGCCGCCTCGGCGGGCCCGCCGGCGCCCGCCGCCCACGCCAGACCGACCGCCATGGCCGCCGCAACGCACCGCGCAATCCGCTTCATGGGTCGGCTCCCGATCGCCGCGCCGCGCTCGACGGCGCTATTAAACACGCGTTTAATGTGACCCGGAACTCGATGATTGTGCAGCGCAAAATTGAGGCGCCGTAGCGTGACGACAGCCGTTCAGTTTCGAAGGGGGCGCCCGTGAGAAAGGCGCAGGCTGCGCGCGCGGCGACCAGCGCCGGGCGGCCGCGCGCCGGCGGAGCGCGCCGGCGGCTCGCGCCCGCGGAGCGGACGGAGGCGATCCTGGACGAGGCGCTGAAGCTGTTCGCCGAGCGGCACTACTCCAACGTCACGATGCGTGATCTGGCGAGCGCCTGCGGCGTCAATCCCGCGCTGATTTACCATTACTTCGACAGCAAGGAGGATCTGTTCCGGCGCGCCCTCGGCCACGCCATCGAACAGCTCTATGACGGCTACGCCAGGGTCCGGGCGCACGCCGCGACGCCCCGCGCGGAAATCATGTCCTGGCTCGACATGCACCTGTCGATCGCCCAGACAGTCACGCGCATGACGCAGCTGATGTCGGACCACTCCGCCTCGCATGACGATCCGACTGGCGCCGGCGCGCTAATCGCGCAGTTCTACGCCTTCGAGCAGGGTTTGCTCGAGGACTGCATCGCCCGCGGAATCGCCGCCGGCGAGTTCCGCGACGTCGAGATCGGCCGCACGGCGCGGACGATCAGCCTGCAGCTCGACGGCATCTTCTACGCCTCGTCGAGCCGCGGCGACGACCGCATCGCCAGCGATATTGCGGACCTCCGAAGCCTCGTTGCGACCTTGCTCGATCCCTGACGGCGTGGGCGGGGGCCCGCAAGGCGCGTGCGTTTGCCCCCGAATCGAGCCCGGCAGAAGCTCCTCGCTCCTCGCGGCGCAGCCGACCGCAGGTTCGGCGCCGAAGCGCGCCATAATCAGACATAGGGCTCAGTCCGAGAAGCGAACCTTCGACTTCCTGCCTGCAGCGCAAGTCAGACGAGGACGCCGCCTCCATCGACCACGAGCGTCTGCCCTGTGCCGTAGGTCTGAGCCATCAGGTAGACGTAGGCTTGGGCCACCTCTTCGGGCTCGCCCACGTGTCTGACCGGCAGACGATCCGCCTGATCGGCGTAGAAGGCGCTCCGAACCCCGTCGTCCATGTCGCGCCAGAGCGGCGAGCGTACGACGCCCGGCGAGACGATGTTGACGCGCAGAGGCGCAAGCTCGACGGCGAGCGCGCGGGTTAGCCCCTCCATAGCCGAACAAATGCTCGCCGCCACGGACCAGCCCGGACCTGGCCTTGCGCCTGCGATCCCGGAAGTGAAGATGATGGAGCCGCCGGGCCGCAGCTTGCCCTGAGCGGCCTTTGCCGCTCCCAGAGCGCCCCAGTAGCGCAGCTCGAAGAATGTCCGCGCCTCGTCCAGGCTCATCGCGGCCAACGGGGACAGCTTCAGCCCTTCACCGGCCGTGTAGACCAGATGGTCGAACGCGCCGACGGTCTCGAAGAACCTGGCGATCGAATTGGCGTCCAGAAGGTCGACGACTCTGCCGGTGGAGCCGGCGGGCAGCACGGCCAGCGCTTCGTTGACGCGGCCCGGATTGCTCGAAGCGATGACCGCCTCGGCGCCCTCGTCCGTTGCGGCCTGCGCGACGGCCAAGCCGATGCCCGAGGTGCCCCCCAGGAGGACGACCTTCTTTCCTTGCAGTTTCATAGCGGCGCTCCTTGTTCGGAGCCGGAGTTTTCCCGCTCGACGCCGATTGCTTCCAGCGCAATTATGGACACTCTACGTTGACGAGGAGTCATCATGAGTGTCGACGCGCGCCTGTTGTCGGGGATCGGCGTGATGGTCGCGGTCGTCGACCAAGGAGGGTTCGCCCGCGCGGGAGACGAGCTCGGGCTGACGCCGTCGGGCGTCAGCCGCGCGATCGCCCGCCTCGAGGCCCAGTTACAAGTTCGCTTGTTTCACCGGACTCCGCGTCGTGTGGAGCTCACGGAAGAAGGCCGCCGCTTCCACGCGGAGGTCTCGCCCCTGCTTGCGGCGATCCGCGACGCTGCGGAAGACGCCGGCTCGGCGACCGCCACCGTGCGCGGGCGATTGAAGGTCAACACCGATCCCTGGTTCGCCCGGGTGATCTTGGCGCCTCGCCTTCCCGAGCTCCTGCGATTGCATCCGGAGCTTCAGCTCGAGTTTGTAATCAGCAATCACCGCGAGGAGATGATGCATGGCGGCGTCGATGTGGCGGTGCGGTTCGGATCGCCGCCTAATGCCGCGATGATCGCCCGGAAGCTCCTGGAGACCCGGATCGTCACCTGCGCCGCGCCGGCTTACCTTGCGCGGCGAGGTACGCCGCAAAGCCCGGCGGACGTCGCGCAACACGATGTTCTTCTGTTCCGCAATCCGGAGACCGGTCGCCCCTTCCCCTGGAAGTTCCATAGGGCGGGTTCGGTGGTCGAGACCAAGGTTGCGGGGCGGGTCGTCATGGACGACCCATCCGCCGCCCTTGCGGCTTGCGAGGCAGGGAGCGGCCTCTTCCAAAGCTTCGAACTGGGTCTTGCGCCGTGGCTGCGCGATGGGCGTCTGACTCAGGTGCTGACAGATTGGGCCGACGAGCGCTTTCCGCTTTATGCCTTCTATCCCTCCCGGCGTCAGACGCCGGCGAAGGTGCGCGCCTTTCTCGATTTTGTGGGCCGCATCTGCAGGACGGACGCCGCTCCAGGTTCTTGAGATATCGCCACATACGCCCAGGGGCGCCAAGCTTTGCGCGGCGACGAGCCGCTGCTTCGCGCCGAAGCTGACACCCGCTTGCCCCCGCTTGCGGATGTCGGTTCGCCCACGGCTTCGCCTCGGTAAGCCGTGACGGGCGAAGGCTCCGGCGGCCGCCGTCGAGTTGGAGACGGCGGCCGCCGGCCGGATCGGGTGTGGGGACGCTTCCCCGATCCGATCTCAGTCCGCGGGGGCGAAAACCCGGCAGATGTCGGCGTCGCCGGCTCGCCTCGCCGGCGCGCAGGAGAGCCAGACCGGTTCCGACGGACGCCCGCTGGGGAGCCGGTCGCCCTTGGCGGCGCGGTTCGATATCTCCGTCATCGCGCCGCGCGCGTCCCGGCTCTGCGCATAGCCGACGATGCCGGGCAGACTCAGCAGCAGCAGCAGCGAAATCCATTTGAAGGCGCGTCGCATCGGCTTTCGGATCATCGCGGCGGCATGAAGTCGGAGCCCAGCGAAGCCCGGGCCGTCGATGGCTCCGATTGGCCAGAGGCCGCGACCGCCTCCGATGTCAGCAGGAGCGAGGCGCCCAGGCCCACCGTGCGGGCGAGCAGGACCGCGCACACGGCGGTGAGTCTCATGATGCGCATGCGAGCGGCTCCTTATCGGCTGTCGAGGCGGCGATCTCGGGAGCCGCGGACGGCGCGTCGGACGCTGTCTGCCGACATCATGGCGAAGACACCGTTGCGAAGAGTTTTTGTTTGTTAAGATATGTTAATCCGCTTCATGTGCGGTATTCGAAGGCAGGTCGCTCCAGATCTTGCCCTGCAACATCACTTAACAAAGAGACATCCAAAGCAACGTTCCGACCTATCAAGGTCCTGTCCCGAAGATTGGCGACGCCGATTCAACAGGACAACCCGTGACCGCTGCTCAGACCTTCGACAACCTCACTTTCCTGCGGGAATGGATCTCTGCGCCGTTGCGCGTCGGAGCCCTGGCGCCGTCCGGCGCGACGCTCGCCAGGGCGATCACTGCCGAGATCGGGCCGGAGAGCGGCCCCGTGATCGAGCTCGGGCCGGGCACCGGCGTCTTCACCCGCGCGCTTCTCGATCGCGGCGTGCCGGAACGCGAACTGGCGCTGATCGAGGCGGGCTCGGAGTTCGCCGTCATGCTGGAGACGCGCTTCCCCGAGGCGCGCGTGCTGTGGATGGACGCGTCCGGGCTGCGCGCGGTCGACCTGTTCGGAGGTCGTCGGGCGGGCGCCGTGGTGAGCGGTCTGCCGCTGCTCTCGATGTCGCCCCGCAAGGTCGTCGCGATCCTGGACGGCGCGTTTCGCCACCTGCGGCCAGGCGGCGCCTTCTACCAGTTCACCTACGGGCCAGGCTGCCCCATCCCACGGCCGATCCTGGACCGGCTCGGCCTGAAGGCGAGCCGCGTCGGCCGCGCTCTCGCCAACGTTCCGCCCGCCACCGTCCATCGCATCCAGCGCCGCTCCCACCGCCGCCTGTCCGAAGGCTGGCGCTGACGCCGGTCCTGCCCAATCGCGAGGAGATCCTATGTCCCATTCTCTTTCGATCAACGGCGAGGTGCGCCGGATCAACTCCGACGGGCGGACGCCCCTGCTCTGGGTGCTCCGTGACGTGCTGCAGCTGACCGGAACGAAGTATGGCTGCGGCGCAGGCCTGTGCGGCGCCTGCACCGTCCATATCGACGGCCAGCCGACGCGGTCCTGCGCGATCCCCGTGGAGGACGTGGGCGCTGCTCGCATCGTCACGATCGAGGCCATCGAAGGCGTAGAGGCGGACGCGATCCGGGACGCCTGGGTGGCGCGCGACGTGCCGCAATGCGGGTTCTGCCAGTCCGGACAGGTGATGAGCGCCATCGCGCTGCTCCGCGAGGCGCCGTCACCGACCGACGACGACATCGACGCCGCGATGAGCGGCAACATCTGCCGCTGCGCCGCCTATCCGCGCATCCGCGCCGCAATCCACGACGCGGCGGAACTGCTGCGCCAGCGGGCGCGCGAGGAGGCCCGTCGATGAGCGCCCGCTCGACGAAACCGTCCGAGCCGTCCGGGCGCTTCCGGATGTCGCGTCGCCGGCTGATCCTCGGCGGCACGCTCGTGGGCGGCGCCATGATCGTCGGCTACACCGCCGCCCGACCCCTGCAGGTCGCCGGCGCCCTCCTGCAGGCCGGCGGCGAGCCCCCCGCGCCAAGCGTGTTCGGGCCCTTCATCCGCATCGGCGGGGACGGCTGGGTCACGGTCGTCAACAAGCAGCAGGAGATGGGCCAAGGCGTCCATGCGGGCCTCGCCGCCATGGTCGCCGAGGAGCTCGACGCCGACTGGGACAAGGTGCGGGTGATCGACGCCGTCGGCGCCTTCGGCGCATACGGCCCGCAGCTGACGGCGGGATCCAGCTCGACCGCGAGCAACTGGGAGACGCTGCGCGCCGCCGGCGCCGCGGCGCGGGCGATGTTCGTCGCGGCCGCCGCCGAGCGATGGGGCGCGCCGCCGGAGTCGCTGACCGTGCTGGACAGCGTCGTGTCCGACCTCATGTCCGGCCGCTCGGCGAGCTTCGCCTCGCTGCTGGAGGACGCGGCCCGGCAGACGCCTCCGAGCGCCTCGGTCCTCAAACTTCCGCAGGACTTCAGGCTGATCGGAACCGACCGGGTCCGCCGCAAGGACAGCCTTGGGAAGAGCACGGGCGCGACGACTTACACGCAGGACCTTCAGCTGCCGGGCATGCTCACCGCCGTGGTGAGCCGCAGCCCGCGCTTCGGCGGCAAGCTGGCGAGCTTCGACGACGCCGGCGCGCGCGCCGTACGGGGCGTGGTCGACGTGTTCGCGATTGAGAGCGGCGTGGCGGTGGTGGCCGAGACCACCTTCGCGGCGATCGAGGGGCGCAAGGCTCTCAGGATCGCATGGGACGATCGCGACGCCGAACGACGCTCGTCGCCGGAGCTTGCGGGCTGGTTCCAGGACATCGCCGAGGGCCGCACGGAGCTCAAGCCGAGCGCCTTCGAGACGCGCGGCGACGTCGAAGCCGCGTTCGGCGCGGACGCCCTCGAATTCGCGCTCGACCTCCCGTATCTCGCGCACGCGCCCATGGAGACGCTCGACTGCGTCGTCCGCGTCGACGGCTGGAACGTCGAGGTGATCTCGGGCTCGCAGATGGCGACCGTCGACCAGATTCAGGCCGCGCGCGCAGCGCTGACGCTGCCGGGGAAGGTCGAGGTCAAGGTGCTGCCGGCCGGCGGATCGTTCGGGCGCCGCGGCGTGATGTCGGCCGACTGCCTCGTCGAATGCGTGCGGATCGCGAAGCGCATGGAGAGGCGGCCGGTCAAGCTGGTCTGGACCCGCGAGGACGACCTGACCGGCGGCTACTATCGGCCGATGGCGCATCACCGCGCCTGGGTCGAGCTCGGCTCCGACGGCTACCCGGCGCGCTGGCGCCACCACGTGGTCGCGCAGTCGCTGCTCCCGATCGTGACGCGCTTCACGGCCGAGGGCGTGGAGGGCTCGCCCTATTTTGCGACCGCCTCGGTTGTCGACGGGAAAGTGTTTACGCCGGACTTCCCGGTGCCGGTCCAGTTCTGGCGCTCGGTGGGCCATTCGCATTCCGCCATGGCGATGGAGCACATCGTCGACCAGTTCGCCCGGCGGACGGGCCGCGACCCGGCGGACTACCGCCGGGCGCTCTACGAGAACGCGGGCGCGACGCGACGCCTCGCGGTGCTGGACGAGCTTCGCCGCAGGTCGGGATGGGGGACGCCGCTCGAGCCCGGATGGGCGCGCGGCATGGCGGTGCACGAAAGCTTCGACACGGTCGTCGGCCAGGTCGCCGAAGTCCGGATCGAGAACGGCCGCCCCCGGGTGCGCCGGGTGGTGGCCGTGGTCGACTGCGGGATCGCCGTCTCGCCGGACCAGATCGCCGCGCAGATGGAAGGCTCGGTCGGCTTCGGGCTTTCAGCGGCGCTGTTCGGCGCCATCACGCTCAAGGACGGCGTCGTGCAGGAGAGGAACTTCGACCGGTATCGCGTGCTGCGGATGAACGAGGCGCCGGCGGTCGAGACCCACATCATCGCGTCCAGGAACCCGCCGAGCGGCATGGGCGAGCCCGGCGTCCCGCCGATCGCGCCCGCGGTCGCCAACGCGATCCTCGCGCTGACGGGAGCTCCGACGCGGAGCTTGCCGTTCGGCTCGGTCGGCAGTGCCTCGAACGCGCATCTCACCGGAAAGGCAAGCTGATCATGGCGAAGTGGTCCAAAGCCGACATGCCCTCGCAGAAGGGCCGATCGGCCGTCGTGACCGGAACCGGGGGGCTCGGCTACGAAACCGCGCTCGCGCTGGCCAAGGCCGGCGGCGACGTGATCATCGTCGGCCGCGATCCGGAGAAGGGCGCCGACGCCGTCGCGCGAATCCGACGCGAAGAACCCTTCGCCGACGTCACGTTCAAGCAGGCCGATCTCGCCGACCTGAGGTCCGTTGCGCATCTCGGCGAACGGCTCGCCGACCAGCGGGACAGCCTCGATCTGCTCGTCAACAACGCCGGCGTCATGACCCCGCCCAAGCGGCGGGAGACAATCGACGGCTTCGAGCTGCAGTTCGGCGTGAACTATCTCGGCCATTTCGCGCTGACGGCGCATCTGCTTCCGCTGCTGCGGAACGGCCGGGACGCTCGTGTGGTCACGCTCTCGAGCATCGCGGCGCGCGGCGGCGCGATCGACTTCGACGATCTGAACGCGACGAAGGGCTACAGGCCGATGCCGGTCTACAGTCAGTCGAAGCTCGCCTGCCTGATGTTCGCCTTCGAGCTGCAGCGTCGCAGCGAGTCGGCCGGCTGGGGCCTCGCCAGCATGGCGGCGCATCCGGGGATCTCGCGCACCGAACTGCTGCACAACGGGTCCGGCCGCTGGAGCGGCGCAGGGCTTGCCCGCTCTCTGCTCTGGTTCCTGTTCCAGCCTGCGGCGCAGGGCGCGCTGCCGACTCTCTTCGCCGCGACGTCGCGCGAGGCCAGGGCCGGCGCCTACTACGGTCCGGACAAGCTCGGAGAAACACGCGGCGCGCCCGCCCCTGCCAGAACGCCGCGGCAGGCGCTCGACGAGGCGGCGGCATCGCGTCTGTGGCGATGCTCCGAGACGCTGACGGGCGTCAGTTTCGACGAGGGCCGAGCAGCGCCTTCATAAAACAAAACATCTCCCGCCGTGACATCGCGACGTCCCGCATGGGATTTATGGTCGGCGATCCCACGCGAAGGCGCTCGATGAACTCTCAGATGCCAGTCTGCGTCCCGGAGCTTACGGCGACGATCCTCCTGGTCGAGGACGACCGCGACATCGCCGACATGCTGTCCGAGATGCTCGTTCAGAACGGCTACACGGTGGTTTCGGCGCAGTCGGGCGCGGAGATGGACCGGGTGCTGCGCAGGCAGTCGTTCGACCTCGTCGTGCTCGACGTCATGCTGCCCGGAGAGGACGGCTTCAGCATCTGCCGGCGGCTACGAGCCGAAGCGCGGACGCCGATCATCATGCTCACCGCGGTCGCGACCGACGTCGACCGCATCGTCGGGCTCGAATTCGGCGCCGACGACTACGTCACGAAACCCTTCAACTCGCGCGAACTGCTCGCCCGCATCAAGAGCCTGCTGCGGCGCGCCTCCTATGGGTCGGAACGTCCCGAACGCCCGAGCGCGATGAGCTTTGACGGCTGGCGCATCGATCCCGTGTCGCGCACGCTCGTCGACCGCGCCGGATCGCAGATCTTCATGACGACCGCCGAATTCGACCTCCTGGTCGCGCTGTGCCTAAACGCCGGCCGCGTCCTGACGCGCGAGCAGCTGCTGTCGCTGACCCACGCAGGGGTCGCGGGTCCGGTGGAGCGCAGCGTCGACGTCCACATCAGCCGCATCCGCCAGAAGATCGAGCCGAATCCGAAGGATCCCAGCCTCATCAAGACGGTGCGGCTCGGCGGCTACCTCTTCACGCCGAGGGTCGAGGCGTCATGAACCGGTTGCGGTCGCTTTTCCTCTGCGGCTCAATCCGCCGGCAGATCATCGTGCTGACGGCGCTGCCGATCCTGGCGGTCGTGGTCATCGCGAGCCTCATCTACAGCAGCGAGAACAAGACCCCCTACAAGAGCCGGACGGCCATCAGGATCCAGATGGTCGTGTCCCAGCTCGCGAACGCGGGCGCGCCGCAGGTCGCTCAGGCGGTCATGGCCGCCACCAGCGCGACGGGCCTGAAGGTCGAGCTCCTGAGCCGACAGGAGGCCGCGAAGGAGCTCGGCCAGACCGTGACGTCAGACTGCGACCTCGCGGAAATCCGCGACGAACTGAAGTCGTCCCTCGGCGCAGAGATCCGGCGGCGGACGATCAGGGGATGGTCGGAGGACGCCATCGTGGTACCGTTCGGCGACGGCGAGATCCTGGCCTTCACGCCGGCGGCGCGCGCGCCTTTGCCTCTGCTCCATCCGGAACGCCTGCTCTTCCTGCCGAAGGTCCTCGTGGTCGTGCTCCCGATGCTGCTCCTGTCGATCTATGTCGGCAGCATCATCATCGCGCCGCTCACGAACTTTTCCCGGGAGGCCCAGAGCCTCAGCCCGGACGAGGGACCGGATCGCCCGTTCTACGAGGGAGGCCCGCGGGAGATCCGGTCGCTCGCGCGGTCGCTCAACGACATGCGGACCCGCATCCGCGAGATGATCGACGGCCGCACCCGCATGGTGCGGGCGATCAGCCACGACCTGAGGACGCCGCTCACGCGGCTCAGGATGCGGGCCGAGCGCTCGACCGACGCGGGCTTGCGCGACGCCATGCTGACCGACATCAGCCGCATCGACGCGATGATCGAGGAGACGCTGACCTATCTGCAGCGCGACGTCGCGACCGAAACGATCCTGCGCGTCGACCTGCCGAGCCTGCTCCAGACCGTGTGCCACGATTTCGAGAACGCCGGCCTGCCGGTGACCTATGAGGGTCCGGACCGGCTCGCCTTCGCGTGTAAGCCGCAGGCTCTCGCGCGCGCAGTGACCAACCTCGTCGACAACGGCGTCAAGTTCGCCGGGGCCGTCACGGTCCGGCTCGTGACGCGGACCGGCGGCGTCCGCATCGAGGTGACGGATCGCGGACCGGGCGTCCCGGAGGAGCTTCGCGCCAAGGTGCTGGAGCCGTTCTTCAAGGGCGACGCGAGCCGTTCGCCCAAGGGACCCGGAGGCTTCGGCCTCGGCCTGTCGATCGTTCACGAGGTGGTGGGCGGCCACGGCGGGACGATGGAGCTGCGCGATGGCGAGCCCCAAGGGCTGGTGGTCCGCCTGGACCTGCCGACGCGCTCGCCTGCGGACGCAGCGGAGGCGCGGGCCGAGCGCCGCGCCGGGCGCGCCGCGCTGGCGACGTCGCCCGCCGGGACCTGATCGCCCGGCACCGAGACGAACGGCCCCAGGCTCAGCAAAGATCGGTCTCACACGAAGGAGGATCTGATGTCCGCGCTCGCCATCGATCGCCGCAAGTTCGTTCTGTCCGCGGTAGCCGGCGCATCCGGGCTGGCGGCCGGAACTGGTCTCCCACTGCACGTTCACGCCCAAGCCGCGACGCAGATCGTCGGCAACGCCTCAACATACCGGTTCAAGGTCGGAGACATCGACGCGACGGTATTGAGCGACGGGTTGATCGGGGGGCCCGCACGGGTCTACGCCAGCGACGCTCCCGAGGCGGAATTGGCGGACGTCCTCCGGCGCGCCTTTCTGCCGGCTGATCGACTAACGCTGAACCTCAACGTCGTCCTCATCGAGACCGGCGGCAAGCGCGTTCTGCTGGAGGCGGGCGCCGGTCGGACGATGGGGCCGAACGGGGGCAGGATCTTCGATAACCTCGCCGCGGTCGGCTTACGCGCCGAAGACATCGACCTCATCGTCGTGTCGCACGCGCATCCAGACCACGTCGGCAATCTGCGAAGCGCATCAGGGGAAAAGGCCTTTCCGCGGGCGACCGTCTTCGCGCCGAGAGCCGACTGGGACTTCTTCGTTCGTAACGATCCTGACCTGTCCTACATGCCGGTTCCCGAGGATTTCCGAAAGCAATTCGGCGCCGCCATCAAACGCAGCGTCGAACCTTACGCGCGGGACATCGAGCTCTACGAGGCGGGCGCCGAAATCGTCCCCGGCCTCGCGTCGATCGCGGCGCAGGGACACACGCCCGGCATGTCCGCTTTCCTGATCCACTCGGGCTCCGAGCAGGCGCTCCTGACGGCCGACCTCGCCTATCATCCGATCGTCAACATCGACAATTTCTGGAAACCGGGTCCAGATCGCGACAAGGATGCGGCCTTGGCGTCCCGCATCCGGATCTTCGACATGGCGGCCGCGGACCGGATGCCGGTTCTTGGGTTTCATTACCCGTTCCCGGGCCTGGGCAGACTTCTCAAAACTGCAACCGGATACGCCTGGGTCCCGATGAACTGGCAGTTCTGAAACATCGCAACGTCGGATACGGACCGCCCAAAAGATCCGCGGCCCTCTCCTTCACGAGCTCGACCGCGGCGCCCGCCGCGGGGCTTGCCGTCAGGCGAAGCCTGGCCTCAAACGGGATGACGATCGCCTCGAGATCGCCCTGCGGGTCGCCCGTTCAGCGAGCGCACGCTCCAACGCCGGCCGTCGCTCACGAGCTTCGAGAGCGAAAGCGGCTCTGCGTCGATCCGGAAGAAGGCCGTCGCGGGCGCGCCGAGCGACGCCAGCACGCACGCATTGACGACCGACGCCGACGCGATCGCAACGCTATGTCCTGAAAGGGATTGGTTCGCCCCGAGCCAACCGCCGACGCGCGACAACAGGTCCGAGAAGGATTCGCCGCCATGCGGCGAAGCCGTCGGGTCGGTGAGCCAGACCTTGAACGCGTCAGGCTCGTCTCGGGCCACGTCGTCCAGAGCGCGGCCGCGCCATGCGCCATAATCGATTTCCGCCAGACCGTCCGAAACCAGGGCGTCGACGCCGAACCATTCAGCTGTTCGGCGCGCCAACCCGTCCGGGGCGCGCCAATATCGGTCGGCCTGCAAAACGCGCCATTCCGGCGTGACGTCGATCGCGGGCCCGGCGTCGTCCGCCGCCTCGCCCCCGGGGAAGCAGGGGCGCTTCGCGCGAACGGCGCAGATGAGCGTCAGGCGATGCGTCATTGTGCGGTCCCGGACAGGCGGAGAGGCTCACAAGACGTCGAGCCGTTCCTGGTCCTGGTCGACGACGCGGCGACGAACCGCCGCCGCGACGGCTGCGGCGCCCGCGAACAGCAGGAAGAGCCCGACGCCCGCGGAAGCCGTGGCAGGGTCCCTGACGACATCGGCGATCTTTGGTCTGACGATCGCGGCGGTGTTGAACATGTTCCCGCTCGAGGAGCAGATTACGCCAGCCTCGGGCGAGGCCGCACGGCGGGCGTCGATCCGTTCGAGTATTGCGCTCGCCCGCCGTCGGCTCTCCGGCGCGTCCGCCATGGCGAGCAGCAGTTCCTTGGCGGCCGCGAGATAGGCGTGGGCGCAGGGATTGAACGGGCTGTCCTCGCGCGAGACGGCGCCCGGCGCGAGCCCCCAGCCGCAATAGGCGAACTGGACGCCGAAGTGGTTCGTGAGCCGCCGCACCGGCCCCTCGGTTGCGGTCTGGACCTTCGCGAGGGCGACGATCTCGTCGAGATGCTGGTTGATGATGGCCATCTCGCCGTGGGAGATCGGCGCGATCGGCAGGCCGCCTTCAGCGGAGGGCACCGGCCCGCCGGAATGGGCGAGCGCGGCGCCGGGCGCTGAAAACGCCGCTGCGACTGCGACGGCCCGGATTACGCGGACGAACCGTCCCCTGAACGAGCGCTGCGTCATCGCGCCGCCGCCGCGCTCGTCGCCCGCGCCGGGCGGCCCGCGCGGCCGGCGGCGTATTCCGTGGCCGCCCCGAAGCCGAGGCCGATCGCGGCGTAGAGCACAGCCTGGACGCCGATCGACGCGATCCGGAAATTCCACAGCGCGGCCGGCGAGAACGCTGCCGGGATCTCCTCGATATTCGGCAGGGCCGCGAACATCACCGCGACCACGCCGACATAGACGAGGCCCGCGACTGTCGCGGCGTTCCAGTCGCCCAGCCGCTCGGCGAGCCGACGGGCGAGCATCACGGTCGCGACCATCAGGACGACCGAGAACGCCAGCATGGCGAAGAACAGCTCCGTGCGCGCCATGATCGTGTCGGCGCTGCCGACGGCTGGCGGATTGGCCGGGTATTTGAGCTGCGGGACCACGACGACCGCGACGAAGCCGAGCGCCGCGATCAGGGCCGCGAGCGAGCGAGGGCGCATCCGACCGAGCCGGCCGTTCGCGAAAGCGAACGCCAGCGCGGACAGGCCGCCGACCGCGGCGCCGTAGATCGCGAGGCCGGCGAAGAGGCCGACGCCCGCCTGCGTCGCCCGGCTGACGATCTCGGGCTCTTCCGAGGCGCCGGCCGCGCCCGCGGCGTGGCCGGCATGCTCCTCGAAGGCGATCGCGTAATCGACGTACGGCTCGCCGTAGACTTTGGCGAAGCAGAAGGCGAGAAGGCCGGCGAGCACGCCGACCATCATGCCCCTCAACAGCAGGTTGCCGACCATCTCGCTCTCCGTCAGTGGCAGGGGAAGCCGAGCAGGTGGCGGCCGTCATGCACGAACTCGTGCACGAAGGAGCCTCCGATCAGCGAGGTCGCGCCCTCCTCCGCGCCGACGAAATAGACGGTGAGGAGGAGCATCAGGCCGCCGAATACGGCCCAGGGCAGGATCGTCGAGACCGGGATCGGCTCGGCGCGCGCCGTCGTCGGCGCGGTGGTGGCGAATGCGGCGTTGGTCATAGGGATCTCCCAGTTCGACCGGTTGAGGAGACGCCGCGCGGAGGGCCGCGCGGCGGAAGGCGCAGCTCAGGAGGCGCTGACGGACTGTTTTGGCGAGAGCCCGTGGATCCAGGCCGCGAACTTCGCCGAGGCGAAGGCGAAGCAGGCGCCGATGATCATCGAGAACGGGACGAGCAGCAGCGCGTTGCGGCCGGAGGCCGACAGCATGACAGCGGGCGTGAAGGCGTCCGCGTTCTGCGTCAGGAACGAGAAGGTGCAGGCGTAGCCGTAGGTGACGGCGGGGATCGACGAGAAGGCGGGAACGTAGGCCGCGAGGATGTAGATCGCGATCGACGCCGCGACGATCGTCGCGCCGAGCGCGGGCCCCGGAGCGATCGTCGCGAGCGCCAGCCCCGCGGCCCAGGCCACCGCGACGCCGAACAGGTTCGACACGACGGTCGTGCGGAACGCCGCGGCGTCGCCGCCGGAGTGGTAGAAGCACGCCCAGGCCACGAACGCCGCCCAGATGAGGAAGGCGTTGGTCGCGAGGAACAGCCAGGTGCACACGCCCCCGAGCAGGCCCACGCTGATTGCGAGAGGGATGATCATGGCTAGCGCCCTTTCGAGACGCGTGAGGACAAGGCTCCCCCGTTCCGGCGCGAAGAGTCTCGCGCCGGCGGCGGAACGTCGGTTCGGAAGCGCCTACGGGGAGGTCAGATGACCTCGTCGCGGGTGCGGTGCAGGAACTCTTCCGTTCGTCGGTCGAGCTCCTCGGGACTGACCAGGCCCTTCTCGAGCGCGAGCTTCTCGAAGGCCGCGAGCCACTGTTCGTAGTAGCTCCAGGTTTCGTCGCCCGGCTCGTGGGTCTTGTCCCACTCGCCGATGGTGCTGATCAGGCTCTTGCGGAAGTCCTCATAGGGGTAGGACTTCGCCTCCGCGAGGGCGAGAACCATGCCGAAGGCGCGGCCCTGCCAGGGCTCGTCGAACTTCAGGCTCTCGCAGTTGCGCGGGATGGCCTCACGGCCGGTGAGGTCGTCGACATAGGCGTCCATCGCCTGTCCCTCCCTCAGGCCGTCGCCAGGCCGAGGCCCTGCATGGCCTCGGTGGAGACCAGCGCGGCGAGCTTCTCCTCCGTCCAGCCCTCGGTGCCGGTGGGACGCTCGGGGATGACGAAGTAACGGACCTGGGCGCTCGAATCCCAGATCTCGATCTTCGATTCATCCGGCAGCGTCACGCCGAAGTCCGACAGCACGCCGCGCGGCTCGCGGACGACCCGGGCGCGGAACACCGGATCCTTGAACCAGTATGGCGGCAGGCCGAGCAGCGGCCACGGCCAGCACGAGCAAAGCGTGCAGCAGACCACGTTGTGGGTGCCGGGGACGTTCTCGACGACCTTGAGGTTCTCGCCCTCGATGCCGTCGCGCATGCCGAGCTCCGCGATCGCCTTGTTGGCGTCGGCGAGCAGCCGCGCCTTGAAGGCCGGGTCGGTCCACGCCTTGGCGACGACCTTGGCGCCGTTGAACGGCCCCATCTCGTGCTCGAAGAAGTTGATGACGCGGTCGACCGTGTCCGTCCCGATAAGACCCTTCTCGCGGAACAGGGATTCCAGCGCCTTGGTGCGTGCGGCGTAATAGGTCTCGCTCTCGCGCAGATGGTGGTGGTGCTCGTGCTCGTGATCGTCGCTCATTGAACTCGCCTTTTCCTGGCGGGCGCGCCGCCGCTTAAGTCTCGTGAAGAGGATGTGGGAGGGGTCACGCCGCCTCGAGGTAGACCTCGAAGCAGTCGTTGTAGAGAACGTCGCCCTTGTCCGGGATGTCGTCCCAGAGGTCGCGCGTCTTGAACTTCACGAGGTAGACCGGCTGCGCGGTGCAGATGCCGTCGGTCGGCACGTTGTCGGCGTAGAGATACGCGCCCTTGTAGACGGTCTCGACGACGCCGGTGCGGTTACGGAGGTAGCCGGGGAGCCGGGTGTGGACCGCGGGCGGCATGTCCTTCACGCGGACCGTGTCGCCGACCTTGAAGATCGGGTTCACCGCGACGTCGCGATAGGGATTCGCGCCGGTGTAGAAATACTCGATGACCCGTTCGGTGACGTCGTTGTTTCCGGCGTTGGGCTGCGCGGCTTCCGGGTTCTCAAGGTAATACTTGGTCTTCGCCTCGAGCTCCTTCTCGGAGATGTAGTTCCTGGAGATCAGGAACTTGCACATGCCGCCGAGCCATTTGATGTAGTAGCGGTACTTGAAGTAGTCGAGCGGGTTCATGGACTCGGCCAGCACCCGCAGGTCCGGCCAGGCCCAGATGCCGGTGCCCATCATCGTCGTGTGGACGGCGAAGAGCTGCGCCTCCCACGGCTCGACGAAGACGCGCTTCTCGACGCTGACGGGACCGAGGTTCTCGATGCCCCCGAGATAATGTTGGACCTTCACGCTGGAGCCTCCGCGGGCTGGGCGCGGCTCCAGGAGCCGTCGCCTCGATTGAGCCAGGCCTCGACGTCGCTCATCGGCGATACGTCCAGGCGAGTAAACACGAAGATGCAAGGCTCCTTCGCGAAGCAGCGCACGGCGGCCAAACGCAAAAAAGCCCGTCAGCATCTTGCTGCGGGCGACTGTGCCGAATTCCTGTGATCCGAGTGACTTGCGTCTACATGGGCAGCTTTGCCCGACGCTTGGCGAGAGAGTGAGGCGAGCCCAATTGACAGTCAAGCACAATTTTTGACCGCTTGCGGCATGATTTTTACTCGCACTGAAGGCTCAAAGATCGTCAATCTCGGCTTGACAACCGATGTGCAGGGAGGGAGCCTAAGACGTAGGCGCTGGGCAAGGATGCCCAATTGAGCGCCAGAGTTTTCGATGAACATCACGGCGCGCACGTTGGACGCGCCAGGCAGCGTCGCCCTCAAGCCTCACGGCTCGAGGGCTTTTTTCGTTCGGCGACCGATGACGACAGACACATTCCGCGTCGGCCTGATGTTCTCCTCGACCGGGCCCTACAGCTCGGTCGCCGAGCCGATGCTGAACGGGGCCATGCTGGCGATCTCGGAGATCAACGGCGAAGGCGCGGTCAGGCTCGATCCGGTCGTCGTGAACCCCGGAGGCGATCTCTCGCGCTACGCGTCGCTCAGCTCCCAACTCCTGTCGTCGGGCATCCGTCAGGTCGTCGGCTGCTACACCTCCTCGAGCCGCAAGGAGGTGATCCCGGCCTTCGAGAAGCATGACGGGATGCTCTGGTATCCGTCGCATTATGAGGGGTTCGAGAGCTCCGACAACGTCGTCTATACGGGCGCGGCTCCCAACCAGCACATCCTGCCGCTGATCGACTACCTGATGTCGTCCTACGGCGACCGCGCGTTCTGCGTGGGCTCGAACTACATCTGGGCCTGGGAAAACAACCGGATCCTGCGGGAGGTGGTCGTCGCGCGAGCCGGAACGGTGCTCGCCGAGCGCTACCTGCCGGTCGGCGAGACCGATTTTGACAAGACGATCGAGGCGATCCTCGCGGCGCAACCAAACTTCGTGTTCTCCTCGCTGATCGGCGTCAGCGGGTATTCGTTCATCCGGCGCCTCCGCGAGGCCTGCGTCGCCCGCGGGATCGACCAGCCGGCCGTGATGCCGATCGCGAGCTGCAATCTCAACGAGCCGGACCTCGTCGACATCGGCGGCGACGCCGTGGCCGGCCACATCAGTTCGAGCGTCTACTTCTCGTCGCTGCAGACGCCTGAAAGCCGCGCCTTCGTGTCCGCCTACGCGGCTGCCTATCCGGACAAGCCGTGGGCGTCCGCGGACGCCGAGGCCTCCTATATCGCGGTCAAGCTCCTTGCGGCCGCCATGCGGGAGGCGCGGAGCGACGAGATCGGCGCGGTGCGATCCGCGCTGGCGAACCAGCGCCTCGCTGCGCCGCAAGGGGAGGTTCTCGTCGACGCCGAGACCATGCATCTCTACCTAACGCCGCGGATCGGCCGTTCCCGCGACGACGCCACCTTCGAGGTGATCCGTGAGGAGCCCTCCGCGATCCGTCCCGATCCGTACCTCGTCCGTTTCTCCGCGACGGACGCCTGGCGGTCGGCCGCCTCCCGGCTTCGGGTGGTGAGCTAATGTCCCAGGCGCCGGTCCAGAACTTCCGAGGCATGCGGGCGGTGATCTTCGCTTCTGGCGACGGCGGCGTGGACACGCTGGCCTCAGTGCTCGCCAAGCTTGGCCTCGCGGTCGAGCGCGCCGGAGTTCCCGCTTCCGCCGTGGTCGACGCCTCCGCATTCAGCTTCGAGCGCGACGTGCTCTTCGTCGACGGCGACCTCGAGGGCGTTCTGGGCGCAGGGGCGATCGCCAACAGCCTGCCGCCTGCGCCTGTCATCGGACTCGTCGGCGTCGAGGCGCCGAGCCGCCTGAAGGGGCTGATGGCGCAGGGCGCGACCGCCTTCCTGCGCAAGCCGGTCTATGCGGGCGCCGTCTACACCACGCTGTTTCTCGGCGTGAACCAGTATCTGCAGCGCAAGTCGCTGGCCGATCAGCTCAGCGAGCACCAGGACCGGCGACGCCGGCGCCGGCTAGTGATCAAGACCATCGTGCGCATCATGGAGCAGCACGCCATCGACGACGACGAGGCCTACGCCATCCTGCGCCGCGACAGCATGCGCAGTCGCCTAAGCCTCGAAGACTACTGCGAACAGCAACTCGCCTGCCGGTCAGAGCCGACCGGAGCTTCCCAGGACACGCCCGTCGAGCTGACGCTTGCCCGACGCTGACCCTTTTGAGACCCGACGAGGGCGTCGAAAAATGTTCGCCATGCCGGCGACGCGCCCTCGCGCATCCAGGACGACGGCTGCCAGCGACGCCAGCCCGCCCTCCATCAGGAGAACGGCAATCATGAGCTGGCTCGAGAACTCGATCATGGCGAAGCGCGGCGAAGCGAAGGGGCTGCCGGGCCAGTCGTTCGCGATCACCGAGGAAACGCAGGGCAAATACCACTACGTCTATGGCCCCTACGCCGAACCGGTTCTGCGGGTCGACCCCGGCGCGGTGGTCTCGGCCGAGACCCACGACGCGATGGAGGGCCAGATCAAGCATGAGACCGACAGCCCGAGCGCGATCCTGAACTTCCCGTTCCTCAATCCGCAGAATGGCCCGATCTTTGTCAACGGCGCCGAGAAGGGCGACTGCCTCGCCGTCTACATCCAGAACATCGTCCCGCGCGGCCCGCAGCCGGTCGGCACCACCTGCATCATGCCGGAGTTCGGCGCGCTCGTCGGCACCAACGACACGGCCATGCTCAACGCCCCGCTGCCCGAGATCGTCAAGAAGCTCGAGGTGACGCCCGAGAAGGGCGTCGTCTGGAACGACAAAATCTCGCTGCCCTATGAGCCGTTCATCGGGACCATCGGGACCTCGCCCGAGATCGAGGCGATCTCCTCGCTCGTTCCGGACTACTACGGCGGCAACATGGACCTGCCGGACGTCGCGCCCGGCGCGGTGATCTACCTGCCGGTGCACGCTCCCGGCGGGCTGCTCTACCTCGGGGACTGCCACGCGACGCAGGGCGACGGCGAACTCTGCGGCTTCGCGATCGAGCACCCGACTGTGACCACCATCCAGATCGACCTGATCAAGAACTGGACGTTCCGCTGGCCGCGGCTGGAGACCGAAGGCGCGATCATGACGATCGGCTGCAGCCGCCCGATGGAGGACGCGGCCCGCATCGCCTATCGCGAGCTCGTGCGCTGGATGGCGGCCGATTACGGCTACGACGAGCTCGAGGCGTATATGCTGCTGACCCAGGCCGGGAAGCTCAGGGTCGGAAACATGGTCGATCCGAAATACACGCTCGGCGCCTCGATCGCGAAGACGCTGCTGATCTGACCGGGCGCCGCCGCCGTTCCGAGCCGGCCAAGGATGCGAACAAGCCTCTTCCGTGTCCTTGGCGGCGGTCGCCATAGTCGGGTCACGACATGCGCCGCAAGCCGAAGCTCAACCGGTGGCTCCGGTCTCTTCCTCCAGGTCGCCCTGCGCCATGCGCTGAACGTCCTCCAGATCGCCGCGCGCGGCCATGACGACGAGGTGCTGGAGATAGGCGACGCCCGTGACGTGATCAAAAATCCCGTCCGCCACGCCGCGCAGGATGACCGCGAGATAGCACCCCAGCGCCTTGCCGTCGGTCTCGCCGAAGGGGCTTGAGGCGAGCATCGCGCGTTCCTGAGTCGTGAGCATCGGGTCCTCAACGTCGGTCCGCGCGCAGCGGCCTGCGCGCTCGAACGCATTCGGCGTCGCATGTGACGTCGTAAAAATCACTGAACTCTAGGCGCGCGGCGGCGGTCGGCGACGCCGTCGCTGCGGCGGCGATTGGTCCCGTGTTCTTGCGGGCTTGGTATGCAAGACTGCGGGCATGATCCTGTCCGAGCTGCCATTCGACGCCGACCGTATGCTGGCCGGGCTTCGCCGCTGGGTCGAGCAAGAGAGCCCGACCTTCGAGCCCCACGCCGTCAACGCGATGATGGACCTCGCCTCGGCCGACCTCGCAAGCCGCGGCGCCGCCGTCGAGCGGATCGAGGGACCGCCCGGCCTCGGCGACTGCGTGCGCGCCGCCTTCCCGCATCCGGACCAGGGCGGACGAGGCGTGCTGATCATCGGCCACCTCGACACCGTCCATCCGCTCGGCACGCTCGACGAAATGCCGTTCCGGCGGGAGGGGAACCTCGCCTTTGGGCCCGGCATCCTCGACATGAAGGGCGGGACCTTTCTCGCGGTCGAAGCCGCCGCGACGCTGCACAGGGTCGGGATTGAGACGCCGCTGCCCGTCTCCGTGCTCCTGACGTCCGACGAAGAGATCGGCAGCCCCGGCTGCCGCGCGATCATCGAGGCGGAGGCGGCGAAGCACGCCTATGTGCTGGTTCCGGAGCCCGCCGATCTCGACGGCGGCCTCGTCACCGGCCGCTACGCCATCGCCCGCTTCGACCTCCAGACGACCGGCCGGCCGAGCCACGCCGGCGCGGACCTGAAAAAGGGCCGCTCCGCGATCGCCGAGATGGCTCGGCGCATCGTGGAGATCGAGGCCATGACCGACGAGGACTGCACCTTCTCGGTCGGCGTCATCCAGGGCGGGCGCTGGGTGAACTGCGTGCCGCGCGCCTGCCGGGCGGAGGCGCTCAGCATGGCCAAGCGCCAGGCCGACCTGGACCGCGGCGTAGAGCGGATGCTGGCGCTGACCAGCGTCGACAGCGAAGGCGTCGGGTTCCGCGTCTCGCGCGGCGTCACCCGCCCGGTTTGGGAGCCGAGCGCCGCGACAATGGCGATGTACGCCCTCGCGCAGGACATCGCCAAGGAGCTCGGCTTTGAGCTGACGCACGGCTCCGCCGGCGCCGGCTCCGACGCCAACTTTACGGGCGCGATGGGCATCCCTTCGCTCGACGGGCTCGGCGTGCGCGGCGAAGGCTGGCACACGCTCCATGAACATATCGAGGTCGACAGCTTGGCCGAGCGCGCGCGGCTGATGGCCGGCCTGCTGACGAGGCTGCAATGACCGTTTTCCGCCCCGCCTTCGCCCCCGACGGCGCGCTCGTCGCGCCCGACGTCGAGATCCCTGAACTCTGCCGCAACGGCGCCGCGCGGCTGTCGCGCATGCTGCGGGCGGGCGAGGTCTCCTCGATCGAGGTCGTCGAGGCCTTTCTCGGACAGATCGATCGCGTGAACCCGACCCGCAACGCGATCGTGACGCTGCGCGAGCGCGACGGGATCCTCGCCGAGGCGAAGGCGGCCGACGAAGCGCGCGTGGCCGGCAAGGACACCGGGCCGCTTGCGGGCCTTCCCGTCGCCTTCAAGGACCTGCAGCCGACCAAGGGCCTGCGCACCACCTTCGGCTCTCCGATCTTCGCTGAGTTCGTTCCCGGGGAGGACAGCCTGACCGTCCAGCGCGTGAAGGCGGCCGGCGCGATCGTGATCGGCAAGACCAACACGCCGGAGTTCGGGCTCGGCTCGCACACCTACAACACGGTGTTCGGCCGCACGCGCAACGCCTTCGACCCGGCACTGAGCGCTGGCGGTTCGAGCGGCGGCGCCGCGGTCTCGGTCGCGCTCGGCATGCTTCCGGTCGCAGACGGCTCGGACTTTGGCGGATCGCTGAGGAATCCCGGCGCGTTCAACAACGTCTTCGGCTTCCGCCCCTCGCTCGGGCGCGTGCCGAACGTGCCGGCGAAGGACGCCTTCTATGGCTCCTTCTCCACTGACGGCCCGATCGCCCGCACCGTCAAGGACCTCGCGCTGATGCTGTCCGTGATGGCGGGCTACGACCCGCGCTCGCCGCTGGCGAGCGGCGACGAGGGTTTCCGCTACGAGGACCGGCTCGACGGCGCCGAGGCGCTGAGGCCGAAGGTCGCCTGGCTCGGCGACCTCGGCGGACGGCTTCCGACCGAGCCCGGCGTGATCGAGATCTGCGAAGCCGCGCTCGCCGCGATGGAGCCGGCCGGCTGGCGGACCGAGGCCGTGACGCCCGACTTCGACTTCGCCGCGCTCTGGAAATCGTTCGTCACGCTGCGCGGCGTCGCGGCGCTGGTAAGCCATGGACCCTACCGAGACGCGCCGGAGCAGTACGCGAAGCTGAAGCCCGAGATGCAGTGGGAGATCGAGAGCGCCGCGCGGCTGTCGGCGGACGACGTCGCGGCAGCGATGCTGACCCGCTCGCGCTGGCGCGAAACGGCGCTCGCGCTCCTCCAGAATTTCGACGTCCTCGCACTCCCCACCGCGCAGGTTTTCCCCTTCCCCGTCGAATGGGACTGGCCAAAGGAGATCGCGGGCCGCGCCATGGACAGCTACCACCGCTGGTTCGAGGTTGCGGCGCCCGGCTCGTTGACCGGCTTCCCGGTCGTGAACGTGCCCGCGGGCTTCGCGGCCGACGGGCGACCGATGGGCGTCCAGCTGATCGGCAGGCCGCGCGCCGACCTCGATCTCCTGCGGATCGCCGCCGCCTACGAGGCGGCCGCGCCACGCGCGGCGTAAGGCGCCCGATGAAGCCCGACACCGCTCGCTTCCTTAAAGATCTCCATGAGCTTCGCCAGATCGGCAAGTTCAAGACCGGCGTCCACCGCCCGACCTATTCGCCGGACGACATGGCCTCGCGCGAATGGCTGATGCGGCGGATGGAGGAGGTCGGGCTCGAGCCGGAAATGGACGGCGTCGGCAACGTGCTCGGCCGCTGCAAGGCCTCGGGGCCGAAGCTGCTCGCTGGCAGCCATATCGAGACGCAGAACGAGGCCGGCTGGCTCGACGGCGCGCTTGGCGTGGTGGGCGCGCTGGCGCTCGCGCGCGCAGGGCTGCCGGTCGACGTCGTCGCCTTCGCGGACGAGGAAGGCCATTTCGACTGCGGGTTTCTAGGCTCGCGTTCCGCGATCGGCGACCTCGGCGAGGACGAGATCGACGCCGCCAGAGATCGCACGCGCGGCACGCCGCTTCGCGAGGCGCTGCGCGCGGCCGGACTGGAGGGCCGCGCCCGCATGCGCCTCGATCCAGCGCGCTACCGCGGTTATTTCGAGATGCATATCGAACAAGGCACGACGCTTGAAAATGCCAACGAGCGCGTCGGCGTCGTCACCGGCATCGTCGCGATCTGGCAGTACAGGCTGATCGTCGAGGGTCGGCAAGACCACGCCGGTGGAACCACCATGGCGGAACGGCGCGACGCGGGTCTCACCGCGGTGCGGCTGCTCGCCGAAATCGACCGCGAGTTCCCGCGCGTCTGCGGCGAGCGCACGACGTGGACGACCGGCCGCATCGCGCTCGATCCCGGCGCGCCGAGCGTCATCCCCGGCCGAGCCGAGGTGCTGTTCCAGTTCCGCGACGTCTCGATCGAGGTGCTTGAGCGGCTCGAAGCGACGCTGTTCCGGCTCGTGCAGGAGAGCAACCGGCGCGAGCGCTGCCCGACGCGGATCGAGACGCTGCGCAAGCCGATGCCGGCGCTCTGCGATCCGGCGATGATGGACGCGCTCTCGACCGCCGCCGAAGAGCGCGCGCCGGGCGCCTGGCGGCGAATGCCGAGCGGCGCGGGCCACGACGCGCAGAACCTCGCGCGGGTCATGCCGGCCGCAATGCTGTTCACGCCCTCGATCGGCGGGATCAGCCACCACTGGGCCGAGGACACCAGGGAAGAGGATCTTGCGCTCGGACTGGAGGTGCTGTGCGCCGGAGCGGAGAAGTATCTGGCGGGTTGAGGAAACCGAGGCCGTCATGCCCGGACTTGATCCGAGCATCCATCGCAGGGAACTCGGATGTTTCCGAGTTCCCAATCTGGATGGCGAAGTCGGAAACATCTGACTTCGCTGGCGCGTTCGCGCCCGAAGGATTCTCGGGTCAAGCCCGACGATGACGAAGTTCTGATGGATTTGCGCTAGGTCGTGGACTCATAAGCTCTGAGCCACAGTCTTGCTGAAGCGAGCAGGACGGCTGCGAGGAAGTTTCTCGCGAGCTTGTCGAAGCGGGTGGCGACGCGTCGGAAGTGTTTGAGCTTGCAGAAG
>JADBEO010000014.1 GCA_031316315.1 Chelatococcus sambhunathii
TCCCTCCCCTCTCTGAGGGGAGGGCAGGGTGGGGAGCGCTGGGCCTAGAGCTTCACGCTTGCGGACGGCGCTCGAACCTGACCGATCCCCACCCTTACCCTCCCCTTTGCAAGGGGAGGGATATGGCCGCCGTCGCGCCCATGTCTCCGGTCGTCGAGGTTCTGGGTCTCGGCTCAAGGCCGGGACAAGAAATTCAGCCCTGCGGGGCGGCCGGAGCCGGCGCCGCGACCGGCTCGCGCTTCAGCGCGTAGAGGCCTGAGGCGACGATGATCGCCGATCCGACCAGCGCCAGCGCGTCCGGACGCTCGCCCCAGATCAACCACCCCAACGCCAGCGAGCCGAGGATGACCGAGTAGCGGAACGGGCCGACGACGGTCATGTCGCCGAGCCGGAAGGCGAGCACGATCAGCATGTTGCAGGCGACGACGAGGCATGCCGCGAGCGCGATCAGCGCGAGGTCGAGGCCGCCGGGGATCGCCCAGCCGAGCGGGTTCGCCGCGCCCGCGCCGAAGCCGACCAGCGTGACGGCGATCGTCGAGCCGAGCGTGACGACCATCGAGGGTGCCCCCGAGGGGATCTTGCTGGTGACAAGGTCGCGCACCGCCATGAAGCAGGCCGACAGCAGCGCGAGGGCGGCGTAGAGGTTGACGCCGTGCGCGGAGGGCTTGGCGATCAGCAGCACGCCGACGAAGCCGGCCGCGACGGCCGCCCAGCGCCGCCAGCCGACCGTCTGCCAGCCGATCAGCACCGCGAGCGCGGTGATGATCAGCGGCGTCGCCTGGACGATCGAGGTGAACTCGGCGAGCCCGAGATGCGACAGCGCCGTCATGTAGCTGAAGCAGGCCGCGGCCTCGAGCGCCGACCGCAACGCGACCAGCGGGTTCGCCAGCGTCCTCAGATGCTTCCGCAGCCCGAGCGCGAAGATCAGGCCCAGCGCCAGCGTGATCGCCAGCACGCCGCGCAGGCCCATGATCTCCGCCGCCGGCAGGCGCGCGGAGACGAGCTTGATCACGGCGTCGTTCAGGACCTGGAAGCCCATGCCGACGAGCATGGCGGCGACGCCGCGCGTGGTGGCGTCGACCGAGGCCGCGCGCGAGGACAGGGTGGAGATGGAGGCGGGCATGCGGGGAGAAGGCTCGGGAACGCTTGGCGGGTGATTGCGGAAGCCTGTTCTATCCCACCCAATCTTAACGACGGTTAGGCATAGACGCCGCTTGAGCGCATGGCCGCCATGCAGACGCGGGTCGCGGACGGCTTCGCCGCGCCGCTGCGCGCTGCACTGGAATTGGGCGACTGACCAAAGAATATGCATTTGTACTGAGGTGATCTTGCGACGACTCTGTGCACCGAGCGATACCGATGATTATCTGGAGATGACTACTGGTCGTTTACTCTGAATTCACCTTTGCGGCGATAAAGGGTTCGAGGCTACCGCTAGAGATGTCCCCCGTGGATCGTCACCTCAACGACTTCGCCGGCCTGACCTCGGACTGGTTCTGGGAGATCGACGCGAACCGGCGTCTGGTCTTCCTGTCGCAGAACGCGGAGACGATTCTCGGTCGCCCGGTCTCTGATCTGATCGGACTGGAGCGTTCCGCCTTCGCGGCGCCCGGCGCGACTTGGGACGCCTACGAGGTCGCGATCGGCGAACGTCGCGAGATCCGCGACTTCATCTATCCCTACGACCATCGCGACGGCTCGCGGCGCTGGTTCGAACTGAGCGGCATGCCGATCTACGACGGCGCCGGCGCGTTCCTCGGCTATCGCGGCGTCGGCTCGGACGTGACGGTCCAGCAGGACGCCCGCGCCGAACTGGCCGAGCAGGTCCGACGGTTCGACGCCGCGCTCGAGAACATGACGCAGGGCCTGTGCATGTTCGACGCCGAGTCGCGCCTCGTCGTCGTGAACAACCGCTATTGCGACATCTTCGGGCTGAACCGGTCGATCCTGCGCGTCGGCATGACCCAGCGCGAGATCGTCGAGGAATTGGTCAGGCTGGGCCGCTACCAGAAGGGTCTGACCGTCGACCAGATCTGCGAAGGCACGCGCACGTCGCTCGCGCTGGGCCACGGCGCGCCGGTCCATCGCGAGCTGGCCGACGGCCGGGTCATCGCCGTCAGCTACCGCCTGATGGAGGGCGGCGGATGGGTCGCGACCTTCGAGGACGTCACCGAACGGCGGCGCAACGAGGCGCGCATCGCCCATATGGCGCGGCATGACGCGCTCACCGGCCTGCCGAACCGGGTCGCCCTGCGCGAGATCGGGCCCGACCTTCAGCAGGACCGGATGGCCGGAAAGCTCGCCGTGCTCTGCCTCGACCTCGACCGGTTCAAGGCGGTGAACGACGCGCACGGCCACAGCGTCGGCGACAGCCTTCTGCGCGCGGTCGCCGACCGGCTCCGGGCCAATCTCGGCGACGTCGATCTCGTCGTGCGGCTCGGCGGCGACGAATTCGCGGTCCTCAACCGCGTGAAGGACGAGCAGGAATCGCTGCGGCTCGGCCTGCGCGTCATCGAGCTGCTGGGCGCTCCCTATGTCCTCGGCGATATCCCGGTTCAGGTCGGCGTCAGCGTCGGCGTCGCCATCGACGAGGACGGCGGCCGCGACATCGAGCTGCTGCTCAGGAACGCCGATATGGCGCTCTATCACGCCAAGTCGCTCGGTCGCGGCGCCGTGAGCCTGTTCGACCCCAAGATGGACGATCAGGCGCAGGCGCGGATGGAGCTCGAGCGCGACCTCAGGACGGCGCTCGCGACCGGCGCGCTGGAGCTCCACTATCAGCCGCTGCTCGAGCTCAGCGAGGGCGCCGTCACCGGCATGGAGGCGCTCGTCCGCTGGCGCCATCCGCGGAAGGGCATGATCAGCCCGGCGGCCTTCATCCCGGTCGCCGAGGAGACCGGTATCATCCTGCAGCTCGGCGAGTGGGTGCTCAACCAGGCGTGCCGCGACGCGGCGGGCTGGCCGAGCGACGTCTCCGTCGCCGTGAACGTGTCGGCGGTGCAGCTTCGCCATCGCAGCTTCGCGCAGTCGGTTCTGCTGGCGCTCGCCTCGTCGGGGCTGAGGCCGGAGCGGCTCGAGCTCGAGATCACCGAAAGCGTGCTGCTCGACGACACCGAGATCATCCTCGAAACGCTCCATCTGCTGCGGCGGATGGGCATCCGCATCGCGATGGACGATTTCGGCACGGGCTACTCGTCCCTGAGCTATCTGCGCCGTTTCCCCTTCGACAAGATCAAGATCGACCAGTCCTTCGTCCGCAACGCGGCCGGCGAGGGCGGCGCGATCATCCGCGCGCTGGTCGGCCTCGGCGCGACGCTCGGCATCACGACCCTCGTCGAGGGCATCGAGACCGAGGAGCAGCTGGCGACGGTGCGGGCCGAGGGCGCGCAGGAGGCGCAGGGCTTCCTGTTCAGTCCGCCGAAGCCCGCGCACGAGGTGCTGGACCTGTTCCGCAAGGAACGGACGTCGGCGGCCGCCTGAGGCCCCGAGGACGCGCGCCGTCCGCTCGCTACGAGCGAATCTTCACATACGTCCCGGGCGCGTCGCACAGCGCCTCGTACTTGCCTTCGCCCGGCATGCGCGCGGGGACCATCGTCGCGTCGAGGCTCGCGATCCAGGCGCGCCAGTCTGGCCACCACGAGCCGGGCTTCTCCTCGGAACGGTCCAGCCAATGCTGGAGCTCGCCCTTCGGCTCGCCGCCGACGCGGTAGTGGTACTTCATCTTGGCGGGCGGATTGACGACGCCGGCGATGTGTCCCGAGCCGGCGAGCACGAACCGCACCGGCCCGCCGAACAGCTGCGCGCCGAGATAGACGGACTTCGGCGGCGCGATGTGGTCCTCGCGCGTCGCGAGCTCGTAGACCGGGATGGCGACCTTGGCGAGGTCGAGCTTCTGTCCCGCAATCTCCATCCGTCCGCGGGCGAGCTCATTGTTGAGATAGCAGCTGCGCAGATAGAACGAGTGGTTCGCCGCCGGCATCCGCGTCGCGTCGGAGTTCCAGTACAGCAGGTCGAACGGGAAGGGCGCTTTCCCCTTGAGATAGTTGTTCACCAGATAGGGGAAGATCATGTCGTTCGAGCGGATCAGGTTGAAGGCGTTGGCCATGCCCGCCCCCTCGAGATAGCCCTGTTCGGCCATCTTGGCCTCGACGGCCTGGATCTGCTCCTCGTCCGCGAACACCTTGAGGTCGCCGGCGTAGGTGAAGTCGACCTGGGTGGCCATGAGCGTCGCGCTCGCGATCCGCTCGTCGCCGGTCTGCGCCATGTAGGCGATCGTCACCGCGAGCAGCGTGCCGCCGACGCAGTAGCCGATCGTATCGACGCTGTCGGTCCCGCAGACGTCCCGCGCGACGTCGACCGCCTTCATGATCCCGTCGCGCATATAGGAGTCGAAGCTCATATGGGCGTGGCGAGCGTCCGGATTGACCCACGAGATGCAGAACACTGTCAGGCCCTGTTCGACCATCCAGCGGATCATGCTCTTCTCGGGCGTCAGGTCGAGCACGTAGAACTTGTTGATCCACGGCGGGACGATCAGCACCGGGCGGGTGCGCACCAGATCGGTGGCCGGCGCGTACTGGATGAGCTCGAACACCTCGTTGCGGAAGACCACCTTGCCGGCAGTGGTCGCGAGGTTCTTGCCGACCTCGAAGCCGGACCCATCGGTCTGCCGGATCCTGAGATCGCCTCTGCCGGCCGCGATGTCCTCGGCGAGCATCGTCATGCCGCGCACGAGGTTCTCGCCCTTCGACGCGATCGTCTCGCGGATGAGCTCGGGATTTGTCGGCAGGAAGTTCGAAGGGGAGACCGCGTTCGACAGCAGCTTCACATAGAACGACGCCTTGTGCCGCAGGCGCGGGTCGAGGTCCTCGACGTCGTCGACGACCCGGTTCGCAAGCTTTGCGCTGTGCAGATAGGCCTGCCGCAGGAAGTCGAACACGGGATGCTCGGTCCACTCCGGATCCTTGAAGCGGCCGTCCTTCGGGTCGGGCGGAATGACCGGCGTCGCGGCCTCGCCCGAGAGGCGCTTCAACGTTCCGGCCCAAAGTTCGACGAAGCCCGCGGCGAAGTCGCGCTGCGCGGAGAGCACGCGGTCGGGGTCGGACGCCCATTTCTCGACGACCTGCCCGAGCGTCTTGGCGATCTCGACGATCTCGGCGCCGCCGACCTTCTTCTCGCCGCGCTCGCGCGGACCGATATAGGCGGCCATCGCCTTGCCGCCGGCCTCCCACAGGCGCGCCATGTTGCCGGCGAAGGCCTCGACCTCGGGCGACAGGAACGGGTTGATCGAAGCGTCATCGCGCGGCGGAGCGGACGCGCCTGCGTCTGGCGCTCGGTCGGCTGCGGTCGCGGGCCGAGGCGAGCGGGCCTGCGCTGGGGCGTCGACGGCTTTCGCGCTCGGCGCGGCCTTGGCGTGAGCGGGACGCGCAGCCGGCTTCGCGCCCCGCTTCGGCGCCATCGGGGCGGCGGGCTTCCCGGCCGCGCGCGCGGTTCTCGGAGCGGCGGGCTCCGCCGCCTTCGGACCGGATGTCTTCGATTCGCTGCGGGCCGGCTTCGCCTTGGCCGACGGTTTCGCTGTCTGCGCGCCGACTTCGCCGCTCTTCGCGCCGGCGGTCCGCGCCTTGGAGCGCGTCGATTGCACCGCCGCTTTTTTCTCGGGCTTCGCGGGCGCCTTGGCGGCAGGCTTCGCGGTCGCGGACGGCTTCGACGTCCGCCGCTTGTTCGTCGACCGGGGCTTCTTCGCCCCGACCGCGCCGGAGTCCGCAGGGTCCGCTTCCGACTTCGCAAACTCGGGCCCGGACAGGTCCGAGTCTGGTGTACGTCGAAGGGCGCTGCGACCCATGAGACAAAATCCTCCCTGACCGCGCACCCGCGGTTGCGATCGGGGGTGTCCGAGGTCGGTCCGCGGGTTGCGTCGTAATGGCGCTCCATGACAATAGGCGCACGCGGCGTGTCACGCCACGGTTCGGGGACGATTCTGTTCTCGGAAATAAGGACTGATGACGTCGTCCCCGAGCTCCGAGAGCGCCGCGATGATCGAGTTTCGCCTTATCGCCGTCGGCGCCGTCGTGGCGGCAGCCCTCGCCTTGTCCGGTTGCGGGAAATACGGGCTCAAGGGCGACCGCGGCCTGCCGCCCCCGTCCGAGACGCTCGCCTATCCCAACGTCAACCAGGTCCCGGCCGCGACGGACGGCCGTCCGGCGAAGAGCACAGGCGAGCAGGAGCAGTTGAAGTCCCGCCTGCTCGCCAGCCGGCCGCGCACGGCCCGCAGCCCTCGGCCCTTCACGGCCGCCCAGGGGCTCGCCGAGCAGCGCAAGCGGATGCGCCCCGCCGTGGTTTCGCCGTAACGCTTTGCTGATCTTGGCGCGTTAAGCTAAAGCCTTCGGATTCGACTGCGGGCGGAGACGGTCCTCCCGCTTGAACCAAGACCCTTGCGCCATGACCGAATTCCACTCCGTCCGCCGGCTTCCGCCTTACGTCTTCGAGCAGGTGAACCGCGTGAAGGCCGCCGCCCGCAAGGCCGGCGCCGACATCATCGACCTCGGCATGGGCAATCCGGACCTTCCGACGCCGGACCACATCAACGCCAAGCTGGTCGAGGCCGTCACCAAGCCGCGCACCAACCGCTATTCGACGTCGAAAGGCATTCCTGGCCTTCGCCGCGCGCAGGCCGCCTATTACGGCCGCCGCTTCGGCGTGAAGCTCGACCCGGAAACCCAGGTCGTCGCGACGCTCGGCTCCAAGGAAGGCTTCGCCAACATGGCGCAGGCCATCACCGCGCCCGGCGACGTCGTGGTCGTGCCGAACCCGAGCTACCCGATTCACGCCTTCGGCTTCCTGATGGCCGGCGGCGTGATCCGCTCGGTGCCCGGCACGCCCAACGAGAACTTCTTCCGCGCGCTCGAGAAGGCGGTCGCCCATTCGATTCCGAAGCCGATCGCGGTCGTGGTCTGCTACCCGTCCAACCCGACGGCGGAAGTCGCCGACCTCGACTTCTACAAGGACGTCGTGCGCTTCGCGAAGCAGCACGACATCTTCGTGCTGTCCGACCTCGCCTATTCGGAGATCTACTTCGACGGCAATCCGCCGCCCTCGATCCTGCAGGCGCCGGGCGCGTTCGACGTCGCGGTGGAGTTCACCTCGCTGTCGAAGACCTTCTCCATGCCGGGCTGGCGGATGGGCTTCGCGGTCGGCAACGAGCGCCTGCTCGGCGCTCTTGCGCGGGTGAAGTCCTATCTCGACTACGGCGCCTATACGCCGATCCAGGTCGCGGCCTCCGCGGCGCTGAACGGCCCGGAGGACTGCATCGTCGAGATGCGCGAGATCTACAAGAAGCGCCGCGACGTCATGGTCGACAGCTTCGGCCGGGCCGGCTTCCCGGTGCCGAGCCCCCGGGCCTCGATGTTCGCCTGGGCGCCGATCCCGGAGAAGTTCCGCACGCTCGGCAGCCTCGAATTCTCGAAGCTGCTGGTCGAGAAGGCCTCCGTCGCCGTCGCGCCGGGCATCGGCTTCGGCGAATACGGCGACGAGTATGTGCGCATCGCGCTCGTCGAGAACGAGCACCGCATCCGGCAGGCGGCGCGGTCCATCCGGCGCTTCCTTGAAACGGCGGACGAGACGTTGCACAACGTCGTCCCGCTCGCCGCGGCCCGGTAGTCTCCGGGCTTCGGCCCCCATTTCCGAAGCGATCGTCTTGCATCGGCGGACTGCGTGCTTCGAGACGCCACGGCTTCGGCCGTGGCTCCTCAGCATGAGGAGTGTTCAGTCTTGGCTTCTTCCACGGTCCTCATGCTGAGGAGCGGCCCGGCGGGCCGCGTCTCGAAGCACGCAGGCGGCCTCTCCATCAAAGCCTTCGGAGGCTCCCGATGACCGAACCCCTCAAGGTCGGCGTCGCCGGCCTCGGCACAGTCGGCGCCTCGGTCGTGCGCGTGCTGAAACAGAAAGCCGACGCCATCGCCGCGCGCGCCGGCCGGCCGATCGTCGTCACCGCCGTCTCCGCGCGCGACCGCGGCCGCAACCGCGGCCTCGACCTCGACGGCGTCGCCTGGCACATGGACCCCGCGCAGCTCGCCCGTTCGAAGGACGTAGACGTCGTGGTCGAGCTGATCGGCGGAGCGGAGGGGGCGGCCCGCGCCTGCGTCGAGACGGCGATCGAGTTCAAGCGTCCGGTCGTGACCGCCAACAAGGCGCTGCTCGCCCGCCACGGCGTCTCGATCGCCAGGTCCGCGGAAGAGGCCGACGTCCCGGTCGGTTTCGAGGCCGCGGTCGCCGGCGGCGTGCCCGTCATCAAGACCCTGCGCGAGGGTCTTGCGGGCAACGACGTGACGCGCGTCATCGGCATCCTCAACGGCACGTGCAACTACATCCTGACCCGGATGGAGCATGACCGGATCGGCTTCGCCGAGTGCCTCTCCGATGCGCAGAAGCTCGGCTATGCGGAAGCGGACCCGACCTTCGACGTCGGCGGCTTCGACGCGGCGCACAAGCTCGCTTTGCTGACCTCGCTCGCCTTCGGCACGGAGACGGACGTCGACGGCATCTATGTCGAGGGCATAACGTCGATCACGCCGTTCGACCTCGAAATGGCCGAGGAGCTCGGCTACCGGGTCAAGCTGCTTGGCGTCACGACCCGCACAAGCGGCGGGATCGAGCAGCGGGTCCATCTCGCCATGCTGCCGCGCGACAGCGCCATCGCGCGCGTCGACGGCGTCACCAACGCGGTCGAGATCGACGCCGACGTGGTCGGCGCGCTGGTATTGGCCGGTCCCGGCGCGGGCGGCGACGCCACGGCTTCGGCCGTCATCGCCGACATCGTCGACATCGCGCGCGGCGTGAAGACGCCGGTGTTCGGCGTGCCGGCGGCGAAGCTCGCCCACCCGAAGCGCGCGCCGATGGGCACGCATGAGGGCGGTTACTACATCCGTCTCTCGGTCCTCGACCGGCCGGGGGCGGCCGCCGCGATCGCGACGCGCATGGCGGAGCAGAGAATCTCGCTGCGTTCCATCGTGCAGCGCGGCCGGGAGCCGAATTTCGATCGTCCGAGCGTGGAACCTGTCGCAGTAGTGTTGATTACCTATGCGACGAACGAGGCTGCGCTGCGCGCCGCTCTGGACGCGATTGAGGCGGACGGGCATATCGATGGCGTGCCGCAAGTGATCCGAATCGAGAAGAGATAGTCGGCGCAAGGGGCGCGCTCGTCGCGCGAGGGGAACGTCAATGGCCAAAGGCGCCGCGGCGAAGGCCGCCCCTAAGCGCAATGTGATCCCGATCTCGCGGGGACGAGCGATCACCACCGGGGAGATCATCGACCGCTCGCTCGCGATCGAGATCGTCCGCGTCACCGAACGCGCCGCCGTCGCGGCCGCGCGCTTCCGGGGCCGCGGCGACGAACGGGCGGCCGACCAGGCCGCCGTCGACGCCATGCGCCGCGAGCTCAACCGGCTCGCCATCCACGGCGAGGTGGTGATCGGCGAGGGCGCCCGCGACACCGGCGCGCCGCTCTGCGTCGGCGAGCAGGTCGGCGACCTCACCGGACCGAGGCTGGACATCGCCGTCGACCCGCTGGAGGGCGTCACCCTCTGCGCGAAGGCGCAGGCCAACGCCATCTCCGTCATCGCGATCGCCGAGCAGGGAACGCTGCTCAAGGCGCCGGACGTGTATATGAACAAGATCGCGATCGGCCCGGACTACGCGGCCGACACGGTCGATCTCGACGCCGCGCCCGAGGACAACATCCGTCGTCTCGCGGCGGCCAAGGGCGTGTCGGTGGACGCCATCGTCGCCTGCATCCTCGACCGTCCGCGTCACGCCCGGCTGATCGAGGCGGTGCGGGCGACCGGCGCCTCCATCCGGCTGATCTCCGACGGCGACATCTCCGCCGTGATGGACGTCGCGAAGCCCGAGACGACCGGCGTCGACATCTATCTCGGCTCCGGCGGCGCGCCCGAGGGCGTGCTCGCGGCGGCGGCGCTGAAGTGCATCGGCGGCCACATGCAGGCCCGCCTGATGCTCGACACGCCGGACGCCCGGCGCGAGGCCGCCGCCCTCGGGCTGCGGGATTTCGAACGCGTGTACGGCGTCAACGACATGGCGGGCGGCGACGTGCTGTTCGCGGCGACGGGCGTGACGGACGGCGGCCTTCTGTCCGGCGTGAAATTCGGCGCGCGTTCGATCGTCACCGAGACGATCGTGATGCGCTCCTCCACGCTGACCAATCGCCGCATCCTCGCCGAACACCGCAGCACCGGGAAGTTCCACCTCGACTGACGGTTGCCTCGCGCGGCTCCACAGGCGCCTGCGATCATAGGTTGCCTTTTCCGCCGGCGCATGCGGAGTTTGCAGCGCTGTTCTTGGGGGAGAGGCGCTTCGGTTGACTGAGTTTCAATCGCAGGCTCGGGAGCCGGCCTGGACCTTCGGGGCGGCGCGGCGTGAGCAGGACTTCGATCTCTCATTTCGGAACGCGACCGACGGGCCGATCGACGAAGCTTTCTGGCGCGAGACAGCGCAGGAGATGTTGGCCGGAGTGCCGGACTTCGGTCCGGTCCGCGCGCATTGGGACATCCAGAACGATGAGCTGATTCTGCGTTGCGATTGTCTTGCTGCGCAGGTGAAACGAACCATCAAGCTCGATGAGACGCGGGAACGTTGCGTCTGGCACGACGAATTCAGTCTGCATCCGGCGTTTCAGGGCGCGGGATATGGCCCGCGGATGATGCGGGGAAGTTTGCACGCTTATGATCGGCTCGGCTTACGGTTCGTTTACGTCGAAGCTGACAATGTAAAGGGCGGCTACACTTGGGCCAGGCTAGGTTTCGCGATCCGCGACGCGGAGGCGGACGACATGCGCCTGGGGCTGCTGGAGGTCCTCGAGATTCCGAGCAGACAGGCTGAACTCGGCATTGGCGACCGGCGCGCCAGATATGTCGAAACCATTCTGGCCTCGGAGAATCATCGGCTGATGTTCAATGTCGCATGTCTCGCCGACGAGAACGGCCCATATGGAAAGCAGTTGCTTCTCGGTTCCAGCTGGGGTGGTTATATCGACCTCCTCAATTCCGATCATCGAACACTCCTGAACGAGGCGATCGCGCGATGAAACGGCTATCGTATGAGGGCCCCTGCGATCGCCGACCCGCAGGCGCCGATACCGACGCTTCCGACGAGATTCTTCGGGAAGACCTTCGTGTCACGGACGAGGATCTGGCTTCGCCGCTCTGTGGAGCGCTCGCCGAGGCCCAAGCGATATTGAAGTCGAGGCGGCGTCAGGAACAAGACCCTGCAACGGACCGAAGCGACATCAGGGCGCCCGCGCTGGTCAAGATGATCGCGTAATATCGGAGCGCGGCGGCGCCTTCGCATCGCGTGGTGGACCCGCGCATGCTGTGCTCGTCCATCGCGTCTGATCTAATGCGCCGATGGCGATTCAATCCCTCCACCTTGCCTGGGCGCCGCCGGGCCGCGACGCCTTCCTCGGAGTCGAGGAGTCCTTCTGCGGCCGCGTCTGGCGCGACCGGCTCGACGCGCGCGGCCGCGCCGTCGCCGCGGAGATCGCGCGCGACCACGGCCTGTCGGACCTGCTGTCCAGGGTGCTGGCGGGCCGCGGCGTCGCGAGCGCTGAGGCGTTGGCTTATCTCAATCCCTCCATCCGCGAGCTGATGCCGGATCCCGATACGCTGACCGGCATGCGCGCGGCCGCCGCGCGCCTCGCCGACGCCGTCGCGCGCGGGGAGATGGTGGCCGTCTTCGGCGACTACGACGTCGACGGCGCGACCTCGGCGGCTCTGCTGGCGGGCTATCTCCGCGAGGCCGGCGGCCGCGCCGTCACCTACATCCCCGACCGCATCTTCGAGGGATACGGCCCCAACATCGCGGCGATCGATCGGCTGGCCGACGGCGGCGCGACCCTGCTCGTCGCCGTCGACTGCGGCTCGACCAGCCTCGAGGCGCTCGCCCATGCGAAGGCGCGCGGTCTCGACGTCATCGTGCTCGACCATCACCAGGTCGGCGCGACGCTCCCCGACGCGCTTTCGATCGTGAACCCCAACCGGCAGGACGATCTGTCCGGCCTCGGCCAGCTCGCAGCCTGCGGCGTCGTGTTCATGACCCTCGTCGCCGTGACGCGCGAGCTCCGCCGCCGCGGGCATTGGGCCGCGCGGGGCGGCGAGCCCGACCTGCTGGCGGGGCTCGATCTGGTCGCGCTCGGGACGGTGGCGGACGTCGCGCCGTTGACCGGCCTCAACCGCGCCTTCGTCCAAAAGGGGCTGATCGCGCTGCGTTCCCGCGCGCGGCTCGGCCTCGCGGCGCTGATGGACGCCAGCCGCCTCGACGGTCCGGTGACGCCCTATCATCTCGGCTTCCTGCTCGGACCGCGCATCAACGCCGGCGGGCGCATCGGCGACGCTGGTCTCGGCTGCCGGCTGATGCTCTCCGGCGACGAGGTTGAGGCGCGCGCGATCGCCGCGGATCTCGACCGGCTGAACGGCGAGCGGCAGGAGATCGAGCGCGCGACGCTCGCCGAGGCCGAAGCCGAGGCGCTGGCCGCGCTCGGCCTCGACGGGGAGGGCGCGTCGGTCGCGGTGGTCTCCGGCGAGGGCTGGCATCCCGGCGTGGTCGGCCTCGTCGCCTCGCGACTCAAGGAGAAGTTCCGTCGCCCGGCCTTCGCCGTGGCGATCGCGCCCGACGGCCTCGGCGTCGGTTCGGGTCGCTCGATCCCCGGCGTCGATCTCGGCGCCGTCGTGCGCGCGGCGGTCGAGGAGGGGCTGCTCCGGAAAGGCGGCGGACACGCCATGGCGGCCGGCGTCACGGTGGAGAAGACCCGCCTCGGCGACCTGCGCGCCTTTCTGGAGGAACGTCTCGCGGCGTCCGTCGCCGCGGCGCGCGGCGACCACGCGCTCAAGCTCGACGCCGCGCTCACCGCGGCCGCGGCGACGCCCGCGCTCGTGCGGGAGCTCGACCGGGCCGGCCCCTTTGGCGCAGGCGCGCCGGAGCCGATGCTCGCTCTCGCCGGCCACGTCGTGGCGAACGCCGACGTCGTGGGGCAGGGCCATGTCCGCCTGCGCCTCAAGGCGGGCGACGGCGCCTCGATCGGGGCGATCGCCTTCCGCGCGGCGGACAGCAAGCTCGGACGGGCGCTGATCGCGCGGCGCGGATCGCGCGTCCACGCGGCCGGCTGCCTCGGCGTCGATCGCTGGGGCGGCGCCGAGCGCGCGACGCTGCGCGTCATCGACGCCGCGCCCGCCGACGGCTAGGACGGCGCCACGCCGATCAGCGTCGGTCGCCGATCTTGTCGGCGGCGGCATAAGCGCCACGTGATCGACGAGATTGATCTGCAAATGTCAGCTGCTGGTTCTCCGCGTCACGTCGGAGCCGACGCAATGACGCAAGCCGACGGACCTGACATTGACCCATTTCGCAGACCCGCCCGGCGCCGCCGCGGATCCGGGCGTCCCGCCGCCCGGAAAGCGCGGCTTTTCCGAGGTGCTGCGCGACCTCGCCGCCTCGGACGTGGAGCGCGTCAGCGTGGGCTCGATCCTCCACGCCTTCGGCGATCGGGCCTTCGGCGCGCTGCTGCTGGTCTTCGCGCTGCCGAACGCCCTGCCGATGCCGCCCGGAACCTCCGCGATTCTCGGCGCGCCGATCGTCTTCATCGCGTTCCAGCTGATGATCGGGCGGCCGACGCTGTGGCTGCCGCGATTCATCACGGAAAGGTCGCTGGCCCGGGCGGACTTCGCGACGCTGGCGAACAAGATCGACCCTTGGGTCCACAAGCTCGAGAGGCTCCTGAAGCCCCGCCTGCCGCTGCTGACGACCCCTTTCGCGGATCGGCTCACCGGGCTCGCCTGTTTCGTGCTGTCGCTGATACTCGCCTTGCCGATACCCTTCGGGAACATGCCGCCGGCGATCGCCCTGACCGCCTTCGCGCTCGGGATGATCGAGAGCGACGGCGCGGCGATCGCGGCCGGCTGGCTCGGCACGATCGCGAGCTTCGTGATCCTCGGCCTGTTCGCAGGCGTGGTGAGCGCGGGCCTACAGTATTTCGGCGGCCCGCTGCTGCGCCTGTTCGGCATGTGAGAGCGCATCGACAAGCCGGCTTGCAGGGGCGCGCGAAGCCCCGTAAGAACGCCCCGCACGCGCCCTTCGTCTATCGGTTAGGACGTCAGCCTTTCACGCTGGAGAGACGGGTTCGACTCCCGTAGGGCGCGCCACCTTCTCGAAAATCGCATTCATCACGACCGGCGGGCGCGGCGCCCGTCCGTCCTACGCCGCGAAGCTTCCCGTCGGGGCGGCGGCCGGCTGCTGGGCGAAGCGCTTGAGCGCGTCGGTCGTCGTGTCGCGGTCCGCGGGGCGGCCGAACAGGTAGCCCTGCGCGAGCCTGCATCCCAGCCGTTCGAGCTGAGCGGCCTGTTCGCGCGTCTCGACGCCCTCGGCCACGGTCCGCATCCTGAGCCCGCTGGCCATGTCAAGGAGCGACTTGATGATGACCTCGCCCGCGTCGCCGGCGGACACGCGATCGACGAAGCTCTTGTCGATCTTGATGATGTCGACCGGAAACGTCAGCAGGTGCGTCAGCGACGCGAAGCCCGTGCCGAAATCGTCCAGCGCGACGAGCAGTCCTTCGGCTCGCAGCTGCTCGATCGCGCTCGCGACCTTGCGGTCGCTTCCGCCCATGTAGACGGACTCAGTGACTTCCAGGATGACGTGCTTCAGCGGCGCCCGGTGCCGCGCGAAGGCGGCCGCGATCCGGTCCCGCAGGTCGTCCTTCTGGAAATCCGCCATGGAGACGTTCACGCCGACATGCTGCAGCGGAATCCCGCGGTCGAGCCAGTGGCGCACGTCGCGCGCCACCGCGTCGAGCATGCGGTCGGTGACGAGGCCGCCGATCGAGAGATCCTGCATGGCCGCCGCGAACTGGCCAGCCTGCAGCACCTCGCCGTCCCTGGTCCGCACCCGGCACAGCGCCTCGAGGCCGACGATTTCGCGTGTGTCCAGCCTCACGACGGGCTGGTAGTGCGCTTCGAGGCGCCCTTCCGCGAGCGCGGTCGTGACGGTCTGGAGGACCTTGAAGCGCTGCGCGATGGTGCTCGCGAGATCGTCCCCGTAGAGAATGAACCCGCCGCGCGCGACCTCCTTGGCATGATAGAGGGCGAGATCCGCGCGCTGTTGCAGAACCGCCGGCTCGCCTAAGCCGGTCGGACAGCGCTCTGCTCCGCCGCAGGTCACGCCCGGCGCCAGCATGTGGCCGCCGCACATGATGGGCGCCTTCATCGCCGCCAGTATCCTTGCGGCCGCGCTCGACAGCTCGCCTTGCCCGGCGTCGACGATCACGGCGAATTCGTCGCCGCCGACCCGGAAAGCCAGGCCGGGCGCCGCCGCCGTCGCGATGCGGCGGGCGACCTCGCGGATCAACTCGTCCCCGGTGGCGTGCCCGAAGGTGTCGTTGACGTGCTTCAGATGATCGACGTCGATCAGCATCAATCCGAGCGTCCCCTGCGCACGCTCGCAAGCGGCCTCGACTGTCCTGTTGAAATTGGCGCGATTGCCGAGGTCGGTCAGCGCGTCGAAATAGGCAAGCCGGTGGTTCTCCTCCCTGACCTCCTCGCGTTCGAGCAGGATGGAGCAAAGGTCGACGCAGTCCGCCACGAGGCGCTGCTCCTGCTCGTTCGGCCCGCGGTTCTCGGTGAAATAGAATCCGAAGGTTCCGATGACCCTGCCGTCGCCGTGCAGGATGGGGCTCGACCAGCATGCCCTGACGCCGAGCGGCTCGAGCATCTCGGCCAGGAACCTGTACGGCTCCCAGCTTGGATCGGCCGCGATGTCGACGGTCGTGACCGGCTTGCGAAAAAACGCGGCCGTGCCGCACGAGCCCACTCCGGGACCGACCACGATGCCGTCGAGCGCCGCGGAGTACCGGTCGGGCAGGCTCGGGCCAGCGAGGGGATGCAGCCGCCCCGCGCGGTCCACCGTGAGGATCGAGCAGCGGACGCCCTCTGCAAAGCTTTCCGCGCGCCGACAGATATGCTCGGCCGTCTCCTCGACCGAGCGGCCTCGCGCGATCATCTCCAGAATGGCCTGCTGAAACTGCTGCTGCACGTGGAGATCCCAGGGGCGTCCGGGAATGCTTCGCCCGCGACTGTTTACTTTCGGTTTACGGCTGGTGATTCGGCCCCTGCCTCGACCGCCGTGATTTGAGGCTAACGCCGCGCGCGCATCATCCGATCCGTCGACCACGCGAGACGGACGCTCGGGCGGCGGCGCTTCGACGAACTCAGCCTGGGCCCTTGGTCGCGCTTCAGCAATGGGGAACCGGATCAGCCGGCCCGCAGCCCGGCCCCGTGAGCTCTGCGACCGTTCGCACATAGCGCTGCGACATAGGCGCCGTCAGGCCGTTCGGGAGGCGTATGCGGCCGGTGCGGCCGGAACGCTCGAAGGCCTCGACGGCGTGCTCGCGACCCGCCAGGACCCGTGCGACTGGAGGCCGGATGCATCCTGAGCGTGTTTGTGCGATAGTAAGTAATCGTACAGATTGAAACGCCTCAGGCGTCGCGCGACGATTTCTCCAGGCCATGGGGGAACACGGGATGCGCCACGCAGGGATGTTTGTCGCCTTGGTTCTCGCCGGCCTCCATTGTGGTCTGGCGGGAGGCGAAGCCGCGCCGATCGGCGGGTGCGCCTTCGACGCGCAGACCCAAAGCTTCAAGGGCGCCGCGGTCGCGCAGGCGACTTGCCTTCTGCGCAAGGTGAAGCCCAAGGGGTCTGGAGCGACGGTTCAGCCGATTCCGGACTGGCTGAAATCCAATGTTGACCAGCCGGTCACGGTCGATCGAGAGAAACTGAAGGCCTATCTCAGCGCCCGACAGATCAACGCAAAGGATGTTGGCCTGTCGGGCGCTATCGGGGTCGCGCCCAAGCTTCGCTATTTCGTCATTCACGACACAAGCTGGCCTGAAATCGCCCAATCGGCCGGTTTTCCGGCGAACATCGATGCGTCTTCGTATTCAGGCAACAAGCTCGCCAACTGGACGGGCAAGATCCGCCAGCGCGTCAACGCCATGGTCGCGCGCGACGGCGCTTCCGAGGTCTTCCAGGCCTGGGGCGCGACGCGCCCGCTTCCGGCGACGAAGCTCGAACAGACCAACCTCGCCGGGATCGGGTCCCGCGCGGTCTTCGTCCATGTCGAGAACGTCCAGCCGCGGCTGAAGCCGACGAACTCCTTCGCCTGGATCGCGCCGGATCCCGGCCTGTCGCCGGCTCAGGAGGAACGGCTGGCGCTCGCCTATGTCGTGGCGAGCTTCGCCGCCGGGCGCTGGCTGGTCCCCGCCTATCACTTCAACATCGACGAGGGACTGCCCAACGGTCACGACGATCCGCAGGGCGGCGACCTCGCAAGCTGGGTTCAGAAAGTCGAGAACATCGCAAGCGCGGCGCAATAGGAGGCGGGCGCATGTCCAGTTCAATATCCGCCGTCGTCTTCCGCGGCCTCGTAGCGGCGTTGGCCGCGGTCGCCGTTCTGTCAGGCTGCGGTCCGCGGACGGGCCCCACGCCCCAGGCTGACGCGGCGCCGCCGCCCCGGGAGACCCCGCCATCATCGGGTTCGGCATCGTCGGGGAGCGCTCCGCTTTCCTGCACGGCGCAGTGGCGGGCTCACGGCCACACGACTCAGACGGCGGCCAAGGCCTTCGCCGCGCAGTGCCTGCGGGATCAGGGCGGCGTCGCAAGGCAGCTGAACGCCGCCTCCGTAGCGGTTCTCGCCCGTCAGGCGGTCCCGACTGGAAGCGGGCTGACGGCGCTCGAACCGTCCGACATCGAGGTCTTCTGTCCGGCCTATCGTCGGCAGGGGGCCGAGGGCCGAGCCGCGTTCTGGGCCGGTCTGCTGACGGCCATCGCGCGCCCGGAGTCCGACTACAACACCGCGACGACGCTTTGGGAGGGCGGCACGCAGCAGCAGTTCAGCATCGGGCTTCTGCAGCTCTCGCTGAGCGATGAAGGGGGCTACCGCTGTGGGTTCCGCACGGAGGCGGACATTACCGAGCCGGCGCGCAATCTCGCCTGTGGGGAAAAGATCCTTCTGAAGCTTGTCTCGCGCGCCGGCTTTATCGGCGGCGATACGGCTCATCAGACTTCGGCCGCCGCGGCCTATTGGTCGACGCTGCGCTCATCGTCGCCCGCGCGCGCCGAGATCATCGGCAAGACAAGGGCGCTGGAGGCGTGCAGGGGGTAGTCGCCCTTCCGCGACATCGGGAGCAAGAACCGGCTCGCGCAGCCTGTCGGCGGCGCGTAACTTTCGTCCGCGTTCGGCGAGGTTTGGCCGAAGGCGGAGGCGCCGATGTCGCTGGCCTGCAAGACGATGAAATCTCCGGTCGGAGAGCTCACGCTGGTCGCCGGGGAAGGCGGGCTGGTCGCGATTCTGTGGAAGAACGACGATCCGCGCCGCGTGCCGCTCGAGCCGGCCCCTGAGTCGCGGGACCATCCGGTCCTGCGAGCCGCCGAAAGGCAGCTCGCCGAATATTTCGGGGGCCAGCGGCGCGCCTTCGACCTGCCGCTCGATTTTCGTGGAACGGAGTTCCAGCGGCGGGTCTGGCGCGAGCTGCTGACGATCCCCTTCGGGGAGACCCGCAGCTACGGCGCGATCGCCAGAGCGTTGGGCGACCCCGGCGCCTCGCGCGCGGTGGGCGCGGCGAATGGCCGGAACCCGATCTCGATCGTCGCCCCGTGCCACCGCGTCATCGGCGCGACCGGAAAGCTCACCGGCTTCGCCGGCGGAGTGGAGGCGAAAACGTTTCTGTTGCGGCTCGAAGGGGCGATCCGCCAAGAGCGCGCGGCCGGCGTCCAGCTCGGCCTGCCGCTGGCGACGGGCGTCGGGTGATCCCGAACGAACGTCGTTCGACTTGAATCGCATCGTCATGCCCGGGCTCGACCCGGGCATCCATCGCAAGGAACTCGGATGTTTCCGAGTTCCTCATCAAGGCAGCGAAGTCGGATGCATCCGACTTCGATGGTGCGTCCGCGCCCGATGGACCCCGGGTCAAGCCTGGGGGTGACGGTTCAGCCCGAACGAGACGGCGTTCAGCGCAGCTCGCCGATCCGGCGGCGGTAGGCGGAGGCGACGCAGACGCGCATGGACGCCGGATCGTTGGCGCAGGCGTCGCGCGCGGCGAGCCAGCGCTGGTGCTCGGGCAGCGAGAAGCGCTGCGCGGCCTTCATGACGGTCACCGACCGCGCGAGCTCTATGTCGAGCGCGGCGAGAGTCTGGTCGGAGCAGATGGCGATCTCGACCGGCGTGCGGGCGTAACGGCAGTCATAGCTCGGGCTGAAGCGCGCGGTCGGCGAGGCCGCGCCCTGCGAGCCGGCGGCGGCCGCGAGCGCCGCGATTCGCGAGCGGTAGGCCTGTTCGACGCAGGCCGCGAGCGCGTCGAGCGTGGCGGAGGCGTTGGCGCAGGCGTCGCGCTGCGCGCGCCACATGCCCTGCGCGGCGTCGAGCGCCGGCGAGCGCGCCGAGGCCGCGTAGAGCTCCGCGAGCTGGCGGTCGAGCGCCGCGAGGTTCGGGCGGCCGCAGACGACGCGCTCCGCCGGCAGGCGCGCCCGCGAGCAGGGGAAGCTCGGCCCGGTCGATGGGCCGACCGGCGCGTCGGTCCGGTTCCATTCCGAGGTCGGCGGCGTCCCCGGCGGGCGGCGGTCGACATTGGCGAAGAGGTCGACCCCCGGCAGGGTCGGGGAGGGCGCCGGCGTCGCGGCGGCGCTCGCTTTCGCCTGCTCCTCGCGCTGGACGGCCGCGAGCCGCTCGCTCCACACGGGAATAAGGGCGCTGCGCGGATAGCGGCGGATCAGGTCGCCGATCTGCGCGGCCGAGCCGGTGTCCTTGAGCACCGCCCAGGCGATTTCGTCCTCGGCGGGCCCCTTCGGCGCGGGCGGGGCGGCCGGGACCGCTCCGGCGTCCGCCCTGGCGACCTCGAGCGGCTTGTCGCCGAGATAGACCTCGTCGCCGACGATCTCGTCATAGATGCCCGGCACCTGGTCGTGGCCGATCTTCTCGGCCATCGCCGCGACCTCGTTGCGGGTCTGGCGGGCGAGCTTCTGGATCGACATGTCCGGCTGCGCGATCTTCTGCAGCAGGACGCGCGTGAAGACCGAGTTCTTCACCGGGTCGTCGTCGCCGAGCCGGTCGAGCGCGGTCTGGCCCGCGCCGGCCGAATACATGGTGATGACGCCGCGCGGCGGCGGCTGGATGCTGAGGCCGCGCGAGGCGCCGATCGAGCGCTTGTCGGAGCTCTGCAGCGGGTTGTTGCGGCAGGCGTCGAGCACGAGCACGACCACCGTCGCGCCGGAACCCTTGAGCCGCTCGGTCACCAGCGCCTCGCCGATGGCCTGGTCGGCGAGGCGGCCTTCCTCGGCGCGCGCGGTCGCCCGCGGCATCGGTACGTCCGAGGGCAGCAGATAGTTGGCGCCGGCGAAGGAAACGCCGTGCCCGGCGAAGAAGAAGAAGGCGGTGTCGCCCTGGTTCAGCCGCGACGCGACGTCCGAGATCTTGTCGATCATGGCGCCGCGGGTCAGGTTCTCGCCGATCGTCACCTCGTAGCCGATGCCGGTGAGGGCGGCGGCGACGGCGCGGGCGTCGTTCACCGCGTTGCGCAGCTGCTGCTCGGGACCGAGATTCGCATAGGCGTCGTTGCCGACGACCAGCGCGAGGCGGCGCGCGTTCGCGTCGGGGACGCCCGCGAGAAGGATCAGCAGCGACAGCAGAAAAGCGCGCATCACCCCCCGCCGCGAGCCGTCCTGGAACGGGGCATCTGTGCTAGAAAGCCCGCCGTCATGCAAGCAGCGCCGGCCCGACGGCGCCCGAGAGGACAAGATGCGGCGCCGCTTCTTCCGGTCCGCCTTCCGAAGCGTCGCGCTCCTCGCCGGCGCGCTGGCGGCGTCGCCGGCGGCGCTGGCCTGCGACAAGGCCGGCTTCTCCGTGCTGATCGACGTCGGGCACACGCCGGCGGCGCCCGGCGCGATCAGCGCCCGCGGCAAGACCGAATACGCCTTCAATGTCGCGCTCGCGGCCGCGGTCGAAAAGGAGCTCCGCGCGCGGGGATACGCCAGCGCCGGCGGCCTCGGCGCACGGTCGGCCGCCCTGCGCGCATCGCGCCGCTCGGACGCGATCCGGGCCTCGGGGGCGAGGCTGATGCTGTCGATCCATCACGACTCGGCGCAGCCGCGCTATTTCGAGACCTGGACCTATCAGGGCCGGCAGCTGAGCTATTCGGACCGCTTCAAGGGCTGGTCGCTGCACGTCTCGCAGTCCGGCGCCGATCCGTCTGGGAGCCTGCGCTTCGCGCGCCTGCTCGCCGACCGGCTGAAGGCGCGTGGCTGGCCCTTCACCCGCCACCACGCCGAGCCCATTTCCGGCGAGGGCAGAGCGCTGATCGATCCGGCCCGCGGGATTTACCGCCGCGACGACCTCGCGGTGCTGCGGTCCAGCCCCGGCGCCGCCGCCCTGCTCGAGGCCGGCGTCATCGTCAATCGCGACGAGGAGCTCGCGCTCGACAGCGCGCCGCGCCGCGCCGCGATCGCGGAGGCGGTGGGGGAAGCCGTCGACCGGTTCTGCGACGGAAGCTGACGTCCTACCTGCTGACGCGGAGCTGCGAGAGCGAGGCGCCGATCGTCTGGAAGGCCGCCGTCAGAGCCGCGGAGTTGCCGGCGTCGAAATAGTAGCTCGTGCTGGTCGCGCAGCTCTGCATCAGCTGTTTGATCGAAGCGGAATTGATGTTGAAGGCGACGGTGTAGACGTAGATGTCCTTCGCCTTCATGGCGGTGCAGACGGTCGAGAGCCTGGTGTCGAGCGCCTTTTCCGCGTTCCACTCGTTGGCCGTGCCGAGTTTCGCCTCGGACAGATAGCCGTAGGCGGTGTAGACGCCGTTGGAGAAGCTGTTCGCGCCGTCTGTCATCAGCACGACGGCCTTGGTCATGTTCTTCGAATTATAGTCGAGCGGCAGGCCGTTGGACGCCATGTCGCCAGTCCAGCCGCCGCGCCAGCGCGGCGACAGCATCCGCCATCCCCAGACCGCGCCGAGATTAATCATCGTCGAGCCGACGGCCTTCATGTTTGAGATGCCGCTCTGGACGGTCGCCTTGACGTTGGTCATCGGCGTGATCTCGGACGGACAGAATGAGCCGGGGCCGAGCGGACGCGGATTGGCGTTATAGTTGACGCTGACAATCTCCCGGCCCAGCCAGTTCCTCGAGATCCAGGTGTTCGGATAGTAGTAATTGTTGGAGGTCTCATTCGGCGCGTAGAACGCCTTGAACAGCGTCTTGGCGTCGGAGCTCGACGGCGGATCGTCGTTCTGGTCGAGGCCGTTGGCGCGATCCTCGACGCAGCCGGTCCACAGGTCCGGATAGTATTTGTTCGTGCTGTCGAGCAGGCTCGACGGCGTGACCCAGGCCTTGCGCGACGTCCCGATGTTGACGGCCTGCGAAAACGGCACGAGTCCGACATACAGGTTCCGCGCCGTCGCATTGTCGCCGTAGAGAATGTTGACGAGGCTATTGGCGGCGGACTTCAGCGACGTCATGGAGTCCGACATCGATCCGGTGTTGTCGAGCACCATGACGAGCTCAAGGCCGGTCGTGGCGCGCGTCACCTCGGTCGACGCCTTTACGACGACCCCCGGCATGCCGAACAGCTTCATGAACGCGGTCGGCATGGTCGCGGTCGCCGTCAGGCTGATCACCGTCTTGTCGCTGTTCGGCGTCGCGGTGACTTCGGTGATGGTCGCTCCCGCATAGTTCGCCTTGAAGTTCGCCGAGACGAACTTCTTGGCGTCGGCCTGGAAATCGGACGTCGCGACACGTGCGCCGACGGCGAGACCGGCGGCGTCGAGCGCATTGGTCAGGCGCGCCTTCACGACCATCGACCGGCCCGTGTCGATCGCGAGGCCGATGCAGCCGATGAGGATCAGGAAGATCAGGCCGAGCAGCGGGGCGACGGCCGCGTCCTCCGTTCGGAGGAACCGGCGCAGTCCCCGGCGGATGATCCGGCGCAGATCGCTCATGAGCATGGCTTCGTCGTCAGGGCGCCGAGGCGCGGCCGGTAGATCGAGGCGGTGTAGAGCGTGACGCTGTCCTTGAAGAAGCGCGAGAAGACCGGCGTGAAGCGGAAATAGACCTCCGAGGTCATGACGTTGTCATTGACGTCGGCGAGCAGGTTCGCGTTCACCGCGGCGACGCCTCCCTCGGCTCCGATCGCGCTCTTCCAGGTCGCGGCGCTGCTGTAGCACTGCCACCGAACGCGGGGGACGCCGGCGGAATCGAGGTAGATCGAGGTCAGGATCGTGACGCCGTTCGTGCCGGAGACGTATGTCTGCAGGCTCGATCCGGTGATCTTGAAGATCTGCTCCATCGTCGTCGCATTCAGCTGTTCGTATTGCGACGTCACGTCGGCGACGGAGAAGCCGACCTTGTCGACATTGGCGCGCGCGATGATGAAGCGCGACAGGTCGTAGCCGCCGAGAAGCAGCAACCCGAGCACCGGCGCGAACATCGCGAACTCGATGGCCGCCAGTCCCTCTGTGGAGCGTCGCAGGCGGCGGAGAAGCGGGATGAGCGAGGGACGCGGCATCAATAGGGCTCGTTCTTGACGACGATCCGCGACGTCAACTTGACCACGCCGTTCGTTCCGATGAAGCGCTTCACGAACGGCGTGAACAGGTTCCAGTCGTAGCTCGCCTCGTAGACGACGATCTGCGCCGACGCGCCGGGGCCGGCCGCGCCCTGATCCTTGTCGTAGGACCCGTTGCCGTTGACGTCGGTGAACGCCTCGCCCGCATCCCGGACGCCGTTCTTGTTGGTGTCCGTGAAGGGTTCTGGCTGCCCAATGTTTCCGTAATCTGTATAGGCCTTGCTGGTCAGCGCGATCTTGGCGGGGTCGAGAAAGCCGGACGAACCTTTTCGGACGGCGTCGAGGATCAACTGGCTCTGGCTGCGGGTCGCGGTCGAATAGCCGGTCTTGCCGACGCGAGCCGCCGAGAAGGTCGCGTTGTCGAGGATCGTCCGAGCCGTCAGAAGCAGGCCGAGCTCCACCAGCCCGACGATCATCAGCATCAGGACCGGCGCGATCAGGGCGAACTCGACGATCGTCGCGCCGCTCGCGGCGCGGCTAAAACGCTTCAGTCCAAATGGCTTCCGCATCCGGCGCCGCTGTCGTCACTCCACTCTGCGGGGATGCTAACGGGGGCGGACTTTGCATTTTATGAATCTCGTCGAGAGAATCTGGGGTGATTGAGCTGGCGCGATCTCGCGGCCGGGACGCAAAGACTGCGTACGCAGTCGGATCGTCTTGCCGGCGCAATCGCTCGCCACTTACAGTCCGGGCTCGATTCCGGCGCCGCTCCGCGGCGGTGCGGCCGCGAGCAGACGGGGAGGGGCGATTTGGTGAAGACATTCGTCCTCGCGAGCGTCGTGATCGCGGCCGTATTGGCCCAGCCCGCGCGGGCTCAGAGCGTGACGTCGGACGCGATACTCCGGAAGCTCGAGGCCCGGCCCGCCGCCACGCGCGGCCTGACGCGACCCTTGGGGCCCCAACCTGCGGTGGCGCCGGCGCTGAAGCCCGAAGACAGGGCGCTCCTGCAGACGCTGTCGCCAGCCCGTGGCCTCAAGCAGGTCGAGCGTGAAAAGGTCGCCGAGATCGTCGAGACGCAGGATTTGCCGAAGATCGATATCCCGATCACGTTTGACTATGACAGCGACCGGATCCGCCCCGCCTCCATCCCCGACGTCAACGAGCTCGGCAAGGCTCTGCTTGACGCCAGGCTCGCCGAGGCGCGGTTTCTCGTGAACGGACATACGGACGGCGCCGGCTCCGCCGAGTACAATCAGCAGCTGTCCGAGCGGCGCGCGCTCGCCATCCGGACCTATCTGGCGGAACGCTTCGGATTTCCGCCGGAGCGGCTGATCGCGATCGGCTACGGAAAGGAGCGCCTGAAGAACGCCGCCGACCCGTTCGCCGAGGAGAACCGGCGTGTCGAGGTCGTCAATCTGGGGAAGAACTGATCATTGATGGGGGCGCCGGGATCGGGACGTCTGCGGACTGATCCATCCGGGCGGTGAGTTTCGGGGGAACATGACAGGTCGGGCGATCTGCTTTGCGCTTTGCGCGATCGCGGCCGTGCTCTCGATACCGGCGGCGAGCTGGACCGGGCTGCCGACGTGGCTGTCGCTCGCCTGCTCCTCGGCGGCCTTCGTCGCGATGGCCCTCAACCAGTTCCTGGCGACCCGCCCGCGCTTCGCCGAGGGGCTGTTCGGCGGGCTGGACCAGATCTACCGGACGCACCGTCACCTCGGGGTTTTGGCCTTCGCGCTGATCCTCATCCACTTCTTCCTGACGCCGGATTTTCAGGGAAAGCAGCTCGCGAGCGACCTCAACAAGCTGGCGAAAAACGTCGGAATGGTTGGCTTCATCGGCCTGATGGCGTTGATCTTCGTCAGCATTCTGAAGCGGATCCCTTTCACAAAGATCGAGACGCCTTACCACTGGTGGCGGTGGTCGCACCGGCTGATCGGCGTGTTCTTCTGCCTGATCGCCTTCCACCAGTTCTTCATCAAGCGTCCATTCGCCGGGGACGCCTGGCTCGCCAACTACCTCGCCTTCTTCGCGGTGCTGGGCGTGCTGTCCTATCTGTGGACGGAGTTCACCGCAGTCTTCCGCCGCCGCAAATACCAGGTGACCTCGGTTGCGCGACTGCCGGCCGCGACCGTGATCGAGGCGCGACCGCTCGGCCGGCCGATCAGGGTGAAGCCGGGGCAGTTCGCGTTCCTGAGCTTCGTGAAGTCGGGACTGCGCGAACCGCATCCCTTCACGGTCGCGGGCTATGGCGCGGACGGTTCGGTGCGGTTCGCGATCAAGCCGCTCGGCGACTTCACCAGGCGCCTGCGCGACCTCGCCGCGGTCGGCGACGAGATCCGGGTCGAAGGCGGCTACGGGCGCTTCGTCCATCTGCGCGGCGGCGACAGGCAGGTCTGGCTCGCCGGCGGGATCGGGATCACTCCGTTTCTCGCCATGGCGTCCAGCCTGAAGGCCGAGGACCCGCGCAAGATCATGCTCGTCCATTGCGTGCGCGACGAGAGCGAGGCGGTCGAGGCCGAGAAGCTGCATGCACGCGCGGCGGAGCTGCCGAACTTCAGCTTCCGGCTGCACAAGAGCTCCGAGGCGGGCCGGCTCGAGGCGGCGGGACTGAAGCAGGCCGCGCCTTTCGACCTCAACGGCGCGGACCTGTGGTTCTGCGGCCCGCCCATGCTGCGGACCGCGATGGCGAAGGGGCTCAGCGCCGCCGGGGTGAAAATAAGGCGCCTCGAGTTCGAACGTTTCGAGTTCCGGTGACGACAAAGGGGGCCGTTGGCCTGCCCGGCCGGCGAGATGGACAGTTGACCAGGATGACACGGATGACCACCGGCCTGACCACCCGATCCCGCGCCCGTCTGCTGTGCCTCGCGCTCCTGCTCGCGGCGTCCCCGGCGACGGCCGAGCCGTTCCGCGACGACGCCTTCGCGACCTACAAGGGCGATCCGAAGAAGGGCGAATACGTCGCCGCCGCGGCCGGCTGCGCCGGCTGCCACGCCTCCGGCGAGGACCGTAAGCTCCTGTCGGGCGGGCTGAAATTGGACACCTTCATCGGCACGCTGTTCGCCCCGAACATCACGGCGGACCCGGCCGGGATCGGCGGTTGGTCGAACGCCCAGTTCCTGAACGCCACCATGCGCGGGATCGGCAAGGACGGCCGGCACCTCTATCCGGTCATGCCCTACGCCGCCTATGCCGGCATGAACCCGACCGACATGCTCGACATCAAGGCGTATCTGGAGACCCTGCCGAAGTCCGACGCCAAGGCCGAAAGCGCAAGAATCTCCTGGCCTTACAACATGTCGGTCACGATGAATCTTTGGAAGCGCGCGAACCTCAACGAGGCGCCGTTCCAGCCCGGCGACGGCTCGCAGCTCAGCCGCGGCCGCTATCTCGTCGAGGCCGTCGGCGCCTGCGGCGAATGCCATACGCCCCGCACCGGCCTCTACGGTCTCGACCAGTCGCGCGCCTTCCAGGGCGAGAAGGGGCTCGGCGGCGCGGCCGCGCTCGACATTTCGAAGAGCCGGATCGCCGCGGTCGGGGAGGCGACCTTCATCAAGCGCCTGTTCGAGGACGGGACCAAGCTCGGCGGCGGGCCGTTCGGCGACCCGGTGATGCGCCGCATCGCGCAGGGGCTGCAGAGCCTGAACGACGCCGACCGCCGCGCCGTCGTCGCCTACCTCAAGGGCGCGGAGGTGCAGGCGGCCAAGGTCGAGCAGACCGCCGAAGCCGCCTGCAAGGACCCGACGGCTCAGGCCGCCTCCGCCGGCGCCGACCCGGCGCTCGCCCGCGGCGCCGACGAGTTCATGACGACGCACTGCCGCTCCTGCCACGGCCCCGGCGAGAGCGCGCAAGGCAGCTACCCCGCCGGCGACCTCGCCTCGATCGCGGCCGACGCCGCCTTCGTCACGCCGGGCGACGCCGCGAACTCGCCGGTGTTCAAGAGCGTCAAGTCCGGCCGGATGCCCAAGGGCAAGCAGCCGAGCGCCGCCGAAATCGACGCTTTCGGCAAGTGGATCGACAGCCTGAAGCAGCCCGCGCCGGTCGCAGCCGCGGCGATGGCCGGCCCGCCGCGCAAGCGCCCCGTCGTCGACTGGCGCGGCTACGCGCTGGCTGCGGCCGGCGACATTGGAAGGGTCAACGAGGCCGACCGTCCGTTCATCCGGTACTTCTCCTTCCGCCCGCAGCACAACGGCGTTCTGCCGTGCGAGGACGAGAAGAAATTCAACGAGCGGATGGCGCTTTACGATGCAGGGTTCAACAAGTTCGTGAACTCGCTGTCGCTGGGCGAACGCCTCGTCGTCCCCGACAAGGTCGAGGGCGCGCCGGCGCCGCTCGCGCGGGTCGACATCCGCGACCTCGGGTGGGACGAGGCCAAGTGGAACACCCTGATCTCGTCCTACCCTTATGCGCTCGATCCCGCCGGCGACGGCAGCCTCCAGGCGCTTGCGAACCAGACGCGCACGCAGGTCCCGATCCTTCGCGTCGACTGGTTCATGGCGAACGCCGGGAAGCCCGCGAACTACCACGCGCTGCTCGACCTGCCGAAGAACATCTCGGAGCTGGAGAAGGGGCGGCTGGGCGTCGACGTCAACGACAACATCCGCCGTCGCCGCGTCGTCCGCGCCGCCTTCCTGCAAGGAGCCTCCGGCGTTTCCGACCACAACCGGATGATCGAGCGACATTCGCTGCCGCGCGGCGGCTACTATTGGAAATCCTATGATTTCGCCGAGAGCCGCAACCTCCAGGATCTGACGAAGCGCCCGCACGGCCCGACCGACGTCGAGCCGCTCGACCAGGGGCTGCAGTCCTTCCATCACGACGGCGGCGAGATGATCTTCCAGCTGCCGAACGGCCTGCAGGGCTACTACCTGTCGACTGCCAAGGGCGACCGGCTGGACGAAGGTCCGACCAGCATCGTGTCGTTCCGCGACCGGCCGGTCGGCCGCGTCGGCGGCGTGATCGTTTCGAACGGCAAGACCTGCTTCGCCTGCCACGTCGACGGCATCATCGCCAAGCGCGACCAGCTGCGGCAGAAGATCGAGACCACGTTCCCGGCAGGGCAGCGCGAGCTGCTGCTCGACATGTACGTGCCGCAGAAGGAGCTGGAGGCGACCTACGACGCCGACCGCAAGGCCTTCGTCGCGTCGCTCGACAAGATCAACGCCACGCAGACCGCGCCCGACGGCTCCAAGACCAGCGCGACAGGTCCAGGCAAGGAGGAGATCGTCAACTGGTTCGCCGACCTCTACGAGGACAATCTCGACCTCGAGGCGCTCGCCTCCGAGTTCGACATGACGGCGGAGCAGTTCCAGACGGCCTCGACGCTCGTCTCAGATCCGGTGCAGGCCCAGCTCGTGAACCTCTGGCTGACGCAGCTGAAGGGCGGCGCGAAGGTGCCGCGCTTCGAGGTCGAGCAGCAGTTTTCGGCGCTGTCCAAGCCGCTCCTCGGCGTGCAGGCGCTCGATCTGAAACCGCTCGCCAGGCGCCAGCCCGCCGTCGCGGGCGACAGTCCGCAGCAGCCGACGCAGGCCGCCCTCGGAGCCGCGACCGCCGCAGCGACGATCCCGGACTACAAGAACCCCGCCATGCAGGCGGACGGGCCGAACGGCAAGCTCACCCTCGAATTGCGGGTTCCGAGCACCAACGTCCATGTCGGGCAAGAACTGAACTTCGAGGTCACGGCCAACCGCTCCTGCGAGCTGCAGGTCTTCTACGTGGAGGACACCGGCGCCGTCGAGGTCATCAAGCCGGAGCTGATCGGCGCGCCGTTCCTCAACGCCGGAAAGCCGCGTCGCATTCCGGATCCGCGCGGCGGGTCGCTGGTGTTCGACACTCCGGGCAAGGACGAGTCGCTGGTGCTGTTCTGCCGGGAAGGCGGCCTGCGCGAGCAGCGGCTCACCGCCGAGCAGGCGAGGGCGCTCGCGCTCGCCTCGCGCTCGACTCCGACGCGCGGCCTCGCCCAGAGGCTCGCCGAGCAGAACACGGCCGCCGCCGAGCAGAACACGGCCGCCGCCCAGCCGGCCACGATCTCCAGCCTCAGCGCCCCGCCGACCGCGACCCCTGCGACGGGCGGCTCGGCGGTCCACATGGTGACGTTCAACGTCCGGGCGCAGTGACAGGAACGACGCCGGATCGCTCGCGCGATCCGGCGTCGATTTCAGGCCACCTGCACGGGATCTAGAACGAACGCGCTCCGCTCCGCGAGGGCGCCGACCTTCGAGACATAGTTCTTGAAGTGCGGCGTCTCGCGGTGGGCGGCGACCGCGGCGCTGTCGACATAGAGTTCGTCGAGCACGAAGCGCGCCGGATCGGCCTGGTCGCGCCACACGTCCCAGCGCAGGTTGCCGGGCTCGGCGCGGCTCGGCGCGACCATGCCCGCGAGCAGGGCCTTCAGGTCTTCGACCTTGTCGGGCTTTGCGGTGAGGACCGCGACGATCTTGGCGTTGGTCGGCATCTTTTTGCGCCTCCAGTACGGCATGAATTTCGAAGGGCGCGCGATCCGCGCCCCAGGTTTCGTCGTTGGGTTACGCAGCCGCGCGACGGTCGAGCGCCGCGATCAGCTTCGCGGCCAGCGGATGGTCGGAGCGCGGGTTCTGGCCGGTGATCAGTTCTCGGTCCTCGATCACATGCGGCTCGAAGTCCACCGTCGTAGTGACCACGTCGCCGCCGGCCGCCCGAAGCGCGTCGGGCATGTTGAAGTGCATCTTCGCATGAAGGATGTGGTCTTCGACGACCTTCTCCTCCGTCTCCGAAAACACCGTCATGCGGTAGCCGGCGTACTGCCATCCCGCCGCCAGCTCGGCGGCCTTCGCGGTATCGCCGCCGATCATGGACGCGCGGAATTCCGCGGCCTTCGGCATCGCCGCGACGACGGCGATCGGACCGTGGCAGAGCAGGGCGGTGGGCTTGGCGCCTTCGTGGAAGTGGCGAAGGATCTCGCCCATGTCGGGGTCGCGCATCAGGTCGACGACCGGAGCCTGGCCGCCGGGGACGAAGACGCCCGCGTAGCCATCGAGGCCTTCCTCGACGACGGCGCTCAGCTTGCGGACCCTGGTCATCGACGGATCCTCCGCGAAGAAGGTCTTGGCGCGCCGGTAGGCGGCCTCGTCGCCTTCGAAATGCTGCGCGGAGTCGGACGCCTCGTCGATATGCGGCTGCAATCCGCTCGGCGTCGCCAGCGTCACCTCGTAGCCGGCCTCGACCAGCGCCATCGCCGGCACCACGAGTTCGTTGAGATACTGGCCGGTCGCGCCGGTTCCGCCCTGGACCTCAATCCGGGTGGCGCTGGAGCCAACCACAAGCACTTTGCCCTTGCTCATCCTAGCCTCCGTTGATTGCGGGCGGAGCCCGCTTGCGATTGGCTGAAGATGCGTTCGACAATGTTATTGCGGAAGTTTATTGATATGATTTCAGATATTCATATGATGATTATCAGTCGTGCGATACGATCTCAATCTTCTGCCGGTCTTCGTGACGCTCATGGAGGAGCGGAGCGTGACGCGGGCGGCCGAACGGCTCGGGATCACGCAGCCTGCGTTGTCCAACGCGCTGGCGCGCCTGCGCGTGGCGATGGGCGACCAGCTGTTCGTGCGCGAACGTTACGGCGTCCAGCCGACCGAGACGGCGTTCGCGATCGCGCCCGCGATCGCATCCGCTCTCGCGCAGATCGATGAGGTCGTGACCCGCCATCAGGAGTTCGACCCGGCGCGGACCGAGCTGCTCATGACGATAGCGCCCAACAGCTATGTCGAGTTCGCGCTGGCGCCGGCGATCGTGGCGCGGCTTCGGGACATCGCGCCGGGCCTGAGGCTGCGCCTGACGCCCTTCGGAGGAGACCTCGCCGAGACCGGCGTCGTGTCGGGCGTGACGGCGCTGGCGCTCGGCCGCATCGTCGACCCGCCGGACAACCTCGTCGTCCAGCACCTGATGAACGAGGGGCTCGCCTGCGTCGTGCGCGCCGATCATCCGGAAATCGGGGACAGCATGTCCCGCGAGCAATACGAGCGGCTCAAGCATGTGAACGTGCTGCCGCCCGGCCGGCTACGCGTCGGCCTGTTTCAGGCGTTGGAGCGGCAGGGGCTCCGGCGCGAGGTCGCGGTCTCGGTCACGCACTTCCTCGCCGTGCCGGAGATGATCGCCGTCACGGACTGTTGCGCCACGCTGCCGAGGCTGATCTGCCGCCGTTTGGCGAACGACGCCCGGCTGAAGGTCGTCGCCCCTCCGGTGGATCTCGGGACATTTCCGGTCGAGATGGCGTGGCATGCGCGCTACCGGCACGACCCGGCCCATCGCTGGCTGCGGACGCTGGTGGCCGAAGAGGCGAAGCGGATCGCGGACGCCGCGACGGCGGCATGAGGTCCGAAGCTACGCGCCTTCAGCGTCTCGGGATCGCCGTCGCGACGCCGGGCTCCGAAAACTCCCCGATCGGCTTCACGTCGACCGAGTGCTTTGTCGTGTGCGGCCCGGCCGTGATCAGCACGCCGTCGATCGGCGCGACGTCGGAATAGTCCCGGCCGCTCGCCACCACGATGTGGTCGTTGAGCGCGAGGATGCCGTTGGTCGGGTCGAAGCCGCGCCAGCCGGTCTTGGCGCCGAGCCAGACGGCGACCCAGGCGTGCATCGCGTCCGCGCCCTCGAGCCTTCGCTTTCCCGGCGGCGGAATGGTGCGGATGTAGCCGCTGACATACGCGGCCGGCACGCCCATTCCGCGCAGGGCGGCGATCATGACGTGGGCGAAATCCTGGCAGACGCCTTCCTTGCGCCGGAAGGCCTCTTCGAGCGGCGTGTCGACCTCCGTCGCTCCGGGCGCGTATTTGAACTCCTTCTGGATGCGCTTGGCGAAGGCGAGGATCGCAGCGCCGGACGGCGCCGACATGTCGAGCGCATCCATCGCGTAGCCGGTCAGCGCCGGCATGGCGCGGACGATCCGGCTGTCGCCGAGGAAGTGCATGGGCGCGGACGGGACCGAAAGGCGCGCCGCGTGCGCGACGTCGATCAATTCGCCGACGGACGGCGTCGCGTCGAGGTCCAGCGCGCCGCGCCCGACCGAGACCTTGGCCTTCATCGTCACCGTCATCTCGTCATGCGACGGCTGGATGAAGACGTGGTCGATCTGGTTGCCGAAGAAGTCCCGCTCGTTGATCGCCTCGCTCGGCTTTGGCGATACCGCGAGAGACACGGCGGTCACCCGTTGTCCCGGCTCCGCGCGCGGCCGGACGCGCAGGATGTGCCGGGCGTCCTTCACCGCGTTCGGATAGTCGTAGGAGATCTCGAGCGTGATCTCGTAGTTCATTCGGCGTCCGGCGGGTCGAAGGAGGTCACGGCGCTCTGGCTGAAGTAGCGCTGGCTGAGCAGGTCGGAGATGTCGCCGAGGTCGTCGGCGATGCGGTTGAGGAAGGCCCCGGTCGCCTCCGCCGCGTCGCCGGTCGTCAGCCGCACCTGGAGCCGGGCGGCGCGGCGCGAGACCGGATGCAGCGTCTCGCCGTGACGCATGCCCGGAAGCTGGTCGAGCAGCGCCTTGAAGCCGTTGACCTGATAGGCGACCGCGCGCGGATTGAGCGGGTCGAGCACGACGAGGTCGAGCACCGTCTCTCGCGACAGGTCGACGGTATAGCGGCGGCGATAGGTGATCCGGCTGTCGGCGAATTCGAGCAACGCCTCGAGCCCGCCCTCCGGCGGTTTCTCGCCGGTGAGCGCGGCGGCGACCTTGGCCGTGATCTGCCCGCGTTCGAGCAGGCGGCCCGCCTGAAGGAAGCGCCAGCCGGTGAACTGGTACATGTTCTCCTGCACCAGTCCGGCGAAGCCGGCGAGGCGGGTCAGCGCCGCGCTCGTGACGTCGACGAGGTCGCCGGGCCGCGCCAGCTTGATGTGCGCTTCGAACAGGTCGACCACCTCGCGCAGCGCGCGCCAGCCGTCGGGCGAGAAGCGGTCGCGGATGCGGGAGGCCGTCGCGAAGGCGCCGCGCGCCAGGCTGAGCAGCCCCTCGCCCGGGCCGCCGAGCGAGACGTCGACGTCGAAGTCCTCCAGCAGTTCGGCCACGCGCGCCTCCAGGTCGTCTCGACGCTCGCCCTCGGCCACCCGGGCCGCGTAGACCCGCACCAGCCGCGTCGCCGCCTCGGCGCGCTCGACGTAGCGGCCGAGCCAGTAGAGGTTGTCGGCCGCGCGCGACGGCGGCGCGCTCGGCAGCCGCCGGGCGAAGGCCCTGGAGCTCGACAGCAGCGAGACCTCGCGCTCGCTGCGGTCCGAAGGCGCCCAGACGTCGACCGAAAAGCCGCCGGCCTGCATCGAGACCGCGAGCGGGTCCGCCGAGCTCGATATACGCGCGAAGCCGCCGGGCATGACGTGCCATCCGTTCGCGTCGCGGGCGAGATAGACGCGCAGCGTGACGGGCCGCGCGACGAGCTCGCCCTCGACGAAAACGGGCGCGGTCGAGAGCGCGACGATCTCCTGACCGACGACGCCCATGCCGTGGCCGTTGAGTTCCTCCAGCAGCCGTTCCGACGGATCGCGCCGCATCCCGAGATCGAGCGGGCGGCGACGGCTGAGCGCGCCGGCGGCGGTCGGAAAGGCTTCGGCAAGCGACAGCCGGTCGAGATTGGCCTGGACATAGGCGCGCTCGTTCGCCTGGCCGCACCACCACGTCGCGACGGTCGGCAACAGCAGCTCCTCGCCGATCAACGCGCGCGCCAGCGCCGGCTGGAAGGCGAGCAGGGCGCGCGTCTCGAGGATGCCGGAGCCGAGCGCGTTGACCATCTGAACCGCGCCGCGCCTGACCGCGCGGGCGAGGCCGGGCGTGCCGATCCTGGAGCCGGCATGCAGTTCGAGAGGGTCGGCGAAGTCGGAGTCGAGGCGGCGCCACAGCACGTTGATCGGCTTCGCGCCGTCGACGGTGCGGACCACCACCTGATTGCCGTGGACGGACAGGTCGCCGCCCTCGAGCAACAGGAAGCCGAGATAGCGCGCGAGATAGGCGTGCTCGAAATAGGTCTCGTTCGCGGGGCCGGGTGAGAGCAGGCCGACGCGCGCGCTCTGCTTCACGTCGACCATCTGGTTGAGCGACTCGCGGAAGCGGCGGAAGAAGCCGGCGAGCCGCTGGACCTTGAGGTCGCGGATGAGGTCGGGGAAGGCGCGGGCGGTGGCGACGCGATTCTCCAGCGCGAAGCCCGCGCCGGAGGGCGCCTGCGTGCGATCCCCGAGCACCCACCAGCGGCCGTCCGGGCCGCGGCCGAGGTCGACGGCGATGAAGCGCAGCAGCGGCTCGCCGGACTTGGCCTGGTCGGCGAGCGGCCGCAGGAACTCGGGATTGCGCCCGAGGATCGCGGCCGGGAGCACGCCGTCCGTGAGCAGCCGGCGGTCGCCGTAGAAGTCGGCGATCAGCTTCTCGAGGAACGATGCGCGCTGGGTCAGGCCCGCGACCAGCCGCTCCCACTCCTCGCGCGCGATGATGAAGGGCGGCTCGCCGAGCGGCCAGGAACGAGTCTGCTCGTCCTTCTCCGGCCCGCCATAGACCCGGTAGTAGACGCCCGCCTCGCGCAGGTACTGGGCCGCGCTCGCCGACCGCCGCGTCCGCTCCGCCTCGCTCATGCGCGACAGGGCGGACAGCATCTCCCGGTAATGCGGCCGCACCGAGCCGTCGGCCGCCAGCATCTCGTCATAGACGCCGGCGGAACGGACATAGGAATCGAGGAAGCCGCCGGCCGGCGGCGCGCCGGTCGCGGATTCCATGGTGAGGATGTCGCTCAACGCGTCTCGGCCTTCCGCTGAAAGACCTTCATCACAGTCCTACCCGTTCAGCCCCGCGGGACGCCTCAGGTCGAGAGTCATCGGGAAGGAGGGATTCGGCAATTCCCGGACGGGCTCGAACACGCCCGGCGTGTGGCCGATGTCCTCAAAACGCGCAAGTCGACGCGCCTCCGCCTCGTAGGAATTGACCGGGAACGTCTCGTAGTTCCGCCCGCCCGGATGGGCGACGTGATAGACGCAGCCGCCGATGGAGCGGGCGGACCAGCGGTCATAGATGTCGAAGGTCAACGGCGCCTGCGGCGGCAGCGTCGGGTGCAGGCCCGAGGCCGGCTGCCAGGCCTTAAAGCGCACGCCCGCGACATGGCTGCCGCCGATCGTCGCGAGCGGGACGATGCGGCCGTTGCAGGTGACGGCGTAGCGGCTCGGATCGCCGCCCGAGAGCGAGACCTGCAGGCGCTCGACCGACGAATCGACGAAGCGGACGGTGCCGCCGATCGCGCCGGTTTCGCCCATGACGTGCCATGGCTCGAGCGCCTGGCGAAGCTCCAGCGTGACGCCCTCGCGCTCGATGCGGCCGCAGAACGGGAAGCGGAACTCGCGTTGCGCCTCGAACCACTCGGAGCGGACCGGATAACCGTGCTGACGAAGGTCCTCCAGCACGTCGAGAAAGTCCTGCCACAGCACGGCCGGCAGCATGAAGCGGTCATGCAGCTGGGTCCCCCAGCGAGCGAAGGAGCCGACCGCCGGCGCTTTCCAGAAACGCGCGATCAACGCCCGGATCAGAAGCTGCTGGGCGAGGCTCATGCGCGCGTCCGGCGGCATCTCGAAGCCGCGGAACTCGAGCAGGCCGAGCCGGCCCGTCGGCCCGTCCGGCGAATAGAGCTTGTCGATGCAGATCTCGGAACGGTGCGTGTTGCCGGTGACGTCGATCAGCAGGTTCCGGAACAGCCGGTCGACCAGCCAGGGCGGCATCCGGTTCGCATCGCCGGGCGAGGGCACGTTCGCCATGGCGATCTCGAGCTCGTAGAGCCCGTCGTGGCGCGCTTCGTCGACCCGGGGCGCCTGGCTCGTCGGGCCGATGAACATGCCGGAGAACAGGTAGCTCAGCGAAGGATGCCGCTGCCAATGCAGCACCAGCGACTTCAAGAGGTCCGGTCGGCGCAGGAAGGGGCTGTCGAGCGGCGTCGCGCCGCCGACCACGACGTGGTTGCCGCCGCCGGTGCCGGTGTGCTTGCCGTCGACCATGAACTTGTCGGCGCCGAGCCTGGACTGGCGCGCGTCCTCATAGACGCCGGTCGTGATGTCCACCGCTTCTCGCCATGACGAGGCGGGGTGGATGTTGACCTCGATGACGCCGGGATCCGGCGCGACGCGGATGACGTTGACCCGCGGATCGTGCGGCGGGGCGTAACCCTCGATCTGGACGGGCACGCCGTGCTCCTCGGCCGACTCCTCGATCGCGGCGAGCAGGTCGAGATAGGCCTCGATCGACTCCATCGGCGGGATGAACACGCAAAGCTTGCCGTCGCGCGGCTCGACCGTGAGCGCGGTGCGCACGGTCGCGACGATCTCGTTGTTCGTGGCGGCCTGCGGCTGCTGCGAGACTTCCGGGCCGGGCACCGCGATCGACGCCTGCGGATGGGCTTCGATCCCCGCCGCTTCCGGCTTCGACGGCGTGCGGCCCGCCCGCGTCCGCGACGGAGGCTCTCCGAGCGGCTCGAATTCGCGCACCGGGTCCGCGGGGAAGAAGTACGGGTACTGCGACGACGACAGATACGGAAGGGACGCGAGCGGCAGCCGGTAACCGAGCGCGCTGTCTCCCGGCGTTAGGAACAGTTTGCCGCGCCGCGTCGTCCAGCGTTCCGACGCCCAGCGCGGCGGATTGGCCTGCCACGGCTGGATGGGCAGCACATAGCCCGTCGGCTTGTCGAGGCCGCGGTCGAAGGTCTTGGCGATCCGCGCCCGCTGCTCGGGGTCGCTGAGCTTCGAGTTCGCCGGATCGACGTTCTCCGGCAGTTCCGCCTCGCGCACGAGCCAGTAGCTCGGATCCTCATAGGCGGGAGCGACATTGGCCTCCGAAACGCCGATCCGTCGCGCGACGTCCTGGGTCAGCGCCTCGGCCGCGACGGCGTCGGCGCCGGCCGACCTGGTCTCTCGCGCGATGAGGTCGGCGTTCTTCCAGATCGGCTTGCCGTCCTTCCGCCAGTAAAGCGAGAAGGTCCAGCGCGGCAGCGTCTCGCCCGGATACCACTTGCCCTGGCCGTAGTGCAGGAAGCCGCCGGGCGCGAAGCGGTCGCGCAGACGCCGGATCAGGTCGTCGGCGAGGGCGCGTTTCGTCGGGCCGGTCGCGTCGGCGTTCCATTCCGGCGACTGGAAGTCGTCGATCGAGACGAAGGTCGGCTCGCCGCCCATGGTGAGGCGCACGTCGTTGCGGCGCAACTCCTCGTCGACCGTCTCGCCGAGCGCGTCGAGCGCCGTCCAGCTTTCGTCGGAGAAGGGGAAGCTGACGCGCGGCCGTTCGGCGACGCGGTCGACCTTCATGTCGAAGGCGAAGTCGACTTCGGCGAAGCTCGCGAGGCCGACGATCGGCGCGGCCGAGCGGTAGTGCGGCGTCGCGGCGAGCGGTACGTGGCTCTCGCCGGTGAGCAGACCGGACGTCGGGTCGAGCCCGATCCAGCCTGCGCCGGGCAGGTAGACCTCAGCCCAGGCGTGGAGGTCGGTGAAGTCGACGCTGGTGCCCTTCGGCCCGTCGAGCGCGACGATGTCGGGCTTCAGCTGGATGAGGTAGCCCGAGACGAAGCGGGCCGCGAAGCCGAGGCGCCGCAGCGTCTGGACGAGAAGCCACGACGTGTCGCGGCAGGAGCCGGAGGCCTTTTCGAGCGTCTCGTCGGGCGTCTGAACGCCGGGCTCCATGCGGATGAGGTACTTGATCTTCTGGGACAGCGCCTGGTTCAGCCCGACCAGGAAATTGACCGTCCCCTTCTCGCTGCGGTCGATCTCGGCAAGGAAGGTCTCGAACGCGGCGCCGGTTTCGATCGCTTCGAGATAGGGCTTCAGGTCCGAGGCGAGGTCAGCTTCATAGGAAAAGGGCCATTCGGTCGCGCTCTCCTCCACGAAGAAGTCGAACGGATTGTAGACCGTCATGTCGGCGAGCAGGTCGACCTCGATCTTCAGCTCGCGCACGGGCTCGGGGAATACGAAGCGGGCGAGGTAGTTCCCGAAGGGATCCTGCTGCCAGTTGATGAAGTGGTTCGCCGGCGAGACCTTCAGCGAATAGGACGGCGTCCGGGTGCGCGAATGGGGCGCCGGACGCAGCCGGATGATTTGCGGCCCGAGCGACACCGGACGGTCATAGCGGTAATGGGTGAGGTGGTGCAGGCTCGCGAGGATGGACATCGACCGTCGGTGGTTCCCTAGCTGGTGCGGAAACCATAACCGGCTGCCGCAGCGCAGCAAGCGCTTGCGACGTCTAATATCGACGCAACGATTTGGAGCCCGCGCGACGGAACCGTCGGCAGGCGACGGGCATTAGGCGTTCGTCAACGTGCGCGGCCGGCGGCCGGCGCATCGTCCCGGGGGAATCATGCGCCTCTTCGCCTGTCCGTCCTGCAACCAGGTCGTCTATTTCGAGAACGTCGTCTGCGAGCGGTGCAACCACGCGCTCGGCTACGAGCCGACGTCAAATCGCATGCTCGCGCTCGAGCAGAACAGCGAGGGCGACTGGACGTCCGTCGGCGAGAAGAGCGACGGCTCACGCTGGTTCTACTGCACGAACTACGCGCACGGCGTCTGCAACTGGCTGGTCCCGGCGGAGGGCGGCCAGCAGTTCTGCGCCTGCTGCCGGCACAATCTCGTCGTTCCGAACACGGCCGACGCCGCCAATGTCGAGCTGTGGCGCCGGATGGAGGTGGCCAAGCGGCGGCTGTTCTACACGATTTTTCGGCTCAATCTGCCGCGGGATACGCGCAGCGAGCACCCCGAAGGGCTTGGCTTCCAGTTTCTGAGCGACGACCCTGCGGAAGAAGGGCAGGTGATGACGGGCCACGATGACGGCCTCATCACCATCGCCCTGGTCGAGGCCGACGACGCGGAGCGCGAAAGGCGGCGCAGCGCCATGGGCGAGCCCTACCGCACGCTGCTCGGTCATTTCCGACACGAGGTCGGGCACTGGTACTGGGACCGACTGGTGCGCGACGCCGGCCTTCTGGATCAATGCCGAGCCGTGTTCGGCGACGACACGTTCGACTATGACGAGGCGCTCAAGATCCATTACGCGCACGGGCCGAAGCCCGGATGGCAGAACGACTTCGTCTCATCCTACGCGGCGGTCCATCCGTGGGAGGACTTCGCAGAGACCTGGGCGCACTACTTCCATATCACCGACACGCTCGATACCGCGCGGGCGCTCGGCTTCAAGGTCGATCCGCGCGTCGACAAGGAGGACGCGATCACGACCGAGGCGGATTTCGACGTCTATTCTGCGCGCACCAGCAACGTCGACATCGTGACGAGCTGGTTCGCGACGGCGGCCGCCCTCAACATGCTGAACCGCTCGGTCGGACTGAGCGACGCCTATCCGTTCGTGCTGGCGGAGCCGGTGGTGACGAAGCTCGGCTTCATCCACGATCTGGTGCACGGGCGCGTGCGGAGCCGCGCCGCGGCCTGAGCGCGCTCAGCCGCGCCCGCGATAGGGCGCGACGCCCTGGTCGGGCGCCCAGACGCCGGCGGGCAGGGCGCCTGACTGGAAGAACACGTCGATCGGGATGCCCCCGCGCGGATACCAGTAGCCGCCGATCCTCAGCCATTTGGGCTCGAGAAGCGCCAGCAGCCGCTTGCCGATCGCCACGGTGCAATCCTCGTGGAAGGCGCCGTGGTTGCGGAACGAGGCGAGGTAGAGCTTCAGCGACTTCGACTCCACGAGCCAGCCGCCGGGGACATAGTCGATCACGAGATGCGCGAAGTCCGGCTGCGCGGTGACCGGACAGAGCGAGGTGAACTCCGGGACGGTGAAGCGCGCCACGTAGTCGACGTCCGGATGCGGGTTCGGCACGCGGTCGAGTTCGGCCTCCTCCGGCGAGGCGGGCAGGGCGGTCGGGCGTCCAAGCTGCAGATCGGCCATGAAATTCGTTCGTCCGGTCATTGATACGACGGATGTAGCGTCGTTTGACGTCTTGCGCGACTTCCAGCGGTCATCGGCATCCGCTACAGACGTCGCCGTTCAATCGTCCGCCACCGGAGCCGTCGTCAAATGACCGCCATCGTCGACATCGTCGCCCGCGAAATCCTGGACAGCCGCGGCAATCCGACGGTCGAGGTCGACGTCGTGCTGGAGGACGGCTCGGAAGGCCGCGCCGCGGTCCCCTCGGGCGCCTCGACGGGCGCTCATGAGGCGGTCGAGCTCCGCGATGGCGAGAAGAAGCGCTACGGCGGCAAGGGCGTCCAGAAGGCGGTCGACGCGGTCAACGGCGAGATCTTCGACGCGATCGGCGGCTTCGACGCCGAGGAGCAGGCGAAGATCGACGAGACGATGATCGTCCTGGACGGCACGCCCAACAAGGCGCGCCTCGGCGCCAACGCGATCCTCGGCGTCTCGCTCGCGGTGGCGAAGGCGGCCGCAGCCTCCTCGCTGACCCCGCTCTACCGCTATGTCGGCGGCGTCTCGGCCCGCACTCTTCCGGTGCCGATGATGAACATCGTCAACGGCGGCGCCCATGCCGACAACCCGATCGACTTCCAGGAATTCATGATCATGCCGGTCGGCGCGGAGAGCTTCGCCGAGGCGCTGCGCTGCGGCGCGGAAATCTTCGCGACGCTGAAGGGCCAACTGAAGAGCGCCGGCCACAACACGAATGTAGGCGACGAGGGCGGATTCGCGCCGAACCTCGCCTCGGCCGAGGCCGCGCTCGACTTCGTCATGAAGTCGATCGAGAAGGCCGGCTACAAGCCCGGCAAGGACGTCATGATCGCGCTCGACTGCGCGTCGACCGAGTTCTTCAAGAAGGGCAAGTACGTCTACGAAGGCGAGGGCGTCACCCGCACGCCCGACGAGCAGGCCGAGTACCTCGCCAAGCTGGCGAAGGCCTATCCGATCGCCTCGATCGAGGACGGCATGGCCGAGGACGACTGGGACGGCTGGAAGGCCGTGACCGAGCTCGTCGGCGGCAGGTGCCAGCTCGTCGGCGACGACCTGTTCGTCACGAATGTCGAGCGGCTTTCGAAGGGCATCAAGAAGGGCGTCGCCAACTCGATCCTGGTCAAGGTCAACCAGATCGGGACCCTGACCGAGACGCTGGCCGCCGTCGACATGGCCCAGCGCGCCGGCTACACGGCCGTGATGTCCCACCGCTCCGGCGAGACCGAGGACGCGACCATCGCCGACCTCGCGGTCGCCACCAATTGCGGGCAGATCAAGACCGGTTCGCTCGCCCGCTCCGACCGGGTCGCCAAGTACAACCAGCTGCTGCGCATCGAGCAGGCGCTCGGCGATCAGGCGATCTATCCGGGCAAGAGCGCGCTGAAGGCGCTCGCTTGACCGATTGACGCATCGCGCGGCGGGAGACATCCGGCCGCGCGATGCTCGGTGCGATCACTTCGTGGGAAGTCCGCCGGCTCCACTGCCGCCGTTCAGGAAAACATCACCCGGGTTACGCTGTGCGGCCAAAGCCTCGATCTCTTCAGCCGACAGGGCCGAGGGGTTGGCTTCAATGCTCGCGTGGAAGTTCTGAACGTCCGCCGCAATCTTCGGATCGTCGTAGACCGGCGGCCGCGAGATGAGCGTTTCGCCTCCTACGGTCTTGATGCAATTTTTGGTAATCTTGCAGTTGATCCCAGGCGCGGGCTGCTTCCATTTATGGGATCCGACAAGAACCGCATAGTACATGGCGGCTGATCGAATTCGATCGACGCCACTCTCGATCAATATATCGAAGAACACTCGATTAGTTTGTCGCCACGAGCGCGCCTCCCTTACACAGTAATGATCGTGAATGATTGCGGCCTTTAAATATTCGAACGTCCAGTTGTCGCCAATTAGGGGATGAAAAATCTTCGGTATCGACGCGCCGTCAGTGATGTCGCCCTTTGAGGCCTCCCAACCTAAGCCGTTCGGATCGATATATCCGAAGTCGCTCAGGAGGACCTTGGTCGCTCCTGTCTCGTCCTTAGGATTCGGCCCGAGAGAAAGGTGGCCCTTAAATTCAGCGTTCGCCGAAGAAGCGCAGAAGGCGCCGATCAGAACCAGAATGCACATGAGGATGCGCATGAGGCAGCTCCCAACCTGGATCGGCGCCCGCTGAGTTTACGTGCCATGACTAAACTATGCAATCTGTAGTTGCGTATCCGTGGCCGGTCGGTCGGAAGGGTTGCGAAGCGCGCGAAGCTTCACGGCCAACAAAAAAACCCCGCGGCGCGAGCCGCGGGGTTTCTCAGTTCCCGACCTTTCGGTCAGCTGGTTCTCACCAGAACTTGTAGGCGACGCCCGCCAGCACGCGGTGCTCGTCGAGGTCCGACTTCACGCCGCGGAACTTGTCCTTGCCGTAGTCCGTGTAGCGGTATTCGGCGCGGGCCACGACCGAGTCGGCGAGAGCCGTCTCGATGCCGCCGCCGACGGTCCAGCCGACCGCGGTCTTGCTGGCGCTGCCGCCGAGCGCGGAGATCTTGCGGTCGGCATAGGCCACGCCGCCGGCGCCGTAGGCGACGAAGCGGTCGAAGGCGAAGCCGATGCGGCCGCGCGTGGCGCCGGCCCAGTTGACCTCGTTCTTCACGTTGGCGCGACCAAAGCGCTTCTTGTCGTCCTGGTCGGACCAGTTGAAGTCGGTCTCGACGCCGAGCAGCACGTTGTTAAACTCGAAGTTGTAGCCGGCATAGCCGCCGACCAGCGCGCCCTTCGGGTCGATGCTGCGTCCGCCGACCTTCGAGTTGCCCCAGCCATAGCCGGCCTGGACGCCGACATAGGGACCGGTCCAGCTGAAGGACGGGACCGCGGCGACGGCCGGAGCCGGCTGTTCCATCGGAAGGTCGGCCGCGACGGCGACAGACGCGAAAGCCACCGCGGACGCGGCGCCGAGAAGCAGAGTACGGATCATATTTTCCCCCTTGCGGGCCTCCTGCCGCCAATACGCCGGCGGCGACTGACGGCCAGATGGACCCGCTCGGCCGGAGTGTCCACCCCGTGTTTTGGGCTTCAATTCGGGGTGCGGCTTTTGGGATACAATGCCACTTGGCGGAGCATCCTGAGATTGTCCATTGTGTGACGAAAATCGAGCTTTATGAGGCTCTTAGTGTCACGGTTTCGCCGCTTTTCACGGGCCGCGGCCGCTTGGCTGTAAAGGCTCTAGGCAGCTCGCCAAAGGCCTGATCCGCAGGTGACTCAGGGGCTCGCGGGCGCCATCCTGATGCGATGCAATGGACCGATGACGGCCTCGTTCTGGGGGTCAGGCGACAAGGCGAGACCTCCGTCATCGTCGAGCTCTTTACGCGCATGCATGGCCGCCATGCGGGCCTTGTGCGAGGGGGTAGATCACAGAAGCTGAGGCCGACCCTTCAGCCCGGGAACAGCGTTCGCGCGACTTGGCGTGCGCGACTCGACGACCACCTCGGCGCCTACGCCGTGGAGCCGCTGGAGTTGAGGGCGGGGCGTCTCATGGAGCGCGCGCTCTGGTTGCATGGCTTGTCGCATCTGGCCGGACTGCTCCGGCTGCTCGCCGAGCGCGATCCGCACGAGGCCCTCTACGAAACCGCCCTGGTCGTCGCCGGTCATCTCGACCAGGACGACGCCGCTCCGGCCCTGCTCGTGCGGCTGGAGCTGGCGGTTCTCTCGGAGCTCGGATTCGGCCTCGATCTCGCCAGTTGCGCCGCGACAGGAACGACCGACGACCTGATCTACGTCTCGCCGAAATCCGGAAGGGCGGTCGGCCGCGAGGCCGGCGCGCCCTATGCGGACAGGCTGTTCGCGCTGCCGCCGTTTCTCATCGCGCGCGGCTCGAACGCGGCTCCGACCCGCGAGGATGTCGCGGCGGGGTTCGCCCTTACCGGCCATTTTTTGACGAGGCGCGTCTGGGAGCCGCGCGGGATCACCCCGCCCGACGCCCGCGCGGCCTACCTCGCAGAACTGCGCAAGGCTTGAGACTCAGCCGCAAGCCGCGAGGCGAGGGGCCACATGGGACAGGCCGGCCGCCTCCGCGAGGATTTCGTAGGACCGCAGCCGCGCCGCGCCGTCGTGGATCGCGGCCGCGATGATGAACTCGTCGGCCTTCGTCCGCTCGGCAAGCTGTTCCAGCCCCTGCCGCACGATCCCAGGAGACCCGACGATCGAGCAGGCCAGCATCGAGGAGGCGTGCGCCTTCTCGCGCGACGTCCAGTAGCTCTCGATATCCTCGATCGGCGTCGGCAGCTTGCCGCGAGTTCCCCGGATCATCCGCGCGAAGCTCTGCTGCGCTGAGGTGAACAGGCGGCGCGCCTCGGCGTCGGTCTCGGCCGCGATCACGTTCACGCCGACCGCCGCGTAGGGGCTCGCGAGTTGCGCGGAAGGTTCGAAGCGCTGGCGGTAGACCGCGAGGGCGTCGTCGAGCGCGTCCGGCGCGAAATGGGAGGCGAAGCCGTATGGCAGCCCGAGCATCGCGGCGAGCTGGGCGCCGAACAGGCTCGACCCGAGGATCCAGAGCGGCACATTCGTGTTCGCGCCCGGCACGGCCTGCACGGCCTGTCCCTCCTGAACCGGGCCGAGCAGAGCCTGCAGCTCGACCACGTCCTGCGGGAAGGTCTCGGCCGACTCGTAGGTCCGGCGTAAGGCCCGCAGCGTCTGCCCGTCCGTGCCGGGCGCGCGGCCGAGGCCGAGATCGATCCGGCCCGGATAGAGCGTCTCGAGCGTGCCGAACTGTTCGGCGATCACCATCGGCGCGTGGTTTGGAAGCATGATCCCGCCCGCGCCGACGCGGATCGTCTTCGTTCCGCCGGCCACATAGCCGATCGCGACAGCGGTCGCGGCGCTGGCGATGCCGACCATGTTGTGGTGCTCGGCAAGCCAGAACCGGCGGTAGCCAAGCCGCTCCGCCAGCTTCGCGAGTTCGAGCGAACGATGCAGGGCCAGCGCCGCGTCGCCGCCTTCCGGGATGAAGGCGAGGTCGAGCACTGAGAGAGCGGGAGTGCTGGGCATGATGGCGTCCTTCGGCTGCGCCGCGGCGTCTTCAGGTCGGGATCGCCGACCCGTTCCGCAAGCCTCGCAAGGCGCCGCGCGGGAACGAACGCCAAGCGCCGCGCCTTTATCGGGCGAGAGGCGTGGAGCGGCGGCCGACGCCGCCGAAAACGACGAGGCACATCATGAAGTCCCTGATCGCGCTGGCTGGCGCGCTGGCCCTGACGACCGCCGCGAACGCTCAGACAGTCATCAAAGAGACCGAGGCCGGCGTGCACTCGGCCCCGGTGGCAGGCGCCACTCCGAACGCACGGCAGCGGCCGGCGGACGACACCACCATGCTCGAGAAGCGTTCGACCACCACCGTGATCGAGCCGCGCGAGCGCACCGTCATCGAGCGGCGCGAAGCGCCGTCCGTCGAGGTCGAGACGCGCAGCCGCTGATCGAAGGAGGAGACGATGAGAACCCTGATCCTTGCGGCCGCGACGCTTTCCGCCATGGGCGCCGCGCATGCGGAGACTGTCGTCGTGCGGCCCCAGAGCGAGACGGTGGTCACCGCGCCGCCGCCAGCCGTCGTCGAGGAGCGCGGCGTCGTGGTCGAACGGAAACTCGACCCCTACCGGCAGGAGCTGAACAGCGAGGCGCGCGAAAACACGCCGAACGTCGGCGACGGGACGACCCGCTCGAACCACGCCAACCAGAACTGATTTTCGGACTGGACCTCGGACCGCGTCGGCAATCTTCCCTGTGCGGTGCGGCCCGGGGTCTTCTTGTTCCGAATCGGGGTCGCGCCTAACCAAAGGGGATGAGCGAACTCGCCCCGCCGCCCGAGGACGGCGTTCTTCCAGTCGACCTCAGGTCGGCGCTCGAGGAACGCTACCTTGCCTATGCGCTCTCGACGATCACACAGCGCGCCCTGCCGGATGTCCGGGACGGGCTGAAGCCGGTGCATCGTCGCGTGCTGTGGGCGATGCGCGAGCTTCGCCTCGATCCCGGCGCCGCCTTCAAGAAATGCGCCCGCGTCGTCGGCGACGTCATCGGCAAGTACCATCCGCATGGCGACCAGTCGGTCTATGACGCGCTCGTGCGCCTCGCGCAGAATTTCGCGCAGCGCTGGCCGCTGGTCGAAGGGCAGGGCAACTTTGGCAATGTCGACGGCGATAACGCCGCGGCGATGCGCTACACCGAGGCGCGCCTCACCGAGGTCGCTCGCCTGCTGCTCGACGGGCTCGACGAGGACGCCGTCGACTTCCGTCCGACCTATGACGGCTCGGAACAGGAGCCGATCGTCCTCCCGGGCGCCTTCCCGAACCTCCTCGCCAACGGCAGCCAGGGCATCGCGGTCGGCATGGCGACGTCGATTCCGCCGCACAACGTGGCGGAGTTGGTGCGCGCGGCGCGCGTCCTGCTCGAAAATCCAAAGGCTGAGACCGAAGAGCTTCTGACGCACGTCCTCGGCCCGGATTTCCCCACCGGCGGCGTCATCGTCGATTCCGCGTCCGTCATCGCCGAGAGCTACCGCACAGGCCGCGGCTCGTTCCGCACCCGCGCCCGCTGGTCGGTCGAGGATCTCGGACGCGGGACATGGGTCGCTGTCGTCACCGAAATCCCCTACGGCATCCCGAAAAGCCGGCTGGTCGAGCGCATCGCGGAGCTGATCAACGACCGCAAGCTGCCGCTGGTCGTCGACGTGCGCGACGAGTCGACCGAGGACATCCGCCTGGTGCTAGAGCCGCGCGCGCGGCAGGTCGACCCGATCGTGATGATGGAGTCGGTCTTCAAGCTCACCGAGCTCGAGACGCGTATTCCGATCAACATGAACGTGCTGGTGCGCGGCCAGACCCCGATGGTGCTCGGCCTGAAGGACGCGCTGCGCCACTGGCTCGACCATCGCCGCGAGGTCATCCAGCGCCGCGCCCGGCATCGGCTCGACGCCATCGTGCGCAGGCTGGAGATCCTCGATGGCCTGCTGATCGCCTTCCTCAACGTCGACGAGGTGATCCGCATCGTCCGTCAGGCGGACGATCCCAAGGCCGATCTCATGGCGGCCTTCGCGCTGACCGAGCTGCAGGCCGACGCCATCCTCAACATGCGGCTGCGCTCGCTGGCCAAGCTCGAAGAGATCGAGATCCGCCGCGAGCACGAGAAGCTGACCAAGGAGGGCGAGGAGCTGCGCGCCCTGCTCGGCTCCGAGGCGCGCCAGTGGACGCGGGTGAAAAAGGAGCTCGACGGGCTCGAAAAGACATTTGGGCCGGACACCCCGCTCGGCAAGCGTCGCACCACCTTCGAGGCTCCGCCTTCGGCCGCCGCGGGCGACGTCGCCGACGCCTTCGTCGAGCGTGAGCCGATCACGGTCGTGATCTCGGAAAAGGGGTGGATCCGCGCGCTGAAGGGGCATGTCGCGGACGTCTCGGGTCTCGCCTTCAAGACCGACGACAAGCTGAAGTTCGCCTTCCCCAGCGAGACCACGGCGAAGCTGCTGATCGTCGCCTCGAACGGCAAGGTCTTCACCCTCGACGCCTCGAAGCTGCCCGGCGGGCGCGGCACGGGCGAGCCGATCCGGCTGATGGTCGATTTCGACGAGGGGGCCGGGATCGTCGCCGCTTTCGCGCACAAGGCGGGGCGCAAGCGGCTCGTTGTCACCAGCGAGGCGCGCGGCTTTCTCGTCGGCGAGGACCAGCTGCTGTCCTCGACGCGCAAGGGCCGGCAGGTCGTCAATATGGATGCGAAGGCGAGCGTCCTGCTATTCGCGGAGGCCGAAGGCGACACGGTCGCGATCGTCGGACAGAACAGGAAGCTGCTGCTGTTCCCGATCGCGCAGGTCGCCGAGATGGCGCGCGGCGCGGGCGTCCGCCTCCAGCGCTACAAGGAGGGCGGGGTCTCGGACGCGAAGGTCTTTGCGGTCGCGGACGGCCTGACCTTCACGACCAACGGCGGCGTCGCGCGGCGGGTGTCCGGCGAGGAGCTCCGCGACTGGCTCGGCAATCGCGCAGAGGCGGGGAGGCTCCCGCCGCACGGCTTCCCGAAGTCGAACCGGTTCGGGGGGTAGTATAAATAATGCGACATCTGTCGTTACTTCTGGCTGCTGTGCCGACGAACAACGGTTCGAACTCGATTTGAGATAGTCTCATGGCTGGGAACATTGAGGATGTTTTACGTAATTCCGACGGGCTCAAGTCGATCTTGAATGAAGCTAAAATTGCATTTTTCTTTCGAAAAAAAGGGTGGCCGAGCGAACAAAGCAAATATTATGTGGACCAAGATACTGGTAAACTGCGCGAAATTGACGTATTTGCTTCCAAGCATTACTCTCCGCCTCGGCTTGCTCCTTCTGACGGAAGTCCAATAATAAATATTAACGTTGTATGTGAGCGGAAATCACTTGATAATCTTAATATAATTTTCCACTCTCCGCCGCCCGATTTGCTATGGCGTAATTCTTTGGAGCACTTCTGGTTAGGTTGGATAGAAGAGTTAAGAGATATAACTCTGCAAATCGCAACCGATTTTTCTATCTCGGACGTTCGCATAATAAATCGAGTTCATGATTATCTGACAGCACGAGCATATCCTATAAATTCGCGAGCATTGTGTGTTCATGTCGACTTAACCCCGCCGCCGGTCGATATCCAAGTTACTGCTTTCCGTGAGGCTCGCGGTGCGAAGTCATTCAGTGACGATACAATCGAAGACGCCCGAGTTGGCCCACTTTGGAATGCGATACGCGCTAACCTGTCAGCTATAAAGGCCGTAAGAACGCAGGCAAGTATCGCAACGCGAAGTTGGATACATGGAATTGATTTTAGACTGGAGGGACCCGATCGGTTCAAAAAGCTAGCTGGATTCTTTATAGATACAGAATTGCTAAGAAACGTCTTTTTTCATTCGTTTGTCGTGGTTGATTCGCGGCTTTGGCGAGTAGTCAGGGAGCGAGTTGCTGAGGTGCATTCGGCTCGAGTATTTATAAGCACAGTTGATAATGAAACAAGGTATGTTGACATTGTGAATGCTCGCTTTTCGGAGCTGTATATTTCCAACATGCTGAGGCACTTTTCTCGATCGGCTCGTAAATCCAATTCCAGATTGAAGCGTTTTATAGAGTCTGCAGACTGGATGCCGGGTCAGATGGAGGAAGAGCTAGCCAGAATATTGGAGTTGCCTGCCGGAAGAGAAAGTACAAACGTATTCACGTCACGGTTGGACAATGATTTTAGGAAAAGCCCAAGTAATATTGGCGGCTAGATATTTAAGAAGTATGAAAAACATTTATAGTTAGGTTTGGAGCTGAGAAGGCAGGTAGGTGCAACAGGAGAGCATTGACGAGGCGGTTTGTCAGCTCTGAGTCTAAGTTGAGGATGCTGTATGAACCCGCTCACTCGCCCTCGCGCAGCGCCCAGCCCGTCGGGCTCAGGAACTCCTGCGGCCTGAAGCGGCGCTTGTAGTCCATCTTGGGCGAGCCCTGGACCCAGTAGCCGAGATAGAGATAGGCGAGCCCGAGCTCCTTGGCGCGCATCACATGGTCGAGGATGACGTGCGTGCCGAGGCCGCGGTCGGCCTCCTCGGGATCGTAGAAGGAATAGACCAGCGACAGCCCGTCCGAGAGCCGGTCGACCAGCGCGACCGCCAGCAGCGGGCCCTGGCCGCGGCCGTTGATCGCCGTGTCCGGTCCGCGCCGGCGGTATTCGACCAGGCCGGTGCGGACGTGGCTGTCCTCCACCATGGTGGCGTAATCGAGCACCGTCATGTCGACCATGCCGCCGTCCGAGTGCCGGGCGTCGAGATAGGAGCGGAACAGCGAGTACTGTTCGCTGGTCGGCGTCGCGCCGAGTTCATGGCGCACGACATCGCTGTTGATCTGGCGGTTGCGGCGGAAGGCCTTGGTCCAGATGAACTCGTCGACCCGCACTCGGATCGAGACGCAGGCGCGGCAGCTTTCGCAGGCCGGCCGGTAGGCGATCGTCTGGCTGCGACGGAAGCCGCCATGTGTCAGCAGGTCGTTCAGCGTGGCCGCCTGCTCGCCGACCAGATGGGTGAACACCTTCCGCTCGTACTGACCCTTGAGGTAAGGGCAGGGCGAAGGCGCGGTCAGGTAGAACTGCGGCGTGTCGCGCGAATGTGCGGTCAAGTGCCAGACGTCCTCGCCGACGCCGCGGTCCCGCCCGCGACGCCGTATGAGTCTAGAAGGATATCAGCAGCTTGGGCGCGGGCAAGCGGCTTCAGCTGTGCGTTCAGACGCGGCCCTCGAGCGTCCCCTTGTCGACGAACAGCGTGCCGAGCACGAGGTCATGCAGCAGCTGCTTGCGGCGCGTCAGCAGGCCGACGATCAGGACGAACGGCGTCAGGAAGGTGATCGACATGTAGAGCAGCACGACATGCGCCGCGGCGATCACGAAGCCGGGCTTGGCCCCATACCCGATGCGGCAGGTGAGGCCGGTGAGCCGCATGCCCCAGGTGGAGGCCCGGTCGCCGCCAAGCGTCGCGCCGGAATAGAGGATCGCGATCGCCTGGAACAGGAACGGATAGAGCATCCAGCCGAGCCCGAGCGTCAGAACGCCGAGCACGCCGACGATCGGGATCGCGATCAGGGTCAGCGTGCAGACGATGGCGAAGTCGACGCAGAAGGCCAGCACGCGGCGGCTCAGCACGCCCTCATAAAGCCTCGGGTCCACGAGCGGATCGACGAGGTCGCGCGGCGGGACGGCGGACGGATAGAGCGGGCTGGAGGTCGTCATGAGAGTGGGCGGCTCCGGTCGTTCGGCAGGACGTCAGCGTCCTAGGGAAGAAATCTGGTGCGCGTTCTGGTCGACCGCAAGCGGCGGTGGTCCGCCGCCGGGACTTCCTCCGGTCTGGGAGAAATCGGATGTCTCTAAGCAGAACTACTGGCGCCCGGCGCGAATGAATCTCCCTACTCTCCGGCTCGCGCCGATCGGCCCTGCGTCAGCCGGGGACGCAACAACAACCCAAGGGAGAGAAGATGAAGACCTTCATGTTCAAAACGTCCGCGATCGCTGCGGGTTCTCTGGCGCTGTTCGCCGCGTCCGCGGCTCCGGCGTCGGCCGACGTCTGCGTCAGGTTGAACGGCGGCTCGTTCAGCGGCGACATCGGCTTTTTCCGGTTCAAAGGCGAACTGCCGACCGAGCCCAACCAGGTCGTGTCCCTGGCCGGCCGCGCCGCTGGTCTCAGCCCGGCATGGGGCGTCGCGGTGACGCCGAAGGCGGGCAGCGGCCAGAACTATGTGGAGCTCGGCGTGTCGTTCTTTATCGACGGCGTGCAGGGCCAGTTCGATGTCGCCTTCTCGCCTGCGACCTCAAAGAAGGGTGAGGGAAGCGCCAGCTTCGGCGAATACGGCCTCGGGGACTCGGTGAAGGCGAAGATCGTCCCGTGCAGCGACGAGCCGTGAACTTACGCAGCCGATAACGAGACTGGGATTGAGCGCTTGTGGTCGCTCGCGCGGCGCCACTTGACCAAGCGTCGGCGACGGAGACATCGTCTGTGAGGTGTCATGGAGGATCTGCCGCGTGTCGGCGATCGCGAGCGTCACGTTCGGGCGGGTTTGCGCTGCGCGGGCGGCTTCCGCCGCCGCCGTGCTGCTAGCGTCGCTGACGATCGCTCCCGCCGCCGAATACGGCGCGCTCGCCACGTTTGAGGGCCTTCCCAAGGCCCCCATCGCCGCCACGGATCTTGGCGGCGCTCCCTTGTCGATCGCGGCGGATCCGGGTCGGGTGACGCTGGTCCATTTCTTCGCCAGCTGGTGCGAGCCCTGCGTCACGGAACTGCCCGAGCTTTCGCGCTTCGCCGAGGAGCGGCGCGATCGGGTCCGCTTCGTCGGCGTGAATGTCGCCGAGCCGGCGGTTCGCGCGCAGAAATTCGCGGCGCGCTTCGCGCTGCCGGGGCCCGTCGCGCTGGACGAGAACAAGTCGATCGCCAGCGCCTTCCGCGTGCGCGGACTGCCCGCGACCGTGCTGATCGCGCCCGGCGGCGCAACGTCGCTCGCCGCCGCCGGCCCGCTCCACTGGAATTCCGCCGAAACCGCCCGGGCCATCGACGGCCTCGCGCGATCCAACAAGAAGCCCCAAGGAGAACAGCCATGATGCATCGTCGGACCATCCTGAAGACCGGCGTGGCCGCCCTCGGCGTCGCGGCTCTCGGCCGCAGCGCGCTCGCGGGCGAGGCCGCCGTCTTCGCGCCGAAGCCGGGGGCTTGGCGCAGCTTCGAAATCCGCACGCGGATCGAACTCGCGCCATCGAAGGGTATCTCCCGGGTCTGGGTCCCGACGCCGAGCTTCGCCGCGGACGACTGGACGAAGCCTGGCGAGACGCGCATCGAGGGCAACGCGGCGAAGGCCGACCTCGTCGCGGGCCCCGTCGGCATGGCGGTCGCCGAATGGAAGGAAGGCGCGGAGCAGCCGCGCATCGAGGTGGTGAGCCGCGTCTCGACCCGCGACCGCGACGTGTCGTCGGCGGACGGCGCCGACGCGCTCTCGGGCGCCGACCGCGAAAAGTATCTGGCCGCGACCAGGCTCATCCCGACGGACGGCATCGTCGCGAGGACCGCCGCAAACATCGTCGGTTCGGAGACCGACGATCGCGCCAAGGCGAAGGCGATCTACGAATGGGTCGTGCAGAACACCCATCGCGACGCCAAGGTGCGCGGCTGCGGTCTCGGCGACATCGCCACGATGCTCGAAAGCGGCAACCTCGGCGGCAAGTGCGCCGACATCAACGCGCTCTATGTCGGCCTCGCCCGCGCGGCCGGCCTGCCGGCCCGCGACGTCTACGGCATCCGCGTCGCGCCCTCGCGCTTCGGCTACAAGAGCCTCGGCGCGAACAGCGAGACCATCACCAAGTCGCAGCACTGCCGCGCGGAAGTCTGGCTCGACGGGGCGGGCTGGTTCCCGGTCGACCCGGCGGACGTGCGCAAGGTCGCGCTCGAGGAGCCGCCGGCCAACCTCTCGCTCGACGATCCGAAGGTGACGGCGGCCCGCGCCGCTCTGTTCGGATCCTGGGAGACCAACTGGCTCGCCTACAACGACGCCCACGACGTCAAGCTGCCCGGTTCGCAGGCCGCGCCGCTCGGCTTCTTCATGTATCCGCAGGCGGAAACTGTCGCGGGCCTGCTGGACTGTCTCGACCCGGACAGCTTCAAATACGCGATCACGGCGCGCGAAGTGACAGCTTAACCTTCCTTCTTGTCCCGGCCTCCGAGCCGGGCCCCGGAAGCGCGACGTCGCGGACGAGTCGTCGTGGTCGCGAGGGTCGTTCTTCGCCCTTAGCGCGTCTGGGGTCCCGGCTCGGAGACCGGGACAAGGTTTATGGGCTATCTCGCGCCGATCGTGCGCTGAAACGCCAGCAGGTCGAGCACGGGTCCGGCCTCGCGTCCGCCGAAGCGCGTGACGAGCGCATGCGCTTGGCCGCGGTGGTGGGTCTGGTGGTTGAACAGATGCGCGAGCGCATCCGCGCGCGGCTGCTCGACGACGTCGGGCGTCGTGACGCGCCGGTAGCGGAAAACGCCTCCGAGGTCGTCGTCGCTCAGGCGTTCTATCCAGTCGATGATGCGCCGATCCTCAGCCCTGCGGGCCGCGCGAAGCGGCTCGAACGTCTCGAACAGGACGGCGTCGAGCCTGTCCGGCGCCTCGCCCTCGCCGGTCAGGCGCCTCATCCAGATCCGGTCAGTGACGAGGAGATGGTTGAGCGTGCCGCGGAGCGAGCCGAAGAAGGCGCCGCCTTCCTGCTCGAAGGAGCCGGCCGGCAAGGACGCCACGGCGTCGTAGAGCCGCTCGTTGGCCCAGGCGTTGTAGCCGGCGAGCGTCGTCCAGTGAGCCTTCATTGGTGGAGGTCTCCAATGCTTCCGCCGGATCCCGGCTGGCGTCGTCGCTTCCGCATTCGCCGCCGACCGCGAGCTCAGCGGCTCCTGAGCTTTCGCCCCGCGCGAGCCCGCGCTATAAGCCGCGCGCTTCCATCACCCTTCGGCGCGACGGGACCGCATGCCTCAAACCGCGGCCGCGCCCGATCACCAGACAAGGCGAACCTCATGGCCATCGAGCGCACCTTCTCGATCATCAAGCCCGACGCGACCCGTCGCAACATCACCGGCAAGATCCTGTCCTACATCGAGGCCGCCGGCCTGCGCGTCATCGCGCAGAAGCGCATCCACATGACCAAGGAGCAGGCCGAGGGTTTCTATGCGGTCCACAAGGAGCGGCCGTTCTTCAACGACCTCGTCTCGTTCATGATCTCCGGCCCCGTCGTCGTCCAGGTGCTCGAGGGCGAGAACGCGATCGCGAAGTACCGCGAGGTGATGGGCGCGACCAACCCGGCCAACGCCGCCGAGGGCACCATCCGCAAGGATTTCGCCGAGTCGATCGAGGCCAACTCGGTGCACGGCTCCGACGCGCCCGAGACGGCGAAGGAAGAGATCGCGTACTTCTTCACCGACAAAGAAATCGTCGGCTGAACGAAAGCGCTGGCGCCATTCCGTCGTCAGGTATGCATGATGCCAGGCGGCCGGTCGTTCGGCCGGCCGCCACGGGCCCGTCATGGGCGCAAAGCCGCAAACCGCCCAAAGAAGCGGCGCGGCGATAGGGAACGTTACGGAGGCGTCCCATGACCTTCGGCTCGGCCGAATGGCTCGCGCTCGGCGAGATCATCTGGATCAATGCTTTGCTTTCGGGCGACAACGCTGTCGTCATCGCCATGGCCTGCCGGTCGCTTCCGGCCACGCAGCGCAAGGTCGGCATGGTCGCCGGCGCCGGAGTGGCCATCGGACTGCGTGTGCTGTTCACGCTGATCATCGTCCGGCTGCTCGGCATCCCATACCTGAAGATCGTTGGCGCACTCGCGCTGCTTTACATCGCCATCGATCTGGTGGGCCCGCAGGGCGCCGAGGATGAGCAGGGCGTCAAGAGCCATGAGAGCCTGTGGCGGGCGATCATGACGATCGCGATCGCGGACGTCGTGATGAGCCTCGACAACGTCATCGCCATCGCGGGCGTGGCCGGCGACCATTTCGGTTTGCTGGTTCTCGGACTTGTGATCTCGGTTCCCATGATCGTCGCGGGCAGCGCCGTCATTCTCGCCATAATGGACAGGGTCCCGGTGATCGTGTGGGCCGGCGCCGCGCTGCTCGGCTACGTCGCAGGCGAGATGATCGTCTCCGATCATGCGCTCGAGGACAGGTTCGGCGCCGAGTATGTCCACAGCTGGGAGACCACTGCCGCCGTCACGCTGGCGATCGTCGTCGTGCTGGTCGGCTGGCTGATGAGAAGGATGCGAACCCGCGAACGGGTCGAGCATCCTTCGGGATGATCTGATCCGCCGTCTTCCGGCGGGCCCAATGTGACCAACGACCGGGCGCAACGCCCGGCGCTTCGGAGGACGGAATGCAGTTCAGCTTCGCTTTCGACGACCCCACCTTCTGGGTGGGGTTGCTCCAGATCATCTGGATCGATCTGCTTCTGTCCGGCGACAACGCCGTGGTGATCGCGCTCGCCTGCCGCAAGCTTCCGCCCAGCCAGCGGAAGATGGGCATCCTGCTCGGCGCGGGCGCCGCCGTCGGGCTGCGCATCATCTTCGCGTTCTTCATCACCTTCCTGCTCGGCGTGCCGTATCTGAAGGTCCTCGGCGGCGTCCTGCTGTTCTGGATCGCGATCAAGCTCGCGACCGACGAGCACGAAGAGCATTCGGACGTCGCAGCGAGCGAGAACCTCTGGGGCGCCGTCCGCACGATCGCCATAGCCGACGCGGTGATGAGCCTCGACAACGTGGTGGCGATCGCCGCGGCCGCGAAGGGGCATCCGGAGCTGTTCATCTTCGGCCTGCTGCTGACCATCCCCCTGATCATCGCCGGCTCCACGCTTCTGAGCGCGGTCCTGCAGCGCTTCCCGATCCTCGTCTGGCTCGGCGCCGCCCTGCTTGGCTGGATCGCGGGCGAGATGATCGTCGGCGACGTCGCGGCGTTGAACTTCCTCGCCGGCCTCGACCCTGCATACGTCATCGACGACGCTCATAATCCCGGCCAGAAGATTTCTGTGGGATGGATCCACTATACCGCCGCCATCGTCGGAGCCGCGTTCGTCGTGCTGGTCGGCTTCGCTCTGAAGCGGCGCAAGCATGCGACCGCGGAGGGGACGATCAAGGACGCGTCCTGACCGCACGGTCAGCCTCGAAATACGAAGGGCGCGGCTTTCGCCGCGCCCTTTTTCGTTCCGGCCAAGCCCAGAATTCCGTCAGGGCCAGATGAGCAGCCCGCTGTCCTCCGGCTCCGGGCCGAAGCGCACGCGCCCGTCCTCAAGGCGCGCCGTCCCGCGCGCCCACATGGCGAGCGCCCGGGGGTAGAGCAGGTGTTCGGCCGCCAGGACGCGCGCAGCGAGGCTGCTTTCGTCGTCGCCGTCGAGCACCGGGACGGCGGCCTGGGCGATGATCGGACCCGCATCCATCTCCGCGGTCACCAGATGCACGGTGCAGCCATGGAGCTTGACGCCAGCGGCGAGGGCGCGCGCGTGGGTGTCGAGGCCCTTGAAGCTCGGCAGCAGGGCAGGGTGGATGTTGAGCATCCGCCCTTCCCAGCGATCGATGAAGCCCGGCGTCAGCAGCCGCATGAAGCCTGCGAAGCAGACGACGTCGGGTGCGATGCGCGAGAGTTCGGCGTCGAGCGCGACGTCGAACGCCTCGCGCGAGGCGAACGCCTTGTGGTCGATGATGCTCGTCGGCACCCCGGCCCGCGCGGCGACGGCGAGCGCGCCGGCGCCCGGCCGGTTCGAGATCACGGCGACGATCTCGGCCGGATAATCGGGCTCGGCCGCGGCGTCGATCAGCGCCGCCATGTTCGACCCTCGTCCCGAGACGAGGATGGCGACCCGCTTGCGAGGCTCCGCCATCAGAAGCCGAGCGAACCCGAGAACGCCACCGGCTCGTCGGCCGTGCCCCGCGCCACGATCTCGCCGATCCGCGCGACCGTCTCGCCTTGCTCGGTCAGGACGGCGGCGACCTTTTCGGCGTCCTCCGCCGCGACCACGACGACCATGCCCACGCCGCAGTTGAAGGCGCGCAGCATCTCCGCCTCGGCGACGCCGCCGGCCTCGGCCAGCCACCCGAACACCTTCGGCGCAGCGATGGCGGACAGATCGATATCGGCGCCGAGACCGTCGGGAAGCACGCGCGGAAGATTGTCCGGCAACCCGCCGCCGGTGATGTGCGCAAGCGCCTTGATCGCGCCGCTCTTCAACGCCGCCAGCAGCGGCCTGACATAGACCCGCGTCGGCTCAAGCAGCGCGCGGCCGAGCGTCGTTTCGGGCGCGAAGGGGGCCGGCGCATCATAGGACAGACCCGAGCGCGCCACGATGCGGCGGACGAGCGAGTACCCGTTGGAATGCACCCCGGAGGAGGCGAGCTCCAGCAGGACGTCGCCAGCTTTGACGTCGCGCCGCGGCAGGAGCGTCCCGCGCTCGGCGGCGCCGACTGCAAAGCCCGCGAGGTCGTAGTCGCCGTCGGCGTACATGCCCGGCATCTCGGCCGTCTCGCCGCCGATCAGCGCGCAGCCGGCCTGCCGGCAGCCCTCTGCGATGCCGGCGACGACCTCGTAGGCGACGTCCCCCGAAAGTTTCCCGCAGGCGAAATAGTCGAGGAAGAACAGCGGCTCGGCGCCCTGCACCACGACGTCGTTGACCGACATGGCGACGAGGTCGATGCCGATGGTGTCGTGCAGGCCGGTCTCGATCGCGATCTTGAGCTTGGTTCCGACACCGTCATTGGCCGCGACCAGCACGGGATCCTTGAAGCCCGCCGCCTTGAGGTCGAACAGGCCGCCGAAGCCGCCGATCTCGGCGTCGGCGCCCGGCCGACGCGTCGCGCGCACCACCCCCTTGATGCGGTCGACCAACGCGTTGCCGGCCTCGATATCGACGCCAGCGTCGGCATAGGTCAGTCCATTCGCCATGCTTGTTTCCCGACCGGTCATCGTCGATCCATATCTCTCCGGCGCTGAGACCGCCTAGCGCCTGCTTGAGAACGGGCGCAGCGCCAAGGTCGAAGGCGGCGAGCGTCGAGACACGGCAGGCATGACGGAGCTCAGCATGCCTTGTATTCGTATCGGGGCTTGCCTCTCGGCAGAACGTCGCGGTCGCGGTAGATCACCGAGATGCTGCTTCCCCGCTTCTCGCAGGCTGCGTTGAATGCGTCGATCGGCTTGATGGGATTGCCTTCGCCGTCTTTCTTGTTGTCGTTGTATTCGATCTCGTAGACCTGATCGCCGTAGACCTCGGTGTAGTCCTTGCACTCGGAATAGATCTGGCATTCCTCGGCGATCGCGAAATCGAAGCCGATCTGCGACGCGCCGATGGAGGCGAGTTCGGTCGTGTTCTTCTGCGCGATCGCAAGACCGGCGGCGTGGGCCCGCGCGCTGAGCAGCGTTGCGAAGGCGGCGTTATGCTGCTTCCTCAGCATCTTCCTGGAGCGCGTCCAGCTGTCCAGGTTGTCGGCCTCAATCGCCTTGAAGCCGTCCTGGGCGCATTGATCGATCCAGGGGCCGACGATGGACATCAGCGCGTCGCGCTTCGCGGGAGTCGAGGTGTCGAAAAGATGCTCGCCCGGCCAATCGGGATCGGTGACGAACTCGCCCTTCTTCTGGACCAGCAAGTCCGGGTGGTTCTTCCGCCACCACTTGCCGTCTCCGGGCTGGCTCTGGAAGGCGTTGACGTAGCAGATGTTGTACTTGCCGGCGGCGGGAGCGGCCAGCCGGTCGCGCACCACGATCCCGACGCTGTCGGCCGGCGTATAGGCGCCGCCGATCTGGTAGTCGAACTTCGCGTTCGCGGGCGGCGGCGTCACGGTCTGCGCGGCCACAGGATAGGCCGCCGACAGCGCAAGGGTCGCCGCGGCGAGCGCGGCTCTCACGCGAGCAACGGAATGCTTCATATCCCGACCCATCTGTTACGCCCGACCCGGGCGGAGCGTGTCGGCGACCGCGGCTCGAAACGTCGAGACGGCGTTTAGACCGCCGCCCGTCCGCGCGCAACCACACCCGTTCGTCGAGCTTTTCGCCGGGGCGACGCGTGCTTAACTCGAACGCATGGACGAGGCGCCGCGCCTCGTCCGCCGGAGAGCGTCCCGCGTGAACCTGCCGAACCTCCTGACGATCGGCCGCGTCTTCGCGGTCCCGCTGGTGATTTGGCTGATCGCCGGCGGAGAACTGTTCTGGGCGTTCTGGCTGTTCACCGCGGCCGCGATCACCGACGGGATCGACGGCGCGATCGCCCGCGCATGGAACCAGCGCACCGAACTCGGCGCCTATCTCGATCCGGTGGCGGACAAGGCGCTGCTGATGTCGATCTACGTCACGCTCGCGATCATCGGCGAGATTCCGCGCTCGGTCGCGATCCTCGTGGTGTTCCGCGATCTTGTAATCATCGGCGCCGTGATCCTGTCCTGGCTGATCGAAAAGCCGCTTCCGATCGAGCCGCTGAAGATCAGCAAGCTCAACACCTTCGCTCAGATCGTCTTCGCCGGCGTCGTGCTCGGCTCGAATGGATTCGGTCTCGATCTCGGCCGCGTCGAGCAGGCGGGCGCTTGGCTGGTCGGCGGCTTGACGCTCGCTTCGGCGGGCGCCTATCTCGCAGCCTTCATCCGGCACATGGCGTTGGACAAGTCGTGAGCGGGACGGCCTGAGGAGAACGGGCGATGACGTTGCAGCGCCAGGCCCTGTTCTGGCTCGGCGCCCTGGCGGCGCTGATCCTGTTCCTCTGGCTGTTCTCGGGCATCCTGCTGCCCTTCGTCGCCGGCCTTGCGCTCGCCTATCTGCTCGATCCGCTCGCAGACCGGCTGGAGCGGCTTGGGCTGCCGCGCGTCTGGGCGACCGTCGCGATCCTGTCTGCCTTCGTGATGCTGTTCGTCCTGGTGATCATGCTCATCGCCCCCGTGCTCGGAGGGCAGCTCTCGAACTTCATCCAGAACCTGCCGAAGCTGGTCGCGCGCCTCCAGGACCTGATCGCCGCGCAGAACCGGGACTGGCTGGAGCGGATGCTTGGACAGGGCGTCGATCAGATCAAGGAACAGCTCGGGGCCATCGTCTCGAAGGGCGTGGATTGGGTGACGACGTTCCTCGCTTCGCTCTGGACCGGCGGCCAAGCGATCGCCTCCGTGCTGAGCCTGCTGATCGTGACCCCGGTCGTCGCCTTCTACATGCTGATCGACTGGGATCGTATGATGACGGCGATCGACGGCGCGGCGCCGCTCCGGCACAAGGAGACCATCCGTCGTCTCGCTCGGGAGATTGACGGGAGCATCGCCGGCTTCGTGCGCGGACAGGCGCTGGTCTGCCTGATCCTCGGCACCTTCTATGCGATCGCCTTGACCGCCGTGGGACTGAACTTCGGCCTGGTCATTGGCCTTGGCGCCGGGCTGATCGGCTTCATCCCCTTCGTCGGGTCCATCACCGGGCTTCTGGTCTCCGTCGGCGTCGCGATCGTGCAGTTCTGGCCGGACTGGACGATGGTGGCGCTGGTGCTCGGCATCTTCGTCGCGGGCCAGTTCGTGGAGGGCAACATCCTGCAGCCGCGCCTGGTCGGCCGGTCCGTCGGCCTCCATCCGGTCTGGCTGATGTTTGCGCTCGTCGCCTTCGGCTACCTGTTCGGCTTCGTCGGCCTTCTTGTCGCGGTGCCGCTCGCTGCGGCGTTTGCCGTGCTCTTCCGTTTCGGGCTCGAGCGCTACCTTGAGAGCCCGTTCTACACGGGCGAGGGCCCGTACGCCGACGCGCTGCCGGGCGGGTTGCGACGGACGCCGTCCATCGACAAGCCGGCGGAGGCGGCGCCTTTGGCTGGACCCAAGGCGGGCGCCTGATGGCGCGCGAGGCTCCCCGGCAGTTTCCCCTCGACCTGCCCGTCGACGCGCGACTCGGCGCCGAGGACTACTTCGTCGCGGACGCCAACCGCGCAGCTCATGGTCTGGTGACCCGCTGGCCGGACTGGCCGGACCGGATCGTCCTGCTTACGGGCCCCGAAGGCTCGGGCAAGACGCATCTCGGCGCGATCTGGGCCGATCGGTCCGGAGCGGCGACGGCCGCCGGCGCAGGCGAGGCGCTCGATCACGCGCAGTCGTCCGAGACGCCGCGGATCCTGCTCGACGATTGCGACGGGGAGGGCGCCGACGAGACGGCGCTGTTTCATCTGCTCAACGCCATACGGGAGCGGCGGGGCCATCTCCTGCTGACCGCGCGCGGCACGCCGACGCTGCTCTGGCCGAAGCTGCCGGACCTCGCTTCGCGCATGCGAGCGCTGCCGGTGGCGCGTCTCGAGCCGCCGGACGACGCGACGGCGCGCGCCGTGCTCGTGAAGCTGCTGGACGACCGGCAGCTGAGAGTGGAGGCTGACGTCGTCGAATTTCTGGCGCGGCGCTGCGAGCGCTCGCTCGGCGCGATCCGGGCGCTCGTCGAGGCGCTCGACCGCGAATCGCTCGCGCGCGGGCGCGCGGTCGGACGGGGACTTGCGTCGGATGTGCTGTCGCGCATCTGGGAGGGAACGGAGTGAGCGTTGCGAAGCCGTCACAGGACCGTCGTATGGAACCGGCTCTTCCCCGCCGGCGCCCCATCGCGCGCCGGCCTGACGAGGTCGCCGAGCCCATGACCGAGAACGTCACCGAAACGCCGCGCGCGGCGGTCGCCGAAGTCCATCTCGAAGCGCCTGAGCCGGTGGAGCATGCGGTCGAGAACGCGGACCCCGCGCGCTTCGTCAATCGCGAAGTCTCGTGGATCGGCTTCAACCGGCGGGTTCTCGAAGAGGCGTCGAACGCCCATCATCCGCTGCTCGAGCAGCTGAGATTCCTGTCGATTTCGGCCAACAACCTCGACGAGTTCTTCATGGTCCGGGTCGCCGGCCTGCGTGGGCAGGCCAAGACCGGCCTGACCGAGATCAGTCCGGACGGCCTGACCCCCGCCGAACAGCTCACGCGCATCGGCGAGCTGGTCTCCTCGCTGGCGCACGACCAGCAGAAGCGCTGGCTTGAGCTGCGCGCGCAGCTCGCCGACGTGGGCGTGCGGCTCGTCGAGGGGCCCGATCTCAAGAAGACGGAGAAGGTCTGGCTTGAGGATTATTTCCTCAACTATGTCTTCCCTGTCCTGACGCCGCTTGCGGTCGATCCGGCGCATCCGTTCCCCTTCATCCCGAACCTCGGCTTCACCATCGCGCTGCAGCTCGCGCGCCAGTCCGACGGCAGGCCGCTCAACGCGCTGATCCGCATGCCGGCGCGGATCGAGCGCTTCATCCGACTGCCCGACAGCGACAAGGACAGCCGCTTCATCAGCCTCGAGCAGGTGATCGGCCTGTTCATCGGCCGCCTGTTCCCCGGATACGCCGTGACGGCGCAAGCCGGCTTCCGCGTCATCCGCGACAGCGACCTCGAAGTCGAGGAAGAAGCCGAGGACCTGGTGCGCACCTTCGAGAGCGCGCTGAAGCGCCGCCGCCGCGGCTCGGTGATCCGGCTCGAGGTCGAGAACACCATGCCGCCGGAGCTGCGCGCCTTCGTCGTCGCGGCGCTCAATGTCGCCGACGACGAGGTGTTCGTCGTGGACGGCGTGCTGGCGCTCGGCGACCTCAGCCAGATCGTCTCGATCGATCGCTCGGACCTCAAGTTCAAGCCGTACAATCCGCGCTTCCCCGAGCGCATCCGCGAACACGCCGGCGACGTCTTCGCGGCGATCCGCGAGAAGGATTTCATCGTCCACCACCCCTACGAATCCTTCGACGCGGTGGTGCAGTTCCTCTATCAGGCCGCGCGTGATCCGAACGTCGTCGCGATCAAGCAGACGCTCTATCGCACCTCATCGGACAGCCCGATCGTACGCGCCCTCGCCGAGGCGGCGGAGGCCGGCAAATCGGTGACGGCGCTCGTCGAGCTCAAGGCCCGCTTCGACGAGGAGGCGAACATCCGCTGGTCGCGCGATCTCGAGCGCGCAGGCGTGCAGGTCGTGTTCGGCTTCATCGAGCTGAAGACGCATTCCAAGCTCTCGCTCGTGGTGCGTCGCGACGGTGGGAGCCTCGTCACCTATTGCCACGTCGGCACGGGCAACTACCACCCGATCACGGCTCGCATTTACACGGACCTGTCTTTCTTTACGGCCGACCCGGTGATCGGACGCGATGTCGGGCGGCTGTTCAACTTCATCACCGGCTACGCCGAGCCGGACGAGCTCGAGCTGATGGCGGCCTCGCCGCATACGCTGCGCAAGCGCTTCCTGCAACATGTCGACGAGGAGATCGCTCACGCCAAGGCGGGCCGGCCCGCGGCGATATGGGGCAAGTGCAACAGCCTGATCGATCCGAAGGTGATCGAGGCGCTCTACGCCGCGAGCGCAGCGGGCGTGCGGATCGACTTCGTGGTGCGCGGCATGTGCTCACTGCGTCCGGGCGTGCCGGGGCTCTCGGAGAACATCCGCGTCAAGTCGATCGTCGGCCGGTTCCTCGAGCACAGCCGTATCTACGCCTTCGGCAACGGACACGGGCTTCCCTCGCCGCAGGCGCACGTCTACATCTCCTCCGCCGATCTGATGCAGCGGAACCTCGACAGGCGGGTCGAGGCCATGCTGCCGATCAAGAACCCTACGGTGCACGAGCAGGTGCTGGACCAGATCATGGTGGCCAACCTGAAGGACAATCAGCAGAGCTGGAAGGTCCTGCCGGACGGAACCTCGCGGCGCATTGCGCCGGCCGAGGGCGAGGAGCCGTTCAACGCGCATCAGTATTTCATGACCAATCCGAGCCTCTCCGGCCGCGGCAAGTCCGTGAAGACCTCGTCGCCGCGCAGGCTCGCGAAGCGTGGCTGAAGCAGCGTGAAGTCAGAAGTCAGGGAGCCGTCCCGAAACCGCTCGTCGGAGCGACTGAGCCCCGGCCGGCTACCCTATGGACCGCCGGTCGGCATCATCGACATCGGCTCGAACTCGGTCCGCCTCGTGGTCTATGAGGGGCTGTGCCGCAGCCCGACGGCCATGTTCAACGAGAAGGAGCTTTGCGCCCTCGGCCGGTCGGTCGCGATCACGAACCGGCTCGCGGACGAGTCCGTCGAGCGGGCCTTTTCGGCGCTCAGGCGCTTCAAGACCCTCGCGGACGGCATGAAGGTCGGGCGGATCCACGTGCTCGCCACCGCCGCCGCGCGCGACGCCGAGAACGGGCCCGAATTCATCCGAGAGGCGGAGAAGATCTGCGGCGCGCCGGTGGAACTGCTTTCGGGCAAGCGCGAGGCGCATCTGTCCGCGATGGGCGTCGTCTCCGGCTTCTTCCGTCCGAACGGGGTCGTGGGCGATCTCGGCGGCGGCAGCCTCGAACTGGTCAACGTGGCCACCAAGCGGATCGGCCCCGGGGTCACGCATCCGCTTGGCGGCATCCGCCTGCAGGACGTTTCGGACCGATCAATCAAGAAGGCCGACCGGATCGTCCGCGACGCCCTCGAGGACTCGCGCGAACTCGAGAAACTCAAGGGCCGTACGTTCTACGCCGTCGGCGGCACGTGGCGCGGCATCGCGCATCTCCACATGGTGCAGAAGCATTACGCGCTGCACGTGCTGCACGGCTATACGATCCCGGCCAAGGAGGCGCTGGAGTTCTGCCGGCTCGTCCGCCGGGTCGACGCCGACACGCTGCCGGCGGCCGGCGTGGTCTCCGCGGACCGGCGCCCGCTGCTCGCCTACGGCGCGCTCGTGCTCGAACACATCATCCGCATCGGCAAGCCCAAGGAGGTCGTGATGTCCGGCCTCGGCGTGCGCGAAGGGCTGCTCTACGAGCTTCTCGATGACGAGGCCCGGCGCGAGGACGCGCTGCTGACCTCCGCCCGCGATCTCGGCTGGCTCCGCGCACGGGCGCCGCGACACGGCGACGACCTGATCGAGTGGACCGACCGGCTGTTCCGCTCGGCGGAGATCGAGGAGACCGCCGACGAGCGTCGTTGGCGGCACGCCGCCTGCCACCTGTCGGACCTCGCCTGGCGCGCCCATCCGGACTATCGCGGCGAACAGGCGCTCGACGTGATCGCGCACGCAGCCTTCATGGGCGTCGACCATCCCGGCCGCGCCTATATGGCGCTGGCGATCTTCTACCGCCACATGGGGTTGCTCGACGACGAGGCGAGCCCTCGCATCCGCGAGCTGGCCTCGACCCGAATCCTCGATCGCGCTCGCACCCTCGGCGGGGCGATGCGCGTCGCCTACCTCGTCTCGGGCGCGGTCCCCGGCATTCTGCCGCGTGCGCCGCTGACGCTGAAGAAGGGCGCCCTCATGCTCAAGCTCCCGGCGGAGCTCGGAGATCTGGGTAGCGACAAGCTGAAAAGTCGGCTGAGCAAACTCGGAAAACTGCTTGGTCGGACGACGAATATCGCGATCGTCTGATCGCGCGGCGTCGCCGCTTGCGGCGCCGGAGAGCTCGCACAGCTACCGAACGAACAGCGTCCCCTCCGCCGTGACCACGGCCGTTCCGCCGATCGTCGCCGAAACGAGCGCGCCGCGCTCGATCGTCATGCCGAGTTCGATGACGCTTGGTCGGCCCATTTCGTAGCCTTGCCCGATACGGAACGTGTGCGTGCCGTCCGCTGGCCGGTCGAAGGCGGCGAGCACGCCGGCGAAGGCGGCCGCCGCCGATCCGGTGGCCGGATCCTCGCCGATGCCGGGCTCGAGCATGCGCGCCCGGAATGCGAGCGAGGGATCGCCGGTCTCGCGCGTATAGAGAAAGCAGCCGATGTCCTCGCCGAAAACGGCGCGCCACAAGGTCGGGTCGATCCGCGCTCGTCCGAGGGCCTCAAGCGACCTGATCGGGGCGAAGCAAAACGTGTTGCCGGCTTCGAATCTCGAGACCGGATGGCCTTCATCCCCGAGGTCGTCGGGCTCGAGACCTAGCGCGCCGGCGAGGCCCGCGGGCGACGGCGCCGTGCCGGTCGGGCTGGGAAGGCGCGGGATGACGAAGCGTCCATAGCCGGAGCGCCTGCCGGTGGCCCGAGCCTCGCATGCGATCGGTCCGACGCGCTCCTCGAGTTCGAACGTCGCCGCCGCGCCCTTTCCGGCCGCCGCGTCCATGAGGCCGAGCAGCACCGCCGCGCCGACCGTGGGGTGGCCCGCGAAGGGCAGTTCCTTGTGCGGCATGAAGATCCTGAGCCGCGCCTTGCGGCTCTCGTCCTCGGCCGGCAGCAGGAAGATCGTCTCCGACAAATTGAACTGTCGGGCGATGCGCTGCATCGCGGCGTCGTCGAGCCCGGCGGAGTCCAGCACGACAGCCAGCGGATTGCCGGTCAGGGAGGTGTCAGTGAAGACGTCGAGCACGACGTAGAGACGGGACATGGCTGGTCTGCCTATAGAGGCTTTAGGTCGCGCTGATCTAGACCGGCGCCGTCACCCCGGCCGAAGTGCCGGGGTCCATTCACGCCGCCATATCAAAAATGCGACGTTCCGTTTGCGGTAATCAGTCCCGGAACAGTCCGGGACGACGGCGGTGTTTCAAGCCGCTCGATCTGAAATCATCGCTCTTTAGCTGTTCGCAGCGATCCGCCACGCTCAAGCCGCGCCGAGTTCGGCGAGGCCCGGCGCGGTCCGCCAGCCGAGGTCGGGAAGCTCGGCGATGCGCGCGCCGCGCAGATCCGTCGCGGTCTGGATGAAGCCGCGCTCCTCCATATAGGCGAGCAGTCGACGGGCCCGTCCCGTCGAGCGTGTGCCGTAGGCGCGCGCGATCTCCGCGTCGGAGGGGCAGGGCGCCTTGGCGAGGGCGGCCTTGGCGACCAGCAGAAAGACGCCGCGCATGTCCTCGGGCAGAGAGGCGGAGACCAACGTGGCCTGATCCCAGGCGCCGTCCGCGCCGGCTTCTTCCGCGCCGACGCCGGCCTTGGCGAGGGCCAGCTCCTTCCGGAAGGACGGCAGGTCGAGCGGCTCGCCGGCGATGCGGGCGATCCGGCACCGGACCAAAAAGTCCTGGTAGAGCAGGGAGACGGGCTGAAAGCCCGCCTCCGGCTCGGCCATCATTTCTGTGATGACGGTCGCGATCGCACTCGCGCGTTCCGCGCCGGCGAAGAGGTCGGTCGCGGGCGGCGCCGCTTCCGGCCGGGCGGCGTCGAGCCGAGCCATCACCTCGTCCGCGGAGGGCGCCGGCGCTGCAGCGCGCGGGCGCGCCTCCTCCGCGCCCTTGCGGAAGATCAGGCCGGCGGCGTCCTCCACGGCGGTCTCCGGCAGCGGCGTCAGCTTCGGGCCGCCGCCGCGCGCGGCCGTCTGAACCGGACCGATCCGCACCTGTTCGGGCTTCCGGCCGATCGCCGGGCCGAGCGCGACGAAGGCGCCGCGGTCGAGATTGCGGAAGGTCTCGGCCTGCCGCCGCTCCATGCCGAGCAGATCGGCGGCGCGCGCCATGTCGATGTCGAGGAAGGTGCGGCCCATCAGGAAATTCGAGGCCTCCGCCGCGACGTTCTTTGCGAGCTTGGCCAGCCGCTGCGTGGCGATGACGCCGGCCAGGCCGCGCTTGCGGCCGCGGCACATCAGGTTGGTCATGGCGGCGAGCGACTGGCGGCGGCTCTCCTCGTCCGCGTCGGTCGCGGCCGCCGGCGCGAACAGCTGCGCCTCGTCCACCACCACGAGCATCGGATGCCAGACGTCGCGCTCAGCCTCGAACAGCCCGTTCAGGAAGGTCGCCGCGGCGCGCATCTGCTTGTCGACCTCGAGCCCCTCAAGGTTGAAGACGACCGAAACGCGGTGCCGGCGCACGCGGTCGGCGATCGCCAGCAGATCGCGCTCGCAGGCCGCCGCGTCGATCACCACGTGGCCGAAGGCGTCGGCGAGGGTGACGAAGTCGCCCTCCGGGTCGATCACGCATTGCTGGACCCAAGGCGCGCTCTGCTCGAGCAGGCGCCGCAAGAGGTGCGACTTTCCGGAGCCCGAGTTGCCCTGGACGAGCAGGCGGGTGGCGAGCAGCTCCTCGAGGTCGAACGTCGCGCGCGTTCCGGCGGATTTGGCGCCGATGTCGATCTGTATGGTCATGGACTGGGGCAGAGTTCCGGCGCATGCGGCCCGCGCCGCGGCTGGACGGTGGCCGATCGCCCCGGCCAAGGCCACCGTCGGCCGCCGCTTTTCCCCAGCCAAGACGTTTTCCTAGGCCAAGGCGTCGGCGGCGACGGCTCAGCCCGCCGCGAGCGGCGTCTCGCGCGCGGTCTCGCCGAGCGCGATCAGCGCCTTACGCAGCTTGAGCACCTCGTCCTCGCTGAGCTTCTCGACCGCGATGAAGTCGTTGCGCGCCTCGGCGACGCGCACCAGCTCGTCCAGCTTGGCCTGGATGCCCGCGTTCTCGCGGTTCTGGGTGTTCTGGATGAGGAACACCATGAGGAAGGTGATGATGGTGGTGCCGGTGTTGATGACCAGCTGCCACGTGTCGGAGAAGCCGCAGAACGGCCCCGCGATCCCCCAAACGATGATGAGCAGGCAGCAGGAAACGAAACTCGCCGGGTGACCGGCTGCCTCGGCGACGGCGTCCGCCGCCTTGCTGAATGCGTCGGTGATCTTCATGAGCTGAGACGCCTGGTGTGACAGGATCCTTCACGACCCCGTGACCAAACGCCCGAAGGCCCGCCGCGGTTCACGCTTCTGTGATCGAAAATGCGCCCACGCAAGGTCAGGCTTCGGCGCCGCGCTTCTTCACGAACCGAGCATCGCAGCCGTGCAAGAACGTCACGGCGGCGGCAGCGCCGTGGCGCTGCTACGATGGCGGAGTGTTGGTCGCTACTTTCGAGGAGCCGAAAAGATGACCGCGATCCGCGTTCTGGCGTGCTCTCTGGGTCTCGTTCTCGCGACGTCCGCCTTCGCGGCGGAGCCCGCCGTCGTCGCCGAGACGTCCAAGGGCAAGACGCTCACCGACGCCAAGGGCATGACCTTGTACACGTTCGCCAACGACGCCGGCGGCAAGTCCGCCTGCGTCGACCAGTGCGCCGTCAACTGGCCGCCGCTCAAGGCGGAGGCCGGAGCCGCCGCCAGCGGCGACTGGACGGTGATCTCGCGCGCCGACGGCTCCTCCCAGTGGGCTTACAAGGGCAAGCCGCTCTACGCCTTCGTGAAGGACAAGAAGGCGGGCGACGTCACCGGCGACGGCCTGATGAACGGCGCCTGGAAGGTGGCGCAGCCGTAACGCACGCTGGCCGCCAGTCCGGCGCGCCCTAGCTCGGGCGTCTCCTGCCGATCCGGAGCCGCCCGATGAAGCCTCGCGTCACCTGCCTCATGCTGTCCTCGCTCGACGGAAGGCTGGGTTCTGGCCGGTCGGGGGACGGCGCGAAAGAGGAGATCGCCGCGCGCGGCCGCGCCTTCGAGGCGGCGCATGACGAACTCGCGCCGGACGCGTGGATCATCGGCCGCGTAACGGGGGCCGAGATGTCGAAGGCTGCGGCCCACCCGCCGGCGGAGTTCGCGCCGCCGCCGCGCCCATATCATTTCGCGACGCGCGACGCCGGGGCCTACGGGATCATCGTCGACCCGTCTGGCAAGCTCCATTTCGACAAGCCGGACATTGGCGGCGACCACGTGGTCGTGCTGCTCGGCCGCGACGTCCCCGACGGCCATCTCGCCGAACTCGCCGGGGACGGCGTCTCGTACCTCGTCAGCGAGGGCGCGGAGATCGACCTCGGCGCCGCGCTCGAGACGCTCGGCCGCGAGCTGAACCTCCGCCATGTCGCCGTCGAGGGCGGCGGCGGCGTCAACTGCGCCTTCCTGAAGGCCGGGCTCGTCGACGAGGTCATCGTCGTGATCTGGCCGTCGATCAACGCGATCACCGGCGAGCGCGCCATCTTCGAGGCGGGCGAGGAGGGACTCGCCGACCGCCTCAAGCTCGATCTGACAAGCTGCGAGGCGAAGGACGGCGTCGTCCGGCTTCGCTACCGCGTGTCCATGCGGAGCTGAGCCGCCAGGCGACGGCGCGACCGGCGTCTCCGTCGCGCCGCCGTGCGGCGTCAGCTCGCGCGACGCACCTCGTCACGAACCGGCAACCGCCAGTTCGGGCGGATGAAGTGGCAGGTGTAGCCGTTCGGGAAGCGCTCCAGATAGTCCTGATGCTCGGGCTCCGCCTCCCAGAACGGCCCCGCCGGCGCGACTTCCGTCACCACCTTTCCGGGCCACAGGCCCGAGGCGTCGACGTCCGCGATCGTCTCCTCGGCGACGCGCTTCTGCTCGTCGTCGAGATAGAAGATCGCCGAGCGGTAGCTCAGGCCCATGTCGTTGCCCTGCCGGTTCTTCGTGGTCGGATCGTGGATCTGGAAGAAGAACTCGAGCATGCGCCGGAAGCTCGTGACCGCCGGATCGTAGACGATCTCGATCCCCTCGGCGTGCGTGCCGTGGTTGCGGTAGGTGGCGTTCGGGACGTCGCCGCCGGTGTAGCCGACGCGGGTCGAGACCACGCCCGGCTGCTTCCGGATGAGGTCCTGCATGCCCCAGAAACAGCCGCCGGCAAGGATCGCGCGTTCGGTGGACATCTGCGGGCTCCTCGTTGTTCGTGACCGATGCAATATCGTGAGGCGACGCGGCTTTTGCAAAGCGCGCGTCGCAGGCTCTACGGCCGCAGACCCGGCGGCGTTACCGACTTCCCGAGCCGCCGCGCGGGATTATCTTCGACCACATCCCATCGATGACGGTGCGCAGACATGTCGAAGCCCCAGGCTCTATGGTTCATGAACGGGCGCGTCACGATCGACGTCGCGCAGGCCGACAACGATGACGGAATCTCGGTCATCACCCACGAGGTCCCAAGCGGCGACGGGCCGCCGCTCCACGTCCATCGCGAGGAGGACGAGATCTTCGTCGTGCTCGAGGGGAAGCTGAAGCTCACGGTCGGCGAGGAGAGTTTGACGGCGGAGCCCGGAGGGACGCTGCTCATCAATCGCGGCGTGCCGCACGGCTACAAGGTCGTTTCGCCCGGAAAGGCGCGCTTCCTCACCATAACCCGCGGCGGCTTCGAGAACCTCGTCCGGCAGTCGTCCCGGCCGGCCGGCGGCGACGGCCTGCCGCCGCTCGCTGAACCGACGCCCGATCAGAAGGAGAAGCTTGCGGCGATCGCGTCGGCGAACGGCGTCGACATGGTCGGGCCGCCGATCGACTGACGGTTGGCCGAACGCAAGATCGCTCTTGCAGCCCGCCGGCTGTTCCGGCGGCTGGAACAACTCCAGAGATGTCACGCGGACCGCGGCGTTCGCGCGACGCATCTGCATGTTCGCGTCAGGTGAAGAGGGCTGCTCTTGTCCGATCCGATCAGGCCGTCCGGCCGCTCGACCGCCGTTTCACTCGCCGTCATAGCTCTTGTCGTCGGCGGAGCCGCGACCGCCTTCGCCTACACGGCGGGATGGCTTTCGCCGGACCGGCTGACGCCGGCCAGGATGGCCGACGCTTTCGCCCCGCCCGGCGGACCTGCGCTCGGCCATCGCCGCAACCACGCCAAGGGCGTCTGCTTCACAGGAACGTTCGAATCAAACGGCGCCGCGGAGGCGCTGTCGAAGGCGCAGGTCTTCGCCGCAGGGAAGTATCCGGTCGTCGGGCGCTTCAATCTCGGCACGGCCGACCCGATGGCGGCGGACGGCTCCGCGCGGGTGAGGGGCCTCGGGATCATGATCACGACCCCCGACGGCCAGCAGTGGCGCAGCGCCATGATCGACGCGCCGGTGTTCCCCGTCTCGACGCCTCAGGCGTTCTTCGAGCTGCTGACCGCGTCCGGGAGCAAGGAGCCGGACGCCATGAAGACGTTTGCGGCGGCCCATCCCGAGATCGCCGCTTTCGGCGGCTGGGCGAAGTCGGCGCCCTTCACCTCGAGCTACGCCGAGGAGCGCTACAACAGCCTGAACAGCTTCGTTTTCACCAATGCGGGCGGCGAAAAGAGCGTGGTGCGCTGGTCGCTCGCGCCGGAGGCGGCGCCGGTGACGGTCTCGGCTGACGAGCTCAAGCAGCGTGGGCCGGACGTGCTGACGAGCGAGATCACAGACCGGATCGCGAAGGGCCCTGCGCGCTGGACGCTGGTCGTGACCGTCGCGAACCCGGGCGATCCGACAGCGGACCCGAGCAAGGCCTGGCCGGACGACCGGCGGAAGGTCGAGGCCGGCAAGCTGATCGTCGAAAGGATCGAGGCCGAGCCCGACGGCCCCTGCCGGGACGTCAATTTCGACCCGACAGTGCTGCCGGCAGGCGTCGGCGTCTCGGACGATCCGTTCCCCGCCGCCCGTTCGGCGGTCTACGCCGTCTCCTTCGACCGCCGGGCGGCCGAAGCGGGCCACTATCCCAAGACCGCGAAGTGAGGAGAGCGACGTGACCGAAGATCTCCCGCGCTTCACGCTGGTGCAACGTCTGCTTCACTGGCTGATGGCGATCGGCATTCTGGCGATGCTGTTCATCGGGGTCGGCATGGTCTCGACAGTCACCGAGACGCATCTCACGCTGGTCTCGATCCACAAGCCGCTCGGCGTCGCCTTGTTCGCGCTGGTGCTGATCCGGCTGTTCGTGCGGCTGAAGTGCGGCGCGCCGGCGCTCCCCGCCGCGCTGCCTGAGCCCATGAAGTTCGCCGCGCATCTGTCGCATTACGCGCTCTACGCGCTGATGATCGCAATGCCGCTGCTCGGCTGGGGCATGCTGTCCGCCGCCGGCTATCCTGTGACGCTCTGGCCGGGCGCGACGTTGCCGCAGATCCTGCCGGAAAGCCGCGAGCTCCATACGATGCTGTGGAACGCCCACAGCGCGCTCTCCTTCGCGTTCTTCGCACTGGTCCTGCTGCATGTCGCTGCGGCGCTGTTCCACGCGCTCGTACGACGCGACGGCGTTTTCCAGCAGATGGCGGGCGGGGCGCGTTGATGACGGCCATGGACGAGACCTTCTGGCGGGACAGGTGGCGGGAGAACCGGCTGGGCTGGCATCAGCCGCAGTCCCATCCGATGTTGGTTCGCCGCCTGGCGGCGCTCGGCCTAGAGGCCGGCTCCCGCGTGTTCCTGCCGCTCTGCGGCAAGACGCTCGACGTCGGCTGGCTGCTGGGACAAGGGTTCCGGGTCGCCGGCGCGGAACTGGTCGAAACGGCGATCGAGCAGCTCTTCGCAGAACTTGGCGTCGAGCCGGAGATCGCCCAGGCGGGCGCGTCGTTGCGCTACGGCGCGGACGGGATCGACATCTTCGTCGGCGATCTGTTCGATCTCACGGCGGAGACGCTTGGGCCAGTGGACGCGGTCTACGACCGCGCGGCGCTCGTCGCGCTTCCGGCTGAGACGCGCCGGGCCTACGCCGTTCATCTGGCCGAGATCACCAACCGCGCGCCGCAGCTGCTGATCACCTTCGACTATGACCAAGACCGGATGGAGGGGCCGCCGTTCTCGGTGACCGAGGAGGAGGTGAGGGCGCTCTATGCGGGCGACTTCGAGATCGACCTGCTGGAGAGCGCCGAGGTCGAGGGCGGGCTGAAGGGCTTATGTCCGGCGACGGAACAGGCGTGGGCGCTCAGGCCGCGCCGAACCGGCTGACCGAAAACGGGTTTAGCGGCGCCCAGTCATTCTCGACGACCGCCTTCGCGACGGCCTCGCCGATGCCGGCGGAATGCTTGAAGCCGTGGCCGGAGCAGGCGGAAATCGCGACGACCCGGTCCATCGCCGGGTGGCGGTCGATGATGAAGCCGTTGTCCGGCGTCACTGTGTAGAGGCACGCCGCCGCCTTCGCGACGCGCGTCGAGGCGTCTGCAAGGCGGCCGGCGACGTGGGTCCGGTGCATCTCTTGGGATTCCTGCGGCGCCACCTCGCGGAGCAGCGCGTCCGCTGTCGTCGCCTCAGAATACTGCTCGGTCGCAACCTTGATGCGCGGATCGCCGGGCAGGGGCGGAAAGCCGTAGAGATAGTCGACGTCGCCCGGTCCGTGCATCCAGATGAAGACGGGCGAATCCGGCCGGTAAGCCGCCATGTCGTCGAGCTCGAACCAGTGCAGGACCTGCCGGTTGACGGTGAGCAGCCGGTGGTACGGGGCGCCAAGCAGACCACCTGACCACCCGCCGGCCGAGACGATGGCGTGGCCCGCCACGATCCGCCCCTTCGTCGTTTCGACGACGACCCGCTCGCCCTCCTGGACGACCGACAGAACCTCTTCGCCGGTCCGGATCTCCGCGCCCAGCTCCGCCGCGCGCGCGAGTTGCGCCGCGATGCATCGCTCCGGGAACACATAGCCGCCGCCGGGCTCATAGTAGACCCTCTCGTCGCCCGTCAGCCCGACGAACTGCGGAAACCGCCGCTTCGCCTCCGCGCCCGTCATGGTCTCGTGCGGGATCCCGTGCGCGACCGCGACCTCGGTCGAGCGGGCGACGAAATCCGGCTTGCCGTGATGCGAGCTTTCGCCGGAGCCCGGCGCGATCACGATCGCCCCGCAGGCCTCAAAGAGCTTGTCGCCCGTCTCAGCCTCGAGCTCGCGCCAGATGCGGTGGGAGGCCGCGACCAGCGGCGCATAGGCCGCCCCTTCGCCGACCGCCTGACGGGTGATCCGCGTCTCGCCATGGCTGGAGCCGAGGTCGTGCGGCGGCGCGAACCGGTCGACGCCGACGACGGCGAGGCCGCGCTTCGCGAACTGCCAGGCGCAGGCCGCGCCCATCGCGCCGAGCCCGACGAGGACGATGTCCGTTTCGATGCCCATGCCGCGCCTCCGCTTTCAATGCGGCGGACATTGCCCAAGCGCCGCCGCCGGCGCTACGGCGCGGAGCTTAGGGGTAGTATAAACTCCGTTTATGATCCTCTGGCGCGGCTCGCGCTTTTGCCAGGCTCGCCGGCGCCGCCATGAGGCCGACCCTCACTATATGCCGCCACGACCTGCTCCGGCGCCCGACGCCGGCTGCCGCCAAACCTCCCGGAGACGCCATGCGCACGCTGATCGTCCTGTCCCATCCTAATCCGAATTCGCTCACCCACGCCGTCGCCGGCCGGATCGCCGACGCCGCGCGGGCGGCGGACCCGTCGCACGAGGTCGAGATCGCTGACATCGCGGCGGAAGGCTTCGATCCGCGCTGGAGCTGCGCCGACATTTCCGCGTTCCGCAAGGAGGCGGCGCCGCCCGCCGACGTCCTCGCCGAGCAGGCGCGGATCGACCGCGCGGACGCGCTCGTCCTCGTCTTCCCGATCTATTGGTGGGCGATGCCGGCGCTGCTGAAGGGCTGGATCGACCGGGTGTTCAGCAACGGCTGGGCGTATGACGAGCGGCCCGACGGCAAGGTCGCGAAGCTGCTCGGTCGTCTGCGCGTGCGCCTCGTCGGCATCGGCGCTGCGGACGAGGGGTCTATACACGACGCGACTACGCCGGCGCCATGCGCACCCAGATCGACCAGGGCATCTTCGACTATTGCGGCGCGCCGGTGCTGAGCTCCGACCTGCTGCTGCCGGGCGATGCGCCCTTTCCGGACAGCGCGCTGGAGCGGGCGGAAGAGATCGGCCGGGCGATCGTCGAGGCGCGGGAGGCGGCCGCCTGAGCAGGCGAATGCGGGCGCGGATGACGCCCGCCGCCGTCATGCCCGGGCCTGACCCGGGCATCCATCAAGGAACTCGGATGTTTCCGAGTTCCCCGCCAAAGTGGCTGGCGCGTCCGCGCCCGATGGATCGCCGGGTCAAGCCCGGCGATGACGGCGCAGGCGCGGCTTCGAAGGAGGCAAGCGCCTCGCGCGGGAAGTTTCCTGTGGGCGCCCGCCATGGACGGTGGCCGGGCTGCGGCCGACTCGGCCACCATGGCGCGGCCTGCGAGTGAGGAGCATCGCCATGACCGAAGCCGCCGAGACCGTCTATTTCGAGGAACTCGAGACCGCGACCGACGAGGCGATCGCCGCCTGCGACGGCGACGCGCGCGCGACCGTCGCGGCGCTGCTGGCCGCGAACGCCGAGCTCGAGGCGCAGGTCTCGCGGCTCACCTCGCGGGTTTCGTCCGGCTACGCGCGCGGCGCCGTTCCGCGCCGGTGAGCGAGGCCGAGGACGCGCTGAAAAGCGGGCCGAAGATCGAGTTCGCCGCCGACGTCGTCCGGCGCCTGCTCGCTGAAGCGTCCGAACTCGACTGGTCCGGCGACCACGCCCGCGCCGACCGCCTCCGCCGCGAGGCGCGCGCGATCGAGGCCAGGGGCGAAACCTGGGTCGTCAATTTCTGACGCGGCGCTTTTCCCGCAATCGCCATCGTCATGCCCGGGCTTGACCCGGGCATCCATCAGCCGCGGACGCGGCTGGCGCGATGGATTGCCGGGTCAAGCCCGGCGATGACGGGGGAGGCGACTGTGCGATCTCGTCGAACAGGTCGCGCCACTCCGGGTTCACCGAGACGATCAGGTCGATCTTCCACTCGCGCGGCCAGTGTTTGATGTTCTTCTCGCGCTGGATCGCGGCCGCGATCGTCTCGTGCCGCTCGAAGTAGACGAGCGCCTTGATCCGGTAGCGCTTCGTGAAGCCGGGAAGGCCCCCCGTGCGATGCTCGAAGACGCGGCGGATGAGGTCGCTGGTGACGCCGACATAGAGCGTCCCGCCCGGCCCGCTTGCAAGGATGTAGACCCACCCGCCCATGGCCGGATGATGCCGCGGTTCTCCTCCCCCGTCATGCCCGGACTTGATCCGGGCATCAATCAGCCGCGGACGCGGCTGGCGTGATGGATTGCCGGGTCAAAGCCCGGCAATGACGCGGGAGATTACTGCGCGAACTCGTCGAACCAGCGCGACGCCCCCTCCGTCATCGCCGGGCTTTGACCCGGCGATCCATCGCGCGCGGACGCGCGCGGGATGATGGATGCCCGGATCAAGTCCGGGCATGACGGCTGAGGTGTTCACGCCAACTTTTGGAAAGCGCGCCCAAGCCTCACGCCGCCTTGCGCAGCTTTTCCCGCAGGGCTTCGGGGAGGGAGGCGAGCCAGGCCTCCTCCTGGCCCGGCTCCGGCAGGACGGCGCCGAACTCCAGCACGCCGTGCGCCGGGATGTCGGAGATGTAGACCCAGACGTCCTGCTCCGAGATGTTCAGGATCTCAGCTGTCTCCGCCATGATGCGCGTCAGCAGCTTCGCCTTCTGCTCCCTGGAGCGGCCGGCGCGGATGTCGGCCCGGACCCAGACATGGTCCGGCGAGGCGGCCTCGCCGCCGATGAAGATCGCGCCGGGCTCGACGGCGTGAAAGATCACCTGCACGAAATAGCGCGGCGCAGTCGCCTCGTTCGCATGGATCTCCGTCACGCTCGCGACGAGCGCAGCGCGCTGCTCGGCGGTGATGGGTTTGGCGGTGGTGAAGACGTAGGTGGGCATGTACGCGTGCTTCCTCCCACATGAGCTAGATCATTTAGACCCGCAAGAGGCACTGCAAGTGGAACAAAATCGAACATCCGAAGCTCTAATTATACAATACTAAGGGGACACTCATTTGCCAATAAGCGCGCCGACCGCATGAAATATCTGCTCGATATATCCGAACACTGAACACCATACCGTAATAAAAAAGGCTTTTGAGGCTAAGGTCTTTCCGGCCTCCTTTGCAAACTCAGTAGCCGCAATATCAGCCTTTTCCGCAATCCATTTTGATATACGTTCTCCATAGTAGGCTATCCGAGCCAAAGGCCTTTCAGATTGCCTGATATGCTCCGCCGATTCACTAGAATTCCGCAGTTCTGATAGAGATAGCCTGAGCTCCTCGAGTTCATTCCTCTCCAGAGGAGTTTCGATAGGCGGATTGTTATGCCCAATGCCTCCGTGCGCTGGATAGGCCCGAGTTTCTGCCTCGTCGATCGCGTGTAATGTAGCGTCGATAGTTGACCGTAACTCTTCGAGAGTGTCTGAGTCTTGTCAAGACTTTCCCGACGCGTTGTCGTCATTACGAGTATCTGCCGCAGGGGCATCCAATCTGCTTGTTTCGACCCTAACTAGAACGCCACGCTCCACACGATAGTTTCTGAAGGCCGGCCCCTTAGCTAATGGCCGAAATACGCGAGCGCCGTCGAACATTGTATTCTCATCGATCGTGCAATTGTCGAAATTACATCCTTCATTCAAGAACGCATTCCTAAAGCTCGTACCACGAAGAATTGCTCCAGAAAAATTCGCCCTAGAGAAGTGAGACGAAGAAAAATCTGCTCTTGAGCAGTCGCTTTTAGAAAAATTCGCTCCAACAAATGGCGTTTGGTTGGCTGCAACTTCTACGAGACGAGCGCCAATAAATTGCGTTTGCGAGACGTGGGCTCGATGAAGAACGCTGCGCGTTAAGTCCGCGCTATTAAAGTTTGCTTTCTCTAAATGTGCGCCGGAAAAATCGCGCGCAAGCAATATTTTTCCAGTCAAGTCAGCCGAGCGCAGGTCCCGGCTAACCAGATCGTTGTCTCCCGCGAGCAACGCGGCCAGATCGTCATCGTCCGCCACTTGTTCAGCCCGCCACTTTGACAGTCCGTATTAAGAAAATTGGCGCCGGCCAGCTCAGCTGCACCCGCTCGTGCTTCCGCACGTGTCGCACTTCAGGCACGTCCCGTTGCGCACCATGGTGAAGTTCCCGCACTCCGAGCAGCTTTCGCCCTCGTAGCCCTTCAACCGCGCCTCGGCTCGCCGCGCCTCGGCGGACTTGGCGACAGGCGCCGGCTCCTTCGGCGCCTCCCAGGCGAGGTTTCCGAGCGCCGGGACCTCCTCGGTCTGCGGCTCGCGCTTGAAGGCGGTGGCGGCGGCGCCCTGGATCGCGGAGACCGCCGGGCGGCCGCCGATCGCGGTCACGTTCGAGCTCGCGGCGGAGCCTTTCGGCTCGCCGGAGATCGGGGAGGGCACCGCCGTCAGCTGCCGGCCGCGCAGAAGTCCCTTGGAGATGGGCGCGGGGGCGGGGGCCTTGTCCTGGGCGACGCCGGAGCCGATCGCGTCCGGCGCGATCTCGGACGGGTCGACATGGGCGAGGTCGTAGCGCGACAGGTACGAGATCGCGAGTTCGCGGAACACGTAGTCGAGGATCGACGTCGCGTTCTTGATCGTGTCGTTGCCCTGCACGAAGCCGGCCGGCTCGAAGCGCGTGAAGGTGAAAGCCTCCACATACTCCTCGAGCGGCACGCCGTATTGCAGGCCGAGCGAGACGGCGATGGCGAAGTTGTTCATCACCGAGCGGAAGGCCGCGCCTTCCTTGTGCATGTCGATGAAGATCTCGCCGATGCGGCCGTCGTCATATTCGCCGGTGCGCAGGTACACCTTGTGCCCGCCGACGATCGCCTTCTGGGTGTAGCCCTTGCGGCGGCCCGGCAGCTTTTCGCGCTCGCGGACCAGCTGGACGCGCTCGACGATCTTCTCGATGACCTGCGCGGTGCGCGCGGCGGCAGGCGCCGCGACGAGGGCCTCGACCGCGTCGTCCTCGTCGTCCTCGTCCTCCTCGTCCGCGATCAGCTGGGCCGAGAGCGGCTGGCTGAGCTTGGAGCCGTCGCGATAAAGCGCGTTCGCCTTGAGGGCGAGCTTCCACGACAGCTCGTAGGCCGCGGCGCAGTCCTCGACGGTCGCGTCGTTCGGCATGTTGATGGTCTTGGAGATCGCGCCCGAGATGAAGGGCTGCGCCGCCGCCATCATGCGGATGTGGCTCTCGACCGAGAGGAACCGCTTGCCGATGCGCCCGCAGGGGTTGGCGCAGTCGAACACCGGGTAGTGCTCGGCCTTGAGGTGCGGCGCGCCCTCGACGGTCATCGCGCCGCAGACATGCGTGTTGGCGGCGTCGATCTCGGCCTTGGAGAAGCCGAGATGGGCGAGCAGCTCGAAGGCCGGGTCGTCGAGCTTCTCGGCCGGGACCTTGAGGACCTCCTTGAGGAAGGCCTCGCCGAGCGTCCACTTGTTGAAGATGAACTTGATGTCGAAGGCCGACTTGCAGGCGCCTTCGAGCGTCTCGATCGCCTCGTCCGAAAAGCCCTTCGCGCGCAGCGTGACGGGGTTCACCCCCGGCGCCTGGCGCATCGAGCCGTGGCCGACGGCGTAGGCCTCGATCTCGGCGATCTGGTGCTCGGCGTAGCCGAGCGCGCGCAGCGCCTCCGGCACGGCGCGGTTGATGATCTTGAAGTAGCCGCCGCCGGCGAGCTTCTTGAACTTCACCAGCGCGAAGTCGGGCTCGATCCCGGTCGTATCGCAATCCATCACGAGGCCGATCGTGCCGGTCGGGGCGACGACGGAGACCTGCGCGTTGCGGAAGCCGTGCTCGCGGCCGAGCGTCTGGGCGCGCTCCCAGGCGTCCTGCGCGGCCTTGACGATGTCGGAGCCGGGCAGGGCGCCGACGTCGAGCGGAACGGGCAGGGTGGAGAGCGCCTCGTAGCCGCCGGCCTCGCCGCGCGCGGCGCGGGCGTGGTTGCGGATGACGCGCAGCATGTGGTCGCGGTTATCGGCGTAGCCGGTGAAGGCGCCGAGCTCCTGCGCCATCTCGGCGGAGGTGGCGTAGGCGACGCCGGTCATCAGCGCGGAGAGCGCGCCGCAGAGCGCCCGGGCCTCACGAGAGTCGTAGGCGACGCCCGAGGACATCAGCAGGCCGCCGATATTGGCGTAGCCGATGCCGAGCGTGCGGTAGCGCCAGGACAAAGCGGCGATCTGGCGCGAGGGAAACTGCGCCATCAGCACCGAGATCTCGAGCACGACCGTCCACAGCCGGCAGGCGTGGGCGTAGGCCTCGACGTCGAAGCTCTTGTCGGCCCGGCGGAACTGCAGAAGGTTCAGCGAGGCGAGATTGCAGGCCGTGTCGTCGAGGAACATGTACTCCGAGCACGGGTTCGAGGCGCGGATCGGCCCCGAAGCCGGGCAGGTGTGCCAGTCGTTGACGGTGGTGTGGTACTGGATGCCCGGATCGGCGCAGGCCCAGGCCGCGTAGGAGATCTGGTCCCACAGTGCGCGGGCCTTCAGCGTCTTGACGACCTTGCCGGTGGTGCGGGCGGTCAGGTTCCAGTCGCCATCGGCTTCCACCGCGCGCAGAAAATCGTCGGTGACGCGCACCGAGTTGTTGGAGTTCTGGCCGGCGACCGTGAGGTAGCCTTCGCCGTCCCAGTCGGTGGTGTAGGTGTCGAGGTCGAGTTCGGTCTTGCCCTGCGCGGCCTGCTGCAGGACGCGCTTGATCAGGCTGTCGGAGACCTGCGCCTTGCGGGCCGCCTTGATCTCGCGCTTCAGCGCCGGGTTCTTCTCCGGGTCGCAGCAGTCCTTGCCGGGGCCCTCGCAGTTCACGCAGGCCTTCAGCACCGCCTTGAGGTGCTTCTTGATGATCTTCGACCCGGTGACGAGGGCGGCGACCTTCTGCTCCTCCTTCACCTTCCAGGACACGTAGGTCTCAATGTCGGGATGGTCGGCGTCGACCACGACCATCTTGGCCGCGCGGCGCGTCGTGCCGCCGGACTTGATGGCGCCGGCCGCGCGGTCGCCGATCTTCAGGAACGACATCAGGCCGGACGAGCGTCCGCCGCCCGAGAGCCGCTCGCCCTCGCCGCGCAGCTGCGAGAAGTTCGAGCCGGTGCCCGAGCCGTACTTGAACAGGCGCGCCTCGCGGACCCAGAGGTCCATGATGCCGCCGTCGTTCACGAGGTCGTCCGAGACGCCCTGGATGAAGCAGGCGTGCGGCTGCGGCCGCTCGTAGGACGAGGTGGAGGGACGGACTTCGCCGGACTCATGGTCGGCGTAGAAGTGGCCCTGACCCGGCCCGTCGATGCCGTAGGCCCAGTGCAGGCCGGTGTTGAACCACTGTGGCGAGTTCGGCGCGGCCTTCTGGGTCGCGAGCATGTAGCAGAGCTCGTCGAAGAAGGCGCGGGCGTCCTCCTCGGTGTTGAAGTAGCGCTCGCCCCAGCCCCAATAGGTCCAGGTGCCGGCGAGGCGCGTGAAGACCTGGCGGGCGTCGTCCTCGCCGACGAGGCGCTCGGATTCAGGGAGAGCCGCCAGCGCGTCGTCGTCGGCGACGTGGCGCCAGAGCCAGGAGGGAACGGTGTTCTCCTCGACCGGTTTTAGGCGGGCCGGGACGCCGGCCTTGCGGAAATACTTCTGGGCGAGGATGTCGACGGCGACCTGGCTCCAGGCCTCCGGCACGTCGATGTCGGCCGCGCGGAACACCACCGAGCCGTCCGGATTGCGGATCTCGCTGGTCGCCTTGCGGAACGGGATCTCCGCGTAAGGAGACTGGCCGGCCTTGGTGTAGCGACGCTCGATGCGCATGTCCGTCTCCAGTCGCGTTTCGCGAGGCGAATTTCGGGCCCCGCAGCCGGCCGAGGCCGGCGTCCTCAGTCAGTCATCGACGGGCGCGACAGGTCGTTCCTCGTGGATGTGCGCGAGGGCGAACCGCAAGAGCCAAAGGCTCCGCGCGGGACGATGGCGTTCGATTGATCCGTCGTCTTTCCTCGAACACGCGAGGCGGCGACAGGACCGAAGCTAGTGCGAGTCTCGACGCGGCGTCGAGTCCGGATTTACCCCTATCCAACGCAATCCCTCGTCTGTGGATAGCGCGACCGGCACTAGATATAGTGATCCGGTGATCGTGAATCAAAGGTTGACGACGTCCGTTCCGACGTGCCGAAAGGCCTCGGAAACGAGATGGTTAAGCCGAAATGAACAGAATTTTTCGCCTGTGGATGGAAGCGGGGACAGAGGGTTTCGCCGCTACCGCAGCGCCGTCTTGACCCCCGCCGCGAGCGCCCGGACGGCCGCTGAAATTTCCGGGGATCGTGTGCGCGCAAACAACACGATGTCGGAGACCGGCAGGGCCGGAAGACCGAGCGCTGGCCCGAGGTCGGGAGCGCCGCCCGCGCTCGCGCGGCCGAGCGGCGCGACGCCGAGGCCGGCTTGGACGCCCGCGAGCAGCACCGCGCAGCTTCCGCCGAGGAAGGCTTCGCGCCAGGGGCGTCCGGCCTGATCAAGGGCGCGAATCGCGACGGCGCGCACGCTGCACGGGGCGCCGAGCGTCGCAAGCGGCAGGGGCTCGCCGGCGGGGGCCGAGAACGCTTCGGAGGCGCGCCAGCCGAGCGGGTCGGTCCCGATGACCTCGCCCTCCGAGCCGCCGCCCTCGCGGCGGATGACGGCGGCGTCGAACTCGCCCTCGTCGAATCTGGCGCGGATATCCTGCGAGCGCCCCATCCGGACCTCGATCGCGGCGCTGGGGGGCAGGGCGGCGCGGACGAGCCGTAGCGCCTCTTCGAGCCGCACGCCCAGCGCCTGCTCGCTCGCGCCGATGGAGAAGCGGATCGACGGCCCCTCGCGGAAAGCGAGCGCGCTGTCATGGGCGGCGAGCAGACTCTTGGCGCGCTCCAGAAAGGCGGCCCCATCGGCCGTGGGACGAACGAATCGCGGCGTCCGCTCGAGCAACCGCCGACCGAGCTGCGACTCGAGTTGCTTCAGGCGTTGACTGACGACCGGCTGCACCGTTCCGGCGGCCTCGGCCGCGCGCGTCAGGTTGCCGAGCTCGACGGCGAGCACGAACAGGCGGACGGACTGGATGTCGAGCATGATCGTGTATCGCTATGATGATGACATCTAACCATAGCGTTCTATCATTGTTTGGCGGCGGCTACATCCTCGGCGAACCGGCAAGCCTGAGGAGATCGCCATGCCGATGATCGTCGTCCGTTACGTCACCCCGTCGCCAAAGCCTGAGCTTCGGGCCGACATAGCCGCGCTCGCCTCGCGACTGTCCGCCGAGCATCTCGGCAAGGATCCAGGCGTCACCGCCGTCCTAGTAGAGGAAGCAGACCCGAAGGGCTGGTTCATCGCCGGGGAGCGCCCGGCCGAGAGAGGCCTGTCGGCGTTCTGGCTCGACATCAAGATCACCGCGGGGACCAACGTGAAGGCGGAGACGGCGCGCTTCGTGCAAGCGGCGTTCGAAGGACTCGGCCAGTTGCTCGGCCCGCTGCACGAGGAGAGCTACGTCCTCGTCCACGCCGTCGACGGCGACGCCTACGGCTATGGCGGCCGCACCCAGAACGGACGCTGGGCCGCCGCCAATCCAGGATAAAGGCGCTACTTCTTCCTGATTTTGAGGTCGACGCCGACCGTCGAGATCGACGGCGGCTTTACGCCGCTGTCGGTCGACCAGACCAGTTCGTTGGACGCGCCGCCGACCGTGACCTTGGCGGCGCCCGCGAATGTAAGCTCGCTCTTCTGGTCCGCGCCGAAGATGCGCACCTCGGCCGGCGTCTCCTTGGAGGCGACCGTCGCCTTGACGGTGTTGCCGGTGACGTCGACCGCGAGCGCCCCGACCTTGCCGCCGGTCGCGGCGATCGAGGCGCCGTTCACCTGCAGCGCCCTGGCGGTCTCGAACGTCACCTTGTGGTCGGCGCCGATCACCTGGACCGCGCCGCATTCGCCCGTCAGCGCGATGGTGTTGCCCTGACCTCCGATGACGACGTTCTGGCCCGAGCATTCAAAGTCGCGCGACAACTGCACGCCCTCGATCACGATGTCTTCGGCGAAGGCCGGCGCGGCGGTCAGAGCCGTCAGGGCGAAGGTCGAAGCGAGCAGGGCTTTCACGGCGGGCCTCCATATGCGCCCCGCGCCGCGTTGCCGCGTCGCGCGGGGAGGGCGTTGATACAGAAGCAGGGGGCCGCTGAAAACCTGCCTCAGGCCGCCTCGGCGCCCGCGTTGAAGCGCTGGCGGAACTCGCGCGGCGTAAGCCCGACGACGCGCTGGAACAGCTTTCGGAAGGCGCTCGCGTCCTCGTAGCCGACCTCGAAGGCGATACGCTCGACGGTGCCGTGCGTCGTCTCCAGCAGCTCGCGCGCGCGGCCGATCCGCAGATGCTGGCAGTATTCCGTTGGCTTCATGCCGGTCGCGGCCCGGAATCTGCGCAGGAAGGTGCGCTCCTCCAGCCTGGCCTGCGCCGCCATCGCGGCCAGCGTCGCGCCATGCGCGCCGGTCGCCTGCAGCCAGTGCTGCACTTTCAGGATCGCCTCGTCGCCATGGGCGAGACGCGGCGAGAACGCGCTGTAATAGCGCTGCTCCCGGCCTGGCGGGTCGACCAGCAGAAAGTGCGCGGTGGCGAGCATCACGGTCGATCCGAGCAGGCGGTCGACCAGCTTCAGCCCGAGATCGGTCCAGGCCATGATTCCGCCCGCCGTGATCAGGTCGCCGTCGTCGATCACCAGCTTGTCGGTCTCGAGCCGCACGTCCGGGAAGCGGCGTGCGAAGTCGTCCGCGAAGAACCAGTGCGTGGTCACCGATCGGCCGGCCATCGCGCCGGTCTCGGCCAGCAGGAAGGCCCCGGCGCAGACCGAGCAGAGCGTCGAGCCGCGCTCGCGCCGCTCCCGCAGCCAATCCGTGAAGGGTTTCGCCTCGGCCTGGGTGATCGGCGCGGTGACGGCCGGCGGCAGGATGACGAAATCCGGCTCGCTTTCGCCCGGTTCGGTCTCGAAGACGCGCTCGATGGCCGAGCCGGCGTCCCGCCAGTGGGTGACGCGAATCCACGGCGCATCGGCGCCGAGACGGTCGCGCGCCATGCGGTTGGCGATCGTGAACAGGTCGGTGAGACCGTGGACCGCGCCGAGCTGCGCGTCCGGATAGATCAGGATGCCGATCTCGGCGGCAGGAAGCTTTTGCGGCATTTGTCAGTTTAACCCGAAATATGTCGATCCGGCCAATCCCGGCTTTGGGCTCCACAGACCATCTTGGCTCTCGAAGCGGCGGCGTCATTCGCAAGGCTTTTGCGGCCGCCGCGACCGACGGACGTACTACTGACGCGGGAGAGACCTATGGATCAGGAGCCGTTCGATGTTCGCAAGCCCGTGACCCGGCGCACAGTGGTGGCTTCGGCCGCCGTCGCCGCCGCCGCCCTGGCGCTTCCCGCAGGCGCCGCAGAGAGACTGGGCCAATCCGGCCCCGCAACCCATGGAGACGAGACTATGACCGGGAATTTCGTGCGCACGTCTGACGGCGTCGACATCTTCTACAAGGACTGGGGCCCGAAGGACGCTCAGCCGGTCGTGTTCCACCACGGCTGGCCGCTGTCCTCCGACGACTGGGACGCGCAGTTGCTGTTCTTCCTCTCGAAGGGCTATCGCGTCGTCGCCCATGACCGCCGCGGCCACGGCCGTTCGTCCCAGGTCTGGGACGGCCACGACATGGACCACTACGCCGCCGACGCCTTCGCCGTCGTCGAGCATCTCGACCTGAAGAACGCCGTCCATATCGGCCACTCGACCGGCGGCGGCGAAGTCGCCCGCTACGTCGCCAAGCACGGCGAGCCGAGCGGCCGCACGGCGAAGGCGGTGCTGGTGAGCGCCGTGCCGCCGCTGATGGTCAAGACCGAAAAGAACCCCGGCGGCCTGCCGATCGAGGTGTTCGACGGTTTCCGCTCCGCGCTCGCGGCCAACCGCGCGCAGTTCTTCCTCGATGTGCCGACGGGCCCCTTCTACGGCTACAACCGAGAGGGCGCGAAGGTCGACCAGGGCGTGATCCGCAACTGGTGGCGGCAGGGCATGATGGGCGGCGCGAAGGCGCACTATGACGGCATCAAGGCCTTCTCAGAGACCGACCAGACCGAGGACCTCAAGGCGATCTCGGTGCCGACGCTCGTGCTGCACGGCGAGGACGACCAGATCGTGCCGATCGACGCCGCCGCCCGGCTGTCGGCCCCGCTGCTGAAGAACGGCACGCTCAAGACCTATCCGGGCTTCGGCCACGGCATGCTGACCGTCAACGCCGACACGCTGAACGCCGACCTGCTCGCCTTCGTGAAGGGCTGACGGATCGCGGGCGGGCGGCCTCCGGGCCGTCCGCCCGGCTCAACAGGGCCGAGCTTTTTTCCGGAAAGCTCCTGCTCGGCTCAGCTGCGCGATTGTGCGAGGAGGTTCCTATCGTCTGGACAACGCCTGCGCGCGGCTCCATACCGAGGGCCGGATCGCAATGGCTCCGAGAGGCCGCCGATGTCCCTGATGAGCATCCTCACCGACATCTTCACTTGGTGGAACGGCTCCACCATCGGCACGCGCGTCGCGATCTCGCGCGCGGGCGGGGAGTTCGTCGGCGAGGACGAGTTCGGCAACCGCTATTACCGCCTGCCGAACGATCCGGAGAAGAACGCCGCCTTTGGGACCGAGCGCCGCTGGGTGGTCTACGCCGGCTACGCCGAGGCGTCCGCTATCCCGGCCGGCTGGCACGGCTGGATGCATCACACGGTGAACGCCGCTCCGGCCAACGAGAACTATGCGGCGCGCGGATGGGAAAAGCCGCATCGCGAAAACCGTACCGGCACGGTCGACGCCTACCGGCCGCGCGGCTCGACCCTCTCGACGCGCGAGCGTCCCGCGGCGACCGGCGACTACCAGGCCTGGTCGCCGGGCGACTGAGCGGACTTCGCCCTCCGGCGGCCGCATTCGCGCGCTCCTCTGCGCCGCGATCCGCCGCGTCCCATCGATCGTCGAGCGTCCCTTGTCCGTCCGCAGCCTGATCCTCGCCGCAACCGTCGCGTCCCTGGCGAGCCCCGCGCTCGCCCAGAAGCCCGGGACGTCGACGCTCGAGGCGAAGCCGAAGACCGGCCGCGCGGAGATCCTGGCCCCGACGCCGCGCATCACCAATCCGGTCGCGGTGTTCAACGGCCTCGACAAGATCACCGGCCGCATCACCGAGTTCGACGCGCCGATCGACAAGGTCTCGACCTTCGGGGCGCTTCGGGTGATGCCGCATGTCTGCTACACGCGCCCGCCCACCGAGCAGCCGAACACGACGTCCTATGTCGACGTCGAGGAGATCACGCTGGCCAACGAGCAGCGCAAGATCTTCTCCGGCTGGATGTTCGCCGCGAGCCCCGGGCTGACCGGCGTCGAGCATCCGATCTACGACGTCTGGCTGATCGACTGCAAAGGCGGCGACCGCCCGCAGGCGCCCCAGGGCCCGACGCTGGGCGAGTGAACCGCGCGGGTCGGCTGGATGACGGTCGAGATTCTGCGGCTCGCCGCTTGCGACCTCGGCGTCATGCGCGAATTGAACGCGCTGTTTGGCCGGGAGTTCGGCGATCCGGAAAGCTATGAGGCCGCGCCGCCCACCGACGCATGGCTGAGGGACGTCCTCGCCAAGGATCACGTCTTCGCCCTGATCGCGCGCGAGGGCGCCGTGGTCGTCGGGGGCCTTGTCGCCTACCAGCTCGACAAGCTCGAGCAGGCCCGCAGCGAGATCTACATCTACGATCTGGCGGTCGCCGCGACACACCGCAGGCGCGGGATCGCGACGTCTCTCGTGGAACGCCTGAAACGGCTGGCGGCCGAGCGCGGCGCCTGGGTCGTCTACGTGCAGGCGGACCACGGCGACGACCCGGCCGTGGCGCTCTATTCGAAGCTCGGCGTCCGCGAGGACGTCATGCACTTCGATATCGAGGTGCCTAAGCCGCGCTAAGCCTTCGCGACATCCCCCACCGCGTTCGCGCCATAGGGCGGGCGCGGGATCTGGGTGTGCGCCTCTCGCAGCGCCTTCGACCATTGCTCCCGCAAGGCGAGGAAATAGGGCTCGTTAGGCTCGATGCGGAAGTCGAGCTCCGGCGTCAGGGCGTCCTTGCGCAGCACCAGCACGTCGATCGGCGGGCCGACGCCGAGATTCGAGCGCATGGTCGAATCCATCGAGATCAGGCCGATCTTCAGGGCGTCGTAAAGATCGGTCTCGTAGGTCACGGCGCGGTCGAGGATCGGCTTGCCGTACTTGTGCTCACCGATCTGGAAGTAGGGCGTGTCCGGCGTCACCTCGATGAAGTTGCCGGCGGCGTAGATCATGAAGAGCCGCAGTCGCCCGCCCGCGACCTGTCCGCCGAACAGCATCTGGACGTCGAAGCGCGCGGTCATCTGCTCGAGGCTCGCCCCGTCGACGCGCCACACCTCGCGCACCGCGCGGCCGACGAGCTGCGCGCATTTGAACATGGTCGGCTGGTTGTCGAGCGTGTCGAGCTCGCCGGTCTCCGGATTCTCGATCCCTTCGGCGAGCAGGGACAGCACGGACTGGCTGACGGACAGGTTTCCGGAAGTCGCGATCGCGAGCGTGCGCCGGCCCTTCTCATGCACGATCTTGAGCTTGCGGAAGGTCGCGATGTTGTCGATGCCCGCATTGGTGCGGGTGTCGGCGATCATCACCAGCCCGTCGCGGACAAGAATGCCGACGCAATACGTCATGGATGGATTTCCGTCCCCCGCGCGGGCGGAAAGCTAGCAAGAGTCCGTGTCGCGCCACAATGCGCGGGCGAGCGCCATGCGCAAAAGATCGGCGCCCTGTGGCATGTCAGTCGCCCTAAGGCGTCAGCCCCAGCGAAACGCCCTGAGAGCCGAGGCGTCCTGGACGACGACGTCGACTTCGAGCGTCTCGCCGCCGCCGCCGTATCGTGAGCCCCGGACAGGCGCCGCCCCGAGATAATCCAGGCCGAGGGCGACGCGGACATAGGTCTCGGTCGGGCAGACGCAGTTCGCCGCGTCGAAGCCGACCCAGCCGAGCTCGGGCACGAAGGCCTCCGCCCAGGCGTGGCCGGCGTGCTGGACAAGCGGAGGGGAGGGCGCCCGCGAAAGGCTCTGGCTCATTCCGCCCATGGACTGCGTCATCCCCTCGGGCTCGCCTTCGCTTTTCAGAAGATAACCGCCGACATAGCGGGCGGGAGATCCGGTCGACCGCGCGCAGGAGAGGAACACATGCGTGATGTCCTGGCAGACGCCGCGCCCGAGCTTGAACGCCTGCGCCGCCGTCGTCGTGCTGTCGGTCGGCTCCTCGTCATAGGTCATCCGCTCGTGGAGGGCCGACATCAGCGCGTGCAGCTTGCCGAGCGGGTCGCTCTCCGACTCCGTCGCCTCGCGGGCGAAGGCGGCGATCTCCAGATCCGGCGTCGTCAGATCGGTCTCGCGCAGATAGAGGTCGGCCGGAAACCGCTCGACCGCCCCGCGCACGACCCCTCCGGTGTCGCGTGTGTCGACCTCTCCCTCGACGGCGACCGTCAGCGAGTCCACCGCCCCGTCGACCGTGAAGCTGTTCACGTGGTTGCCGAAGGCGTCCTCGGCCGTCCTCAGCCGGCAATCCTGGTCGATGTCGATCCGCCAACGGACGACGTGCTGGCCGTCATGTCCGCGCGGCGTCAGCCGGAGGGTCTGGGCGATCGCGGAGGCGGGCTGCGCGAAGCGGTAGCGCGTCTCATGACGGATGGTCAGCCGCATCGGCGCAAACTCACGCGAGATACTGCTCGTGGATAGCGAGCCCGAGCCGGTTGTTGTCGCAGATGAAGCTCGTGATGAACTCGTGCAGCCCGCCCTGGAAGATCTGCTTGATCTCCGCGTTCTCCAGGCCAGACCGGGTCGCCCGGGCCAGCCGTTGCGCCGGGCCCTGCCGGCCGTAGGCGCGCGCAAGCTCGTCGAGATGGCGGACAAGCTGGCCGTAGCAGGCGGCGAGCGAGCGCGGCAGTTGGTCGTTCAGGATGAGCAGGTCCGCGACCAGCCAAGGCTTCAGGCTCTGCCGGTAGACCCAGTGGTAGCTCGTGACGGCGGAGACCGCCCTCAGGATCGCCGACCACTGATAGTAGTCCAGGCCGCCGCCGACCTCGCCCTCGTCAGGCAGCAGCAGGTGGTACTTCACGTCGAGGATGCGGGCGGTGTTGTCGGCGCGCTCGAGCAGCATGCCGAGCCGCGAGAAATCGTAGATGTCGTTACGCAGCATGGTCCGCGAGGCGGAGCCGTCGAAGCGCAGCCCGATCTCCTTCACCCAGCCGAGGAAGCGGGTCAGCTCCTCGCCGGCCAGCTTGCGGTCGGGCGTGCGGCGCAGCTCCAGCCAGGCGCCGTTGATCGCCTCCCACATTTCCATCGTGAGCGCGGTTCGCACCGAGCGCGCATTGTGCCGCGCGGTCTCGAAACAGTTGAGGATGGAGGAGGGGTTGTCGCGGTCGAAGACGAGGTAGGAGACGACGGTCTCGTTGTTCGCCTCCTCGTGCTTGGAGAAGAAGGCCGGCGCGACGCCAGCGGTCTCGACCGCGCTTTCCCATTCATTGGTCTTGCCGCCATAGGCGCTGGGAAGCGCAGCGAGCCGCTGGGTCGTCTCCAGGATGCGCGCGAGACTCTCGGCGCGCTCCACATAGCGCGACAGCCAGAACAGGTTGTCGGCGGTTCGGCTCAGCATCGTACGCAGGTCTCGTCGGCGATTGTCGTGGTCGGACGGCTCGCGGTGCTCATGTGTCCAGCACCCAGGTGTCCTTGGTGCCCCCGCCCTGGCTGGAATTCACGACGAGCGAGCCCTCCTTCATCGCGACGCGGGTGAGGCCGCCGGGCACGATGCGGACCTCGTCCGTCCCGGTCAGCACGAAGGGGCGCAGGTCGACGTGCCTCGGGGCGACGCCCTGGTCGACATAGGTCGGGCAGGTTGACAGCGCGAGCGTCGGCTGGGCGATGAAACCGGCCGGCGAGGCGTTGAGCTTGGCGCGGAACAGTTCGATCTGCTCCTTGGTCGCGTGAGGGCCGACCAGCATCCCGTAGCCGCCCGAGCCGTGCACCTCCTTCACCACCAGCTCCTCGAGATGGTCGAGGACGTATTTCAGCGCCTCCGGCTCGCGGCAGCGATGCGTCGGCACGTTTTTCAGCAGCGGCTCGGTCCCGAGATAGAACCTTATGATCTCGGGCATGTAGCTGTAGATGGCCTTGTCGTCCGCGACGCCGGTGCCGATGGCGTTGGTCAGCGTGACGTTGCCGGCGTGATAGGCGCTGACGAGGCCCGGCACGCCGAGCGCGGAGTCGGGACGGAAGACGAGCGGGTCCAGGAACTCGTCGTCGAGCCGGCGGTAGATCACGTCGACGCGCTTCGGCCCTTCGGTCGTGCGCATGTAGACGACGTCGTCGCGCACGAAGAGGTCGCGACCCTCGACCAGCTCGATGCCGAGCTTGTCGGCGAGGAACGAGTGCTCGTAATAGGCCGAATTGTAGACGCCCGGCGTTAGCAGGACGATGGTCGGCTCGGAGGACGAGGACCGCGGCGCGATCGAGCGCAGGGTGGCCAGAAGCTCGTCGGCGTAGCGCTCGACCGGCGCGACCCGGTGGCGCGAGAACAGCTCCGGAAACAGCCGGATCATCACCTCGCGGTTCTCCAGCATGTAGGAGACGCCGGAAGGCGTGCGCGCATTGTCCTCGAGCACGTAGAAGGTCTCGGCGTCGACGCGGACGATGTCGATGCCCGCGATATGGACCCAGAGATCGTGCGGCGGCGCCTTGCCGGCCATTTCCGGCCGGAAGGCGGCGTTCTGGAACACGAGTTCGTTCGGGACGATCCCGGCCTTGAGGATCTCCCGCTTCCCGTAGACGTCCGAGATATACATGTTCAGCGCCTTGACGCGCTGTTCGAGGCCCGCCTTCAGCGTGACCCATTCCGGGTTCGTCAGGATCCGGGGAATGATGTCGAACGGGATCAGGCGCTCCTGCGCCTGCGCGTCGCCATAGACCGCGAAGGTGATGCCGATGCGGCGAAACAGCAGCTCGGCTTCCTTCACGCGGTAGTCGAGCAGGTCAGCCGGCGCGGTGGAGAGCCATTCGGCGAGTTGGCCATACGCCTCCCGGACCGATCCATCGGGGAGCGTCATCTCGTCGAAAGTGGCGGCGGGCAAGCGGCGGCGCTCCGGATCTGATGCGACTACAATGGATGCTAAACCACATGCGAGCCTTGGGAAGGGGGAGGGCGCCCGATTTTCTGGCGCCATCAGGCTCAAGTCTGAGGCGCCGACCGCGCCAATGGAAGACCCCGGCGGCGCGCCTAGGTCGTGGACTCATAAGCTCTGAGCCACAGTCTTGCTGAAGCGAGCAGGACGGCTGCGAGGAAGTTTCTCGCGAGCTTGTCGAAGCGGGTGGCGACGCGTCGGAAGTGTTTGAGCTTGCAGAAG
>JADBEO010000015.1 GCA_031316315.1 Chelatococcus sambhunathii
GCACCCCACCCTACCCTCCCCTGTCCCAGGGGAGGGATTCTGGGACGACCACGCCTATCTCCGGAACTTCAGGCCGAACTCGATGATCGACGCGGTGTAGTCCTCGTTTCGAATCGTGCTGTCCTGGTGGATCCGCTCGACGCTTCCGGTCAGCGCCAGGCTTCGGTTCAGGCGATATTCGGTGTCGAGCCCGATGGTCGTCGTGTCGTAACGCGCTCTCGGGTCCGAGCCCTTGTATTCCGCGCGCTCGTAGCCGGCGCGCGCGGTCACCGACCAGTTGCGGCGCAGGCGGTGCTCGACCGAAGCGACGAAGTTGCGGCTGAGCACGCCCGCCGTCGCGAGGTCAGAAGATTCCTGCAGGGCGGAGGTCGCGGTGAAACGCACGGTCGTCAGCGCCGTCGGCGCCCAGGCGACTGCGCCGTCGATGAGAAGGCCCTCGGCCGCCTTGAAGCGCGGATCCTTCTGGGTCTGCTTGCCGTAGCCGAGGCTCGCCTCGCCGGAGACCAGCCGCGTCAGCTCGAAGCGGGTGCCGCCGCGCGCGGCCCAACCGTTCGAGCCGAGCTTGCGCCCGGGATCGCTTGGGTCCCCCGGCGCGCGGCGCAGGTCGTAGTCGCGCGTGTCGAGCGCGATCTCCGCGAACGGCTCGAGCTTCGGCGACACCTCGTAGGCGCCGCGCAGCCGGACCTCATACTGGTTGTAGGCGCGGTAGTCGTTGTCGTTCTTCGTCCCGTCCTTGTTCTTGGTGTCGTCCACCGTGAAGCGGTCGACGAGCCCGTCGAGACGAAGGCTGAGCCGGTTGAACCGTTGGGCGACGCCGAGCGTCGCGCCGGCGTTGCGGGTGATCTCCTCGCCCTTGATCCCGGTCGGCGTGTCCGGATCGCCCGGTCGCGCCGCGGCCACGCTGCCGCGCAGCTCGGTGTTGATTTGGGTGCGCTCGGTGACGTCGACGCGGCCCGACAGCGCGGCGTTGACCTGCGGCTCGTAACCGGAGTCCTTGATCTGGAAATCCTTGCGCACCTCGGCGGCCCCGCGGAAATCGAGGGCGTGGCGCTCCCAGTCCGACTGGACGTCGAGCTCGCTGCGCAGGCGCGAATAGGCGGAGCCCTTGGGCTTGCTTCCCCCGCCTGTTCCCGTCCCGGCGTCGGTCCGGCCGTTCTTGGGCAGCCGGTCCGGATTGTCGTCATAGCCGATCGCGGTTTCGATGGACGGGCGGATCAGGAAGGCGCCCGCACGAATTCCCAGCGGCGCGTAAGGATCGCTTGGGTCGATCTGGCCCGGCGCCGTCAGGGTCGAAGGATCGGGCAAGCGGCGCAGGCGTGGCAGGCCGGAGCTGCGGAAGCCGCGCGGCGCGGCGGCGAGCGGATCGCCCAGCACGGACGGCGCGATGGTGACGGTCGGCGACGGGCGGTTCACGGGCAGGCCGTAGTCGCCGCCGGCGAGCGGCTCGGGCTCTTGAGGATCGACGCCGTAGTCGCCGCCGGCGAGGCTCGACTGGCCGCCCGCGAGCGTGCTCTCGTCCAGCCGGCGCAGCCTTTCCCGCTGCTGCTCGGCCTCGAAGCCCCGTTTGGGCGTCTGCCATCCGGTCGCCGACTGGCCGCCGCCGGTGGACTGCGTCGCCGCGCCGCCCATCGGCGGAACCTCGAGCCTGCCGCTGGTTGACTGGCGCGGCGCGGGAGGCTGGTAGGACGACGCAGGGGTGATCGGCCGAACGCCCTGATCGGTCGTGGTCGAGCTCTGGGCGGTCGCAGGGGCGGGCGCCGCCGTGGCGGACAGCAGAAGCACGGCAAGGAGCGCGCGGCGAGACGACATGGCTTCTTTCGGCCGCAAGGCGGCGGCGCCCCGCGCGCGAGGCCGTCATGATTAACGACCTTCGAACGAACGTGGTTAAGAAAGCCTGAAGCCGTGCTCCGCGTGCACGTCCTGCGCGAAGGTGCTAGAAAAACCCTCCGCGTCTTCGACGCGCCCAGCGTTTGAGTCGAGATCCCACCCGCAATGGCGCAGCCGCTCCGCACCTCCGCCGACGACGCCGAGACCAGCGCCGCGGTCGCTTCGGCGATCCGGACCGTCGAGATCGAGCAGGCGGGGCTTGCGAGCCTTGCGGGCGCCCTCAAGGGCGCTCTTGGCGTGGCCTTCGCCAAGGCCGTCGACATCATCGCGGCTTCGAAGGGCCGGGTGATCGTCTCCGGCATCGGCAAGAGCGGCCATGTCGCGCGCAAGATCGCGGCGACGCTCGCCTCGACCGGCACGCCCGCCTTCTTCGTCCATCCCGCCGAGGCGAGCCACGGCGACCTCGGGATGATCGCCTCCGACGACGTGATCGTCGCGATCTCCTGGTCGGGCGAGACCGCGGAGCTGCGCGACATGCTGCATTACGCGCACCGCTTCCGCGTGCCGCTCATCGCGGTGACGTCGAGCATCGCCAGCGCGCTCGGCCGCGCGGCGGACGTCGCGATGATCCTGCCGCATGTCGGCGAGGCCTGCCCGCACGGGCTTGCGCCGACCACCTCGACCACGATGCAGCTCGCGCTCGGCGACGCGCTTTCGGTCGCGCTGCTCGAGAACCGCAAGTTCACGCCCGGCGACTTCAAGCGCTTCCACCCGGGCGGCAAGCTCGGCGCGGTGCTGACCTTCGTGCGCGACGTCATGCATGTCGGCGACGCCGTCCCCGTCATCCGCGCGGGCGCGCCTATGTCGGAGGCGCTGATCGTCATGTCGCAGAAGAGCTTCGGCTGCGTCGGCGTCGTCGGCGGGGATGGCGCGCTGGTCGGGATCGTGACCGACGGCGACCTGCGCCGCCACATGGGACCGGGCCTCACCGCCATGACGGTGGACGCCGTGATGACCCGTTCTCCCCGCGTCATCGGCCCGGACGACCTTGCGGCGGGGGCGATGAGCGAGCTCCAGGGCCGGTCGATCACCGCGCTGTTCGTGGTCGACGCCGGAAAGCCGGTCGGCCTCGTCCACATCCACGACCTGCTGAAGTTGGGGCTGGCGTGATTCTTCCTGATCCCTGCCCCGCGGCAGCGGGGAGGGTGGCGCTGAGCGAAGCGAAGGGACGGGAGGGGACTTGGAGCGTAGAGCGCTGTCCGGAAGCGCACCCCACCCTACCCTCCCCTGTCCCAGGGGAGAGATCGGAAAACGTCCGGGCAGATAAAGCCTTCATTCGGCCTTAACCCCAAATCTTCACGATTGCGTCCGTTCGCCGGGTCCCGCATTCCCGGTCGCATGCGAGGACGCGCATGGATTTCGCCACCATTTTGGGCTTCGTCGGCGGCGTCGGCGTCCTTGGCTTCCTGATCCATGAGGGCGGCGGCCTCGAGCGCTATTATTCCGAGCACGCCGTCATCGTCATCTTCGGCGGCGCTATAACCGCGACGCTGCTGCGCTTCGAGATGAGCGCCTTCCTGTCGTCCTTCCCGACGGCCATCAAGACGGTGCTCGGCATCGGCGGCGGCCACGCCAATCCGCGCGACCTGATCGCCGAGATCGCCGATCTCGCCAACATCGTGCGCAAGTCTGGCCCGGTCGGCCTCGATAAGGCGACGCCGCACGACGCATTCCTGGCGAAGGGCGTGCGCTACGTCGCAGACGGCTTCGACGAGAACTTCATCCGCGAGACGCTCGAGAAGGAGCGCGACCTCAACCTCCACCGGCTCGAGATGGCGGCGAAGGTGTTCCGCGGCATCGGCGACTGCGCGCCGGCCTTCGGCATGATCGGCACGCTGATCGGCATGGTGCAGATGTTCGCCGAGATGTCGGACCCGTCCAAGCTCGGCACCTTCATGGCGATCGCGCTGCTCGCGACGCTCTACGGGGCGGTGGTCGCGAACTTCTTCTTCCTGCCGATCGCCGACAAGATCACCATCAAGTTCAACCATGACGAGCTTAACCAGACGCTGGTGATCGACGGCGTGCTGCAGCTCAGGGCCTCGAAAAGCCCGGCCGTGATCAAGGAGATGCTGCTCGCCTACCTGCCCGAGAAGCATCGCGCCGACCTGCTCGAAGCCGCGTAAGGATCACGATCCGTGGCGATGAAGAAGAAGCACGCGGACCACGGCGGCGGCCACGGCTGGTTCGTCACCTTCGCCGACCTCATGGGCCTGCTGATGGCCTTCTTCGTCGTGCTGGTCGCCTTCTCGACGCAGGACAAGAAGAAGATGGCGATCGTCGCCGGCTCGATGCGCGAGGCGTTCGGCAGCCAGAAGGAAGTCATCGCGGACGGCATCATCGACATCGAAGGCTCGCCCGCCCGCACGATCCTTCTCAACAACGACGCGCGCTCTCCGGACGAAACGTCGAACCTCGCCGGCCCGCTCTCGAAGGACCGGGCCGACACCGAGACCGCCGCCCGCGGCTACGCCCGCGCCGCCGCGACGCTGCGGCAGTCGCTGCGCGCGATGCCCGACCTCGCCGACGTGACGACCCAGATCATCATCGAGAGTTCCAGCGACGGCGTCACCATCGCGCTCGTCGACGAGGACGGCCGCTCGATGTTCCAGGCGGGCTCGCCCGCGCCCTCGCAGCGCGTGATCGACGCCCTCGCGGCGCTCTCGCCGTCGCTCCGCTCGCTCGGCTACCCGATCGAGATCAGCGGCCACACCGCCGCCGGCGTATCCGAGGCCCAGAACACCGATCCGTGGCGGCTTTCCGCCGATCGGGCGGCGGCGGTCCGCAGCCTGCTCGCCTCGAACGGCGTGCCGGATTCGCGCTTCAAGTCGGTCGAGGGCAAGGCCGCGACGCAGCCGATGTTCCCCGACGCGCCGCAGATCTCGGCGAACCGGCGCGTGACGATCGCGCTCACGGCGGCGCCGGGCGCGGTTCCGATGAACCTCAAGCCCTGACCGTCTGGCGGACAGCACGTCCGTTCACTCATTTTTCAGCCGGTTTCGGTTGGCGCGCCGGGCGGGGCGCCATAACAAGTCCCCGCGTCTCGTCCGAGGCGTGGACTTCCGCTCGGAGCGACAGATGACGACCCAAGGCGCGACGCGCGCGATCCTCCGCCGGCCGCTCGTACTGATCGGCGCGGCGCTGGCGCTCGCCGTCGCCCTCTATGCGCTCGATCCCGTGCTGCGGGCCGCTATCCACGGCCATGTGGAAGGGCGCAACCTGTCGCTGCTCTGGGCCCTGCCGCTCGCCGGCATGCTTGGCTCGATCGCGGTCTTCCCGCTTGTCGCACCGCATTTCTGGCATCACCACTACGGCAAGGTCTCGGCCTTCTGGGCGCTCGCCCTGCTGATCCCCTTCGCGGCGACGCAAGGCGCGGGAGCGGTGGCTTCCGAGGTCGTCCATGCGGCGCTACTCGAATACATCCCCTTCGTCATCCTGTTGCTGTCGCTCTTCACCATCTCCGGCGGCCTGCTGGTCAAGGGCAACATCCACGGCTCGCCCGCGACCAACACGATCCTGCTCGCCATCGGGACGCTGCTTGCGAGCGCGATCGGAACGACGGGCGCCTCGATGGTCCTCATTCGCCCGCTGCTTCGAGCGAACGACCAGCGCCGCCACAACGCCCATGTCGTGATCTTCTTCATCTTCCTGGTCTCGAACATCGGCGGCTCGCTCACGCCGCTCGGCGATCCCCCGCTGTTCCTCGGCTTCCTGCAGGGCGTCGAGTTCTTCTGGACGACGCGGCACGTCGCGGTGGAGACCGCGATCCTCGTCGCGATCCTTCTGCCGCTGTTCTACGCGCTCGACAGCTGGTTCTACGCCAGGGAGGGCCGGCCGCCGAAGCCCGACCCGACGCCGGATTCCGCGCTCGGCCTGACGGGCCTCGTCAACATCCCCCTGCTCTGCGGGGTGGTCGCGGCGATCCTGATGAGCGGGATCTGGAAGCCGGGGATCGAGTTCGACGTCTGGGGCACGCATGTGCCGCTGCAGTCGGTGGTCCGCGACGCGATTCTGCTCGCGCTCGCCGCGCTGTCGCTCAAGCTCACGCCGACCGGCATCCGCGAGCGCAACGGCTTCGACTGGGAGCCGATCAAGGAGGTCGCCAAGCTTTTCGCCGGCATCTTCACGGTGCTGGTCCCGGCGCTGCTGATCCTGAAGGCCGGGAGCGACGGCAGCGCCGCCCCGCTGGTCGCGCTGGTCTCCGATGAGGCCGGCGCGCCGAGGCCCGTCATGTATTTCTGGCTGACCGGCATCCTGTCGAGCGTGCTCGACAACGCCCCGACCTACCTGGTCTTCTTCAACCTCGCCGGCGGGAACGCCGCCGAGCTGATGACGGCCAAGGCCGACACGCTGGCGGCGATCTCCGGCGGCGCGGTGTTCATGGGCGCGCTGACCTATGTCGGCAACGCCCCGAACTTCATGGTGCTCGCCATCGCGAAGAACCGCGGCGTAAAGATGCCGGGCTTCTTCGGCTACATGGCGTGGAGTTGGGCCATTCTCGGCCCCTGCTTCCTGATCGTGACCTGGCTGGTGTTCCTGTGAGGCCGGCGCCTCACACGTTCACCCCGATGAATCCCGCCTCGGTGTACCGGTCGCCGGTCGCGGCGCCGATCGGGAACAGGCCGTCGAGGCGCTCGAGGTCGTCGCGTGTCAGGCGCACGTCCGAGGCGCCGGCGTTCTCACGGGCCCGCACCGCCTTCCGTGTCCCCGGGATCGGCACGACATGCGGGAAGGAGGCCAGCAGCCAGGCGATGGCGATCTGGGCCGGCGTCGCGCCCTTCTCCTCGGCGATCGCCTTCAGCTTCGCCGCGAGCCGGACATTGGCCGTGGCGGCGTTGCCGATGAAGCGCGGCAGGAAGCGGCGATAGTCGGTCACGTCCAGCGCCTCGGCCGCGACGTCGCGGCCGGTCAGCAGCGCGCGGCCGAGCGGGCTGTAGGCGACGAAGGTGATGCTGAGTTCCCAGCAGAGCGGCAGGATCTCGTCCTCCGGCGTCCGCTCGGCGAGCGACAGCTCGCTCTGGACCGCAGTGATCGGGTGGACCGCATGCGCCCGCCGTAGCGTCGCCGGCGAGACCTCGGACAGGCCGAGCGCCCTCACCTTGCCGGCCTGGACGAGATCGGCCATCGCGCCGACGGTGTCCTCGATCGGCACGTCCGGGTTCAGGCGGTGGGCGTAATAGAGGTCGATATGGTCGAGGCCGAGCCGCTTCAGAGAAGCGTTGCAGGCGGCCTTGACGTAGGCCGGAGACGTGTCGATCCGTCGCTCGATCTTGCCCGGCTCGCGAACGATGCCGAACTTGGTCGCGACGCAGACACGGTGGCGGCCGACGGTCCGGGCGAAGCGGCCGACCAGCTCCTCATTGGCGCCGTGGCCATAAGTGTCTGCGGTGTCAAAGAAATTAACGCCGGCATCAAGGGCTGCGCCGAGCGTCGAAAAGTTCTCGGACTGGTCGCTCGGACCGTAGAATTCCGACATGCCCATGCAGCCGAAGCCGATTTCAGAGACGACGCGGCCCGTGCGGCCGAGCGGACGCTGTTTCATGTGCGAAGCCTGTCTGACAGTGTGGGAAGCCCGGAGCGGCGACGCGGGACTTCTATTCCGCTCGGGACTGATGTAAACTACACCGTACCGTTTACACTGTCAATTCACAGGTTGTAATGAACGCGAAAGCGCAAGAGCGCGAAGGGAGTGCGGACGCTGCAGAGCCGCGCGGTGGCAAGTCGGCGGCGATCGTCGCGGCCGCCAAACAGCTTTTCCTCGCGCAGGGCTACATGGCGACCAGCATGGACGCCGTGGCGCGCGAGGCGCCCGTCTCGAAGCGCACGCTCTACAATCACTTCCCCAGCAAGGAGGCGCTGTTCACCGCCGTGGTGACCGACGCCTATGCGCCGTTCACGAAGCCGCACGACGCCTGCCAGGGCGTTTGCGATCCGCGCGAGGCGCTGCGCGCCTACGTCCAGCGCATGCGCTCGCATTGGGGCCATCCAGACGTGATGCCGCTGCTCAGGCTGATCGTCGCCGAAGGCGCGACCGCGCCGGGGCTGATGGACAGCTACCTCGCCGCGGGCAAGGGCCCCGCTATCATCGAGCTCACGCGCATCTTCGAATATGTCGAGGACCCGCTTGGCATGCCGGCGGAAACCCGCGCCTTGCAGTTCCTCGGCATGATCAAGGAAGGCCTGTTCTGGCCGGGCGTCTTGGGCATTCCGTCCGGCCGCGAGCCCGAGACTGTGATCGAGCAGGCGATCTCGCGGATTTTGGGCGCGAGGTCCTGAAGCCGCTTTTTTCACGGCCCCAAAAACGCAAAGGCCGCCCCCCGCCCTTTCGGGAGAGACGGCCTCGCGCAGATCTCAATTTCAGGCCGCGCCTCGTCGCGCGAGGTCGGTGCCGGCCTCACTCCGCCGCCTGGCGGAACTCCTGCGGGCCGGCCGCGCGGACGTCCTCGTCGACGTGGTCGGCGTGAGTCCGGAAGTTGCGCTGGAACATGGCGCGCAACCTGCCGGCCGCGACGTCATAGGCGCGCTTGTCGGCCCAGGTGTCGCGCGGCGTGAGAAGCGCCGCGTCGACGCCCTCGATCTGCTCGGGCACCTCGAGGCCGAAATTCTGGTCGACGCGCATCGGCGCGTCCTTCAGCGCCCCGCCGAGCGCCGCATGCAGCATCGCGCGCGTGTCCTTGAGCGACATGCGCTTGCCGACGCCGAAGCCGCCGCCGGTCCAGCCGGTGTTGACCAGCCAGCAGGTCACGTCGTTCTCGGCGATCTTCTGCTTGAGAAGCTCGCCGTAGACGGCCGCGTTCAACGGCATGAACGGGGCGCCGAAACAGGTGGAGAAGGTCGCCTGCGGCTCGGTCACGCCCTTCTCGGTGCCGGCGACCTTGGCGGTGTAGCCGGACAGGAAGTGGTACATGGCCTGCGCCGGCGTGAGCCTTGCGATCGGCGGCAGCACGCCGAAGGCGTCGCAGGTCAGCATCACGATGTTTTTCGGATGCCCGGCGCGACTCGTCTTGCTGGCGTTCGGAATGAAGTCGAGCGGATAGGCGACGCGGGTGTTCTCGGTCTTCGAGACGTCGTCAAAGTCGGGCTCGCGTGTATTGGGATCGAGCGGGACGTTCTCGAGGATCGCGCCGAAGCGGTGCGCGGCGGCGTAGATCTCGGGCTCCTGTTCGGCCGACAGCTTGATCGTCTTGGCGTAGCAGCCGCCCTCGAAATTGAAGATCCCGTTCTCGCCCCAGCCGTGCTCGTCGTCGCCGATCAGCGTGCAGTCGGGATCGGCCGACAGAGTCGTCTTGCCGGTGCCGGACAGGCCGAAGAACACGGCGCTGTCGCCGGTCGGGCCGACATTCGCCGAGCAGTGCATCGGCATCAGACCCTTCTGCGGCAGCACGTAGTTCAGGAAGGTGAAGACCGACTTCTTCATCTCGCCGGCATAGGAGGTGCCGCCGATCAGCACGATCCCTCGCGCGAAGTCGACGGCGATGACCGTGCCCGACCGCACGCCGTGCCGCTCCGGGCTCGCCTGGAAGCTGGGGAAGTCGAGGATGGTCAGCTCCGGCACGAAGGACTCGAGCTCCGACCGCTCCGGCCGGATGAGCATCGTGCGGATGAACATCGAGTGCCAGGCGTACTCGGTGAAGACGCGCGCCTTGACGCGGTGTTCTGGATCGGCGCCGCCGTAAAGGTCCTGCGCGAACAGCTCGCGCCCCTCGGCATGCGCAAGGAAGTCCTGGAACAGCGTCTCGAAGTGCTCCGGCGTCATCGGAGCGTTGCTCTCCCACCAGACCTTGTCCTCGGTGGTCTCGTCGCGAACGACGAACTTGTCCTTGGGCGAGCGGCCGGTGTGCACGCCGGTCTCGGCGGTCAGCGCGCCGGACGCCGACAGCGAAGCCTCTCCGCGACGCACCGCGCGCTCGACGAGCGTCGCTACAGGCAGGTTCCAGTTGACGCCGCCGAGGTTCTTCAGGCCGAAGGCTTCCGCCCCGTGCGACGCGTTCCATACGCCCGTCTGTCGCAAATCGTGATCCTCCACATGGACGTGGCCGTCCGCATTGAGCGGCGCTTCAGTCATAGGTCTGTGCCTCACGAAACAGCGAAAATCGGCGCGATCATGACGGAGCGGGCGAAAAACGCCCTTGCGCGCAGAGGCGCAGACGCAAGCGGAGGCGTCGCGCGGGCCCTCCAAACTGCGTCAGAGACCCTGTCCTATCATTCATTCCGCCTGAACGGCAGCTTAACCAGGCCTGAAATTATCAGCTTTTGGTATGAGGCGATCGGAATCGCCGATTATCGTGCTGCGGTCAGGCCGCTGCCTTTGAACGCGCCTCGCCGACCAGCGCCACCAATGCCTTACGGACGTCGCCGGCGTTGAGCGCGGGCGTCGAAAACGGCAGGTAGAGCGCCCTGCCCTCGAGCCCGATCTCGCAGCCATGCGGGTCGCAGCCCTCGAAGGTCCAGTCGCCGTCGGGCGCGCCGAGCAGGACGGTCGCGTAAAGCCGGGTCGCGTCGCGGTGATCCTCGTTCATGTGCTCGACGATCCCGCCCTCGGCCTCGAACAGCCCGGCGGCGCGCTCGGTATCGGCGCGGATCTCGTCCCAGCCGAGGTCGACGATGCGGCCGAAGCCGGCGACGAGATGGGCGCCCTCCGGCTCCAGCCGGACCATGTTGAAGTCGCCGAAGTCGATATACGCCGCGCTGTCTGGCTGACGCGCGAGCCAGCGCGCCTTGAGCGCCTCCTTGTCGGCCGCGACGCAGCGCCCGAACACCGTGACGCGCGGATGGGCGAGCGGATCGCCGGCGCCGACATCGGCGCAGAGCACGCTCGCGCGCGGATCGGCCTTGAGGTTGGCCGTGTGCCGGGCGAGGTCCGAGATCAGCATCAGCGGCGCGCCGTCCCGATCGGCCGCCATTCCGACCAGGGAGACGTAGGGGCGGCCGGCCTCCCGATCGAGCGTCGCAAGGCTGGCGCGGCGGGAGCCGCGGATCAGGGCGCGCGCCGCGCCGACCGGATCGAACGGCGCCCGCACGGGCGTCGCGGGCGAAGCGTCATCGTTATCCATACTCACCTCTTCACCGTTCCGGGAGACCCGCGGCCCCCAAAAGGTCTGTCAATCATGGGTTCATGTCGGCTCGGTCACATTTAAGCCACGCGGCGACGGTTCATGCGTTGAAGTTCGTGCTATTAAAGAAGGCGCCATGCCGACGATTGCTCTGGTCGACGACGACCGCAACATCCTGACGTCCGTTTCCATCGCGCTCGAAGCCGAAGGTTACAGGATACAGACCTACAACGACGGCGCGACCGCGCTCGAAGGGTTGCGTTCGACGCCGCCGGACCTGGCGATCTTCGACATCAAGATGCCCCGCATGGACGGCATGGAGCTGCTTAGGCGCCTGCGCCAGAAATCCGAACTGCCGGTGATCTTCCTCACCTCCAAGGACGAGGAGATCGACGAGTTGTTCGGCCTGAAGATGGGCGCGGACGACTTCATCCGGAAGCCGTTCTCGCAGCGCCTGCTGGTCGAGCGCGTCAAGGCCGTGCTGCGCCGCGCAAGCGCCAAGGACCCGCAGGCCGTCGGCGCGCCGAAGGGCGCGGACTCCAAGGCGCTGGAACGCGGGCAGCTGATGATGGATCCGGAGCGGCACACCTGCACCTGGAAGGGCGAGTCGGTGACGCTGACCGTGACCGAGTTCCTGATCCTTCAGGCGCTCGCCATGCGCCCGGGCGTCGTGAAGAGCCGCAACGCGCTGATGGACGCGGCTTACGACGATCAGGTCTATGTCGACGACCGCACCATCGACAGCCACATCAAGCGGCTGCGCAAGAAGTTCAAGGCCTGCGACGACGACTTCGACATGATCGAGACGCTCTACGGCGTCGGGTACCGGTTCAAGGAAGTTTGACGGCCGCGGCCGCCTGATCTAGGCGGGTCCGCGCCGGAAGCGGGCCGGCGCGCCGCAGTGCGCGGCGCCGCCCGCGTTGCAGCGCACGAGCGTTGATGTGTAACTAACCCCATGAGCGTCGAAGCCGAGCGCGCCGACGACATCGTCCAGACCGAGACCGACGACGAGCCTCGCCGGCAAACCCTCGGCGAGCGCGCGCGCAACGCGTTCGGCGCGCTGAAGACGCTCGGTTTTTCGAGTCTCACCCGCCGCATCGTGGTGCTGAACCTCGTCGGACTGGTGGTGCTCGTCTCCGGCATCCTGTTCCTGAACCAGTTCCGAGCCGGGCTGATCGACGCGCGGGTCCAGAGCCTGCTGATCCAGGGCGAGATCATCGCCGGCGCGATCGCCTCGTCTGCGACGGTCGAGACCAACCAACTCTATGTCGATCCGGACAAGCTGCTCGCGCTGCAGCTCGGCCAGACCGTCGCGCCCAACGACGACCAGCTCCAGAGCCTCGAATTCCCGATCAATCCGGAGCGGGTGGCTCCGGTTCTGCGTCGCCTCGTGACGCCGACGCGCACCCGCGCCCGGATCTACGACCGCGACGGCGCGCTGCTGCTCGATTCGCGCTCGCTCTACGCCCGCGGAGACATTCTCCGCTTCGACCTGCCGCCGCCGCATCGCGATCCCAGCCTGATCGAGCGGATCGGCGCGACGCTCAAGAGCTACCTCCGCCGCACGGACCTGCCGCTCTACGCCGAGCTGGGCGGGCAGAACGGGCGCGGCTATCCGGAAGTGGCCAAGGCGCTGTCCGGCACGCCGGAGAGCATCGTCCGAGTGAACGATTCGGGCGAGATCATCGTGTCCGTCGCCGTGCCGATCCAGCGCTTCCGGGCGGTCACCGGCGTGCTGCTGCTTTCCACGCAGGGCGGCGACATCGACGCGATCGTGACCGCCGAGCGCATGGGCATCCTTCGCGTGTTTCTCGTCGCCGCGCTGGTGATGCTGCTGCTGTCGCTGCTGCTCGCGAGCACCATCGCCGGTCCGGTGCGCAAGCTCGCCGACGGCGCCGAGCGCGTCCGCCGCCGTGTGACGCACCGCGCCGAGATCCCCGACTTCACCAACCGCACGGACGAGATCGGCCACCTGTCCGGCGCGCTGCGCGACATGACGAGCGCGCTCTACGCGCGCATCGAGGGCATCGAACGGTTCGCAGCCGACGTCGCGCACGAACAGAAGAACCCGCTGACCTCGCTGCGGTCGGCTGTGGAGACCATGCCGCTCGCCAAAAGCGACGAATCGCGCGCGCGCCTGCTCGACGTCATCCAGCACGACGTGAGGCGCCTCGACCGGCTGATCAGCGACATCTCCGACGCCAGCCGCCTCGACGCCGAGCTTCAGCGGCAGGACGCCGAGCCGGTCGACGTGGTGAAGCTGCTGACCACGGTGATCGAGATGCAGAACGGCGCCCCGCGCGACAACGGCGTCACGGTGAGCCTTACGGTGTCCGACGCCGCGCAGGGCCGCGACGCCTATCTGGTCCTCGGCCACGACTCCCGGTTGGCGCAGGTCATAACCAACCTGATCGACAACGCCCGGTCGTTTTCGCCGCCGGGTTCGGTGGTCAAGGTGTCATGCCGGCGTACGAAGAAGTTCGTCGACGTCGTCGTCGACGACGTCGGCCCCGGCATCCGGCCCGATGCGGTCAAGAAGATCTTCGATCGCTTTTACACCGACCGTCCCGATCAGGGCTTCGGCCAGAACTCGGGCCTCGGCCTCTCGATCTCCAAACAGATCGTCGACGCCCATGGCGGCCGTATCAGCGCCGAGAACCGCATGAAAGACGGAGAGCCAGAGGTCGTGGCGGGCGCCCGGTTCGTCGTGCGGCTGCCGGCGGCGCTGCTGTGAGCCTCCGTCCGACCGTTCACGCCAACTGCTTCGTTGTCGGCGAGGCCGGCATCCTGGTGCGCGGCGAGTCCCGATCCGGAAAGTCGAGTCTGACGCTCGCTTTGATCGAGCGCGCGACGGCCGAGGGCCGCTTCGCCCGCCTCGTGGCGGACGACCGCGTCAGACTCGAGGCGAAGAACGACCGACTGATCGGATCGGTCCCGAGCACGATCGCCGGCCTCATCGAACGGCGCGGCGTCGGGATCGAGCGGCTCCCCTTCCTGCGGCGAGCCGTGGTCCGGCTGGTCGTCGACCTTCTTCCCCCCGGGAAACCCTTGCCGGACAGGGTCGATCTCGACGTCGTGATCGAGGGGGTGACGCTGCCCTGCGTCACGTGGCCGGGCGGCTGTTTCGAGGCTGCGGATGTCGTCATGACCGCATTGCGTGCGATCGAAAGGCGCGGCGACTGTGGCGCTACGGCCCTTGCGTTCGGGCGACAAGATGGAGAAATAACGGTTACGATGGGGAGCCCGTCGAAATCCCAGCCGGCCGGCGCACGGGCAGCGCGCGGCGGGCGTCGCTCGGAGCGCAATGAGTTTTGCGCGGAGACTCAATGATAGGCCTCGTCCTCGTCACTCATGGGCGCCTCGCCTGTGAGTTTCGCGCCGCCCTCGAACACGTCGTCGGACCGCAGACGCAGATCGCGACCGTGACGATCGAACCCGAGGACGACATGGAGCTGCGGCGCGGCGACATCATCGCGGCGGTGCATGATGTCAATTCCGGCGACGGCGTCGTCGTTCTGACCGACATGTTCGGCGGCACGCCGTCGAACCTCGCGATCTCCTGCATGGACGGCCGCAAGGTCGAGGTGATCGCGGGCATCAACCTGCCCATGCTGATCAAGCTGGCGACCGTGCGGCCGAACCTCCCGCTCGACGCCGCGGTGATCCAGGCGCAGGAAGCGGGACGCAAATACATCAACGTCGCGAGTCAGGTCCTCTCCGTCCGATGACGCTGAGCGACGCCGACGGAGCGGTCGTCTCCCGCGAACTCGCCATCGTCAACAAGCGCGGTCTGCATGCGCGGGCTTCAGCGAAGTTCGTGCAGACCGTCGAGAAGTTCCGCTGCCGCGTCACCGTCAGTCGCGCGGGCGAGACGGTCGGCGGCTCCTCGATCATGGGGCTGATGATGCTGGCCGCCGGCCAGGGCACCTCCATCCAGGTGGAGGCGACCGGTTCGGACGCGCGGGAAGCGATCGAGGCGCTCGCTAAGCTGGTTGCTGACCGCTTCGGCGAGGAAGAGTGAGCCGCGCCGCAGGCAAGACCAGGAACCGACCTCCGAAGCTCGCCCGCGTCTCCAACTCACGCAAGAACGCCCGAGCCAAGGGCCCGGGCGTCGGTGAATTGGGTTATCGGCTGAGGGCGGCTGCTCAGCCGAACAGGCCGCCAAACATTCCCTTTTTCTGCTCCTGCGACTGCTGGACAGCGGAGAGGCGCCACTCGCCGCCGGCGCTCGGGCGCACGAAGGTCCAGAGCTCCGTGGCCTCGGTCGGACGGTTCGGATCGCCGTCCACGATCTGGCGCGTGCGCGCGTCCTCGGTGACGTCGATCAGGCCGTAGCGCATGGCGACCGTCGCGTAGTCCTCGCCGTTTTCGCTCCACGCCTCCGCGAGGTCGCCCTGCAGCAGGCGGACGTCGGTCACCCGGTTGACGACGCCGTCGCGCGACATCTCGGCGAGGTCGTCGGCGAACATCTGCGACATCTCCGGCGTCGCGAGCCTGTGGAGCGTGCCGAGATCCTGGCGGCTCCAGGCGTCCTGTACGTCCTTCAGCATGCGCTCGAACGCCTCGTAGTCCGCAGCCCCGATCGTAACCTCGCCCGAGGGCGGACGGCTGTCGTAGCCGCCGCCATAGGAGCCGCCGGCCGGCGGGACGCTTCCCCGACCGGGATAGTCGAAGCGGTCGGCGTTGACGCTCGCCGGGGCCGGCTGCGCCGGCCGGTAGGGCGAACCGCCTCCGGCGCCCGCCCCGACCGGCGTCGGGTGGGACGCAGGCGACGAGGAGCCCTGCTGGCGGTTGCGGAACCAGTTCAGCGCGAAACGCACCACGATCACCACGAGCGCGACCTGGATCAGCAGGCCGATCAACCCGGCGAGCGAACCGAGGCCGCCGAGAAAGCCGCTGCCCGTCAGAAGCCCGAACAGGCCGGCGCCGAGCAGGCCGCCCATGATGCCGCCCATCAGCCCGCCGCCGAACAGACCGCCGCTTCGGGCCGCGGGGCGTGGGGCGGCCGTCGACGGCGAGGGATTGCCGAAGCCGGGCTGCGTTGTGGAGCGCTGCATCTGCTGCGCTCCGGGGGCCGTCGCCGTCGGAGGGGGCGCGTCGAAGGTGCGCGAGCCGCGGCTGCCGAAGCTGCCGCCCCTGCCGGCGCGCGCATCGGCGTCCAGGGGCGCGAAGGTCGTCGCGACCAGCGTGGCGGCCGCAAGGACGGACAGGGCGCGTCTGACGAAGGGAACGGGCGTCATGGAGAGCCTTAAGATCTTGCTCCGCTCACGGCGGATCGCGCGGAAGATGGTGGCTGGCCCCTCATTTGTCATCGCCTCGTCGCCTCGAGCCCATACCAATCCGGTCACGTTCTCGGCGCCTCGGCGTGAGTTGCATGCGGCCGATCGGCAACGGTCGCGTCGAACCGTCGCCCCGTGCGTTTTCCGGCTCGGCCCGCGGCGCGGTTCGGCCTAAGAAGGTCGAACGATGACGATGCCTCCCCCGGATTCGACTGCGTGAGGCGCCTTTTCGGCGCTCTGCTCGCCGCCTCGCTGAGCGCAGGCGCGGCGACCGCGGCCGAGCCCCATGCGTGGCCGGACGGGCCTGAGCCTTCGACCATTCAGGCCGACCCCTGGTCCGGCGACGCCGCAGCGGTCCCCCATGAAGACGCCTTTGTCTTCGAGGACATCGCCCAGACGCGCGGCCTGTCAGCTGAAGCGGTGGCCGCCGCGACCCGGTCCGATCTTGCGCGCCTCGCAGGCGCGCCTCCCGATCCGGGACCCTCGAGGGACCGCGCCACCGGCGCCGGCGCGCGCGTGGACTGGAGCTTCGGCAGGTTCGTCGCGATCGGCGACGGCGGCGCAGCCTATGCGCCGGCGGACGTCACGCGCGGGCGCGCCGGCCCGGCCTCGCTTGCCGAAACGGACGTCCCGGGCGCCGCCGCATTCGCGATGATCGCCGGTCGCTGACTCGGTGACATAAAGACTTCTTTATATCTTTATTGCAGCTGGCGCGACCGCGTGCTAGGGAACGGCCAAGTTCGCGCCTTTGGGCGCCGCTCCGTTCACATCAAGGGATCAGCCGTCAGATGACCGCTTCCAGCGCCGCCCTCAAGCAGGCTCCTGAAACCGACTACGTGATCAAGGACATCGGCCTTGCCGACTGGGGCCGCAAGGAGCTCGCGATCGCCGAGACCGAGATGCCGGGCTTGATGTCCGTGCGCGAGGAGTACGGCCCGTCTCAGCCGCTGAAGGGCGCGCGCATCGCCGGCTCCCTGCACATGACGATCCAGACCGCGATGCTGATCGAGACGCTGAAGGCGCTCGGCGCCGACGTCCGCTGGGCCTCGTGCAACATCTACTCGACGCAGGACCACGCCGCGGCCGCGATCGCCGCCTCCGGCACGCCGGTCTTCGCCGTAAAGGGCGAGACCCTGGAGGAGTACTGGGAGTACACCCACCGCATCTTCGAGTGGGCCGACGGCGGCACCCCGAACATGATCCTCGACGACGGCGGCGACGCGACGCTGCTGCTCCACCTCGGCAAGCGCGCGGAAGGCGGCGACGTCGCTTTCCTCGAAGGCGCGACCAACGAGGAGGAGACCATCCTGTTCGCCGCCATCAAGAAGCGCCTCAAGAGCCATCCCGGCTGGTACACGAAGAACGCCGACGCGATCCTCGGCGTGACCGAGGAGACCACCACCGGCGTCCATCGCCTGTACGAGCTCGCCAAGAAGGGCGAGCTGCTGTTCCCCGCGATCAACGTCAACGACAGCGTCACCAAGTCGAAGTTCGACAATCTCTACGGTTGCCGCGAGTCGCTCGTCGACGCGATCCGCCGCGGCACCGACGTGATGATGGCCGGCAAGGTCGCGATGGTCGCGGGCTTCGGCGACGTCGGCAAGGGGTCGGCCGCCTCGCTGCGCCAGGCCGGCTGCCGCGTGCTCGTCTCCGAGGCCGATCCGATCTGCGCTCTGCAGGCCGCGATGGAGGGCTACGAGGTCACCACGATGGAGGACGCCACCACCCGCGCCGACATCTTCGTGACCGCCACCGGCAACGTCGACGTCATCACCGTCGACCACATGCGCGCCATGAAGGACCGGGCGATCGTCTGCAACATCGGCCACTTCGACAGCGAGATCCAGATCGGCGCGCTGAAGAATTTCAAGTGGGACAACGTCAAGCCGCAGGTCGACGAGGTCGAGTTCCCGGACGGCAAGCGCATCATCGTGCTGTCCGAGGGCCGGCTCGTGAACCTCGGCAACGCGACGGGCCATCCGTCCTTCGTGATGTCCGCGTCATTCACCAACCAGACGCTCGCCCAGATCGAGCTCTACGCGAACAACAAGGACGGGCGTTACGCCAAGCAGGTCTACACCCTGCCGAAGACGCTCGACGAGAAGGTCGCCGCGCTGCACCTGGGCAAGATCGGCGTCAAGCTCACCAAGCTCACCGATCAGCAGGCGAAGTACATCGGCGTGCCGCAGGAAGGCCCGTTCAAGCCGGATCACTACCGCTACTGATCCGCTTTCAAGGACCCGACGATCCGACGCGCCCGGCCCCGCCGGGCGCGTTTTTCATCGCGGCCGGGAATTTCGGGTCTCGCGGCTTTCCGGACATAGGGCCCGACTCCGCTTCGCGGTATCTTCCGGTGATTCGAGGCGGGGCGCGCGGAGGGGCGGCGAACCGCGCATGGACGCGGGCGGCCGCGTCCGATTTCGTCGGGGGCTTCTGCGGAATGTCGGAACCTTCGCGGTCGCGCGCCGCGTCAGCCACGGCCTTCATTGCGGCCGGATGCGCGCTGCTGCCGGCCGGACCCGCAAGGGCGGAGAGCCTCGGCGCCTCCGAGACCGCCGCTCTCTCCCTGTTGCTCGGCGCACTTTTCGTCGCCGTGGCGAGCTCCGTCGCCCTTCTGCGCGCGCGCCGGCGGCATGCCGAGACTTCCACCGAGCTGTCCGCACGGCTGCGCGACATGGCCGTTCGGCTCGACCGGGCCGAGGCCGAGCTCGCCGCCGAGGACCGCGTCACAGTCACTTGGAGCGCGGGGGACTCGGAGCCGGAGATCGTCGGGGAGGCCTCGCGCATTCCGGGCCTTCCCGCCGGCCGGCGATTGCTCGCTTTCGGATCGTGGCTCGACGCCCCTCTGGCGCGCGCGCTGGAGGAGCGGGTCGCGGCGCTGCGCCAGCGGGGCGAGCCGTTCCGCCTCATGCTGCGCGCGGCCGACGGCGTCCATGTCGAGGCCGACGGCCGGCCGATCGGCGCCTCCGTCCGCCTGCGCCTGCGGGACGTGACCGGCGAGAAGCTGGCCAGCGCCGAGCTCGCGTCCGAGAACGCCGGCCTCAGGGCGGCTCTCGGGCGGGTGACCGCGCTGGTGGAGACGCTTGTGCAGCCCGTCTGGCAGCGCGACGAGCGCGGCCGCCTCGTCTACGCCAACGAGGCCTACGCCCGCGCCGTCGAGGCGGCGGACGGCGCCGCGGCGGTCCAGCGCGGGGCCGAGTTCCTGGACCAGGCGGACAGAGCGGCGGCGCGCCGCGCGATCGAGGCCGGCCACGTCTTCCGCAAGCGCGCGCCTGCCGTCTTCGCGGGGACGCGGCGAGTCTTTGACGTCGTCGAGACGCCGTCGCCCACGGGCTCCGCGGCGATCGCGACGGACGTTTCGGACCTGGAGGATGTGCGCGCGGACCTCTCGCGGCAGATGGAGGCGCACCGCCGGACCCTCGACCTGCTCGCCACTGCGGTCGCTATCTTCCGCCGGGACGGCGGCCTCGCCTTCCACAACCAGGCCTATGCCCAGCTCTGGGGCCTCGACCCTGCGTTCCTCGAGGGCGCGCCGACCGACAGCGCGATCCTCGACCGGCTGCGCGCCGAGCGGAAACTTCCGGAGGAGGTCGACTTCCGCACCTGGAAGGCGCAACTGCGCGAGGCGTACCAGGCGATCGAGCCGCGCGAGCTCTGGTGGCATCTGCCCGACCGGCGCACGCTGCGCGTGGTGATCACGCCGAATCCCGAAGGCGGCGTCACTCACCTCTTCGACGACGTCACCGAGCGCCTCGCCCTCGAAAGCCGTTTCAACGCCCTGTCCCGCGTGCAGAGCGAAACCATCGACCACCTCAACGAGGCGGTCGCCGTCTTCGGCTCCGACGGGCGTCTGCGGCTGCACAACCCGGCCTTCGAGGCGCTCTGGCGCCTGTCGCCTCCCATGCTGAGGGACCGACCGCACGCCGAGACCATCCTGTCCGCCTGCGGCTCGCGGCATCCTGATCCCGAGCTCTGGAGCCGGCTGCGGCTCGCGCTGACCGCGATGCCGGAGGAGCGCCGCCGCGTCGCGATGCGGATCGACCTCGACGGCGGCGAGATCGTCGATGTCGTGATCCTCCCGCTGCCGGACGGCGGCACGCTTCTGACCTTCACCAACGTCACCGACAGCGTGAACCGCGAGCGCGTCCAGCGGGAGCGCGCGGAGGCGCTGGAGGCGGCGGACCGCCTCAAGGCGGACTTCGTGCGTAACGTCTCCTACGAACTCCGATCGCCGCTCACCAACACGATCGGCTTCGGGCAGTTGCTCGGCGACCCGCGCGTCGGCGACCTCTCGCCGAAACAGAAGGAATATGTCGACCACATCGTGACCTCCGCATCGGCGGTCCTCGCGATCATCAACGACATTCTCGACCTGCAGACGATCGACGCCGGCGCCATGGAGCTGGAGCGCTCGTCGGTCGACCCGCGCGCGGCGATCGAGGCGGCGGCGGAGGGCGTGCGCGATCGCCTCGCCGAGGCTGGCCTCGGCTTGGAGATCGACGTCGCGCCGAACGCCGGCGTCTTCGAGGGCGACGCCAAGCGCGTGCGCCAAGTGCTGTTCCACCTGCTGTCGAACGCGATCCGGTTCTCGAAGCCCGGCGTCGCGGTCAGGGTCAGCGCGGCGCGCGAGGGCGACGCCGTCGCATTCCGCGTGGCCGACGAGGGGACCGGCATCGCGCCGGAGATCATCGACCGCGTGTTCGACCGGTTCGAGAGTCGATCGGGCGGCGCCCGCCACGGCGGGGTCGGGCTCGGCCTGCCGCTCGTGAAGTCGATCGTCGAGCTTCATGGCGGCGCGGTCTCCTTGCAGTCGACGCCCGGCGAAGGCACGGTCGTCACCTGCCGCTTCCCGATCGGCCCGCGGCCGATCGGCGACGCGGATTCGAGGGGCGCCGAGTCCCGGAGTTCCGAGTTTAAGAGCGCGTGATGAGCACATCTGCCGCGAGCGGCGCCACCGACCGGCCGAACGCCGGCTCCGAACAGGCGGCCTGGGAGCTCGAACTCCGCGACGAGCCGGCGACGCTCGCCCTCGCCGCGCTGGTCTCGCGCGCGCTGAAGCCGGGCGACCTCGTGACCCTCGGCGGCGACCTCGGCGTCGGGAAGACGACTTTCGCCCGGGCGCTGATCCGCGCGCGGGCGGGCGACGAGGCGCTGGAGGCGCCGAGCCCGACCTTTACGCTGCTGCAGACCTACGAGACGCCGCGCGGCATGATCGTCCACGCCGACCTCTACCGGCTGGGCGGACCGGAGGAGCTCGAGGAACTCGGCTGGGACGAGGCGGGCGACGACGCCATCGTCCTGGTGGAGTGGCCGGACCGGCTCGGCTCGGTCCTGCCGCCCGACCGGCTGGAGATCACCTTCTCGCTCGCCGAGGATCCGGGCGCCCGAACGGCCAAGCTTGTCGGCCACGGCCACGCCGCGCCGAGGCTCGCGCGTCTCAGGGACGCCAAGGCCTTCCTCGACGCCGCCGGCTGGGGCGAGGCGACGCGCGAGCACATCCAGGGCGACGCTTCCACGCGCCAGTACGAGCGCCTGACCAAATGCGGGCAGAGCGCGATCCTGATGGACACGCCGCCGCGCAAACCCGGCCCGGTGGTGAAGGACGGCAAGAGCTATTCCGAGCTCGCCAAGCTCGCGCTCGACGCAAAGCCGTTCGTCGCGATCGCGGACGGGCTACGCGGCCTCGGCTACGGCGCGCCCGAGATCTACGCTTCGGATCTGAAGTCCGGCTTCCTGCTGGTCGAGGACCTCGGCGTCGAGCCGGTGGTCGCGCTCGGCGTGCCGATGGCCGCGCGCTACGAGGCGGCGACCGACCTGCTCGCGGACCTCCATGCGCGCGCGGTCCCGTCCGAGACGCCGGCCGGCTCCGAGGTCTATCGCCTCCCGCCCTACGACACGGCGGCGTTCCTGACCGAATGCGACCTGATCTGCGACTGGTACATTCCGAGCGTCGCGGGCGTGACGCCCGATCCGGAAGCCCGCGCCGCCTTTCACGCGCTATGGACCGAGGCGCTGGCGCCGGTGCTCGCCGCCCCGCTGACCTGGACGCTGCGCGACTACCACTCGCCGAACCTGACCTGGCGCGACGGCCGCGAGGGCGTGCAGCGCATCGGCCTGCTGGATTTCCAGGACGCGGTGATGGGACCGCCCGCCTACGATGTGGTCTCGCTGCTGCAGGACGCGCGCGTCGACATGCCGGACGGGCTCGAGATGGCGCTCGCCGCGCGCTATCTCGCGGCGCGCCGCAGGGTGGACCCGACCTTCGATCCGCGCGAGTTCGCCCGGGCCTACGCCACGCTCGGCGCGCAGCGCGCGACCAAGATCCTCGGCATCTTCGTTCGTCTGTCCGAGCGCGACGGCAAGCCGGCCTATCTCGCCCACATCCCGCGCGTGCGCCGGAACCTCGAGGCGAACCTCGCCCATCCGGACCTCGCCAGGCTGGCCGAATGGTATCGCCGCCACCTCGGACCCGCCGAGGCCGCCGCTTGAGCGCGCCGAGCGATGCGATGGTGCTGGCCGCGGGGCTCGGCACGCGCATGAAGCCGATCACCGACTTCAAGCCGAAGCCGCTGGTGGAAGTCGCGGGCAAGACGCTGCTCGACCATGTGCTCGACAAGCTCGCCGACGCGGGCGTCGCGCACGCCGTCGTCAACGTGCATCACCATGCCGATCAGATGGAGGCGCATCTCGCCCGCCGACAGGCGCCCCGCGTCACCGTCTCCGACGAGCGCGACGGGCTGCTCGATTCCGGCGGCGGGGTGGTGAAGGCTCTCCCGGAGCTCTCGGGCGAGGCGTTCTATGTGCTCAACGCCGACACCTTCTGGCTGGACGGCGCGAGCCGCAACCTCGAGCGCCTCGCCGAGATCTGGGACCCCGAACGGATGGACACGCTGCTGCTCGTCGCGGCGCTCACCGCGAGCGTTGGATTCGACGGCGCCGGCGATTTCTCTTTCTCGTCGGACGGGCGCCTCCGCCGCCGCGCCGAACGGCAGGTCACCCCCTTCGCCTATGCCGGCGCCGCGATCATGTCCCGCGCCGCCTTCGACGGCGCGCCGGAAGGGCCGTTCTCGCTGAACCGACTGTGGAACAAGGCGATCGAGGCTGACCGACTGTTCGGTCTGAGGCTCGATGGCGTATGGCTCCATGTCGGCACGCCGCAGGCGATCGTCGAAGCCGAGCAGGCGATCGCGCTGTCCGTGGCGTGAGCCTCCTTCTTGTCCCGGCCAAGGAGCCGGGACCCAGACGCGCGACGAGCAAGAGCAAGCAGAGCCATCTCCGTCGTCCCTCCGCCTTGGCCGGAGGATCCGCGTCTGGCGCCGCGCTCCACCCGCAGCATGGGTGGTCGGTCAAGCCGGACCACGAAGAGGTTTCTTCTGACAGCATCGCGGTTCTGGGTCCCGGCTCAAGGCCGGGACAAGACGGCGCTGCTTGGCGCTAAACTGCCGCCCATGGCCGATTCTCGTCGCCCCAACGTCCTGACAATCCCGGCCGGCGCTGACTTCCTGCCGACGCTCGCGCGCGGGCTCATCGACGGCGAGGTCGTGCCCGGCTTTTCGTCGCGCGGCGACCCGATCGCGCTCGCTGACGCGACCGTGTTCCTGCCGACCCGCCGCGCAGCGCGCGCCCTGCGCGACGCGTTTCTTGAGGCGCTGGACGGCCACGCGACGCTGCTGCCGCGCATCGCGCCGCTCGGCGACGTCGACGAGGACGCGGATGTCGTCGAGCCGCTCGAGACGGCGGAGACGGAACTTCCGCCCGCCGCCGGCGCCTTCGAGCGCCGACTGACCCTCGCCAGCATGGTCACGGCCTTCGCGCGCGCGCTCGACCGCTCGATCCTGTCGCTCTCGCCCGAGGACGGCCCGCTCGTCCCGGCGACCGCCGCCGACGCCATCCATCTCGCCGGCGATCTCGAGCGGCTGGTCGACGCCATCGAGACCGAGGAGGTCGACGTCTCCGGCCTCGGCGCGCTGGTCCCCGACGAGCACGACCGGTACTGGGCGATCACGCAGTCCTTCCTGAAGGTCGCGCTGAAGGCCTGGCCCGATCATCTCGCCGAGCGCGGACTGCTCGACCCGAGCCGCCGCCGCCGGCTGCAGATCGAGGCCGCGGCGCGCCGCGTCGCGACTTCGCGCGGGCCGATGATCGCGGCCGGCTCGACAGGCTCGGCTCCGGCCGTGCGCCGCCTGATGGCGGAGATCGCGCGCCATCCGCTCGGAGCCGTCGTGCTGCCGGGCCTCGACCGCGACGATCTCGACGAGAGGGCATGGCGCGAATTGCTCGAGGGCGAAGGTCCTGGGCTGTTCGGTCATCCGCAGCGCGGCCTCGCGCATCTGATCCGCGCGCTCGGGGTCGCGCGCGACGAGGTCCGCGCCCTCGGACGGATCTCGCCTGCGCTCGCGGCCCGCCGAAGACTCGCCGCCGAGGCGCTGCGGCCGGCGGAGACCACCGACGCCTGGAGCGCCCGCCGCCTCTCGGTGGGAGACGTCGCGGCGGCGATGGAAGGCGTGACCATCGTCGAGGCGCCCACCTTCCGCACGGAGGCCGCCGCCATCGCCGTCGCGTTGCGCGAGGCCGTCACGACGCCGGACAGGACCGCGGCGCTTGTCACCCCGGACCGAAATCTCGCAGCCCGCGTCGCGGTCGAGCTCGAGCGCTGGGATATCGCGATCGACGACAGCGCGGGCCGCCCCCTCGCCTCGACGCCCGCAGGCGCGCTGCTCCGGCTCGCCGCGGAAGCGGCGCTCGATCCGCGGCCGGACTTGCTGCTCGCGCTGATCCGGTCTTCCGCTTGCCGGCTCTGCTGCGACGGCGACGCCCGCGCCGCCGACACGCTCGACGTCGCTGTCTTCCGCGCGCCGCTGCCCGGCGAGGGATTTGCGGGCGTGCGTGCGGCGCTCACGTCCAGCGACAAGCCGAGAGGGATCGCCGCCCGCTTTGGCGCAGCCGACCGCGAGGCGGCGCTCGCTCTCATCGACAGGATGGAAGCGGCCCTCGCGCCGCTTGCGAGGGCCTGCGCGCAGAAAAGCGCCGGCCTTGACCATCTGGTCGCCGCGCTCGCCCAAGCCTTCTCGGCGCTCGTCGGCGACGCAGAAGCGGAGGACGCCGCCGCCGTCGCTGATCTGCTCGACGAGTTGCTGGCCGCCGCCGGCCGATCCGAGCCGATCGCGCCCGCCGCCTTCCCCGGCGTGCTGGAGGCGCTGATGGCGGGGCACGCGCTGCGACCGCCGCGCGACCGGCATCCGCGCATCAGGATCCTCGGCCCGCTGGAAGCCCGCCTCATCCGCTTCGATCGCGTGGTGCTGGGCGGGCTGAACGAAGGGACCTGGCCAGCCGTGCCGCAGGCCGACCCGTGGATAAACCGCCCCTTGCGGCAGGCGCTCGGCCTCGCGCCGCCGGAGCGGCGGATCGGGCTGTCGGCGCATGATTTCGTTCAGGGGCTCGGGGCCGAGCAGGTCATCCTCACCCGCGCGCAGAAGGTCGGCGGCGCTCCGACGGTGCCCGCGCGCTGGCTGCAGCGGCTTGCGGCCGTCGCCGACGGACCGGCGCATGAAGCCGCTTTGGCGCGCGGAAAGCGTCTGATCGCGCTCGCCGAGGCGCTCGACCGCGTCGAGCGGGAGCCGGCGCCGAAACCGCCCGAGCCGCGGCCCCCGCTCGAGCTCCGCCCCGCCCGCATCAGCGTCAGCCAGGTCGAGACGTGGCTGCGCGACCCCTACTCGATCTATGCCCGCCACGTGCTGAAGCTGGAGCAGCTGGAGGCGGTCGGGCCGGAGCCGGGCCCCGCCGATCTCGGCAACGCCATCCATGGCGCGCTCCAGAAATTCACCGAGAGCGGCGTCGCGCTCGATGCGCCCAACGCGCGCGAAAGACTGCTTGAGTTCGGCCGCGAGGCCTTCGGACGGCTGATGGAGCGCGACGACGTCCAGACGCTGTGGTGGCCGCGCTTCGAGCGCATCGCCGACTGGACGCTCGGCTTCCATCGCAGCCGGTCGGAGAGGGTGGACGCCTCGCAGGTCGAACTCGACGGCCTGCTCGAATTCCAGACGAAAGCCGCCCGCGCCTTCCGCCTCACCGCCCGCGCCGACCATATCGACGCGCTGAAGGACGGCTCCTTCGCGCTGCTCGATTACAAGACCGGGGCCACGCCGACCGTAAAGCAGGCGCTGGCGGGCTTTGCGCCGCAGCTGCCGCTCGAAGGCGCGATCCTGCGCGAGGGCGGGTTCTCCAAAGCGGGGCGGGGGCCGGTTTCCGAGCTGGCGCTCGTGAAGCTCGTCGGGCGCGACCCGGCGGGCGAGATCGTCGACATCCGCGACAAGGACTCCGCGCCCGACGAGATCGCCGCGACGGCGCTCGCCCGCTTCAAGGCCGTCGTCGACCGCTTCGAAGACGAGGCGGAGCCCTATCGCTCGCTGTCGCATCCAAAATTCTTGGCGCGCCCGGAAGGGCCCTACGCCCATCTCGCGCGGGTCAAGGAATGGTCGGCGACCGGCGGCGCGAGCGAAGGGGGCGAGGAATGACCGTTCGCGCCCTCGTCGCTCTCGCTCCCGCCGCGACCTCCTATCCCTCCCCTTGCAAAGAGGAGGGAGGGATGGGGATCGTAGAGGATCGTCCTCGGTCCTCGGGCGTCGAGCTCCGCGCCCGGCGCTCCCCACCCTCCGCTCCCCTCAGAGAGGGGAGGGATCCGGAGACGTTCTGCGAGGTGAAGGATCGGGGGACGTTCCGCATCTTCGGGCGTCATGCGAACAGGCCGTGCAGGTACCAGCGCGGCCGCGCCGTTTCGCGCTCGTAAAGGCCGGCGCGGTAGAGCCAGAAGCGGCGGCCCTCGTCGTCCTCGACGCGGTAATAGTCGCGGGTCGGCTGGTTCGGGGCGCGCCACCATTCGCCTGCGATCCGCTCGGGACCCTCGGCGTGGACGACCCGATGCAGCGCTCGCCGCCAGCGGAAGCGGAGCGGCGGGCCGTCCGGCGCCTCGGCGAGAGTCTCGATCGGCTGCGGCGGCTCGAACAGCTGGAGCGGGCGGAGCGGCGGCTCGCCGGCCTCCTGCTCCGGCCTGGCGGCTTCGCGGCGCGAGACGGCCGGCGCCGGGGCCAGCCGCGAGGCGCGGGCGGGATCATGCGTGTCGGCGGCCGAAAAGCGCAGCACCCGCTCGGCTCCGAACCGCGCCGCCAGCCGGTCGACGAGGTCCGACAGCTCGTCCTCCTCGACCGCCTTGCCGTCGAGGCCGGGCTGCGTCTGGCCGAGCGGCTCGACCGTCGGAACGGCGAGCCGCACGATGTCGAAGCCGAAGCCCGGATCGAGCGGATCGGCGAGCGCGTCGAGCCTTTCGCGGAACAGCCGCAGCACCGCCCGGACGTCGCGCGAGGGCCGGCCAGTCTCGACCGCGATCCGTCGCACGGCGCCGTCGGTGCGGAAGAAGCCCGCCTCGAAGCGCCGGCCGCCCCGGCCGGTCTCCTCCAGCAGCGCGGCGGCGCGGGAGGCGAGTTCCCCGAGCGCGCTCTCGATCGCCTCCTGATGGGCGATCGGCTCGGCGAAGCGTTTTTCGACCCTTACAGCGGGCGGCGGGCGGAGCGGGGTGATGCGAATGTCGTCGCGGCCAAGAACGCGTCTCAAGCGGCTCGACAGCTCTTCGCCAAAGCGGGCCGCGAGGGGGGCGGAGGCTATGTCCGCGAGGTCGCCGATCCGCTTCAGACCGGCGAGCGACAGCGCGGCGCGCTCGACTTCCTCGAGGCGGAGCGCCGCGATGGGCAAAGGACGAACCGCCGCCGCCTCGCCGCCGGTCGGGACGATGGCGACGCGGCCGAAACGGGCGAGCGCCTTTGCGGCGTCGGGCGTGCCGGCGAGGCACGCGCGGATCGAAAAGCCGCCCGTGCGGAACCGCTTCAACACGTCGTCGCGCAAGCCCGCCTCGCCCCCGAAGAGATGCGCGCAGCCGGTGACGTCGAGAACGAGACCGTGCGGCGGATCGAGCGCGACGAGCGGAGTCCAGCGGTCCGCGGCCTCGGCGAAGCGCGCGAGCAGCGCCGCGTCTTCGTCGGGCTCGTGGTCCCTCGCGATAAGGCCTGGCACGCGGGCGCGCGCGTCGGCGAGCGCAAGACCCGGCGCGAGCCCGAGCGCGAGCGCCGCCCGGTTCGAGGCGTGGATCCGGAGCGCGCCCTTGACCTGCGCCGTCAGAACCAGCGGTTCGTCAGCCGGCGCGCCGCCGGAGCCCGCCGCCCGCCGGGCGAGCCGGTCGGTCGGCAGGAACGGCAGCCACAGAGCGAGATAGCGGCGCGGCGGCGAAGGACAGGCTGTCACGGTCCCACTCCAGACGAAACGCGCGGGGCGGCAGCCCCGACCGATGACGCAGCAGTTCGATGTCGAAGGCCGGCCGCCCCGGCGCGTTGTCCTGGAGCGCGGTCGAGACGGCGGCGGCGACGCTCCAGCGGCTCTGGGCGGCGCTCGGCTCGGGCGCGGCGGCGCGGCGGATCATGACCAGCGTCACGCCCGATTTCTCCGACGCGAGCCCCAGCCGGCGGCTCGCCTTCAGGTCGAGCGTCTTCGGCGCGCCCCAGACCTCCAGGAGCGCCGCGCCGATCGCCGGGCAGCGCGCCGCCTCGCCGGCGGCCCTCAGGACGCCGGCGGCGTCGCCCGGGCGCACCACGAGGATCTTGGCCGGGTCTCCGCCGAAGGCGGCGATCCCCGCGCCGTGCAGCGCGCCGGTCTCGAGGTCCAGAAAGTCCTGCCGCGCCCAGACGAGCGGCCGATCGCGCGCCGCTCGCAGAGCAAGGCAAAGACCGAAGCCGGAAGCGGCGGCCGAGTCCGTTTCCTTGCGCGCATAGACCTCGTGCAGTGCGCCGCGCCGGATGCCGCCGCCGAGCGCGCCGTCGATCTCGGGCGCGCCGAAGCCGAACAGGTCTCCCCTCTCGCAGGCGGAGGACCGCTCGAGCGCCGAGATCGCGCGCCTGAGGGCGGAAAGGTCTGGCATCGCGGACCGGCCATGAATGTTCCTATTTTGTTCTTATAACGACTCCGGGGCGAGGGAGAGTCAAGCGACCCGCTTTGGGGCTAGCGTCTCAGTTTGAATTTTGGCGGCTGTCCGTCGTCGCCGGGGCCTTTGTGGCCATCACGTGAAGGACATAGAGGATCAGCCCGTTCGCGTCGGTCACGTCCATCTGCCAGTTCTGGTCGGACCAGATTTGATCGGCGTGTTCGGCAAGGAGCGCGCCAATGCGCCGCGCAGCCTCAACGCGTGCCGCGGTATGGTCCGCCAGTTCGACGCCATTGGTGTTCAACACGTGCGTGTCGGTACGGACTTCGAAATGAAAGATCGGCACAGGCCGGGCTCCGGTGACGATAGGAAGCTAGGGTTGTGCGCTGGTAAGTGCAGACTGTCCAACGAAAAAGCCAGGCGCGGGGCTGGGCCGGGGATTAGCTTTCGGCTTCCTCCAGCTCGTGCGTTTCGGGAGCATTGCGTTCGTCAGGCGGTGAGCCGCCGTATCCCCATCCACATCTTGAGGTTCGCGCGCTCGACGTAGGACGTCGAGACGTGCTTGGCGTCGGTGGGGCCGACCCATGACGAACGGCCAGTCGGAAGGAGGCGCCGCGTCTTCCGACCGCGCCGCCATGCGCGCCTTCAGGCGCCACCTCGCAGCCTCGCGCGTCAGAGAATCAAACGCCCGAGCGATCAGCCGCCGCGGCTGCGACAAGGAGCAGACGGCTGACGCGCTGCATCAAGGCCAGTTCTCCTTGGCGACGAGCGACCAGCGACGCCTGATCCCGGCGCCGTCCGGCGCGCGTTCCGCCGTCTCGGCGGTCGATACGTCGTCGTAGACTTGAAGCTCGAAGCGGTCGCCCTCGCGGAAGGGCATGGTGGAGTGGACGATGCGCCAGTCCGACCCGTCGATGACGCCGAGCGAGATCTCGCAGTCGACGAGGTTCTGGGCCACCACGAGATCCGGCGCTTCCGCGACATGGGCCGCCAGCGATGGTCCGGGCGCGACCGGGTTCAGCCGATCCCTGGCGAACATGAAATCGCCGCCGACGCGTATGACGAAGCCTGCCCGCCCGTCGTCGACGGCGAGAAGGCGCAGCGCGAAGCAGGGCGAGAGGGCGCGGGCCGCGTCGCGTCGCCAATGTTCGAGGTAGGGCGCGTCCCGGCCGACCTCGACGAGGATGTCGTCCTGCATGCTGAGCCGCCCGGCGTCCGCCTGCTCCGAGGGCGGTTGATAGTCGATCACGCGGCGCCATTCGACCGCGTCGCCGATCGCGACGAGGCGGCCGGCGAACCCTTCCTGCGTCGCGAGCCAGTCGATCTGCGCGCGATCGAGGTCCCGCAGGCGACGCGTAGTCGAAAAATCCGGGCGGTCGGGCGGCGAGCGCAGATCCGCGAACAGGCTGGGCCCCTGCAGCCAGTCGACGAGCGTCGTCACGTCGTCAGGCTCGCCGGGTCGCGCCAGAAGGCTGCGTTTCCAGAGGCCGCGAAGCTCGTCGATCCGCATGGCGCTCAGCGGTGGTGCAGGATGCGGCCGATGAAGTTCAGCAGCACCTGCGCCGCGAGGATCGCCGTCACCCCGCCCGGATCGTATTCGCGCGCGACCTCGACCAGGTCGATTCCGACGACCTTGCCGCGCTTCGCGATCCCGTCGAGCAGCTCCAGCACCTCGTAATAGGTAAAGCCGCCATGGCTCGGCGTGCCGGTGCCGGGCGCGATCGAGGGGTCGAAGCCGTCGATGTCGATCGTGACGTAGTAGCGCGCGCCCTCGGGGATGCGCGCGAGGACCGCCTCCGTCCGGAGCTTGCGGATCTGCCGCACCGAGAGGATGTCGGACCCCATCGACCGCGCCGCCTCGTAACCTTCGCGGGCGGTGGAGGACACGTTGCGGATGCCGAGTTGGGTGAGGCCGGTGACGTAAGGGCGCTCGGCCGCCCGGCGCATGGGGTTGCCGTGGCCGTAACGGACGCCGTGACGTTCGTCGACGAAATCGAGATGGGCGTCGAACTGGATCAGATGGACCGGTTCCTGTTCCGAGAAGGCGGCGATGCAGGGGATGTTGACCGAATGGTCGCCGCCGAGCGTGACAGGGATGGCGTTCGCCGCCAGCACCTTGCGGACGGCCGCCTCGATGTTGGCGTGGCTCGTCAGCGTGTCGGTGTGGACCATGTCGGCGTCGCCGAGATCGACGATCCGGGTCGATTCAGAGGCGAGATAGACGACGTCGTCCTCGTGGTCGTAGGCGCCGGAGTGGCCGAAGGCGAACAGGGTCGAGGCCTCGCGGATCGCACGCGGTCCCGAGCGGGCCCCCGACCGCCACTGCGTGCCGAGATCGAACGGCGCGCCGAGGACGCAGACGTCCGCGTCGATCGCGTCCCAGTCGAGCTGCAGCGGGTATTTGCCGAAGGTCGCCACCCCGACGAAGGGGAGATCGAGCCGGCCGCCCTCATATCCGTGCGCCAATGCTCGTCTCCTCAGCCGTAAACGCGCGCGGCGACGGAGTCGGCGACCACGCAGAGCAATTCGAACATCAGCGTCGCGCCGGTCATCGCGGTGAGGCCCGACGGGTCGAAGGGCGGCGCGACTTCGACGAGATCGGCGCCGACGACGTCGAGGCCGGAGAGGCGGCGGATCATCGCCTGGGCCTCGCGGGTCGTGAGCCCGCCGATCTCCGGTGTGCCGGTGCCGGGGGCCTGCGAGGGGTCGATCGCGTCGATGTCGAAGGTGACATAGGTCGGCCCGGTCCCAAGGATGGCGCGCGCCTCGTCCATGACGTCGTCGACGCCTCGCGCGCAGAACTCCTCGATGAAGATGGTGCGGACGCCGGCCGCCTTCGCGAAGTCGAAGTTTTTCGGATCGCCGATCGAGCCGCGCAGGCCGATCTGCACCATGCGCTTCGGATCGATGAGGCTCTCCTCGATCGCCCGGCGGAAGGGCGTGCCGTGATTGACCTTCTGGCCGAAGAACTCGTCGTAGGTGTCCGAATGCGCGTCGAACTGGATGAGGCCGACGGACGCGCCCGTCGAGAGGCCGCGCAGGATGGGAAGCGAGATCAGATGGTCGCCGCCGGCCGTCAGCGGCGTCGCGCCGGCTTCCCGAACGGCGCGGTAATGGGCCTCGATCAGCCGCATGCTCTCCATCAGGTCGAGCGGATTGATCGGCACGTCCCCGCAGTCGCCGACGCGCGCGACGTCGTAGGGGGAGCGGCCGGTGACGTGATGGTGGCGGCGCACGAGGCTCGACTGGTTGCGCAACTCGCGCGGCCCGTGACGCGCGCCCGCCCGGTTGGTGACGCCGCTGTCGAAGGGCGCGCCGAGCAGCGCCACGTCGACCTCGGCCGGCGTTGCGACCGGCAGGCGCATGAACGTCGCGAGGCCCGCGAAGCGCGGCGTCGCTCCGCTGTCGAGCGGCTCGAGTTTTACGGGCGTGGTCATGCGTTACTGCGCCGCCTCCGCGATCCCCTCGGACAGCGCGCGGGCGAGATAGCGCTGCACGTGCCAGATCGGCTGCTCGAGATGGCTGAGCCGACCCTTCACGACCTTCGACGACTTGAGCCCTGCCTGCATGGCGGCGTTCACCTGCATGTCCTCCATGTGGAAATCACTCAGCATCTTGGTCTCGGCGGCGAGCACGTCGGCGTAGTCGGGCGCGTCCTTGGCGGCCTTGGTGACGAGCGTCGTCGTGAGCAGCGCGCAGCGGTCCGCCGCTTGCGGCAGCAGCCGGTACCAGATCACGCGGTCGCGGGCGGTGAGGAACATGAAGCAGGGGAGACCGAGATAGAGGCCCCATTCCGTCTGTCGGTCGAGCGGGAGGCCCGGAACCGGAGCGAATCCGCCCATGGCGTCGCCGGTCCTGGCCGCCTCCGCGACCTCGGCCCCGACCTTCGGAGTGAACGGCAGGTGGCAGCGGATGAAGTGGCCCTGCTCCTCGTCGGTCCAGGTCGTCGCCGCCGGCATAGACGGGTTGAGCGTCGTGTGGTGGATGCCGAGGTGGTGGTAGGACTCGATCCAGTTCTCCACCATGATCTTCCAGTTGAAGGCGCAGTCCCATTTGAGCTCGATCACGACCTCCATCTCGGCCGTGCGCCAGGGCGCGATCATCTCGCGGAATGGCGCGTAGAGCTCGGCGAGCGGGGCGGCGTCGCCGGAGAGGTTCACGAACACGAACCCTTCCCAGACCTCATGCCGGAACGGCGCGAGCCGCCAATCGCTCTTCTCGAAGCCCTCGGCCCGGTCCATCTCCGGGCAGCCCTTCAGCGCGCCGTCGGCCTCGAAGGACCAGCGGTGATACGGGCAAACCAATATCTTCTCATTGCCCTCGTTGGGGCCGCCGAAGACCGGGTGAAGGATGTCAGCCCCGCGATGCGGGCAGACGCGCGAGAGGACGCGGATCTCGTCGTCCCGGCCGCGGATGACGACGATCGGCTCGTCCAACAGGTCGAGCCGGATGTAGTCGCCCTTCGCCTTCAGCTGCGAGACATGCGCGAGGCAGATCCAGCCGCCGGCGAGCACCGTGTCCGCCTCGAGCTGGAAGAAACCGGGATCGACATAGGCCTCCGGCGGCAGGGTCACTGCGCGCTCGAGCGGCAGATCGGCGGCGGCGAAGATCGCGGCGCGGACGTCGTCCACGCTGCGCGGCTTGCGGGTCATGACGGCCACTCCCCGGTCAGAGGTCGAATTCCTTGCGGACGGCGGCCGCGATCAGCTCGACGTGGTCGTCCATCAGCCAGGCGCCCTTTTCGGCGGTGGAGCCCTGGGCCACCGCAAGCACGCCCGAGGCCGGCACGAAACCTTCCGGAACGGGGAAGCGGTCGTAGGTCGGGAACTTGGCCGGACCGTCCGTCGGCGCCTTGTCGATCTCGACGAGCTCCGGGCGCAGCAGCATCATCAGCGAAGTCTCGAGCAGGCTTGCATGTTCAAGCTCGGTGCCCGGAAAGCCGTTCGAGAACAGCCGGTCGAGCGTTTCGCGCTTCACGAAGTCCCAGTATTCGAAGCGCATCGCCTGCATGTCGGCGATCCCGTCGCGGCGTAACTCCCTCAGACCGAGATCGAGTCCCTCGACGGACGGCCATGCGTTCTCGAAGTGGCCGACCACCACGACGATCCTGCGAACGCCGTGATGGCCGAGCCCGCGGATCACGTCGCGCACGACGAGCGAGAAGGTGTTGGCGTCGAGGCTGACGGTGCCAGGGAACAGTTCGCCGCCGCCGGAGCGCGGCATCGACTTGTAGCCGTAGGGCACGGTCGGGGCGACGAGCCCGCCGACCTCGCGCGCGACCCGCTCGCACACGCCCGTCGGCAACACCACGTCGACGCCGAGTGGCAGATGCGGGCCGTGCTGCTCGGTCGCGCCGAGCGGCAGGAAAACCGGCGCGCCGGCCGCGACCTTCGCCTCGAACTCCGGCCAGCTCAGCTCGGCCATGAAGACGCTGTCGACCATGATCCCTCAGTGCATGGCGGCGCCGCCGTCGACGCTGACGCATTGTCCCGTCGTGAACGTCGTATGGCGGCTGGTGAGAAACAGCACCGCTTCGGTCAGCTCGTGCGGCTGGCCGATGCGGCCCATCGGGTTGCCGGTCTCGAGCGCGAGCTCCGAGGCGCTCATCGACGGCGCGTCGAGCAGCGGCGTGTCGACCGGGCCCGGCGCGACGGCGTTGACGAGCACGCGCGGGGCGAGTTCGCGCGCCCAGGACCGCGTCAGCGACAGGACGGCGCCCTTCGTCGCGCAGTATCCGGAGGCGTTGGCGCGGCCGAGATAGGCGAGCTCGGAGGCGACGTTGACGATCTTGCCGCCCTCCGGCGGGAAGCGCTTCAGCGCCTCGCGGGCCGCAAGGATCGTCCCGCGCAGGTTGACCGCGACCATGCGGTCGAACCCGTCGAAATCGAAACTCGAGAGGGGAGAGCCGCGGAACAGGCCGGCGCAATTGACGATCGCGTCGAGCCCGCCCAGCGCCTTGGTTGCCTCATCCATGGCGGCCGAGATCTGGCCTTCGTCGGAGACGTCGGCCTTCAGCATCGGGAACGGCGCATCGGACGCTGCGAGATCGACGCCCGCGACGCGCGCGCCGACCTCCGCGAGCCGAAGCGCCGCCGCGCGGCCGATGCCGCTCGCGGCGCCGGTGACGACGATCCTCAGTCCTTCGTGCCCGCTCACCATGGCGCTTCGCCCCGATCGACCCCAAGGCTCTGTCCGGTGACGCTGGCGGCAAGGTCCGAGGCGAGGAACAGGTAGGGGCCGGCGACGTCGTCCGGATCCATGAAGCCCGGCATCGCCTGCGCCGCCATGACCCCGTCCAGCAGCGTCTCCTCGCTGGCGCCGGTGCGCTCCGACATGCGCTTCAGCGAGCGCAGCGAGGCTTCCGTGCGCACCCATCCCGGGCAGACGGCGTTGACGTTGATCCCGCGCGGCCCGAGTTCCTTGGCCCAGGTCTTGGTGAGGCCGATGACGGCGTGCTTGGAGGCCACGTAGCCCCCGAACGCCGCCTCCGCGGTGCGCGACCAGACGGACGCCGTGTTGACGATGCGCCCGCCCGCGCCGAGCTTCGGCAGGAGCGCGCGTGTCATCAGGAACATGCCGGTGACGTTGATCTCGAGGATGCGCCGGAAGGTCTCCTCGTTGTCGGCGCTCGCGTCGTCGAGCGGGGTGAGGCGCTCGTAACCGGCGTTGTTGATCAGCACGTCGACGCGGTCGAGGCCGGCCGCGAACGCCTCGACCTCCCCGGACGCCGTGACGTCGACCAGCGCGGCGCGGGCGCCGAGCCGCTCGGCCTCGTCGTGGATCTTCGGATCGTCTGCGAGCATGATGAGGTCCGCGCCGGCGCCCGAGAAGGCGCGCGCGAGGCCGAGGCCGATGCCCCGGCTCGCCCCGGTGACGACGACGGCGCGTCCGGCAAGGCCCGGGAGGCTCACAGCTCGTCTCCCGCCGCGGCCCGCACGGCGCCGATCGTCTCGCGGCGCAGCGCGAAGAAGTCGTCGCCGTCGCGCAGCTCGATCGTACGTTCGTCGCCGAGGCGCGAGCGCACGTCGATTTCGGCCACGATGCGCGCGGGGCGCCGGGAGAACACGATCACCCGATCCGCGACGAACAGCGCCTCCTCGACGTCATGGGTGACGAAGACGACGGTCTTGGCGTCGCGCCTCTGGATCGCGCGCAACTCCGTCTGCAGCTGCTCGCGCCTCAACGCGTCGAGCGCGCCGAAGGGCTCATCCATCAGGAGGACGTCCGCGCCCGCTGCGAGAGTTCGCGCGATCGCGATGCGCTGGCGCATGCCGCCCGACACCTGGTTTGGATAGTGGTCCGAGAACTCGTAGAGGCCGACCAGGTCGAGATACTGCTCGGCGCGAACCGCCTTCTCCGTCTCGGTGAGGTCGGTGCGGTATTTCATCCCGAAGGCGACGTTCTCGGCGACCGTCAGCCAGGGGAAGGACGAGTAGGACTGGAACACCATGCCGCGCCGCCGGTCGGGCGGGCCGACAGGCTCGCCCTCGAGGCGGATCTCGCCGGACGTCGGCGCGTCGAGCCCGCCGACCATGCGCATCAGCGTGGTCTTCCCGCAGCCCGAGGGTCCAAGGAAGACGACGAACTCGTGCCGCCGCACCGACAGGTCGAACGGTTTCTCGACGACCGGCACGTCGCCGAAGCGTTTGGTGACGCGGTCGAACTGGAGATGGACCACTGGCTCACGCTCCCCTGAGGTAGCGAAAGGCGCGGCGGTGCAGCAGCCGCAGCAGCTGGTCGGTCGCGAGCCCGATGAGGCCGATCAGGACGACGCCGGCCATGACCTCGGGCGTCTTCATGTAGCGGCGCGCCGCCCAGATGACGAAGCCGAGCCCTGAGTCCGCCGCCACGATCTCGGCGATGATCAGGTAGGTCCAGCACCAGCCGAGCGAGATCCGCAGGTTGTCGACGAGGCTCGGCAGCATGGCCCGGAAGGCGACGTCCTTCAGCGCCTGGCGCTCGTTGGCGCCGACGGTGTAGGCGATCTCGAAATATTCGTTCGGAACGCGCCGCATGTCGTCGGCGACGAGCAGCACCAGCTGGAAGAAGGTGCCGAGCCATAAAAGGAAGATCTTGGTCTCCTCGCCGACGCCGAACCAGATGATGGCGAGCGGGACCAGCGCCGGGACCGGCAGGTAGCGGATGAAGTCGACGGCCGGCTCGAGGGCTGCGCCCACTGCGCGATAGCCGCTCATGGCGACGCCGATCGGAATGGCCATCAGGGCGGCGAGCAGGAACGCGCCCCACACCCGCAGCGTCGAGACCCAGGCGTGCCAGAGGAGGTTCTGGTCCGAGATCATTCGCGCCATCGCCGAGAGGATCGTCGACGGCGCGGGGAAGAACAGCGGGGTGGTGAGGCCGAGGCGGGCGACGATCTCCCAGATGGCGAGGATGGCGAGGCTCGCGCCGACGGCGACGACGGCGTCCCAGCCGGGCGGGAGCGGCGCGCGCAGACGGAAGGGCCCGCGCCGGGCCGCCGGACGCCTCGCGGCCGGAGCAGGCGTCTCGGCCGGCGATCCGGCGACGTTCGACGCTGCGCCTTCGGCTTCCGCCACGAGGCTCACTTCGCGCCCGTGATCGCCGTGACGACCGACGGATCGATCTGCTGCTTTGCGTCGAGCTTGGTGTCGGCCGCCTTGTAGTCGAGGTTGAGCTGCATCACCGTGTCGAAGATCTCGTAGAGCTTGCCCGGCTTCTCCTTCGTGCCGATCATCTCGAGGTTATCGGCCTTGCCGGTGAACTCGAGGCTCGTGTCGAAGATCTCCTTCACTTCCTTCTCGCTCAGATTGTAGTGCGGCGCGGCCAGCTTGATGAACTCGGCGGGATCGGATTTGTAGAGGTCGATCGCCTTGAAAATGCCGGTCAGGAATTTCTGATACTTGACCGGGTTCTTCTTCAGGTCGTCCTGCCGGACGTCGATGATGTCGATGATGATTTCGCTGTCCTTGGAGGAGATCAGCAGCTTGCCCTTGCGCTGCGTCTGCGAGGACAGCGCCTGCGACATGACCGGCTCGTAGGTCCCGATCGCATCGATCGACGGGTCCGCGAACACCGCGACGGTGTCCTGGGTCATGATCTCCTTGATCTTGAGGTCGTCGAGCGTCAGGCCGAGCTTCTTAAGCTCCAACTGCAGCAGCAGGCGCGCCGGGATGTTCGGCTCGACCGCGACCGTCTTGCCCTTGAGGTCGGCCACCGTGCCGATTTTGTCGCCGGCGATCACGCCGTCGCCGCCGACGGACTTGTCGATCGTCGCGATGATGATCCCGGGCGTGGAGGCGTCGCGCGGACGGCCCTGATGCTCGCCGACGGTGCGCATGTCGACCTCGATGTCGCCGCGCGTCATTGCGGCGAGCACGTTCGAGCGGTCGTCCTCAAACCGCATCTCGACGTCGAGGCCGAGCTCCTTGAAGTACCCCTTGTCCATCGCGACGAACACCGGCGCGTAGCCGGTCCATGTCGGCGCGAGGATCCGGATCTTGCCGTCTTCGGCGCGAGCCGCGCCCGACGCGAGAAGAAGCGAAAAAGCGGCGGCGATCGCGACATGCCTCATGACGGGGACCAGACCTTTCAGGGTGGGCCAAACGGCGAGAGCTCCATCGTGAGACGGTTTCGTATCGACAAGAATTAGTTTTGTTGGAATGTTGCATCGAAGATTATCAATGTGAGGCCGACGAGATGGCCGCTGCGAGCGGCGCCCGCTCCCGGATGCGGCGTCTGGACAACATCGATCTGCGGCTGCTGCGCGTGTTTGCTGCGCTGGTGGAGGCCGGGGGCTTTCCGGACGCGCAGATCGCGCTCAATCTCTCCCAATCGACGCTGTCGACCCATCTTGCGGCGCTGGAGCGCAAGCTTGGCGGACAGCTCTGCGAGCGCGGGCGGGGCGGCTTCCGGACGACGCCGTTCGGCCAGTCCGTCTATGCGGCCGCGCGGCGCCTCTTCGACGACGTCGACGCTTTTCAGTCCCGGATCGGCAGCGACCGGCAAAGGCTGGTCGGACGGCTCCGCGTCGGCATCATCGACGGCGTGGTGACGAACCCGGATCTTGGGCTGCAGAACGCGTTCGGCCGCTACATGGCCTATGCGGCCGAGGTCTTCGTCGATCTCGAACTCGGCACGCCGCTGGAGCTCGAGCAGGCGCTGATGGACGGGCGCCGCGACGTGATCATCGGCCCCTTCTCGCAGAAGGCTCCCGGCGTGTTCTACACGCCGCTCTGCCGCGAGCCGCACGCGCTCTATTGCGGAAAGGGGCACGCCCTGTTCGACAAGCCGGAGGCGCGCCACGCCGACATCGAAGAGGCGCTGTTCTCAGTGCGTCGCTACCGGCACCTCGATGATCTCTACCGGGTGAACCACCCGCGCGCGAGCGCCTCCATCCTGCACATGGAGGCGCAGACGATGCTGATCCTGTCTGGACGCTTCGTCGGCTACCTGCCTCGCCATATCGGCGAGCACTGGGCGGAGCAGGGGCTGATGAAGGCGGTGCGCGCCGAAAGCTACGGCTTCGAGTCCCAGCACTTCATCGCGACGCGGAACGTGAAGGGCGATGCGCCCCATGTCGACGCCTTCGTCGAGGAGCTAAAGAGGGGCGCTCCGCGCGCGGAGCGCTGACGTCGTGTGGATTTCAGATCTGCGATGGCGCCGCGCCGCCATCAGAAAAAGAGGGACGCATGTCGGACGGCAATCCGGGGCTCACGTACATGAAGTCGCTGAACGACTGCTTCTACGACCAGATCAAGGTCGCCGATCAGAAGGCGACGCTGATGATCTCGCTGATCGTCCTGATGATCGTATGGTCGCCGGACGTGCGGCAGATCTATCTGCAGCCATTCGGCCTCGCCGCGAAGGGATGGCTGCCGGCCGCGGTGGTCACGTTCGCGCTGGTGGTCGCGCTCGTCAGCGCCCTCTGCGTCGTGACACCGCGCCGTCGCAAATCGCGTTCGCCGCTGTTCTGGGGCGGCTGGCCGGAGGCCGCGGAGGCTGCGCTCGCGCTCGCGCTCGAAGGCGACCGGGAAAAGCTTCTGCGCAGCTACGCCGATAACGCGGCCAACCTCGCCGCCATCTGCCGGCGCAAATACATGTTCGTGTCGATCGCCGTCTGGGCGCTGATCGCAGCGCTCGTCGCCCACGGCGTTTTCGTCACGATCCGATGACGATCATCGGGCGCAATCATCGGGTCTATCGACTGTCTCCTCGCGACTGAGTAGTTTGCCGCCGCGTCATGGGGGGCGGCGTCGCCGCGGAACTGGAATGGCGGTTGCGGTTCTGCGGCTGGGGGCGGCCGCGGCGGCGATGGCGTTGAGCTTGGCGGCTGCGCATGCGCAGGCTCCCTTCGCGCGTCCGCAGCCTTACGCCGCCAACGTCATCGCCACGAAGGGCGGCGAGGAGCTTCAGCTTCGGGCGGAGCCGGACTGGCGGTCCGTCGTGATCGACCAGCGCCTGATCGGCGGCGACAGCTTGCGCACCAACGCCTTCGGCAATCTCGCGATCCTGTTCGAGGACCGCACGCAGATCCGCCTCGGCCGCAATTCAGAGCTCGTCGTCAAGGACGTCGCGCGCGGGCCGAACGGCGAGACGCAGCTCGCTCTGCCGCGCGGCTCGATGTGGGCGCGCGCCGCGCGCGGAGGATCCGGCGTCACCGTCGAGACCCCCGCGGCCGCGGCGGCGATCCGCGGCACCGACTGGTCGCTGAGCGTCGAAGGGAAAAAGACGGGCCTCATCGTGCTCGACGGCGAAGTGGCGCTGACCAATCCTCAAGGGTCGGTCACGGTCCGCGGCGGCGAAGCGGCGGAGGCTGTCGTCGGCCGAGCGCCGCGGAAGGTCACGCTGGTGAACTTCGATCGCCGCGAGCAGATCCAGATCTATCGCGATCTCGCCGACAGCTTCTCCGAACTCACCCCGACCGCAGTGACGCGCGCCGAGGAGCGCGCCGCACGAGGCAGGGCGCTCGCCCGGCCGGGCGCCGCGCGATCGGCCGAGGAGTGGCTGACGCTCGCCGAGACCGGCCTGACCTATGACGGACCGAAGATGGCGGCGCAGGCTCTCGCCCAAGCCGAGCGGCGTGGTCTGTCGCCGGCGCAGAAGGCGCGGGCGGATCTGGTTCACTGCTTCATCGAGGCGCGCAAACGCCGCTGGGCGAAGGCCGCGGCGCTGTGCGAGGGCGCGGTCGGCCGGCTGGACCGCGCGCGGGCCGGGACGGCGGCCTATCTCGGCTGGGCGGCGCGCGCCATGGCCGATCCGACCAAGCATGCGCCATTGCCCGACGCCGCCCGCTATGCCGACACGCCCCAGGGCGTGCTGGCGCGGGCGAGCGTCGAGAGCTTCGTGTTCAACGCCAAGCGCGGCGTCGAGATCGTCGACGAGGGCGTCAGGCGCTATCCGAACGACGTGATGATGCGGGCCGGCAAGGGCCTGCTCCACATCATGATGTCCGACAAGGAGGCGGCGAAGAAGGCGATCGACGAGGCGCTCGCGGTCGATCCGGACGATCCTTACGCGCTGGTCGCGAGCGCACGCTACAAGCTCACAGTCGAGAGCGACCTTGAAGGCGCGCTGAAGCAGCTGAAGCGCGCGCAGCAGGTCGCGCCCGGCGCCGACTTCGTCTGGTTGGAGACCAGTCTCGTCGAGGACGAGCGCGACGCCACCCACGAGGCCGAAGCCGCGCACAAAAAGGCGATCGAGCTCGATCCGGACGATCCGATCAACCGCTCGAACTACGCCGTTTTCCTGATGGAGCGGGGCCGGCTCGCGGCCGCGGAACGGGAGCTCGAGGCGGCCGAGGCGATCGATCCCGGCGGCTTCTTCAACCTCTACACGCGCGGTTTCCTCGAACTCAGCCGAGGTCAGAACGAAGCTGCGATCCAGAAGCTGCTGGCGGCCTCGGCGATCGCGCCGCAGGCCTCGAGCGTGCAGATCGCGATTGCTATCGCAAACTACCAGTCGGGCAACACGGTCGAGGCGGATCAGGCGCTCGACAACGCCGACCAGTTCGACGACGACGACCCGATCACGCCGATGATCCGCTCGGTGATCGCCGTCGACCGCTATCGCGCCGACGAAGCGATCGAGAACGCCCGCGAGTCGCTGCGCCGTCGCGAGGCGCGCGGCGGGGCCTTCGCGACGATCGACGCCAACCGGCAGAACGGCTCCTTCGTCGCTTCGGCGCTGAGGTTCCTGCAGCTCGACGAATGGGCCCGCTACTATGGCGACCGTGTCGCCGACGCCTTCACCTCGAGCGCCTATTTCGACCAGGCGATCGTCAACCGCGCCGATCCCTTCGCCGCGGCGACGACGCAATCTCCGCCGGACGCGCTCCAGGGCGGCGTGACCTCGTTCTCCTCGCTCATCCAGGGCCTGATGATCGAACCGCTCGCGATCGCGAGCCCCGAGCGCAACACCGCGCTCGTCTTCCATCCCTTCGCCGAGGTCGCGGCCGGCGGCGGCTTCGTGACCCGCGACGGCAGGACCGGCTGGGTCTCCGACACCTCGATCAACGCGGCGGTGATGGAGCCCTTCCCGGTCGCGATCTACGCCAACGCCACCTTCGATCGGCCGGACAGCCGCTATCCGAACGACCGCGACGACAACGCCACGGGCACCTTCATCCTCGGCGCGCGGCCGACGCCTTACGACAAGCTCGCTCTGTTCAACGTCACGGTGAACAGCCGCGAGGGCGCACGGCTGTTCGACCGCGCCTTCGAATTCACGCCCGCCCTGTTCGCGCAGGATCGGGAGCGCTCGCTCGTCACCGTCTCCGGCGCCGCCTGGAGCCACGAGTTCGCCGACCGCAACGTGGTGCAGTCGATGGTCGCCGGCACCACTGTCGACCAGAAGAGCGTCACCACGGACCCCTTCGCCTTCGATTCCGACGGCGATCTCGTGTCAGACTCCGTGATCGGCCTCGACCGGACCCAGAAGCTGCGGCAGCGCGAGATCTTCGGCGGCGTGAGCCACCTGCTCGGGATCGGCGACGTCACGCTTCGCTACGGCGCGGAGGGCGGCGGATCGAGTTTCAAGCTCGACCAGTCGACCCTGCTGCTCGACGGCAGCGTCGGAGAGGCCCGCACGCGGCCGGACGGCGAGGCCTGGCGCGTCTACGCTGACGCCGTCTGGGACGTGACCCGCAACCTCAAGATCGAGGGCGGCCTGTTCGCATCCTCCCTCAAGATCGGCGCACAGGGCGGGCAGGAGCGGTTCGACCCCCGCATCGGCGTCGCGTTCCAGCCCGCCGACGGCCAGTGGCTGCGCGCCGCTTATCGGCAGGACTCGCTCTACTCGAGCGTCGTGACGCTGTCGCCGATCACCACCGTCGGCATCACCCCGCTCCAGACGCCGGTCGGCTTCGGCGGGCGCACGGAGACGCTGGCCGCCCGCTGGGACGCGGAATGGACGAGGCGCCTGTTCACGGCGCTCGAATATCAGCGCCAGAAGGTGAAGGGACTGTCGATCAGCGTGCCGGAGTCGGTGCGGACCGCCGACATCGCCCATGCCGACGTCGACCAGCTCATCGCCTCGACCAACATCTGGCTGACGCACGGCTTCGGCGCCTTCGCCAGCTACACCCGCAGCTGGTCCGAGGCGAAGGAGCTCAACGGCGACTACTTCTATCGCGTCGCCGCGGGCGACCCGGTGCCGTTCCTGCCGAAGCACTATGGGCGCGTCGGCCTCGCCTTCGCGCACCCGTCGATGGTGAAGGTGACGGTGGCGCAGAACTTCGTCGGATCCCGTACGGACTCGCTCGGCCAGAAGCTCGACTATTTCTCGACAACCGACGCCACCGCGACTTGGGAGCTCGCGGACAAGCGGGTCGTTCTCGGACTCCAGGCGCTGAACCTATTCGACACGAAGATCGAGGTGTTCGGCCGCAACCGCCGCGCGCCGATCGTGCTTCCGGCGCCGATCGGCGCGCTTCCGGCGATCAATGGCGGGCAGATGCTCGGCGCCGGGCGCACCATCACCGCCACGGCGCGGGTCCGGTTCTGACGGCGCCCGCTCCCGGCGCGGACGCGCGCAGGCGGAGCCGGGTCGCGGCGCTGCTTCCGCCGCTCGTGGTCGTCGCGGCGTTCGCGGCGCTGCTCGCGAGTCCGCTGCGCCGCCATCTCGACGCGCCGGCCTTCGATCTCGCCTCCGTCGCCCTCGCGCCGAATCCCGCGGAAGACGTCGTCATCGTCGCGATCGACGAGCCGTCCTTCGCCGAGATCGGCCGGCAATGGCCCTGGCCGCGCTCGCTCCATGCGGATCTGGTCAAGGCGCTGCGCGCCGCCGGCGCAAGGCTGATCGCGCTCGACATGGTGTTCGCCGAACCCTCGGCCCCGGAAGCGGACGGTGCGCTCGCCGCGGCGCTCGGACCCGACGTGCTGCTTGGCGCCGACGAGACGGTCATCGAGACGCCGCATGCCGACCAGCGCATCCGGGTCGAGCCGCTACCGGAACTGCTTGCCACCGGCGCGCGAAGCGGCGTCGTCTCTATCGCGCTCGACGCGGACGGGGTGCTCCGGCGCGCGCCGACCTTCGACAGAGGCTTCGCGGCCGAAGCTGCCTCGACCGCCGAGCCGCCGCCCGGCGCGCTCATCCGCTTCCGCGGCGGCCCGCGCGCCTACCGGACGGTCTCCTACTACCAGGCGCTGAAGCCGGCGGAGTTCCTCCCGCCGGGCTTCTTCAAAGACAAGACCGTCTTCGTGGGCCTGAGCCTGCAGACGGCTGCGAGCGCCACCGCCTCGCAGGCGGACGCCTTCGCGACGCCCTTTACGGCGACGACCGGCCGCCTGACCTCCGGCGTCGAGGCGCAGGCCACCATCTTCGACGCGCTTCGTGCGGGCGACCTCGCGCGCGCCGCGCCGTATCTCGCCGAACTCGCCGCGCTGGTCCTCGCCGCGGCGGCTGGCGCGGGGCTGTCGCGCGGCCGGGTCTCATGGAGGGCCGTCGCCGCTGTGAAGGTTTTCGTTCTCGCGGTCATTGGCGTAAGTCTCCTTGCGCTCGAGTTCGCCGATGTCTGGCTGACGCCTTTGCCTCCGGCTCTCGCGCTCCTCGCGGTCGTCGGCGCCGACGCGGCGCTCGACTATGCGCGCGAGCGGCGGGCGCGGCGCGATATCGAAAAGGCGTTCGGGCAGTACCTCGCGCCGGAGGTCGTCGACCGGCTCGCCCGTGACCCGTCCGCCCTGAAGCTCGGCGGCGAGCGGCGGACACTCACCATCCTGTTCGCCGACGTGCGCGGCTTCACCACGCTCGCGGAGCGCATGAAGGACGATCCGGAGCGGCTGACGAGCCTCGTCAACCGGCTGCTCGGGCCGCTCTCGGAGGCGGTGCTCGCCGAGCGCGGCACGATCGACAAATATATCGGCGACTGCGTCATGGCGTTCTGGAACGCGCCGCTCGACGCGCCGGACCACGCCGAGTGCGCGGTGGCGGCAGGGCTGCGGATGCTGCGCGCCGTGGAGCTGCTGAACGCCGAACTTTCGGCCGAGGCGGGCGAGGCTGCGCCGCTGAAGCTCGCGATCGGGGTCGGGATCAACACCGGCGACTGCGTGGTCGGCAATCTCGGCTCGGAGAAGCGGTTCGACTACACGGCGGTCGGCGACGCGGTGAACCTCGCCTCGCGGCTCGAAAGCGCCTCGCGGCTTTACGGCGTGCCGATGCTGATCGGCGAAGCGACCGCGCGCGCTCTCGCCGGGCGGGCCGTCGAGCTCGATCGCATCGCGGTGAAGGGGAAGGCCGACGGCGTCGCCGTCTTCACCGTTCTCGACGGCGAAGAACCGCTCGCGCAGCGGGAGTTCCTGGACGCCTACCGCGCGAGCCGGTGGGACGTGGCCGAGATGGCGCTCCAGCGCCTGCGCGCCGACGAGCCGAGGTTGGCGGCCTATGCCGACCGGATGGCGGAGCGTCTCCGCCGGTTGCGGGAGACGCCCCCGCCGGCGGACTGGAGGGGCGTCTACACGGCCTCGGAGAAGTGACGGCCGGTCATGCCGGCTCGCTCGCCACGTCATTCCGCTTGATCCGCTCCTCCGCGGTCTTCGCGATGCGGGCGGCCGCCTCGGGGTTCTCGTCCAGAAACGCCTGAAAGGCGCGGCGGCGCAGCCTGAGCAGCGAGCAATAGGCGATGGCGTCGACGTCCGCGGTCCGGGGGCTGTCGGTCAGCAGCGCGATCTCGCCGAAGATCTCGCCCCGGCCGAGCCGGAAGACGGCGCCGCTCTCCGCGGTCGCCTCGACCGCGCCGGACGAGACGAAATAGGCGGCGTCGCCGGTCTCGCCGCGCCGGATCAGCCGCTCGCCCGGCCGAGCGAAGACGGGTTCGGCGAGCGCCGCGATGCGTTCTATCGCCTCCGCCGAAAGCCCGGAGAACAGCGGCAGCGAGGCGACCAGCGTTTTCGCGTCGAGCTTCAAGTCGAGGGCGGGGCGGACATTCGCCGCGCGGCGACGGTCGCTGACGCCGATCCTGAGGTCCCGGTGGAGTTCCGGACCGATCAGCCCGTCCTCGTGGAGCCGGTCGTACTCGGTCTCCTCGAGCTGCAGCGCGGCGTTGGCGAGCAGCCGTCGTTCCAGCGCCTCGGCGTAGCCCGGATACTGCAGCCGGAGCGCCGCGAGCGCGCGGCTCGTCTCCTCCCGCCGCGCCGCCAGCGCCCGCGCGGCCTCGGCGGCGGTGGCGGCGCCGAGCACCGGTTCGATCGTCTCCTGGACGTAAGGCGCGATCCGGGTCAGCGCGGCGGAGACGACCAGCAGCGTCTCGAAGCGGTCCGCAAGCGCGCGGGCGAGCCAGCCGCTCCATCCGGTTTTTCCCGCAACCCACTGCGCCGCCCGCTCTCGTGCGGAGAACTCCAGCGACCTCCGGTAGGCCGCCGCATAGCCCTCGGCGCCGGAGCTGCGGCTCTGGTCGCTCAGCCGCCGGACGTCGCCGAGCAGCCGATCGACGAGCCGCAGCGAGACGCTGCGCTCGCGCACCCGCTGCATGACGATCTCGCGCTCGACGCGGGCGAGGGTCGCGAGAGCGAGCGACAGGCGCTCGCTCGGCGAAGCGGCCTCGCTCGCTCCGGCTTCCTGCGGAGCGGCGCCCTGCGTGGCGGGCGCCGAAAGCCCGTGGGCAAGCGCCGTCTCGGTCAGCATGCCCGAGACACGGCGCTTGGCGGCTGCGAGCACTTCGCGCCTGAGCGCGCGGTCGACCGGCGAGAGCTGGTCGAGCCCGGTCCGTCGCACCAACGCCCGCAGGGTCGTGCCCTGCATGAGAAGGGTGAAGAGCACGAAGCCGGTCGACAGAACGGCGACGAAGCTGCGGATCTCGGGCGGCAACGCGTCCCTTTCGGTGACGGCGAGGGCGAGGACGAGCGTTGTCGCGCCGCGCAGTCCGCCCCAGAGCACGATCCACTGGAAGCCGCGTCCCAGCCTCGGCCCGAACCCTGCGCGGCCGAGCGCCGGGATCACGCCGAAGACGATCAGCGCCCGCGCGGCCAGCGACGCCATGATCGCGACGAGCAGCAGCAGCGCGTCCTTAAGCGTGGCGTCGGCGAGCAGCCGCGGCGCGACGATCGAGGCCAGCACGAAGATCAGCGAGGCGGCCCACCAGTCGATCTGGTCCCAGACCGCGCGCAGGTGCCGCCAGATCTCCGGCGGCGCCTTTGCCGGTCCGACGGCGGCGAAGGCGATGCCGGCGGCGACGACCGCCATCACACCGGAGACGTGCAGCAGGTGCTCAGCGACCGTGAAGGCGAGATAGGGCAGGCCGACGCTGACCGAGGTCGGCGCCAGCGCGTTCTCTCTGAGTCGCCCGATCAGCGCGCCCGCCAGCCGTCCCATGACGGCGCCGGCGGCCGCCCCGCCCAGCGGCAGGACGATCGCGTCGCGCGCGGTGGCGGCCGGATCGAAGGCGCGGCCCGAGACGAGCATGTCGAGGATCAGCGCGAACAGGGTGATCGCGGCGGCGTCGTTCAGCAGGCTCTCGCCCTCGACCAGCCGCACCAGCCGCGACGGCGCGCCGGCCTCGCGAAAAATCCCGATCACCGCGATCGGATCGGTGGTCGCGACGATCGCGCCGAACAGCAGGCAGGCGAGCAGCGGCGCCTCGGCGAAGGGCGCGAGCGAGAAGCCGATCACGAAGGTGGAGACGACGACGGCGACGATCGCGAGCGTGAAAATCGAGCTCGCGTCCTCGACCAGCTGCCGCGCCTCGGTGTTCATCGCGGACTGGAACAGCAGGACGGGCAGGAACACGAAGAGGAAGCCGTCGGCCCCGAGCGGCAGGTCGGTGATCGCCTCGGCCGCGCTCCGCGCTCCTTCGCCGACGGCGCCCGACCGCAGGAACAGCGCCGCCGCGCCGACGCCGACGCCGAGCACCGCCAGGAACACGCTCGCGGGCAGCCGCAGACGCGCTGCGACGGGCTCGGCGAAGCTGACGACGGTCAACAGCAGCGCGATGACCAGGACGACGGCGGCGACGGACATGGCTCGGGCGGCTGCGGCGGGCGGATCGACAAAGCGCCAGGCCTTAAAGGACCTGGCGCTCGCTGAAGTCGTATAGCGCCTTCGCTGCGCGCGGTCAGCCGTCGGGCGGAGGAGGCGGACCCTTGCGCACGGCGTTGCGGCGCGGCGAGAGCGCCGAAGCGACGAGGTCGCGGATCGCTCCGCTTCTTTGTCGCCGCCGCAAGGGCCGTATCAGCCCGGCACGATGCTCTCGCCGAGCTTTGCGTCGACGGTCTCGACCGTGCGGTCGATCTCGGGGCTCGGCATGCCGAGCTGATGCGAGATCAGCTTCACCAGCAGGTCGACCCGCTCGATGAAGGGCGCACCGGATGCGACCGCGCGGGCCGCCGAAGACGGCTTGAGAAGGCTTTCCGCGGCCTTGGAGTACTTCTCGAACGGAACCTGGTCCGCGGGGTCGGCGCCAAGCTTGCGCGCCAGCGCGTCGACATGCTCGTAGATCGACTGCGACAGCGCCAGATCGCCATGCACGGCGTCGCGGATCGACTGCGGCTCGGTCGGCGTGATGCAGCGGTAGTTGCCGGTCAGCAGCATCGACCACTTGGCCAGGGGCACGAACAGCGAGTCGAACACCTTCAGCTTCACCGGGACGTCCTTCCCGTCGAGCTTGACCGCGTCGATGTCCGCTTCAAGCTCTCGAAGCAGCGCGTTGTGCGCCTCGTCCTCGAAGGCGGCCGCCTTGAAGTTGGTCGGCAGGCCGACATGGAGCACGTTCGCGCCCTCGTCCGGCGGCCGGAACGCCTGCGGGTCCGGCGAGCAAAGCGACACCAGCCCCGGCTCGAAGCGCTCCCAGACCTGCGCGTTGGTATAGGCCTCCTCGAGGTCCATCGCCTCCAGCGCGCCGATCCGCTTGAGGTAGGGCAGCGGCGGCATGTTCATGAGCGACAGGCAGGGCAGCTTCGCCTCGGCGATTTTTACCATCAGCACGCGGATCGTGTGGTTCGCGTATTGCGGCTCCTGCATGGCGAGGATGACCAGATCGTAGCGGGAGACGTCAACGTCCTGCGGCGGCGTCGCGTCGAGCTTGCCGGGCAGGTCGCGCGAGAAGATCGACCGGTGCTCCGGCTCGTCCCGCAGCTTGATGCGGACCTCCGTGCCCTCGCTGTTGATCAGGTCGGCGGTCTTCTGCCGGCAGACCAGCGTGGCGTTGTGGCCGGCCATCAGGAGCTTCGTCGCCAGCAGCGATCCGTAGGACGCTCCGAGAATAAGGATGTTGCGCGCCATTGTTGTTTTTCGCCTTTTTAAGGGAGAGGGCCTGTCCGCCGCCTGCCGCAGGCCGATGAGCGTCGCGATCGGATGGCCGTGCTCACTATCATCCTCTCGCGCCGGATCGTCCGCGGGTCGCGCCTGATGCGGCGAGGCCGTAATACCTGAAGCTTGGGGCGCCAGTCGACATCGACGCAGGTAGCAGTTCGTCCGTTTCGAACAGATCGGGACGTCCTCGACGGGCGCGATCTCGACGCTGCCATGGAAGCCGGCCCATTGCGCGTCCCATCCACGCAGAACTCGGAATGCCCTCGACCGACAGCTGCGGCGTCCCGGTCGTGTTGCCGCCGTTCGAATGCAAGCGAAGCTTAATCTGCTGTCCCCCGCTGAAGAGCCCGCAGCCCTTCGCCGTCACGACGTCGAGCGGTCCAATCCCGCCGGCGGACGCGGCCTTCAGTCGGTGATCTCCAGGAACGAGCCGACGGCGCCATGCGGCCGGGAGCTCGCCTCGGCGGGGCTCGACGTGAAGCCGAGCAGCACCCGGTCGTCGGCGAGTTCGACCAGATGGGGCTCGGCCTCGCTGTCGGCGATCGACTTCGTCAGCGGCGCGACGGCGCCGGCCTTCCCCTTGTCGGAGACGAAGGCGCCGCGGATGTCGGAGTGCAGTTGGAAGTCGTCGTGCTCGATGACGACGCTCCATCCGACCAGCAGGCCGGCCTTGGTCTCGACCGGCGCCAGGAAGCGTTCGATCGTCCTGTCGCCGGCGTCGTCGTCGAGCGCGATCAGCGCTTGCTTCTGGCCGTCGGCGTTCACGAACCGGCCCCTGATCACCGTGTCGGTGATGACGGGGAAATCGCCGCCAGCGAACGCGCTCTCGCGCCAGACCGCCGCGTAACCGCCCGAGGCGAGGGGCGCCACCGCCGGCTCCTCGTGGACGAGCTTGTTGTCGGAATCGAGCCTGAGCGCCCCGCCCTGGGGCTTGCCTTTGGCGCTGAAGCGCTGCGCGAGCACGCCCTGCTTTCCCCCGGTGAGCGCATAGACCACGACGAAGCCGTCGCCGAAATGCGTCGCGACCGGCGAGACGACGCTCGCGCCGCCCGGTCCCGTGATCGTCGCCGGCTTGCCGACCGGATCGCCGGACGCCTTGAACAGCTGCGTTTTGATGCCGCTTTCGCCCTCGTCGGTCTCGCTGCGCCAGATCACGGCGAACTTGCCTTTGGCGAGCGCGACGACCGAAGCGTCGGAATTGTTGGCGAGTTCGTCGTCCGAAACCGGGACCTCGTCCGAAGCTGGAGCGCCCTTCGGCTTTACGACCCGTGCGAACACGGCCTCCTTGATCCCAACGAGGCCGACCCAGGCGATGGCGATCTGCCCTGTAGTCAGCTTCGCCATCGCGGCCCGCCGGATGCCCGAGATCGACTTGCCGTTGACGGCGATCGGCTTCGCGCCCTTCACGGTCCCCGTTTTCTTGACCAGCCGGACGAGGATGTCGTCCGCGTTCGCGAAGGCGGCCAGAGCCGAGCCCTTCTTGAGCGGCACGGCGGCGAGGAAGCGATCGTCGTCCTGCAGGCCGACCTGGAACGAGTCCGACGGCTTGGCCTCCGGCGCGGCCACCGCGGCCTGAACCGACAGCAGCGCCGCCAAGATCAGCGCAAGTCGCCGCCCATGAAAATGGAAGCTCATCACGCCGATCCCCCCAGATTGCGACGAGAGGTAAAACTTGCCTTTGCGCGCATTGGTTTGCAATCGCCAAGTAGAAGACCCCCCGGATACCTCGCTGGATGCGGCATGGGTGCCGTGACGCGGAGAGAGACCACGGAGGGGAGCAGCCGTTTCCGGGTTTCGGCCGTTGCGTGCTACAAGGCGGCGCCGCGCGGGTCCTTCGGGAGCGCGTCAACCGATCCAGAGCCTCGGGCCCGACCGGGCTCCTCCGGTCTTCCGGAGGCGCGGCGGCTCCGATTTGAACCGACTGCGACATCCGAAATGAAATTCCTCGATCAGGCCAAGGTCTACATCCGCTCTGGAGACGGCGGGGCCGGCTGCGTCTCGTTCCGGCGCGAGAAGTTCATCGAATTCGGCGGGCCGGACGGCGGCGACGGCGGGCGCGGCGGCGACGTGATCGTGGAGTGCGTCGCCGGCCTCAACACGCTGATCGACTACCGCTTCCAGCAGCATTTCAAGGCCAAGACCGGCGTCCACGGCATGGGCAAGAACCGCACCGGCGCCAAGGGAGCGGACGCGGTGCTGAAGGTGCCGGTCGGCACGCAGATCCTCGACGAGGACGAGGAGACGCTGATCGCGGACTTCACCGAAGTCGGTCAGTCGATCGTGCTCGCCAAGGGCGGCAACGGCGGCTTCGGCAACGCCTATTTCAAGACCTCGACGAACCAGGCCCCCCGCCGCGCCAATCCCGGCCTCGAAGGCGAGGAGCGCTGGATTTGGCTGCGCCTCAAGCTGATCGCCGACGCCGGCCTCGTCGGCCTGCCCAACGCGGGCAAGTCGACCTTCCTCGCCGCCGTCTCGGCGGCGAAGCCCAAGATTGCCGACTATCCCTTCACGACGCTCGAGCCGAACCTCGGCGTCGTCGGCGTCGACGGGCGGGAGTTCGTCATGGCCGACATTCCGGGCCTGATCGAGGGCGCGCACGAGGGCGTCGGCCTGGGCGACCGCTTCCTCGGCCATGTCGAGCGCTGCCGCGTGCTGCTGCATCTCGTCGACGGGACATCGGAGCACGCCGGCCAAGCCTACAAGACCGTGCGCGCCGAACTCGAAGCCTATGGCGCGGGCCTTGTCGACAAGCCCGAGATCGTGGCGCTGTCGAAGGCGGACTCGCTTTCGCCGGAACTCCGCAAGGAGCAGCTCGCGCGCCTGAAGCGCGCCGCGAAGAAGACGCCGGTCGCGCTCTCTTCCGCCTCCGGAGAGCAGGTTCAGGAGACGCTTCGCAAGCTCCGCGCGGTCATCGACGAGGCGAAGGACGTCGAGGCGGCCGAGGCCATGCCGAAGACGAGCGTGGAGGCGTGGCGGCCGTAAGCCGCGCCGCTATTTCTTCACCGCGACGCTCGCCGCGCCGACGATCTGCGATCCGGAAAATCCGAAGCCGATGTCCTGCTCGAACCGCAGGAAGACGCGGCGCTTGCCCGGATCGAAGCCCGGATCGCTGTCCGGCGCGGTCACGAAAACCTTGAACCACTTCAGCTTTCCAGGCTCGGCGTCGAACGCCACCTGCGGCTTCGGCTTGTCGAGGCAGTCGCCCTTTTTGGTCGTCTCGCAGACCGACACGCCAAATTTCGTATCCGGCGCGTCCTCGAACCAGCCGACGTAGACCGGCCGCGCGATCAGCCTGGCGGCGGTTCCGGTGTTGCCGCCTCTGACGCTGAACGCGCCCCTGCCCGAGCCCGGCAGATCGAGCACCTCGCCGGGGTCGAACGCCTCGACGACCATGTCGGCGGGCGCGCCGGTCGTGCGCGAGGTCACGGAAATCTGGTTCGACAGGTCGGGCGGCGCCGGCCCGGTGCTGCCGCAGCCGATCTTGACGGGCGAGACCGTCGTCGGGTCGCCGTCATAGATGGCGTGGGTCTCGAGCTGCACGCCCATCGCCCTGGTTTCGCCCGGATCCAGCGAGAACAGCTCGTTGATCCCGCCGATGAAGCGTTCGCGCTTCCTGTCGAACAGCCGCCAGCTGACGCTTAGCGCCTCGAAGACGTCGGCCCGCGCATAGCAGTCCGTCACGCGTTTCGAACTGCGGTTGGTCAGCCGCACCAGAAAGCGCGCGACGTCGCCGATCATCGTGGCGCGGATCGGAGAGTCGACTTCGACCTTCAACGCGTCCGGCTGGGTCGGAAAAACCGGAAACGCGATCAGGGCCGGGTGGCTCGCCGTGCTGACGACCTTGCCGCCTCGTCGCCCGGTGAAGAGGAACGAGCCGGAGACGGTGCGACCGGGGCTTGTGTCGAACGCGTCGGTGAAGGCGAAGCTCACCGTCTTGGTGGCGCCGGCCGCGAGCGTGATGGGTGAGGGCGCTTTTACGCCGCCGCCGAGGTCGCTGGAGGAGACGACCTCCATCGGCTTCCCTGTGCTGTTGTGCAGCACGAAGGTCGGCGGGAACCCCTGGGGGTTGAACTCGACGAAATAGGGATGGTCGTAGAGGCGGGCGCCGCCGGCGGTCGCGAGGAAGATCGAAAGCCCGCCCTCGGGCGGGAACACGCGCGTCGTGACGCTGACGTCGTCGGTCGCGCCGGTCTTCGAGCCGATCTGGATCGAGTAGGGCTCGCCCTTCTCCGCGAGGAACTGGACGACGCTCTGCGCGTCGCCCACGCCGGGCGTCGGCGTGTCGTCGTCGAAGGCGATGCGCTTGAGCCTCGAGAACCTGTCCTTGCCCTCATAGACAGCGAGGGCGGTGTCGATCCGGGTCGCGAAGGTGTGGATCACGATCCTTCGCGTGTCCGCCGGCGTCACCCAGTTCCAGAGCGTCTTGTTCATCACACCGCCCTGGCTCGGCTCGCCGGGCTCCCGGGTTGCGTCGAAGTTCGCGAACATGCGCGAAAAGCCGTACGGGCCGTTGGGCCCCGCAACTTCCGGCTCGGCGCTCGGCCTCGGCCCGCCGAGAAAGCGCAGAAGCGTCATCTCGCCGAAGTCTTCCCATGCGTCGTCGATCAGTTTCTGTTTGGCCTCATTGAACTTCCTGTCCGCCATGTCGCGAAGGGGTCTGGGCAGGCTTTCATCGCGGCGCAGGTTATCCCAGGCCGTGAGCTCGGCCGCCTTCGCCGGATGGCCTATGAACGACGCAGCCGAGACGAGACACATAAGCGACGCCAGCAGGCGAGCGGTCAGCCTACGCATGGCGGTTTCCCCGTCAGCCAGGGCGCGTCTGCGGCGTCATGGCTCGGGGCGCGATTCTAGCCGTCCGGCCAGCCTCGGCCATCGGTAGAATCCCTTATGGAGCCGAACGCGACGGGCGTCGTCGCGCGGAGGAAGCCCTTGTGTTGCGACTGAGGGATGACCTATGCGATCCGGCGACCGGCTCTCCGTTCGCGGGCGGTCGCTCCTCATCAGGCAAGCCAGCCCCTTGACGCTTCCCTCGCTCGCCTCCTTCCGCCGCATCGTCGTCAAGATCGGCTCGGCCCTGCTCGTCGATCAGGCGCGGGGCGAGCTGAAGCGCGCCTGGCTCGAAAGCCTCGCCGCCGATCTCGCGCGCCACGCGGCGCGCGGCGCGGAAGTCGTCGTGGTTTCCTCCGGATCGATCGCGCTCGGCCGCACCATTTTGAAGCTTCCACGCGGCGCGCTCCGGCTCGAGGACAGCCAGGCGGCCGCCGCCGTCGGCCAGATCGCGCTCGCTCGCGCCTGGAGCGAGGCGCTCGGCGCGCACGGCATCTCCGCCGGGCAGGTCCTGCTGACGCTCGGCGACACCGAGGAGCGCCGCCGCTTCCTCAACGCCCGGGCGACCCTCGCGCGTCTGCTCGCGCTCAAATGCGTTCCGGTCGTCAACGAGAACGACACGGTCGCGACGCAGGAGATCCGCTACGGCGACAACGACCGCCTCGCCGCCCGCGTCGCCTCGATGGCGGACGCGGACTGTCTCGTCCTGCTCTCCGACATCGACGGGCTCTACTCCGCCCCGCCGGCGCAGGACCCGACCGCCGAACTCATCCCGCTGGTCGAGCGCGTGACGCCGGCGATCGAGGCGATCGCGGGCGGGGCGGCGTCCGAGTACTCGCGCGGCGGCATGCGCACCAAGATCGAGGCGGCGCGCATCGCGACGGGCGCGGGCGTCGCTATGCTGATCGCCTCCGGCCATGTCATGAGCCCGCTCTCGGTCGTCGAGGCGGGCGGGCGCTGCACCTGGTTCTTAGCCCAGGAGAGTTCGGGGCAGGCCCGGAAGAAGTGGATCGCCGGCGTGCTCGCCCCGAAGGGCGAGATCCATGTCGACGCCGGCGCCGCCTCCGCGCTCAACCACGGCCGCTCGCTGCTGCCGGCCGGGATCGTGCGCATCGCGGGCCACTTCTCGCGCGGCGACGCGGTGATCGTGCGCGCGCCCGATGGGGTGGAGGTCGCGCGAGGCCTCGCCTCCTATGACAGCGCGGACGCCAACCGCCTCAAGGGCAAGCCCTCGGCGGAGATCGAAAGCGTGCTCGGCTTCAAGGGCCGCCCCGCGATCATCCACCGGGACGACCTGGTGCTGACGGGGGCGTGAGATGACGCCTGATGCGGTGATCGAGCTCCGCAGACTTCGGCAGAGTAGCGAGCGGCCATGAGGGCTCAATTGCTCGATGAAACTGTGATCGTCGCGGCCCAGGAGTTGTCGAGAGATCCTCTCTTGGGGACTGTTATCGGACTATCGAGCCGCGCTATGGCCGTGCGCCTCGATGCGCGTTCGAGTTTGTCCAAAGCTGAAGAAGCCAGAGTTCTGGTGGCGTTCGTTCGGCATGCAAAAAGCAGTCTTTCGGAAATCCTGTCAGGGCAGCAGGTGCTCTGTGCGCTCATTGTTGTGCCGACCGCGAAATTCGATCCCGAGAAGCCGTGCGGTGTGTCGTGGTGGCGCGGAGGACGCGCAGCGATTGGCGATGTCAAATTGGCTCCCTGAGTCGCTATCGCGCGGGCCTAACCCAACGTCTGGCACTGAGCGCTTGGCGCGCCCACTTGATGACGCAAAGCCTGAAACGCGCTAGGACGCGCGGAGCTCCACGAGGCATGCCATGACCCTCGCCGCCGAACGCCAGATCGAGGACGTCGCCGCCGTCATGCGCGACGTCGGCCGCCGCGCGCGCGCCGCCGCGCGCAGGCTGGCGCTCGCGCCGCGCGAGGCCAAGGACACGGCGCTGGTGGAGGCGGCCAAACGCCTGCGCGAGACAGAAGGCGCGATCCTCGCCGCCAACGCCGCGGACGTCGCCGCCGCCAAGGCCGCCGGCGTCGCGAGCTCCTTCATCGACCGGCTGACGCTGACCCATGCCCGACTCGCCTCCGTTGCCGAGGGGCTTGAGACCGTCGCGGACCTCGCCGATCCGGTCGGTGAGACGATCTCGTCCTGGACCCGTCCCAACGGCCTGCGCATCGAGCGCGTCCGCACCCCGCTCGGCGTCGTTGGCGTGATCTATGAAAGCCGACCGAACGTCACCGCCGACGCCGGCGCGCTCTGTCTCAAGGCCGGCAACGCCGCCATCCTGCGCGGCGGCACGGACAGCTTCCGGTCCTCCGCCGCGATCCAGGCGGCGCTCGTCCACGGCCTCGCCGAAGCCGGCCTGCCCGAGGACGCGATCCAGCTCGTACCGACCCGCGATCGGGCGGCGGTGGGGGCGATGCTCTCGGGCCTCGACGGAAACATCGACGTCATCGTGCCGCGCGGCGGCAAGGGGCTGGTCGCGCGCGTGCAGGAGGAGGCGCGGGTCCCGGTCTTCGCGCACCTCGAGGGCAACTGCCACGTCTATGTGGCGGCCGGCGCCGATCTCGAAATGGCGAAGGCCATCGTGCTGAACGCCAAGCTTCGGCGCACGGGCGTCTGCGGAGCCGCCGAGACCCTGCTGGTCGACCGCGCCGTCGCCGCGAGCCATCTCGCGCCGCTTGTCGCCGCGCTGATCGAGGCGGGCTGCGAGGTGCGCGGCGACGCCGAGACCCGCCTCGTCGACGCGCGTGTTCTGCCCGCCACCGAGGAGGACTGGCGCACCGAATATCTCGACGCGATCATCGCGGTGCGGGTGGTCGACGGGATCGACGCGGCCATCGACCACATCGAGACCTACGGCTCGCACCACACCGACGCGATCGTCACGGACGACGAGCGCCTCGCCCGGAAGTTCCTGGCGGAGGTCGACAGCGCGATCGTCACGCACAACGCCTCGACCCAGTTCGCCGACGGCGGCGAGTTCGGCTTCGGCGCGGAGATCGGCATCGCGACCGGCCGCATGCACGCCCGCGGACCGGTCGGCGTGGAGCAGTTGACGTCGTTCAACTACCGCGTCCACGGCACGGGGCAGACCCGGCCTTGAACGGATGGGCCGCGTGATCCCGGACGCGCCCAGCACGGTCCGGGATCGACGTCAGGACATGGCGCAAATCTCCGCTTGTCCGGAAAACGATCCCGGTTCGGCGCGGCTCCGCCGCTTGGCCGGGATGACGAGCGGTCGCGTCCTCACGCCAAAACTGCCGCCCGCCGCGCCCGGCATGGCGATCGGGCTCTATGGCGGCTCGTTCAATCCGCCGCACGAGGCGCATCGCAAGGTGGCGCTGACGGCGCTCAAGCGGCTCGGGCTCGACCGGCTCTGGGTGCTCGTCACCCCCGGAAACCCGCTCAAGGCGCATGGTGGCCTCGCCCCGCTTGAGGAGCGCATCACGGCGGTCCGGGCGCTGATCGACCATCCGAGGGTCGCGGTCACGGGCGTCGAGCAGGCGATCGGAACCAGCCGCACCTGCGAGGTCCTGGGCTATCTCAGATCCCGCCGTCCCGAGGTCGCCTTCGTCTGGGTGATGGGCGCCGACAACCTGATCGATCTCCATCGCTGGGGACGCTGGCGGCGCATCGTGGAGCTCGCCCCGGTCGCGGTGATCGACCGGCCCGGCTCTACCTTCGCGCCGCTTTCGGCCCGCGCGGCGAAGGTCTACGGCCGCTTCAGGGTCGACGAGAGCGATGCGCCCGCGCTCGCCCGTACGCCCGCGCCCGCCTGGTGCTTCCTGCACGGCCTGCGTTCGAATCTGTCATCGACGGCGCTGCGCGGCGTTTGAGCGGGTCGCGGGACAAGTTCGCAACAGCGCAGCCTTTTCCGGTCCGTTACCGCCGCTGTAGTTGAAATGTCGCGTAAGTCGGCCTTAATCTATTATTGCCGGAACGGGATTCCGGCTTGAGGACGGCAGACGGAAGGCGAAACCCCTGTCCACCACAGCGCTGAAGGAGCAGCCGCGCGCGGCCGCTCACATCGGCGCCGGAGCCGCGAATGCGGCGAACCCGGCGCTGCTTCACCTCATCCTCGACGTGCTCGACGACAACAAGGCCGAAGACACCGTGGTCATTGACCTGCGCGGCAAATCCGCGTTGGCCGACGACATGGTGATCGCCTCCGGCCGCGCGACCCGCCATGTCGGCGCGATCGCGGACAAGCTCGTCGAAGAGCTCAAGAACGCCGGCCACGGCAAGGCGAAGGTCGAGGGACTGCCTCACTGCGATTGGGTGCTGATTGATTGCGGCGACGTGATCGTTCACCTGTTCCGCCCGGAAGTGCGGGCCTTCTACAATCTCGAGAAGATGTGGTCGGCCGGCCGTCCGTCGGAGATCGCATACTCCTGACCTCGTCCGGCGTCGCGATCTGCAGCGGCAGAGCCTGACGATGCGTCTGGTCATCGCGGCGGTCGGCCGCCTCAAGGCCGGCCCCGAGCGCGAGCTTGCGCGCCGCTATTTCGACCGGATCGGCCAGACCGGCCGCGGCGTCGGGCTCGACGCGCCGGAGGTGATCGAGCTCGACGAGAGCCGGGCGCGCGCGGCCGAGCAGCGAAAGCGCGATGAGGCCGCGGCGCTCAAAGCCGCGCTCGATCCGAAGCTCGCCGTCTTCGCGCTCGACGAGAACGGCAAACACCTCTCCAGCGAGGCCTTCGCGGCCGATATTGGCCGACGCCGCGACGACGGCGCCGCCGGGCTCGCCTTCGTCATCGGCGGGGCTGACGGGCTGGCCGAGGAGTTCCTTGCGACGGCCGACCGAAAGATCGCCTTTGGCGCGATGACCTGGCCGCACCAGATCGTCCGCGTTCTGCTGGCGGAGCAGCTGTATCGCGCCGCGACGATCCTGGCCGGGCACCCCTACCACCGCAGCTGACGGCGCTTTCCGACGGAGACCGGCCTGCTGTCCTTTCGTCCAATTGGAGCGACGTGCGACTGGAGCATGTAGGTCGCGCGCAACTCAGCGCCACGAAGTACAAATGGGAGGAGTTATAATGAAAAGCGTCGGTCTTTATCTCGTCGCGCCGGCCTTGCTGGCGACGGTCGCCGCCGCATCGGCCGCCGAAGTCACAGAATCGATCGAGATCAAGGCGGCGCCCGCCAAGGTCTGGGCGGCCTCGGCCGACGACTTCTGCGGCATCGGCAAGTTCCACCCCGCTGTGGAGAAATGCGAACTGTCAAAGGGAGGAAAGACCCGCACGCTGTCGCTCAAGGGCGGCGGCACGATCGTCGAGGACCAGACGGCGAACAGCGACGGCTCGAGCTACTCCTACGTGATCGTCGAAAGCCCGCTGCCTGTCGCCGACTACAAGTCGACCTTCACCGTGAAGGGCTCCGGCGACAGCTCGACCGTGACTTGGACGGGTTCCTTCCAGCCCAAGGGCGCCGATGAGGCTGCGGCCAAGAAGGTGATCCAGGGCATCTATTCGGGCGGTCTCGCCGCCCTGAAGGCGAAGTTCTAGGGTCGGGTTGGCGGAGGGAGGCGGGCTTCGACGGGACGTCGAGGCCCGCCGGCCGGCCAACCGGCGACGCGTGGTTGACGGAAGCTTAACGAGCGTCGACTGAAATCCGCCGATGGCCCGAGCCGCACTCCGCGCGATCCTGCTCGCCGCCGCGCTTCTCGCGGCCGGCGCCGCGCGCGCCGAGGACCAGGCCGCGCCGCCCGACGCCGCCGCCGAGCAACGCAGGGCGCTGGAGAGCGCGCGGGCGAACCTCGAGGAGACCCAGAAGCGGCGCGAACAGCTCGCCGCCGAGCTCGAGGCGCTGAAGGGCGAGCGGGCGAAACTGCAATCCGGCCTTGCGAGCGCCGTCGCGTCGATCCGCGAGAAGGAGCCGGCGATCGACGGTCGCAGCCGCCGCATCGGCGAACTCGCCGAGTCGGAGCGCCAGCTCAAGGCCTCCCTGCTGTCCCGCCGCGAGGTGCTGGCGGAGGTGATCGCCGCCCTTCAGCGCATGGGCCGCCAGCCGCCGCCCGCGCTGCTGGTGCGTCCGAACGACGCTCTCGAGGCGCTGAGATCCGCGATCCTGCTCGGCGCGGTCGTGCCGGACATGCGGGCGGAGGCCGAGGCGCTCGGCTCGGACCTGCGCGAGATGGCCCGGCTGAAGGAGATGCTCACGGGCGAGCGCGACGCGCTGACCCGGGAGGTCGGCGACCTCGCGGCCGAGCGCGAACGTCTCGCGGCGCTGATGGACGAACGCCAGCGGCAGGCGAACGAGAGAGCGGCCGATCTCAAGGCCGAGTCTGAGCGCTCGATGGAGGTGGCGAAGAGCGTCGGCGATCTGGAGGCCCTGATCGGAAAAATGGAGGCGGATCAGGCTCGCGCCGCCGCCGAGGCGGCGAAGGCGGCGGCCAAGGCCGAAGCGGACCGGCTCGCCGCCGAGAAATCGGTCGAGCAGCCGAAGCCCGCAAGTCTGGGCGACGCGGCGCGTCTCAGCCCGGCGATGCCGTTCGAGAAGGCGCGCGGGCTGCTGCCGCTGCCGGTCTCGGGCAAGACCATGCTCGCCTTCGGCCAGACCGACCCCACCGGATCGCCCGCCAGGGGCGTGTCGATCGCGACCTCTTCGGGCGCTCCGGTGACGGCTCCGAGCGACGGCTGGGTGGTCTATGCGGGACCGTTCAGAACTTACGGCCGACTCTTGATCCTCAACGCCGGCGGCGGCTATCATGTTCTTCTTGCGGGAATGGAGCGCATCACGGTCGGCCTCAACCAGTTCGTGCTCGCGGGCGAGCCGGTGGGGACCATGCGCGGCGCCGCAAGCGGGCCAGGACAGCCGGCGGCGGCGTCATCAGAAAGACCCGTTTTGTATGTCGAGTTCCGCAAGGATCGCGGCTCGATCGACCCTTCGCCCTGGTGGGCCGGGTCGCCTGGCGAAAAGGTAGGCGGATAATGCGCAAGGTCTCCCTGGTTCTCTTCGGCGCGGTGCTCGGCGCCACGGCGGCCGGCGTCGCGACGAAGCCGCAGGCCTTTTTCGGCACGGTGGCCGAGGCGGCCGGCGCGAGCGACACCTACAAGCAGTTGAACCTGTTCGGGGACGTCTTCGAACGCGTGCGCGCCGACTATGTCGAGAAGCCCGAGGACGGCAAGCTGATCGAGGGCGCCATCAGCGGCATGCTCGCGGGCCTCGATCCGCATTCGAGCTACATGGACGCCAAGCAGTTCAAGGACATGCGCCAGAGCACCGACGGCGAGTTCGGCGGCCTCGGCATCCGCGTCCAGATGTTCGAGAAGCTGATCCGCGTCGAGGGCGCGATCGACGACACGCCGGCCGCACGCGCCGGCATCCGCGCCAAGGACGTCATTACCCAGCTCGACGGCCAGCAGGTCGAGGGCCTCACCCTCGAGCAGGCGGTCGACAAGATGCGCGGCCCGGTCGGCACGCCCATCACTCTCACCATCCAGCGCGAGGGCGTCGAGAAGCCGGTCGAGGTCAAGCTCGTCCGCGACAAGATCAAGCTCGATTCGGTGAAGTGGGAGATCGTCAACGACGACATCGGCTACATCCGCATCAGCCAGTTCAACGCCATCACCTTCGAGCAGATGAACAAGGGCCTCGACCAGATCGAGGACAAGGTGCCGGGCGACAAGCTGAAGGGCTTTATCATCGACCTGCGCAACAATCCGGGCGGCATGCTGGACCAGGCGATCGCCGTGTCCGACGCCTTCCTGGAGCGCGGCGAGATTGTCACCACCCGTGGGCGCAACCCCGACGAGTCGCAGCGCTACAACGCGCGGCCGGGCGACCTCGCCAAGGGCAAGCCCGTGATCGTGCTCACCAACGGCGGCTCCGCCTCGGCCTCGGAGATCGTGGCCGGCGCCCTGCAGGACCACAAGCGCGCCACCGTCCTCGGCACGCGCTCCTTCGGCAAGGGCTCGGTGCAGACCATCATTCCGCTCGGCGGCAACGGCGCGATCCGCCTGACCACCGCGCGCTACTACACGCCCTCCGGCAAGTCGATCCAGGCGAAGGGCATCGTGCCCGACATCGAGGTGAAGCAGGAACTGCCCGAGGAGATGAAGGACAAGGACTTCGACACCAAGGGCGAGGCGGGCCTCAAGGGCCACCTCAAGAACGGCGACGACGAGGCGTCGGGCTCCTCCGCCTACGTCCCGGCCGAGCGCAAGGACGACAAGCAACTGAACTACGCGCTCGACCTGCTGCATGGCATCCAGTCCAACGCGGCGTTCCCGCCCTCGGGCAAGACCAGCGCGAACTGACGTCGCGCGAGGCCGTCGCAAAGTCAGAACCCTCCCCGGCCCTCGGGGAGGGTTTTTCTTTGGGCTTCGCCGATGAGCGCGGCGCTCCCCGCGCGAATCCGTTAAGGTCCGGGCCGGACTTCGGCGGATTCCATGGCTGACCAGGATCTCGAAAAGCCTCTGCGGACGCGCGAGCCGGCGCGCAAGGTCTCCGGCCGCCTGCTTCCGAACGACGGGGTCGGGGTCGTGGCGGGCGTCGTCATCGTCCTGCTGCTGATCGTCGCCGGCTGGGCCGTGCTGGTGAGGGACCCGCTCGGCGGCGAGCCGACGGCGACGGCGACCATCGAGCGGCGCGCGCCGGCGCGGCCGGGCGGCGGCCATGGGGAGGAAAAGGCGGCCGAGGCCAAGGCCGAGACGTCGCGGGACGGCGTTCCGATCGTCAATCCCGGGGAACCCGTGCCCAAGGCCGGGCCCGTAATTATCCGCGTGCCGGGCGCGAACGACGGCGGTTCCGGCAAGGCCGCAGGCGCGCCGTCAGGCGCGCCTGGCGCCGTGCAGACCGCGATGCTCGAGGACAGCAAGTTCGGCCCGCTGCCGAGGATCGCCGCCGACGGCAAGCGCCCGATGGACGCGTACGCCCGGCCGCAGGCGGCGCCCCGCCAGCCGAGGGTCGCGCTCGTCGTCGCAGGCCTCGGCGTCGGCAAGGAGGCGACCGCCGAGGCGGTCAAGAGCCTGCCCGGCGAGGTGACGCTGGCCTTTTCGCCCTACGGCTCCGACGTCGCCGAGCAGATCGCCGGCGCCCGCCGCGATGGCCATGAGACGCTGATCCAGGCGCCGATGGAGCCTTTCGCCTATCCCTCGAACGATCCCGGCCCGCAGACGCTGCTGACGACCCTGCCCGCCTCCGCCAACCTCGAACGGCTGAGGTGGACCCTCGGCCGCGCGTCCGGCTATGTCGGCGTCGCGCCGCTCGCGGGCGCGCGCTTCCTGCAGTCCGACGACGCGCTCGCGCCGATCTTCACGGAGCTCGCCCGCCGCGGGCTGATGTTCGTCGCGCAGGGGCAGCAGGAGAGTCGCTTCGCGACGCTCGCCGAGCAGTCCGGCCTTCCCGCGCTGCGCACTTCCGCGCCGATCGACGCTACGCCAGACGCCGCCGCGATCGACGGGGCGCTCGCCGATCTGGAGCGGGACGCCAAGGCCTCGGGCGCGGCGATCGGCCTTGCGAGCGCGACGCCGCTGACGCTGAAGCGGATTGAGGCGTGGCGCGCAGGCCTCGCCAAGCGCGGCGTGGCGCTGGTGCCTCTCACGGCCGCGCTGAAGCCGCAGGGGCCGTCTTGAGCGCGCCCTCATGAGCCGGTCGAGCCTCCCCCTGCGCCGCTGCGTCGGCGTCGCGCTGTTCAACTCGAAGGGACTGGTGTTCGTCGGACGCCGACGGTCGCAGGGGGCCGAGCCAGACTCGATGCCCCACCGCTGGCAGATGCCGCAGGGCGGGATCGACCGCGACGAGGAACCAATCGACGCCGCGCGGCGCGAGTTGAAGGAGGAGACCGGCGTCCACTCGATCGAGCTGCTCGGCGAGGCGCCGGACTGGTTCGACTACCTGTTTCCGCCCGAGATCCTGGCGCGGACGCGCAACGGCAAGTATGGCGGCCAGACCCAGCTCTGGTTCGCCTTCCGCTTCCTCGGCGACGACAGCGAGATCAACCTCTCGCCGCCCGGCCACAAACCTGAGTTCGACGCCTGGCGCTGGGCCCCGCTGGCCGAGACCCCAAGCCTGATCGTGCCGTTCAAGCGCGACGTCTACAGCCAGGTGACGAAGGCTTTCGCGCGCTACGCGGGCTGAGACTTACCCGCCGCGCACCACGCTCGGCTCGATCCGCTCGCGGCCTTCGACGATCACGCGGCGGGAGACGATCCGGTCGCCAGGGCCGACCGGGCCGAGCGGCACGTCGCGGTCGGGCAATATGACGGTCGCCTTGTCGCCGACCATCACGATGAGATGGGTGCGATCCTGGTTGGCCTCGGCCGACCAGCGCTTCAGGTTCTCGTAATAGGGTGGGCGGCGCCAGGCGTCCGGCACGGTCTGATCGACGTTGACGACCAGCGCCGCCTTGTCGGGACTGCCGTAGATGACGAACTTCGAGCGGTCCGGGCGCCACTCCGGTCCGAAACTGTCGCGCAGCAGCCAAAGGCAATGGAAGGTGCGGCATTCGCCCGGACGATCCTCGTAGATGCGGCACGAGCGCCCGATCTCGCAATGCGGACACCATTTGCCGCCCGGCTTGCCCAGCTCGGCTATGCCGAGCACCTTGCAGCACATGGTGCAGCCGCCGCAGTCGCGCATCGTCATCTCCATCGCTTTGGACAGTAGACCAGATCGCTTCCACGACCGAGACCTCTAGGCGCCGCGCCGCGCCATCCTCCGCTCGTTGGAAGAAGGTCCTAGGCCGTCACAAATCCGTGGATGGGCACGTCGATATCGGGCATGACCTGCTGCGATGCAGCAAGCACTGAGCGCGAGCATGGCTCCCGGCGACGGCGGCGACTACGAGAGGCTCCGCCGGGAGTTCCGCTGGGACATTCCGGAGCGCTTCAACATCGCCGAGGCGATCTGCGACCGCTGGGCGGCGCTCGACCCTGCGCGGCCGGCGATCCTGACCAAGCGCCCCGGCGCGCCGCTCCAGACGACCACCTTCGGAGAACTCCGCGCCGCCTCGCAGGCGCTTGCGGCCGGCCTGAAGGCGAGCGGCGTCGTGTCCGGCGATCGCGTCGCGATCCTGCTGCCGCAGGGCGTCGAGGCGATGGTCGCGCATGTCGCGGTTTCGCGCCTCGCCGCCGTCGCCATGCCGCTCGCGCTCGCCTTCGGGCCTGACGCGATCTTCTACCGTCTTGCCGACTCGGGCGCGGCGGGGATCGTCACCAACGCGGCGGGCCTCGCCAAGCTCTCCGAGATCGCGGAACCCCTGCCTGAGCTTCGCATCGTCGTCTCGACGGACGGCGCCGCTGAAGGCGCGCTGGACTACGGCGCGATCGTCAAGGCCGGCGGCGAGGTTCCGCCGGCGAGGACCACGCCCGACGATCCGGCGCTGATGATCTACACCTCCGGCACGACCGGCGCGCCCAAGGGCGCGCTGCACGGCGGGCGCGTCCTGCTCGGCCATGTCCCCGGTTTCCGCTACACCCATGACGGCTTCCCGGCGGAGGGCGACCTCGGCTGGACTCCGGCCGACTGGGCCTGGGCCGGCGGTCTGCTCAATCTCGCCATGCCCTGCCTGTTCGACGGCGTCGCGGTGGTCGCCCAGCCGGCGACCAAGTTCGATCCGGAGGCGGCCTTCGCGCTGATCGAGGAGGCGGGAATCCGCAACGCCTTCATCCCGCCGACGGCGATGCGCCTGATGGCGCAGGTCGCCGATCCCCGCGGCCGCTGGCCGGGCATGCGGCTCCGCACGCTCGTCTCCGCCGGCGAGCGGCTGGTCGAGGCCTCGTTCGACTGGTCGCGAGAGGCCTTCGGCGTCCAGGTCAACGAGGTCTATGGGCAGACGGAGTGCAACTACGTGCTCGCCTCGGCCCTGTCGCATGGCGTTTCACGCGCGGGATTCACCGGAAAGCCGGTTCCCGGCCACGAGGTGGCGCTGTTCGACGCCGAGGGCAGGGCGGTTCCGCCGGGAACCCCCGGCGAGATCCGCGTCCGCCGGCCCGACCCGGTGATGTTCCTGGAATACTGGAACATGCCGGAGGCGACGGCGGAAAAATTCGACGGCGAGTGGCTCGTCACCGGGGATCAGGCGGTGATGGACGAGGATGGCTACTTCCGCTTCCTCGGCCGCGACGACGACGTCATCACCTCGTCGGGCTACAGGATCGGCCCGAGCGACGTCGAGGACTGCCTGGCGAAGCATCCGGCGGTCGCGCTGTCGGCGGTCGTCGGCAAGCCTGACGAGATGCGCACCGAGATCATCAAGGCCTTCGTGCAGCTGAAGCCGGGGGTCAAGCGCTCGGAGAAACTTGCCAAGGAACTGAGCCGCTTCGTCCGCGAGCGTCTGTCGGCTCACGAATATCCCCGCGAGGTCGAGTTCGTCGACGCGCTGCCGCTGACGACGACGGGGAAGATCATCCGGCGGCAGCTGCGCGAGCGCGGTTAACTCTGGCGAAGACGCCTCGCCTCACGCGGCCTTCTTCTCTTCCGCCGCCTTGTGAGCCGCATCGTAGTAATTCGCCTTCTCCCCGAACACGACGCGCCTCAACAGCCGGCGCATGGTCTCGGACTTCCTCAGTGGCTCGATCGCCGAGCGGGCGGCGGTGTAGGCGGCGACCTTCAGGCCGTCGAGCGCAGGCTTTTCGCCGGGCGCTGCCTGGGGAAAGCCCTTCTCGCGGAGCCATGCGTTCATGAAGATCAGCTTGTTGCGCCGCACGACCGCGTCCGAGCGCCAGGTGATCGCCATCGAGATCGAATAGCCGTCGCCGGTCCGCACCCAATGCGGGACCTGATAGGGCACGAAGACGCCCTCGCCGGGCTTCAGGTCATAGACCGTCGCGCGCTGCTCGAAGCGCTCCTCGTAAGGCAGGTTGCGATGCTTCGACGGTGCGCTCTCGAGCAGTTCCTCGGAGACCAGCGAGCGGTCCTCGTTGTCGAAGAGGTGGAAGAACTTCGGCCCGTGGATCTGGACGAAGAGGTTGTCCTCGTTGTCGCAATGGAAGGGGGTCGTGGAGTTGGCCGACGAGACGAAGATGAAGCCTTCGATCTCGCGGAAGCTGGCGGCGTCGAGGTCCTTGTGGCCGAGCTGCCGGGCCATCGAGCCAAGCGCCTCCTCCATCATCTCGCGATAGGCCGGCACGGTCTCGACGCGCTTCAGCACCATCCAGGCGCCGGCCGTCTCGATCTGGCGGACCACCTCCTCCGGCGAGAGGTCGACCAGCGGCGTGTCCTCGGCCTTCTGGTTCACCGACAGCCTGCCGGAATTGTATTCGATGCGGTCGCGCGGCAACTCGCGGGTCAGTTCAACGAGGCGCTCCAGCTTCAGCAGCGGATTGTCGACGAGGTCGTGCGCGATGCGGAAGTGGCGCAGCGGATAGCGCGTCTTCAGGTCGCTCGGATCGGCGGTCAGGGTGGCGGTCATTACGGGCGTTCCGTCAGTCGGGCGTAAATGGCGCGGATGCGGATGCGGGCGGATCTGCGCAGGCGTTCGCCTTGCACGGCGAGCCCGAGGAGCCGGCCGGCGGGCGCGCGCAGCGCCACGATGTGGTCGGCGAGCTCCAACCGGTCGCGCCAGATGTGGTTGATCATCGGATGGTCGGCGATCGCCGTCGAGTCGACCTCGTCGATCGTGTCGTCCTCGAGCAGGCGCCTGGTCAGCTCGAGCGTCAGCTGGACGCCGGGCGACCAGCGGGCGCGGCGCTCGTCATAGGCGATCTTGTAGAACCAGGCCTGCCGGCCGGCCTGCAGCACGAGCCCGGCCGCGACGGTCTCCTCGCCGGCGAAGAGCTCGATGATCCGCGCTTCGCCCTTCTCCGCGCGGCGGGCGAACAGGTCGCGCACGAAGCCGAGCTGCTCGGGGTGCCCGCGCATCGCCGAGCCGCCGCGGCCCTTCCAGCCGCGCGCCTCGAGTTCGAGGAAGCGGTCGAGCGCCGCCGAGACCTCTTCCGGCGTGCGCGACTCGCGGAAGGAGACAGGCGCCTCGTCGCCGAGCCGGCGGAGCTGCCGGCGATATTCCTTGAGCTTCTTCGACGACACGGAGGCCGCGAGGAAGCTCTCGGCGTCGCCGCCGCCGCGCAGCATCGCGCGGGAATGGCCGTCGACCCGCGCCATGCAGTGCCCGGTCTCCGCCACCGCCTTGCGCAGCGCGGCCATGACCGCGTCGTTCTCCGGCAGGAAGCGGAAAAGGAAGAGCGCCCGCCCGGAGCCTTCGAGCCCGAGCATCAGGCCGCGCGCCGCAAGCTCCGACCGCTCGGCGTCGATCATCGGCGTCCCGAGCGCGCCGAAGTAGCCCCAAAGGGCCGAGGAAAGCCCCGGCAGGAGCGGCAGCATCCGCCGCTCGATGACCGGCGCGACGCAGATCAGCCGCGGCTCGGCGCCGGTCATGTCCCAGACGGTCGCGAGCCGGACGTCGCGCCCGTAGCGCAGATGGCGGGCGGCCGCCGCGAAGTCCGCTTCGGCGAACAGGTTGCGCTTGATGGCGCGCTCGGCGAGCTGCTCCCACTCGGCGCGGCGGGCGGCGAGCGCCTCGATGCTGAGCAGCTCGAAATGGTACGGCTTGCGCGCCTCGCCGGGCACGGGGAGGTCGAGCACGGGCGCGAAGGGCAGCGCCATGGCGTCGGTCAGCGCGTCGCCAGTGCTGGTCAGCGGATAGAGCGCCTGATGGTCCTGCCTGCGGCCCCAGGGCAGCCCCCCGAGGCCGAGGCGCTGGCGCGTCACCAGAAACAGCGCGACCGATTCGAAGACCTGCGTCACCGAGGTCGCGACGGCGGCGCCGAGCATCCCCCAGCTCGGGATCAGCGCGAAGCAGAGCGTGATGTTGAGCGCGAAGGCGCAGCCATAGATCGCCGCGCAGACGTTCTGCTGGCCGAGCATGTTGAGCAGCCGCTCGAGCGGCCCGATCGTCGCGCGGCAGAGCAGGCCGAGCGCGATCACGAACAGCAGATAGTAGCCGTCGGTGAAGTCGCCGCCGAACAGCCAAAGCATCGGCCAGCCCATCGCGAGCAAGCCGGCGCAGCCGGCAAGCGAGGGCCAGAAAGTCCAGCGCGCGGCGTCGCGCACCATGGCGTCGAGCCGCTCGCGTTCGCCGGCCACGGCATATTCGGTGAAGCGATGCGCGACGGCGGCCGAGACCGAAAACGATATGAAGGCCACAAGCGACATCACCTTTACGCAGGCGTAATAGATCGCGACGTCGTGCGGCGGCCGAAACGCGGTGAGGATCAGCACGTCCGCATAGGCGAGCGAGAGGTAGAAGCCCTCGACCAGGAAGATCGGGAACGACACCGTCATCCAGGTCTTCGCCTCATAGGCGCGCGGGCCCGGCGCGACCTTGCGGCTCAGCCGTCGCTGGAGGAAGAGGAGCTGGATGACCGCCGTCGCCCAGGTAGCGATCAGCGAGGCCGCCATCGCCGTCGGGGCCGTCGGCGAAAAATTGGTCAGGCCGAGCATCGCGAGCAGGCCGAGGATCAGCAGCGGCCGAATGAAATAGGCGGGGGCCAGCGCGACGTCGATCCAGTTGTTGGTGCGCGCGATCCCGTCCTGCACGTCGGTCAGCACGTACATCGGCACGCAAAACATCGCGAGATAGAGCGGGACCACCGTCCAGCTCTGGAGATGCGCCGAGAACAGCCAGATCACGAGCAGGCCCGCGGCGGCGATCGCGGTCGCCATGGCGACCGCCATCAGTCGCGAGCCGAGCAGGAAGCCGCGCAGCCGGCCGTCGTCGCCGCTTTCGGCGTATTGCGGGATGAAGCGCTGAGGCGCCGAGGCGAGGCCGAAGCTCGTCAATCCGCCGAGCAGCAGCACCCAGGTCCAGACATAGACGTAGACGCCGTATTCCGTCTGGCCCATCCAGCGCGCGAGCAGGATCTGGGAGGCGAAGGCGATGCCGGCGTTGACGACCCGGATGAGGAAGGCGGAGCCGGCCATCTTCTGGGCGACGGCGGTGTCGGAGCTGTCGGCCTTCAAGGCGCGCAAGCGCGCGAGCAGGCGCGACACCAGCCCGGTCTTGTCCGCTTCGCCTATCGAGTCCACGCTCAGATCCACATGCATGTCGGAACGCCCCCCCGGCGACGTCCCATACGCGGCCGCCGCTTAAGGGCGAGTTCGGGAACAGGATTAACGGGGCCTAGCCAGACCGCCTCGATTCTTAATCTTCGCTCATTTCTCACGCGCGAGGGACGTATGGCCCGCGTGCAAGCTCGCCGGAGCGCGCTCCGCGATCAATTGCCCGTCATGTACGGCGGGTAGGAGAGGGCGGTTTTCGACTCATTCCAAGGATCGCCCCCCGTGCGTCGCCCCCCGTCCGCCTGGCTGCCGTCCCGCCGCCTTCTGCTGTCCCACGGCGCCCTTGCGCTCGGCGTCGCCGCGACGGCGTCGGCCTTTCCAAGACATGCCTTGTCGCTCGCGGCGCGGCGGCCGATGCTGCCTTCGGGCGTGCAGAGCGGCGACGTCGGCGCCGACCGGGCCATTGTCTGGGGCCGGGCCGACAGACCGTCCCGCATGATCGTCGAGTGGTCGACGACGGAGTCCTTCAAGGACGCAAGACGCGTCAATTGGACGTGAGCGGTCTCGGGTTTTCTGCTCGGGCGCCGTGGCGGAAGCGATCCTAAGCCTGTGGCGTGCGAGCATCACCTGAGGACCGGTCACGCTTTGGCGCCGATTGCGCCCGAGAGCGGCCAGAATCGGGCGGCGACATCCCCGGCGATCCCCCCAAGCGCGGCCCGGCCGCGATCGAAACGTGAGCGTGCGCATGACCCCCCAGACATTCCTTCGCGGCGTCCGCGCCGTCGCGAGCCTCGCGCTCGTCTCGTTGACGCTCGCCGGCTGCGCCACCATCGACGGCGGAACGCAGGAGGTCGCGCTCCGGCACGACGCCGCGACCGTCGAGATGTACGGCGCGCGCCGCGACGAACGTTTCCCGCTGCCGGCGACGGACATCTCCAAGGTCGACTCGCGCTGGCTGCGCCAGCAGGTCGCCTATGACGGGCCGGAGCCGGCCGGCACGCTCGTCGTCGACACGCGCGCCCGCTACCTCTACCTCGTCCAGGAGGGCGGCACGGCGATGCGCTACGGCATTGGCGTCGGCAAGGAGGGCCTCGCTTTCGAGGGCGTGGCCCGCGTCGGCCGCAAGGCCGAATGGCCCCGCTGGACGCCGACGCCGGACATGATCGACCGCGATCCCGAGCGCTACGGCTCCTACGCCGGAGGGCTCGAGGGCGGGCTGAAGAACCCGCTCGGGCCGCGCGCGCTCTATCTCTATCAGGGAAACCGGGACACGCTCTTCCGCATCCACGGCACCACCGAGCCGTGGTCGATCGGTCGGGCCGTCTCGAGCGGCTGCATCCGGCTGCTCAACCAGGACATCATCGACCTCTACGCCCGCGTCCCGGTCAATTCCCAAGTGGTCGTGATCCAGGACGACGAGGCCCCCGCCGTCGCCGGCGCGCCGGACCAGAGGGACCAGGACTTCCGCGAGCGCGCCTACGACGACGCGTAAGGCGCAGCTGAGGCGAACTGCGTGCTCGAGACGCCTCGCTCGCGCGAGGCTCCTCAGCATGAGGCCCGGTGAGGCGCACAAACGTTCCTCATGCTGAGGAGACGGCGTTAGCCGGCGTCTCGAAGCACGCAGTCGTTTCGATCAGCTACAGCCTCAGCCGCTTGGCGGCGACGTCCTCCCACATCTGCGCGCCCAGCGGCACGTAGCGACGCTCCACAGGGTGAGCGATGAACAGCGCGTCGGCGACCGCCCGCGGATCGGCGCCTTCCCGAACGAGGTCCATCTTGCGCGGCTTGAAGGTGCCGGTGACGTCGAGCTCCCGCCCGAGCCGCAGGAACACCGGGCGGGCGAAGGCAGGCAGGCTCGCCTCGACATGGGCGTGCAGTCCCTCCAGGTCGACGCCGCCGTCCTGGGGCACGATCAGCGCCATGCCGGCCCGGCCGTCATAGCCCGGCGCGGCGACGCCGTAGACGGTGACGTCCTTGACGCCCGGAAAGACCGAGATCGCCTCCGAGACCTCCGAGGTCGCGACATTCTCGCCGCGCCAACGGAAGGTGTCGCCGATGCGGTCGACGAAGTAGAAGTAGCCGTCCGCGTCGCGCCGCATGAGGTCGCCGGTGCGGAACCAGCGGTCGCCGCGCTGGAAAGCGTCCTCCAGCACCTTGCGCTTGGTCGCCTCGGGATCGGCGTAGCCCTCGTAGCGCGCCGAGGGTTTTTTCGGATCGTTCAGGATCAGGCCGATCGCCTCGCCGGCTTCCTCGGGGCCGCATTCGATGCAGAACCCGTCCGGCCCGCGCGCCGGCTCGCCCGCCTCGACGTCGAAGCGCACCACCTTCACCGGGAACTTTCGTTTCATATACCAGGGGATGCGCCCGATCGCGCCGGGCGTACCGTCGAAATTGAACAGCGCGACGTTGCCCTCCGTCGCGGCGTACCATTCGAGGATCGTCGGGATGCGGAAGCGGCGCTGGAACTCCGGCCAGACGTCCGGCCTCAGCCCGTTGCCGCAGATGAGCCGCAGGCCATGGCGCGTCTCGGCTTCGCACTCCGGCGAGTGGACGAGGTACCGGCAAAGCTCGCCGATATATTGCGCGAGCGTCGAGCCGGTCTCCACGACATCGTCCCAGAACCGGCTCGCCTGGAATTTCTCGCGGATGACGACCGAGGCGCCAGCGATCAGCGGGCTGCCGGCCGCGATCAAGCCGCCGGCGGTGTGGTACATCGGCAGGCAGTCGTACATGCGGTCGGACGGCCTGATCCCCATGACGCCGTAGAAGCCGTGGGTGATGGCCATCAGCCGGTAGTGGTTGATGTTCGCCGCCTTCGGCATGCCGGTGGTGCCGCTCGTGTAGATGTAGAGCGCCCGGTCCTCGATGGTGATCTCGGGAAGGTCCTCGGGCGACAGGGCCTCCTGCGACAGCGTCGCGACCGCCTCGTCGACGCGCGGCCAGTCCTCGACGCCCGGGCCGTGGCGCCACGCGGCCGGCCGCGGCTCGCACGACAGGAACGGGACGGCCGAGGCGTAGGCGCCCTCATGCTCGGCCCCGACGACCACCAGCTTGGGTTCGACGATCGAGACATTGTAGGCGAGCGGGGCGCCGCGCAGGTTCGTGTTGAGCAGCGCGACAGCGCCGCCGACGCGGATGACGCCGATCCAGATCGCGAGATATTCCGGCCTGTTCGCCATCAGCAGCGCGACCGTGTCGCCCTTGCCGATCCCGTTCGCCTTCGCCCAGCGGGCGTAGGCGTTGGCGCGCCCGTTGAGCTCGGCGTAGGTGAAGGTCTCGCGCGCCGAGATCAGCGCCGTGCGCGGCCCGAAGCGCTCGGCGAGCTCGGCGACGACATGCGGGAAGACCCGCGTCCGATCCCGTCCGATCGGCATCGTCGCCCGCAGCGCGCGCAAAGCGCCGGCAAGGCACCGCAACTCGCGCGCGATACGCGACGGCATAGGGGCTCCTGCTTCGCGCCCGCTCGACCGATTCCGGCTCGGGCGTCTGTTTGAGGCGCATCAAGCCTTGCAGGGCCTGCCGTGTCCAGTCGACGCTCGTCGAGATCGACATCAGGCGAACAGTCCGCCGGCGCGCGGGGCGAGGGGATTTTCAAGCAGCGCCGCACTGTCCGCGCGGTCGGGCGCCGTCTGTCCGGCGAAGGCGGCGTACAGCCCGGCGAGCAGGTCCGGCGCAAGACCCTCGCCGATCGCGACGAGGCGGCTGCGCGGGTCCCCGTCCGGCCAACTGTCGAGGAACCGCGGCTCGGAGAAGACATGCCGCACGCCCTGCAGGACGAGCGGGCGGCCGGGCTCCTCGACGATCCTCACCAGCCCCTTCAGCCGCAGCAGTTTCGGGCCATGCGCCGAACGCAGGAGCTCGACGAAGAGGTCGTAGGACCGCCGCGTGAGGGCCGCTTCGCTGACGAGCGAGATCGTTGAGACGTCGCCGTGCCCGGTCGGGGGCTGATCGAGGTCCCGGACGCGGATCGGCGGCTCGGCGATCAGCGCCTGCGCGCCGACTTCGCCCGAGATCACGATCTCCGCCGCAGGGGCGATCCTTCCGATCGTCGCCCGCGCCGCCGAGAGCTGGTCCGTGTCCGCGACGTCGGTCTTGGTCAGGACGATCCGGTCCGCCATCGCGAGCTGCCGGCGCGCCTCCTCATGGCGCTCGACGACCGCGGGTCCGTCGACGGCGTCGAAGGCCGTGACCACCGCGGCGAGGCGGTAGCGCATGGCGAGATAGGGATGCAGCGTCAGCGTCTGCAGGATCGGGATGGGATCGGCGAGCCCGCTCGTCTCGATCACGAGACGCGCGAAGGGCGGGATACGACCATTGTCGCGCGCCCTCAGCAGGTCTTCCAGCGTCCGGATCAGGTCGCCGCGCATCGAGCAGCACAGGCACCCGCCGGCCAGCGCGACGATCCCGTCGGCGACGTGCTCGACGAGCAGATGGTCGATCCCGACCTCGCCGGCCTCGTTGACGACCACCGCCGCGTCGGCGAGCGCGGGATCGCGCAGCAGACGATTCAGCAGCGTCGTCTTGCCGGCGCCGAGGAAGCCGGTGAGGACGGTCAGGGGGATCGGCGCGGGCGCGGTCTTGGGCGGCATTCGCCTCATGTGCGTCGGCGTCGTGGTGCAGGCAAGGCTCTGAGCTCGAGGAGCGCCGCAGCCTGAGGCTCAAAGCGCTCCGGCGGGCTTGGCGCCGACGGCCGCGTTCATCCCGGCGGAAGGCTCGAGCTCGATCTTCACGCGGCCGGTCTTGGTCTTCGACGCGGCCGGCTTCTTGTCGGCGGCGCCGGCCTTGCCCTTGGCCGGCTTCTGGGCCGCTTTCGCCGCTGGCTTCTTGCCGCCGGGCGTGGAGGCCAGGGCGGGCGGCTTGGCGGCCGCGGGCGCGTCCTCGTCGATCCCGCTCGGCTCCGGCTGCGCATCCGGCTTGCCGGGCGCGGGCGTGGCGTAGACCATCACGGGCGACACGGGCGGTTTCGACATCAGCGCCGGTGCCCAGGGGTGGTTCTCCAGCATCAGCCGCCGGGCCTTGCGAATCTGCGCGCCGGTCTTGCCGCACATGTCCTCGCGCAGGTCGACCGGGAAGGCGGCGGTGACGGAGGGCAGGGTCGTGAGCGTGCCGACGGCCTTGGTCGCGGCCCAGCCGCGCTCGAAGGCGTCGACGGCGGTCTCCGACCTTTCGAGCGGGGAGTACGCGCCGAGCACAACGGTGACGAGCCGGCGCCCGCCGCGCGTCGCCGTGGCGACGACGTTGTAGCCGGACGAGCAGACATAGCCGGTCTTCATCCCGTCAGTGCCGGGATAGCGGCCCATCAGCCCGTTGTGGTTGCGCATCGTGCGCTGGCCGATCTTGATGGCGTTGAGCGCGAACAGCCCGGCCATGTCCGGATGGTCGCGGTAGAGCGCGGCGGCGAGCAGGGCCATGTCGCGCGCGGTGGTGCGCTGCAGGTCCGGGCCGGGCCTCACCGGCAGGCCGTTCGGATTGACGAAGTTGCTGCCGCTCATGCCGATTTGGCGCGCCGTGCGGTTCATCTCGACGACGAACGCCTCGACCGAGCCGGACACGCCCTCAGCCAGGATGAAGGCGATGTCGTTGGCCGACTGCACCATCAGCATCTTGAGCGCGTCGTCGACCGTCACGGTCTGGCCGACCTGGAAGCCCATCTTGCTCGGCGGCTCCTTCTGGGCGCGCTCGGTGTAGACGAGCGGCGTCTGCAGCTGGAGCTTCCCGGCCTTGACGGCGTTGAGGACCACATAGGTGGTCATCAGCTTGGTGAGCGAGGCCGGATACCAGGGCGTGGTCGCCTCGCGCGCCTCGAGCACCTGTCCGGTCGCGATGTCGGCGACGAGCAGCGGCGCCGCCGAGGCGGCCTCGGCGCCTCCGACGCCCGCAAGGAACGCGAACAGACATGCCGCGGCGCGGCGGCGGATCGACGTCGTCTTCGGCAAACTCGACCGTCCAAACTCGTGAAGAGGGCGGCGATCCGCCCGCGTCAGCGCCCGTTTCGGAGCGACATGCTTAACCGCCGATCGCGGGATTGCCAATCACGCGCTCTCGACCCGCTTTCTGCGCCTTAGCGCCATGACTGAGCTCCTGGGCCGCCACGAGCCTGGCGAAGGCGCCGCCGGCGCTCGCGAGCTCGTCGAACGGGCCGCGCTCAACGACCCGTCCGCGCTCAAACACCAGCACGAGGTCGGCGCTTCTGACCGTCGCGAGCCGATGAGCGATGACGAGCGTGGTGCGGCCCTCGCGCGCATGCTCCAGCGCGGCCTGCACGCGCGCTTCAGTGCCGGCGTCGAGCGCGCTGGTCGCCTCGTCGAGCACGAGGATCGGCGGGTCCTTGAGCAGGGCGCGGGCGATCGCGAGGCGCTGCCGCTCGCCGCCCGAAAGCGAGGCGCCGCGCTCGCCGAGAACCGAGTCGAAGCCCTCCGGCAGGCGCCGCACGACGTCGAGCACCTCGGCCTTCTCGCAGGCGGCCTCGAGTTCGGCCTCGGTCGCGTCCTCCTTGCCGACCAGCAGGTTCGCGCGGATCGAGCGCGCGAACAGCATCGGCTCCTGAAACACGACGCCGATGTTCCGCCTCAGCCCGTCGAGCGTCATGTCGCGGATGTCCACGCCGTCGATGGTTATGCGGCCTTCGAGCGGATCGAAGGCTCGGTGCAGCAGCGACAGCGCGGTCGACTTTCCCGACCCGGTCGCCCCGACCAGCGCGACCGTCTGGCCGGGCCTGGCCTCGAAGGAGACGTCGACCAGCGTCGGGCGGCTCGGCTCGTAGTGGAAAAAGACGTTCTCGAACGCGATGTCGCCCCTGAGCCGGCCGGGATCGGTCGCGCCGGGCCGCTCGGCGACATCGGGGATCGCGTCCGCGATATCGAGCATCTCGCCGATGCGCGGCGCGTTGGTCATCAGCAGATTGATGAGCTGCACCGCCTCGCCGAGCTTGCCGATGGTGAGCGTCGCCAGCGCCGCGAACGTGACGATATCGCCGACGCTCGCGAGCCCGTTGGCGTTGAGCCATGCGCCGCCGACCACGACGCAGAGCACGGTCAGCGTGCCGGCGGCCGGCGTGGCGGCCGTGGCGTAGGCCCACCAGGACAGGACCGGCATCTGCGCGTCGAGCAACCGCTGCATCACCGCGCCAAGCGAGGTCATCTCCGACCTCATCCGCGCGAAGCTCTGCACCACGGCGACCTGGGCGATCGCATCTGCCGCCTGCTGGGCCACGTCGGAGTGATAAGCCTCGACATCCTCCTGCCGGGTCTGGGTGTTGCGCATCAGAATGGTGAGCGCGATGCCGAACAGGATCACCAGCGCGATCAGGATCAGGCCGAGCCACAGGTTCAGCATCAGGCTGGCGGGCAGCAGCGCGACGAGGCCGATCAGCGTTGCGCAGCCGGAGCGGAAGAAGGTCAGCCAGACGTCGGCGAGCGAGTTCGTGCCGACGGCGAGCGCCTTCACGATGCGGCCCGAATGGGTCTTGCGGTGCCAGCTGAGCGACAGGCCGAGCGTGTGGCCGAACACCTCCGTCATGGCGGCGAGCCGGCGGCGGTGGGCCAGCCGGTCGGCGTGGAGGCCGACGACCACGCGCCCGGCGATCGCGGCGAGCGCGATCGCGGCCCAGACCAGCGCGATCTGCATGATGCCGGCGCCGCCCTTGGTGAGGCGGTCGATGATCTGGCCGAACAGCACCGGCTCGGCGAAGGCCGCGCCCGCGAGCGCGACATTCGCGGCCACCATCCCGGCGGCGAGCTTCTTCTCGTTCCCGAGCAGCGCGATCGTGCGCCGGTAGACGACGAACGTGCCGCGCCTGCGTTTCGGGGCGGCCTGGGTCTCGACAGGAGAGAGGGGTTTTGCGTCCACGGAGCGTGTTTGACGCATCAGGCGCGCCTTCGCCACCCCCTCCGCGGAAGAAGGGTCTCGGTAACTTCGGCTAAGAAACCGTTACGGATTCGAGCTCTGGTTAACCGGTTGTTTACCCTGCCGGTAAAAAAGTCGGCGACGGTCGACGGCGCATTGCGTCGCGAGATCGAACCGACCTCGCAGCAACTCCTGCGAGGCGCTCGAGGTGAAGCCAATGAGCGTGAGCGACTCCTGGGCGAAAAGCGGCGGACGTTCCTCCTCCGATCGCGGCGCCGACCGGCGGCTGGCCGATCTGGCCGACCGCCTCGCTGACGCAAGACGCGCGGGCGACCCGGCGCCCGAAGAGCTCGAGCGCCTTGTCGACCTGCTGGCGCGAAGCGAGATCGATCCCGGCGAGCGGCTGACGAGCGCGCTGGAAGGCTTCGCTCGGCTCTCGGAAGAGCGCCGCTCCGGCATGTCCCATGACCGCGCCAGCGAAGATCGCGCCGGCGCGCGCCCGGCGCCCGCTTATCCGCCCCGGGAAGAGGCGCGTCCGCGTCCGCCGGCTCCAGGGGAGCTCGAGCGCAGCATCGCCGAATTCGCCAAAATTCTTCCGGAAACGCGCTCCGCCGAGCGCCGCCCCGTCGAGGAGCGCCGGAGCTCCGAGCCGGCCCGGCCCGCGCCGAAGCCTGAAGCGCCCGTGTCGTCGCTGCGCTCGGCGCTCGCGGAGATTTCCGCGCGTCAGCAGGCGCTCGACTTAGATCCCGAACCGCCAGTCCGCAGGTCGCCCGACGCGGCGCCTGCGCCCCGCGCGGAGCCTGCGCCGCGGCCGTCCTCCGGCTCTTATTCCGGCGCGCCGAAGTCCTACCGCTACGCGGCCGCGGAACGTCCGGCGCCTGCCCCCGATCCGATTCCGCCGGCGGCGCTGCAAGAGCTTCGTGGCGAAATCGACCGTCTCGGCAATTCCGTCGCAGACCTGCCGACGCGCGCCGAGATCGACCGGATGACGCGTGAGATGTCGGATCTCGCCAAGCGTCTGTCGGAGGACAGGCCGGCTCGCCTCGACCGCGACTCCCTTTCGGCCATCGACCAACTCGTCACCGAGGTCGACCGCATGCGGTCCGAGGCCGCGAGCCCGCAGATGATCACCAAGCTCGCCGAGGAGCTTCACGCGATCTCGACGCGGCTCGACGCGATCGGCCCGCGCAATGCGAGCGCGATCGAGGCGCTGGCGCGGCGCGTCGAGGATATCCGCAGCGAGCTGGACCATTTCCCGCGTCTGTCCGCGGTGGACGCGGTCGCGGTCGAGATCCAGACCCTGATCGCACGGCTCGACGCGCAGGAAGCCGCAGTCGCGCCGACGCGCGAGGCCGTCGTCGGCCTCGCGGGACGTGTCCAGGCGCTCGACGGGCGCATCGCCGCCATTGCGGACGCGACCGCCGCGCGCGACGAGGCGCTGGAGCGCATCAACGCCACCATTCGTTCCGAGCTCGACAGCCTGCCGCGCGCGGAGGCCGTGTCGGACCTCGGCCGCCAGATCGACGCGCTGACGGAAGGTCTGAAGTCGCGCTCCGCGATCGGGCCGGCGCTGAAGGCCGTCGAAGGCCTCGCCGGCAAGGTGGAGGCGCTCGACGGCAAGATCGCCGCCGCTGCGCGTCCCGAAATGTTCGAGGGTCTCGGCCGCCGGATCGATTCGCTGGATGAGAAAATCTCGTCCTTCGCCCCGGCCCGGCCGGATGCTTTCGACGGGCTCAGCCGCCAGATCGAGGCGCTGACGCATCACATCGCGGAGGAGCGCCGCACGCCAGCGGTCCTCGGGCTCGATGAGCTGTCGGCGCGGATCGAGCGGCTCACCGAGCAGCTCGAAGCCGATCGTCAGAGCGACGCCGGCGCCCGGATCGAGGACGTGACCGCCCGCATCGCGGATCTCGGCGAGCGCTTCGACACCATGGCCGCGGCGACCCGGGCCCGCGGAGCCGCCTTCGAACAGGTCGAGGAGTCGGTTCGCGCCATCGCAGCGCAGATGCTGTCGCCCACGCCCTTCGAAGCTTCAGGCGCGCTCGAGTCCGAGTTGGTGCGGATCGTCGAGGGTCTCGCCCAAAACGGCGCGCGCATCGAAGACCTTCACGCAGCTTTCGGCGGGCTCGCCTCCAGGATCGAGCGCAGCTGCGCCGATCTCGGCGCCCATGCGGCCGAGACGGCTGCGACGGCGGCGCGAAACGCGCTCGTGGCGGATGCGTCGGGCGGCCGGCTCGAAAGCGAGCTCGCTTCGGCGCTGGCCGACATGCGCGCCTCGTCCGCGCAGAGCGAGCGGCGCGCCGCCGACGCGCTTGACGCCGTTCGTTCGACGCTCGAGCGGATGCTCGACCGGCTGGAGAACCAGCCCGGACCCGCCTATCCGGAGCCGGCCGAGCCGCGCCTCCGTTTCGGACGGGACGCCGAGCCGGAGGTCGAGAACGCGACCGAAGCGGCGCGCGCCGCCGCGCGTCGCGCGATGGAGGAGATCGCCGACGCGGAGCCGCCGGCGACCGTCCGGGCGCGGCGCGCCGACGACGCGCCGACGTTCCATTCCGGCGTCGGCGATTTCGGTCCGGACGACCCGATCGAGCCGGGCGCGGGACTGCCGCGCGCCGAACACCAGCCGCCGGCCCCAGCCGCTCAGTCCACCGCTTCGCTGATCGCCTCGGCGCGCCGCGCGACGATGCAGGGCGCTGCGGAACCGCTCGTCGAGCCGCGGCCGGAAGCCGGAGAAGTCGAGAAATCCGCGCCTTTCGCCGGCGCGCTCGGAGCGCTCAAGCAGCGCAAGCGCCCCGTGCTGCTCGGCGTCGCGGCCATCCTCATCGTGCTTTCCGCGCTCTATCTCGCGAGCGGGATGTCCGGCGAGCCCGAGCCCGCGCCGACGCCCCCCGCGCCCCAGTCTCGTCTCGCCCCGTCCGAGCAGCCGCGCGTCGCGCCGGCCGTTCCGGCGCCGCAGAAGGAGGCCCAGGCCGACCCGGCCGTTGAGGAGCCGAAAGCGGAGGACGCGCGTGCGCTTGCTGCCGATGAGCCGCCGGCGCCGAAGGCGACGGAGCCACGCGCGGTCGCGCAGGGTCCCGCCAGCGATCTCGATCGCGCGGCGCCTCCCAAAGCGCCGGCCCGCGACCTAACGAGTTTCGCTTTCGCCGAAGCGGGCGCGGCCGCGGCCAAGTCCCGCACGGACTGGAAGGCCGCCGATCCCGCCGTGACGGGCTCAATCTCGCGCGATGCCTTCGCCTTGCCGGACGAGATCGGCGGGCCGACCCTGAGATCCCGCGCCAAGGCGGGCGACGCCGCGGCCGAGCTCGAGATCGGCGACCGGCTGCTCGACGGCCGCAACGTCCCGGCAGACCCGGCCGCCGCGGCGCGCTGGTTCGAGAAGGCCGCGGCGCAAGGTTCCGCGCCCGCGCAGCACCGGCTCGGCAGCCTCTACGAGAAGGGCCGCGGCGTTGCCCGCGACGTCGCCGCCGCCCGCCGCTGGTATGAGCAGGCGGCCGCCTCCGGAAACGTGCGCGCCATGCACAATCTCGGCGTCGTCCATGCCGAGGGGGGCCTCGGCAAGCCTGATTACGGCGCGGCGATCGTTTGGTTCCGCATGGCCGCGGAACGCGGCCTGCAGGACAGCGCCTACAACCTCGCGGTGCTCGAGGCGCGCGGCCTCGGGGGCAAGCGCGATCTGGTCGAGGCCTACAAGTGGTTCTCCGTCGCCGCCGAACAGGGCGACCAGGACGCCGCCAGGAAGCGCGACGAGGTCGGAAAGGCGCTGGGCTCGTCCGTCGGCGTCGCCAAGGCCGCCGTCGCCGCCTTCACGCCGAAGCCGATCGATCCGGCCGCGAACGATCCCGAAACGCCGCCCGGCGGTTGGGACCGCGCGACGGCGCGCAGCGAGACCGGACCCCGAACCGCCTCGCGCTGATCGGAGGTGCGCGGCGACCGGGGGACTTGACCGCGGCGCCGCCTGCCGCCTCTTGAAGGCTCCGGCCGTCGTGCGGCCGGAGCTCGGCGTCCGGACGCGCATGCAGATCTATCTTCCGATCGCGGAACTGCCTGTCGACGTGCTGCTCGTGCTCGCGATGAGCCTTGCGGTCGGTTTCGTCTCCGGCATGTTCGGGGTCGGCGGCGGCTTCCTGATGACGCCGCTCCTCATCTTCATCGGCGTGCCGACGGCCGTCGCCGTGGCCTCCGAGGCGCCGCAGATCGCGGCCTCGGCCTTCACGGGCGTGCTGGCGTATTGGCGACGACGGGCGATCGACTTCAAGCTCAGCGCGGTGCTGCTCGCCGGCGGCGTGGTCGGGAGCGCCGGCGGCGTCGCCTTCTTCAACGCCCTGCGCGCGTCGGGCCAGCTCGACGCCTTCATCGCGATCTCCTACGTGCTGATGCTCGGGACCATCGGCGGGCTCATGCTGGTGGAGTCGGTGCGGTCGAACCTTGACGTCGCGCCGAAGCCGCGCCCCCGCCGTCCCCCGACCCGCCGCTTCTTCGACCGCTTCCCGCTGAAGCTGCGCTTCCGCCGCTCGATGATCCATGCCAGCGCGATCTCGCTCGCGGGCCTCGGCGCCTTCATCGGCTTCGCCGGCGCCGTGCTCGGCGTCGGCGGCGGCTTCCTGCTGGTGCCGGCCCTCGTCTACGTCTTCCGCGTGCCGACCGCCGTCGTCGTGGGCACGTCGCTGTTCCAGATCCTGGTCACGATGCTGGCCTCGACCGTGATGCACGCGACGACCAACGCCTCGGTCGACATCGTGCTGGCGATCCTTCTGATGATCGGCGGCTCCATCGGATCCCAGTTCGGCGTGCGGGTCGGGCAGAAGCTCTCGGGGCCGCGCCTCCGGCTGCTGCTCGCCGTGATGCTGCTCGTCGTCGCGGGGCGCTTCCTCGCCGATCTCGTCATCGAGCCGGACGAGCCGTTCTCGATCTCCCAGACGGAGCGCGCATGAGACGGCTCGGCCTTCTTCGGCTCGCCCTGGGGCTGGCCTTCGTCGCCGGCGTTTCGGCGGCGCGCGCGGACGGGCTGATCGTGTCGCTGTCCTCGCGCGAGGTCGTGATCGCCTCGAACTACCAGGGCGGCTCGATCACCGTCTTCGGCGCGGCGCTCGACAAGGACGGCGAGGTCCGGCCGCCGGGCCCTTACGACCTTGTGGTCACCGTGCGCGGGCCGCTCGAGACCATCGACGTCCGCGAGAAGACGCGCGTCCTCGGCATGTGGATCAATCGCAGGGGGCGCGACTTCGTGCGCGCTCCGACCTTTCTCGCGGTCCTCACCAACCGGCCGGTCGCGGAGATCGCCGACCCAGCGACGCTGAAGCGCGAGGACCTCGGCCTCGAGGCGGCGGCCGAGCGGCGGATCGCGGGAGCCGGAGAGCGCCCGACCCCGGAAGACGCCGCCTTCGTCGCCGCGCTTCGGCGTCTGCAGGAGGGGCGGCGGCTGTGGCGGGAGGACGCCCGCGGCGTCGACTTCATCGGCGCCTCGCTGTTCCAGGGCGAGATCGCGCTGCCGCCGAACGTGCCCTTCGGGACCTTCGACGTCGAGGTGCGTCTGATGCAGCAGGGCGAGACGCTCGCCCGGCAGACCACTTCGTTCCAGGTCGTGAAGTCGAACTTCGAGGCGCGCGTGGCGGGTCTCGCCGAGGACCGGCGCCTCGCCTATGGTCTGGTCGCGGTCGGGCTCGCATTGCTGCTCGGCTGGCTTGCGAGCGTTATCTTCCGGCGGGACTGAGGTCCGGTCCCGTCGCTTCGCCGAGGGCGTGACAGATGACCCTGATCGCATCGGAACCAATCCGCGACGACGCCGAGATTCCCGCCCTGCCGCTCTGGCTCGGCCTGCTCGGGTTGATCCCCTTCATCGGCCTGGCCCTCGCGATCGCCCTGCATGGGCGCGACCTCTTCGGGCTCGACGCCGCGGCCGCTCTGCTCGGCTACGGCGCGACGATCCTGTCCTTCCTCGGCGGCGCGCATTGGGGGCTGGCGCTTCGGCATCCGAACGCCGAGACGCGACGGGGGCTTTCCGTCGGGGCCATGGCGCCGCCGCTCTGGGCCTGGGGCGCGCTGCTCGTCGGCGGGGCGTCGGGACTCTTCATGCTCGGGGCGGGGCTGGCTGCGCACGGGATCGTCGATGGGTTGTGGTCGACACGCTTCGCCGCGCCACGTTGGTACGGCCGTCTGCGCCTGCTGCTCGCCGCGCTCGCGACGATCGCGACGGTCGCGGCCGGCGCTGTCATTGCCTCGCAACAGATTTGGGTTTCTTGATCCGCGGCGTGGAAGGGGAAGTCGGCCGAACTTGGTTCCGTAAACTCTAGCTGATAGCGTCCGTCGCCATGGCGGCATGACCGGCGTTCAAGGGGACTCGCCAAAGTGACATGTTTTCTCGGCGCCGTGCGGGGCCAAGCCGGTGCGGCGGCGCTGTTCGCGACTGTGTTTCTCGGCGTATCTTGCGCACGGGCGGCTGACATCTCTCAGCCCGAACCGGCGGTCCAGGCGACCGCGCCTGTCGAGAGCGGCTGGCGCTTCATCAATCCCTTCACGCCCTGCGACGGCCACTGCGCGGGCACGGTCTATGTCGGCCGGTACATCTCGACCACGATGTCGAGCATCTTCCTGCGCTACGAGAACCCGCCGTGGCAGTGGCATACGAAGGATTCGACGCTGGTGTCGGGCTCGCTCAGCCGCGAAATCCTGACCTACGAGGACTATTTCGCGTTCGAGACCGAGGTGGGCATCGGCAAGCGCTTCGACGGCCAGAACGAGTGGGAGTTCTGGAGCGCGCTCTACGGGCGGTGGAAGAAGTTCCCCTGGAACGATTACGTCCGCACCTCCGTGGCGCTGTCGACCGGCGTCAACTACGCCACCGATGTCTCGGGCTGGGAGAAGCTGAAGTCGCCGGGCCACACCTCCGAGGTGCTGCACTATCTCTCGCCGGAGATCACCTTCGGCCTGCCCAGCCAGCCGAACTTGGATCTGGTGTTCCGCTTCCACCACCGCTCCGGTGGCAATCTCGGCGTGTTCAACAACACCGGCGGCGGCTCGCAGTACCAGACGGTCGGCCTGCGCTACCACTGGTGAGCCGTTTGAATTGGGGCGCCTGAACACAACCGTCGTCCCGGGCTTGGCCCGGGACCCAGCCACGCCACCCTCTCGGGTTCAGCTCAACGCCCGGCGCGTCTCGGGTGAGAAACGTCGGCGGGTCCGGATTTCGGCCTTCGCTTCGCTTCCGCCGGAATGGCACCAGCCGTCAGTCGGGCCGCAACGCGCCGCCGGCGATGGCGTACACGCCGGTCTCTCCGAGCATCCAGGCCGTGAGCGCGCCGGGGGCGAACAGGCCGCCGAAGGCCGCGTCCCGCACGTTCAACCCGCCCGCATAGGCCCCGAATGCGGGCAGCACGATGCGCGCCCCGTCGGTCGCAAAGCAGCGGCGGCGCAGGCCGCGCCCGCGAACTGCGATCCTCGCCACCGGATGGAGATGGCCCGCGATCTCTCCGCGTCGCGCGCCCGCCGTCGGCTCATGCCGCAGGGCGAGCGGACCCAGCGCCATCTCCGCCGCGGTCTCACCGCCGCAGCCGGCCGGCGGTTCCGGGTCGTGATTTCCGGAGATCCAGATCCAGTCGCGGCCGCGCTGAAGCGCCGTCAGCGCACCGCGGTCGGCGTCAGTCAGTCTGGCGGGGCCGCCGCGATCGTGAAAACTGTCGCCGAGCGCGATCACCACGCGCGGGCGATAGACGTCGACCAGCCGCGCCAGCCGCCCGAGCGTGGTCGCGGTATCGTAGGGCGGGAGCATCTGGCCACGCCGCGCGAAGCTCGAGCCTTTCTCGAGATGCAGGTCCGCCAGCACGAGCGCGCCTGACGACGGTTCGTAGAGCGCGCCCGCAGGGTGAGCGACGAGCGCGACGCCGCAGACGCTGAGCGTCGGCTCGATCTCGTCGGCGCGGAGGAGGGCTGAGAGAATCATCGGCCGGAACGTAGCAGGAACTTCGGCGTCCGGTCCACGGCATCGGCAACGCGAGCGTCCCCCGGCGAGGCCGGAGGACGTGACTTGGGCAAAGGCGCGAAAGCTTACCGGTCCGGCTGGCGGGAAGCCTGCCGCGCCTCGATCCAGCCCTTGAGCCAGGCGTCGCGGCGGTTGGCGTCGCGGTAGGGGCAGCGCCGCATTTCGACGCCGTATGCGAAGGCCTCGCGGCCCTCCTGTATGATCTGATCCATACTCGAACTCCTTCTGTACGCTGGTGATATAGTGCGAAAGCCATGTCCGCGCGACCGAGCACGTCCGCGTCCAGGGTCACAGCGACCTTAGAAAGCCCGGCGGTCCTGCGCCCTTCGTTCCCGGCAAAGGCCCCATCGCCTCCTCGACGAGCGTCTCGGCGGCCTCTCTCAACAGCGCGTCTTGGGCCGCTCCGTAGACCGGCTCGCGGCCGACCTCGAGCAGGATCGGGATCGCCAGCGGCGAGACCCGGTCGAGCGGACGGTGCTCGATGTGCTGCTTCACCCGCTTCAGGAAGTCTGCGACGCGCCAGAGGTCGATCAGGCCGCCGGCGGCGTCCTGATAGGCGGCCCTGAGCAGCACGTGGTCAGGCTCGTGGCGGCGCAGCACGTCGTAGACGAGATCGGTCGACATGGTGACCTGCCGGCCGGTCTTGCGCTTGGCGCCGATCACGTTGCGCTCGATGAGGCCCGCGATGATCGCGCAGTTGCGGAAGGTGCGCTTCATCAGCGAACTCTCGGCGAGCCAGGCCTCGAGGTCGTCGCCGAGCATGTCCTCGTCGAACAACTGGTCGAGCGAGAGCAGGTCGCCCGCGATCATTGCGGATACGTCGCCGAGACCCCAGATTGCGAGCGCGTGGTCGCTTGCGACGAAACCGAGCGGCCTCGCATGGGCGCGCTCAAGTCGGCGGGTCATCAGCATGCCGAGCGTCTGATGGGCGAGGCGGCCCTCGAAAGGATATGTGACAAGGAAATACTTGCCAGCGCGGGGAAAGGTTTCGACCAGGAGTTTTTCCCGGTCTGGAATGACCGACCGCTCCTGCTGGAAGCCGAGCCATTCGCGGGTCTGCGTCGGCAACCGCGTCCACTGCGAGGGGTCGTCGAGGATGGCCCGCACCCGCGCCGCGACGCCGGTCGTCAGCGGCATGCGGCCGCCGACATAGGTCGGCACCTTGGGCGCCTCTGAGTTCGAGCGTGAAACGTAGATCTCGTTCTCGATCAGCGCCTCGTATTTCAGGATCTCGCCGCCGAACATGAAGGTGTCGCCCGGCGTCATGGTCTCGACGAAATACTCCTCGATCTCGCCGATCAGCCGCCCGCCATAGCCGGCCGGATTGACCGCGCCGGCGGCGGTGCGGCGAACGCGCCCCATCCTCACCTTCAGCGACGAGGCCTCGATGATGGTCCCGACGTTCATGCGCCAGGCTTGCGCGACCGACGGGTTCGACACCCGCCACAGGCCGTCCGGCGTCCGCCGGATCTTGGCGAAGCGGTCGTAGCTTTTCAGCGCGTAGCCGCCGGTCGCGACGAACTGGATGACGTCGTCGAAGGTCTTGCGGTCTAGCGCTGCGTAGGGCGCCGTAGAGACGACCTCCGCGAACAGGTCGTCCTCGTCGAACGGCGTTCCGCAGGCGACCCCGAGGATATGCTGGGCGAGCACGTCGAGACCGCCGGGCTTCACCGCCTCGGCGTCTTGATCCCCGGCCAGCGCGGCGTCGCGGGCGGCCTCGCACTCGAGCACCTCGAACCGGTTCGCGGGCACGATGATCGCCTTGGACGGCTCGTCGAGCCGGTGGTTGGCTCGTCCCGTCCGCTGCAGCAGGCGCGAGGCGCCCTTGGGGGAGCTCATATGGACGACCAGGTCGACGTCGCCCCAGTCGATGCCCAGGTCGAGCGTCGAGGTCGCGACGATCGCCTTCAGCCGCCCCTCCGCCATCGCCGCCTCGACCTTTCGTCGCTGACCGACGTCGAGCGAGCCGTGGTGGAGGGCGATCGGCAGCGTGTCCTCGTTGATGCGCCATAGTTCCTGAAAGGTGAGCTCCGCCTGCGCGCGGGTGTTGGCGAAGAGCAGCGTCGTCTTGTGGCGCCGGATCGCCTCGTAGATCTCGGCCATCGCGTGCCGCCCCCCGTGGCCGGACCAGGGCAGCCGCTCGTCGGTCTCGTGGACCGTGATGTCGGGCGCTGCGCCGCCCGTGATCTCAACCAGTTCGGCGAGCGGAGCGCCGCGGCGCGGGTCGACCAGCCAGCGCCGGAGCTCGGCGGGCGCCCGAACCGTCGCCGAGAGACCCACCGTCACGACATCGGGGGCGAGCGCCCGGATGCGGGCGAGCGCGAGCGCCAGCTGGTCGCCGCGCTTGGTGGGCGCCAGCGCGTGCAGCTCGTCGACCACGACGCGCCGCACGGTTTCGAACAGTCTTGCCGCACCGGGATCGCCGATCAGCAACGCGAGCTGTTCGGGCGTCGTCAGCAGCATGTCGGGGGGGTGCTGCTTCTGCCGCTTTCGGCGGCCAGCCGGCGTGTCGCCGGTCCGGCCCTCGATCCGGATGGGCAGACCCATTTCGGCGACCGGCGCCGTGAGGTTGCGGGCGACGTCCACCGCGAGCGCCTTCAGCGGCGAGACGTAGATGGTGTGGAGGCCTTCTCCGGTCTCGCGGCCGTCGGCCAGCTCGATCAGGCTCGGGAGGAAGCCTGCGAGCGTCTTGCCGGCGCCCGTCGGCGCGATCAGCAGCGCGTCGCGCTTTTCCCGCGCATGCGCCAGCAGCGCGAGCTGATGCGACCTCGGCGCCCAGCCGCGCCCCGCGAACCAGGAAGCGAAGCGGTCTGGAAGGGCGGTTTGGGTGTCTGGGGACGGTTCGGGCGCGAGCACGTACAGGAGATAGGCGCGGTGAGCGCCCTCTCAAAGCGCCCGCACGAACCTCTTCGTCGTCCTCCGGCTTGACCGGAGGACCCACGTTTCGTGTCGAGCTCCGCAGTCGGCGTCGATGGTCCGGTCAAGCCGGACCATGACTAGGCTCGTTCCGAGCGTTCCGGGCAGATGAGGGCCCCCGCTGTTCCTCGCTACTGCGCCTCTTATCTTACAACCGGATGCGCCCCGAAGACCTCCTGATCCCGACCCCCAAAGGCCTCTATTGCCCGCCGGCCGACGCCTTCATCGATCCGCTCCGTCCGGTCGACCGCGCGCTGATCACCCATGGCCACGCCGACCACGCCCGGCCCGGCAACGGCGCAGTGATGGCGACGCCTGAAACAATCGCCATCATGGCCGCGCGCTACGGCGAAGATTTCGCGCGCTCGCGCCAGCCGTCGAGCTATGGCGAACGCCAGAAGGTCGGCGACGTCGCGGTCAGCTTCCACCCCGCCGGGCATGTGCTCGGAGCTGCGCAGATCCTGCTCGAATGGAAGGGGTTTCGCGCCGTCGTCTCGGGCGACTACAAGCGCGCGGGCGATCCGACCTGCGCGCCCTTCGAGGTCGTGCCCTGCGATCTGTTCGTCACCGAGGCCACGTTCGGGTTGCCGGTTTTCCGGCATCCGGACCCCGCTGCCGAGGTCGAGAAACTGCTCGACAGCGTAAAGCTGTTTCCCGAGCGCGCCCATCTCGTCGGGGCCTACTCGCTCGGCAAGGCGCAGCGGCTGATGCTGCTGCTGCGGCAGGCCGGCTGGGACGGGCCGATCCACCTGCACGGCGCGATGGTCCGGGTTACGGAGGCGTATCGCGCGCTGGGCGTCGACGTCGGCGAGACGATCCAGGTCACCGCGGCCGAGCGCCCAAAACTCGCCGGCGCGATCGTGATCTGCCCGCCCTCGGCGCTGAGGGAGCTGTGGGCGCGCAAGTTCCCCGACCCCGTAGCGGTCGCTGCCTCCGGCTGGCTTCGCGTCCGCGCCCGCGCGCGGCAGGGCGGCGTCGAGCTGCCGCTCGTCGTCTCCGACCATGCCGACTGGGACGAGCTTCGCCGCACGATCCTCGATACCGGCGCGCAGGAAATCTGGGTCACCCATGGCGAGGAGGACGCGTTGGTCCACTGGTGCGGGACGTCGGGCCTGAAGGCGCGGCCGCTGCGGCTCGTCGGGTTTTACTTCAATCCGGCGTTCGGCGGACGCGATCATGTCGCCCTGTTCAGAACCGACGCGTTCGCGATCGGCGCGGCGCCCGAGCCGAACCGCGAGATAGCCGAGAGCGGCTGGTTCCCCTTGTCGGCGCTTCCACAGGGCGCGACGCCCGCGACCCGCCGCCGCATCGAAGAGTGTCTGGG